>DATAVB010000058.1:0-69144 GCA_036267955.1 Mycobacteriales bacterium | reverse complement strand
CCCCCCGCGACTGGTGGCGCTGGAATTTGCCCCTGGAAACTAGCCCTGGGACGGGGTCCAGGTGTAGTCGCCGTCCTTCGAGGTCACCTTGATGTGGATCTTGACGTTGTTGCCCGCGGTGCAGTCGAAGGTCGCGTCCTTCTTGACTTCCTTGTCCTTCGGGCAGCTGACCTTGCCCAACGCCTTGCCCTGCTGGCTGTTCTGGATGTCCTGCGCCATCTTCGTGTTGTCGAAGACGGTCTTCTTCGTCAGGAGTAATACCAGTCCGGCCGCGACCAAGACAAGGACAACAACCCCACCGATAATCCCGAAGAGCATGCCCTTCTTGGACTTGGGCTGCTGCTGGGCCTGACTCCAGTCCTGCTGCTGGCCGTATCCCGGCTGCTGCTGCCCGTACTGCTGCTGGGCCGGATAACCCTGCTGCTGGTCGTACCCGTACTGCTGCTGGCCCTGCTGCTGGCCGTAATCGGGCTGCTGCCCGTACCCCGGCTGCTGCCCATAACCCGGCTGCTGCCCATAACCGGGCTGCTGCCCGTAGTCGGGCTGCTGGCCATATCCCGGCTGCGGCTGCTGGTAGGTGGGCTGTTGGCCGTAGTCAGGCTGCTGCCCGTAGCCCGGAGCGGCCGGCTGCTGGCCGCTCGGGTAGCCCGGCTGCGGCTGCTGACCGCTCGGGTAGCCAGGCTGCGGCTGCTGGCCGCTCGGGTAGCCAGGCTGCGGCTGCTGGTAGGTCGGCTGCTGGCCATAGTCGGGCTGCTGCCCGTAGCCCGGAGCGGCCGGCTCCTGGCCACTGGGGTACCCGCCCTGCGGCGGCTGCTGGCCGTATCCGGGGGCCGGTGGCTGCTGCCCGTACTGCGGCTGCTGACCGCTCGGGTACCCGCCCTGTCCTTCGCTCGGGTTCTCGCCGCCCTGGTTCGGTTGCATGCCCGTTGCTCCTGTCGACTGATTGGTCGGCGGACCCAATGGGGCGTCTCCCGCCGGGTTATCTGGCACTGAATTCGGGGTGATTGCCCCGCTCTGTGGTGTGGTCGGTGTTGCCGGCGATCCTGTCAGCGAGGTCCCGCACCGTGCACAGATGCGACTTTCCGCGGAGTTCTCCAGCCCACAGATCGGACAGGTCACTGCGACCACCTCCGATCTACTGCTCGTCGTTCGGTACGGCGTCCGGTCCGGCACCGTCATGCCAGTGCCATGGGCCATCGTGCCATTGCGTCGCAACATTGTGGCCTACGGGCATCCAGAAGGTCCGCTCTACCCCATAGTGTCGCGATCCCACCTCGCCGATCAGGGTCTCAACGCCTCGGCTTCCGGTAGACCACCGAACGGCCGAATCGGGTTCCCACCGGATCGCGATCGATCCCGGTCAGCTGACGGCGGTGGCGGCGACCACGCCGCGCCGGATCGCGGTGACAGCCTCGCGGGCCCGGGACGCGAGCCGCCCCTCGGCGATGCCGGCGATCTGATCGAGCAGGTCGACCAGCTGCTTGCACCACCGGACGAAGTCACCGGCCGACAGCTGCTCGTCCACCCCGGAGGCGTCCAGTGCCTGTTCCAGCCGCTCGCCACGGGCCCATCGGTACGCCGGCCAGGCGAAACCGAGGTCCGGTTCGCGACTGCGACCCAGGCCGCGTTCGGTCTCCTCATCCGCGAGCTCGGACCACAGCCGGGTGGTCTCGGCCAACGCGTCCCGGATCGCGCCCGGCACCCGGGTGTTGGCCCGCTCCCCCTGCCGCGACTCGTACACCAGGGTCGAGACGACGGCGGCCAGGCCGGCCGCGTCCAGCCGGTCCCAGGCGCCACTGCCGAGACATTCGGCCACCAGCAGATCGCTCTCCGACCAGATCCGGGACAGCCGCCGCCCGCTCGGAGTGGCGCGATCCTCATCGAGGTAGCCGCGGTCGGTCAGCAGCGCACAGATCCGGTCGAAGGTGCGGGCCAGCGAATGGGTGCGGCCCTCGACCCTGGTACGCAGCCGGGCCGTCTCCTGGCCGAGCCGGTGGTGCCGCTCCGCCCAGCGGGCGTGCTCCTCGCGGTCGGCGCAGCCGTGGCAGGGATGCCGGCGCAGCGCGGCCCGCAGGTCGGCGATCTCCTCGTCATCGCCGCGCGGGCGCCGGCCGGCGGGGCGGCTGTCGGGCAGGTCGAGGTTGCGCAGGCTGGAGGCCAGGTCGCGGCGGCTGCGGGGCGACCGGAGCTCGAAGCTCTGTGGTATCCGCAGCCGGCCCAACGGCTCGACCGGATTCGGCACATCGATCGCGGAGATCCGGTGCACCCGGTGATCGATCGTCAGGATCGTCGGCGCGACCGGACCCAGCCCGGAGCCGCGGCCCACATCGACGACCACCGCGATTCCGGGCCGCCGACCGGCCGGCACCCGGATGACATCGCCGACCCGCAGCCGTTCCAGCGACTCGGCCGCCTCGGCCCGGCGGACCGCGGCACCGGCCCGGGCCAACGACTTCTCCCGGTCCGACAGCGCCCGGCGCATCGCCGCGTACTCGGTGAAATCGCCCAGGTGGCAGGTCATCGCCTCCGCGTACCCGTCCAATGCCTCTTCGTTGCGCTGGATCTGTCGGGCCAACCCGACGACACCCTTGTCCGCCTGGAACTGCGCGAACGACGACTCCAGCAGGTCCCGGGCCGGGCCGCGGCCGAGCTGACCGACCAGATTGACGGCCATGTTGTACGACGGCCGGAACGAGGACCGCAGCGGATAGGTCCGGGTCGAGGCCAGCCCGGCCACCTGCGCCGGATCGATCCCGAGTGTCCACAGCACGACTGCGTGACCCTCGACGTCAATGCCGCGCCGGCCGGCCCGGCCGGTGAGCTGGGTGTACTCACCGGCAGTCAGCTCGGCGTGCGTCTCGCCGTTGTACTTGACCAACCGTTCGAGCACGACCGAACGGGCCGGCATGTTGATGCCCAGGGCGAGCGTCTCGGTCGCGTACACCACCTTCACCAGACCGCGCAGGAACAGCTCCTCGACGGTCTCCTTGAACGCCGGGATGAGGCCGGCGTGGTGCCCGGCGATGCCGTGTTCGAGCGCCTCCCGCCATTCCCAGAAACCCAGTACGGGCAGGTCCTCAGCCGGCAGTTCGGCGGTCCGCCGCTCGACGACCTGCCGGATCTCGGTCCGCTCCTCCGGCGTGGTCAGGCCGAGGCCGGCCGCGACACACCGCGCCACGGCCGCGTCGCAGCCGGCCCGACTGAAGACGAAGACGATGGCCGGCAGCAGACCCTCGCGATCCAGCCGGTCGACCACGTCGACCCGGTCCGGCGGCCGCGGGCGCTGCGGCCGGGGCCGTCCGCCGCCGCGGCGGCCGCGCGGCTGCTCCCAGCCCAGCCGCCGCTCGGCCTCCTTCGTCGCCGCCACCAGATCGGGATCGATCTCCAGCGTCTTCGGGTCGGCGAAGAGGTCGTACAGGCGCTTGCCCACCAGCATGTGCTGCCACAGCGGCACGGGACGGGTCTCGGTGACGACCACCCGGGTGTGCCCGCGCACGGTGACCAGCCAGTCGGCGAACTCCTCCGCATTGCTCACGGTCGCCGACAGGGACACCAGCCGTACGGAGGCCGAGAGGTGGATGATCACCTCTTCCCAGACGGCGCCGCGGAACTTGTCGGCGAGGTAGTGCACCTCGTCCATCACCACGAAACCGAGGCCGTCCAGCGCGCCGGAGCCGGCGTAGAGCATGTTGCGCAGCACCTCGGTGGTCATCACCACGACGGGCGCGTCGCCGTTGACGGCGTTGTCACCGGTCAGCAGGCCGACGTTTTCCGCGCCGTGTCGCTGCACCAGATCGGCGTATTTCTGGTTGGACAGCGCCTTGATCGGTGTGGTGTAGAAGCATTTGCGGCCCTCGCGGAGGGCGAGGTGGACGGCGAACTCACCGACGACCGTCTTGCCGGCGCCGGTCGGCGCGCAGACCAGCACACCCTCGCCGTCCTCCAGCGCCTCGCAGGCCTGGACCTGGAACGGGTCGAGATCGAAGGCGTAGCCGCCGGAGAAGTCGGTCAACGCCGGGTATGCGGTGCGGTGCCGGGCGGCGCCGTAACGCTCCGCCGGTGCGGGCCCCGAGGAATCGCCGACCACACGCTGCACCATGTGCCCCAGGCTACGGCAGCGGCCCGGGACGACCGGGGACCCGCCGACGCCGCGGCACCGAGGGTGCCCTTTTACGGCGCCCAGACCTGCAGCGCGGCCGATTCGCAGGTCACGGTCTGCGGCAGGTCACCGATGTACTCGCCGTCGGCGTAGGCGGTCACCCCGGGCGAATGCAGCTTCACCTCGCGGCCCCGCAGGACGGTCACCGCGGGGTGTTGCAGGTGTTTCGCCGACTTCACCTTCGGCAGCATCCGTACGAGTTCCAGCCGACCGACCGGGCCGATGATGATCACCTCGAGCAGGCCGTCCGTCGGATCGGCGCCGGCGCACATCCGATATCCACCGCCGTACTGCTCGGTGTTGCCGACCGCCACCAGGATCGCCGGTCCGCTCCACTCCGTGCCGTCGACGGAAAGCGTGAACGGGAGGGCCCGCAGCATCGCCAGCTCGGCCAGGATCGCCACGTCGTAGCGGCGCGGTCCGCGGGGCCAGCGGATCCGGTTGGCCCGCTCGTTGATCGCCGAGTCGAAGCCGGCGCACAGCACCGAGAGCCACCAGCGGTCGCCGCTGCGGACAGCGTCCACCGGACGGGTCGGCGCCGTGCCGATCAGCTCGGCCGCGGCCAGCGGGTCACGCGGGATCCGCAGCGCCACCGCGATGTCGTTTCCGGTGCCGGCCGGGACGATACCCAGCGGGACGTCCGTGCCGGCGAGCTGCTGCAGGGTCAGATGCACCAGGCCGTCCCCACCGAGCGCCACCACACCGTCAACGCCGTCGACCAGGGCCTTCCGCAGGGCATCCTCGGTCCGTTCCGGCGTCGGCTCGGCGATGGTCCGCACCCGGGCGCCGCCGCGAACCAGCCGGTCGCGGACCGGCTCGACAAGCCGGCTCGCCCGCCCCCGACCCGCGGTCGGATTGACGAGCAGAACGAGGTCGCGGCTCACGGGCGGCGTCGGTCAGCGGTTGTTGTTGTCGTCAACCGAGTCCGGCTCCTCGACCGGTGACGGCGTTTCGTCCAGCGGGGACGTCTCGTCGTCAGAGAGGTTGCGGAAGAACTCATTGTCGCCCCGGGCCGCCTTACGCTTGTCATGCCGCCAGGCGATGATGACCGCCCCCTCGAACAGGATGCACATCGGTACGGCCAGCGCCAGCATGGTGAACGGGTCCTGGCTCGGGGTTACCACCGCGGCAAAGGCGAAGATCGAGAAGAGCAGGATGCGCTGCATCTTCTTCAGCCGTTCGAAGGTAAGCACCCCGACGAGGTTCAGCATCACGATCAGCAACGGCACCTCGAAGGAGACGCCGAAGATCATCAACATTGCCATGACGAACCGTAGATAGCTCGACACGGCGAGTGCCGCGACCGTTCCACTGCCGCCAGATTCGACGAGAACCCGCAGGCCCTTGTTGAGTACGAAGTAGGCCAGGGCCGCGCCACCGATGAACAGCACCGATGAGGCGAAGACGAACGTAATCGTCAGCCGGCGCTCGTTCTTCTTCAGGCCCGGGGTGATGAACGCCCACAACTGATACAGCCAGAATGGCGACGCCATGATCAGGCCGGCCACCAGCATGACCTTCAACCGGATCAGAAATCCGTCCAGGGGGGCGGTGAACAGCAGCTCGCATTTGTCGCCGTGACCGGTATTCAGCCGCTTGTCGGCGGGCAACGCACAGTATGGGTGCTTAAGCACGCCCAGAATGCCGTTGTAGAGGAACCACGCAACGATCATGCCGATCACTACGAAGACCGCGGCCTTCATGATCCGGTTGCGCAACTCGTAGAGGTGCTCGATCAGCGTCATGGTGCCGTCGGGCGTGTGCGGCGTACGACGCCACGACCACGGCGTGCCGCGCTTCCGCTTCTTCGTGCTGTCCGGTGCCGTCACAGCTGCGTCACGCTAGTCGTCATTCTTGATCCCCGCATCGGTCCCCGTGCTGCCGGTAGCCGTGCTGTCCGTGCCGGCCGTGTTCGTGTTGGCTGTATCTCCAGCGCCGGGAGTCCCCAGTGGACCGCGGACCGTCGGCGCCGCGGCCTTGGTGCGTACGTCGTTCTCCGCCAGCCCCTTGAGCTCGCCCTTGAAGATCCGCAGCGAACGGCCGATCGAGCGCGACATGTCCGGCAGCTTGCGATAGCTGACAAAGAGCAGCACCAACACCAGCAGCACCACCCATTTGCCGGGCCCGACAAGCATGACTGGTCACCTTTCTGCGGACTGGCCTCATGCTACGCGACGAGACGTTCGATCCAGGGGCGCTCACGGTTGCCCGTACGGTCACGACTTGGGCGCGGGAACGGCGCTGTGTCGACCCCGCTCGGGCGATGAGTCGAGCAGCGTCCGCAGCGGCGGCTCGAGATCACCGCGAGCCGCCTCGAACGCCGAGCGCGCCCGCTTGATCTGGCCGTTGAGCCCGTAGCCGAGCACGCCACCGATCAGCAGCGCCAACACCAGCGCCACCACCCAGGCAATCAGTCCGATCATGCGGAGTGTCCCGTCATACGGCGGACCCTACTAGCCGGGCCGACCGGGCGTTCACGAACCGTAGGCGGCCAGCGCCCGCTCGGCCTCGTCGCGGACCTCGTCGGCGAGCCACTGCGGCGAGCGGACCGTCCCGTCGGCGCCGGTGCCGAGCGCGAGCTGCCGTACCCAGGTGGTGTCGGCGACCCGCAGGGTCACCTCCAGTTCACCGCCGGGCAATTCGCGGACCTCGTCGCAGGAGTAGTAATCCGCCACCCAGCGGGCCGCGCCGGAGAGCCGCAGCGTCACCGCGGTGTGTTCGGCGGAGGGCCGGAAGATGCCGCCGGCGAGATCGCGCGGGGTCGCGTCCGGTGGCGGTTTCGCCGGCTCGTCGAGCAACCGGACGTCGTCAATCCGGTCGAGCCGGAACAGCCGGACGCCCTCAGCCCGTCGACACCACGCCTCCAAATAGCTGTGGCCCTCGACCAGCAGCAGCCGCATCGGATCCACGTCGCGCTCAGTCGACTCGTCGCGGGTCGGCACGTAGTAGGTCAGGTGCATCGCCCGCCCGCTGTCCAGCGCCTGCTGCACCAGGGTGGTGGTCCGCTCGGCCGACTCCAGCCGGACCGCGACCCCGCGGGACGCGTCCGCGGCCGTGCCGGCGGCGGTTTCGACTTTGGCCAGTGCCCGTTCCACCGCGTCCCGGCCGGCCAGCCCGGGCACGCCGGCCAGCGTCCGCAGCGCCACCACGAGGGCGAGCGCCTCGTCGGCGGTCAACCGCAGCGGGCGGGACATCCCCGCGTCGTAGGTCACCGCGATCGTGTCGCCGTCGAAGGACAGGTCGATCAGGTCGCCGGGGCCGTGCCCGGGCAGACCGCAGACCCAGAGCAACTCCAGATCACGCCGCAGCTGCGCCTCGGAGACATCGAAATCCCGGGCCGCCTCGACGACCGGGACGCCGGGACGGGCCAGCAGGTATGGAATGAGCGCCAGCAGCCGGGGCAGCCGCTCGTGTGGTGCGGTCATCTCGGCACCACCGACCGCCCGGCCATCGCGCCCAGGCGGCGTACGACCGCGTCCCGGACCTCCGGCGGATCCAACGCCACCGCGTCGGTCCCGTACCCGGCGATCCGGTCGGCCAGCCGCTCCGGGTCGGAGTACGCCACCTCGAGCACGTCGAAGTCACCATCGCGGTCCGAGCCGCTCTCGGTCACCGGGAAGTTGCGCCGCAGCCCCGCCGCGGCGCCCTTGCGCACCCGGACCCGTGCGGTCAGCTGACCGCGCGGCGCCTCCGAGGCGACCGCCGCCACCAGGTCGACGCCCTCGGGCACGAGGACCTCACCCGGCTCGCCGAGCAGCTCGACCTCATCCACGATCCGGGACAGCCGGAAGCACCGCACCGCATCCCGGCCGCGGTCGTGTCCGACCAGATACCAGCGGCCGTGCCAGCTCACCACGCCCCACGGCTCGACGGTCCGTTGCGTGGGCGGCTGGCGAAGTGCGCCGCGGTAGGTGAATCCGACCGGACGCCGGGCCCGGACCGCGTCCAGGCAGTGGGTGAACGCCGGCTCGGTTGCGTTGACCCGCGGCTCGATCGCCATCGTCGCCGACTCGTCCACGTCGACGCCGGCGGCGCGGAGCTTCAACAACGCGCCCCGGGTCGCGTCGGCCAATCCGGCCGACTGCCAGAGCCGGGCGGCAAGGCCGACCGCAGCCGCCTCGTCCGGCTCCAGCTCGATCTCGGGCAGTTCGTAGTCTCGGCGGGCGATCCGGTAGCCGTCCTCGGCGTCCAGCACGCTGTTGTGTCCGGTCTCCAGCGGGATGCCGAGCTCACGCAGCTCGGCCTTGTCGCGCTCGAACATCCGCTTGAATGCCTCATCGGCCCGCGCTGAGTCACCGGTCTCGTACCCGGGCACGGCCTGGCGGATCCGGCTGGCCGGCAGGAACTGCCGGGTCGAGAGCAGGCAGATCACCAGGTTGACCAGCCGCTCGGTGCGACGCGAGGACATGTCTCGACGGTAGCGGAGAGTCCCGCGGTTGCCAGCGACCGCGCCGGGCCGAATCGAACTAATGCCCGAATGATTGACCGCGGTCATGAATCGAGTCGACATGCCTGCCGCACGGCTGCGACGACGTCGTCGAGCGGGCCGGTGGCGTCGACAACGGTTCCGAGCCCCGGCAGGTGTTCGCGCAGGGCCTCCCAACAGGAGCTCACCCGCTCGCCCAACCGTTCCCGGCCCGGTCGGCCGCGTTCCCGTTCGACGACCACCTCCAGCGGCGCCCACAACGTCACCATCGCCACCGGATGTCCGGTACGCAGACCGGATCGGAACTGGGCCACGTGCGCTGATCGCTCGAAGACGAACTCGAAGACCACCAGGTCGTAGCCGGCATCCAGATAGACCTCCGCCAGTGCGGCGCCGCCGAGGTAGCTCAGGCCCGAGGCGACCGTGCCGTCCTGGCGGGTGACGACGAATCTCTTCAGGTCATCGCCATGGATGCAGACGCCGTTGCGCGCGCCGCCGGCGACCCGTTCCCCCACCGTCGTCTTGCCGACGCCCGCCGGACCGTTGAGCAGCACGATCCGCGGCACGATTTGATGGTCGGCGGTGTCGTACATGGCTGTCCTCCGGTCGGCGAGTCGGTGCCGCGGCATCATCCCCTGTCCCGCCGACATTTCGGCGGGCCCCGGTAGGCTGCGCAGCCGTGATCAGATGGCGGCGCGGCACCGTGGTGCGGATCCGCCGCGAATGGGCCGGGACCGTCGAGCTCGACGTGCAGATTCCCGACGACGGCGCCGCGGTGGCGCTGGCGTATCCCGCGCTGGTCGGCCGGCCCGAGGTCGGTGACGTGGTGCTGCTCAACACCACGGCGCTCGCCCAGGGGCTCGGGACCGGCGGCTTCGCGCTCGTCGTCGCGCTGCCCGATCGGCTGCCGCCCGATCCGACCGGTCCGGGCCATCTGGTGAAAGCCCGCTACACCCCGCTGCAGGCCGGTGTCTTCGGCGCGGACGAACAGGAATCGCCGCACCACGGCCTGTTGCGGGACGCCGACTCGCTGGACGACACTCCGGTCGTCGTCGCGGATCTGCATTCGGCGCTGCCCGCCGTCGTCGCCGGATTGCGGCAGCACGGACCGGTCCGCGTGGCATATGTGATGACCGACGGCGCGGCGCTGCCGGCCTGGTTCTCGCGTACCGTCGCCGGCCTGACCAACGCCGGCTGGCTGGCCGGCTGCGTGACGGCCGGGCAGGCGTTCGGCGGCGACTACGAGGCGGTCTCCCTGCACAGCGGCCTGCTGGTCGCCCGGCACGTGCTGCGGGCCGACGTCATCGTGGTGACCCAGGGCCCCGGGAATCTGGGCACCGATACCCGCTGGGGCTTCTCCGGCGTCGCCGCGGGCGAGGCGGTCAACGCCGCAGCTGTCCTGGGTGGCAGGCCGGTCGCCTCACTGCGTGTCTCGCAGGCCGATCCCCGGCCGCGCCACCGGGGCGTCTCGCATCACAGCCTCACCGCGTACGGCCGGGTCGCACTGGCGTCCGCAGACGTGGTGATTCCCTTGCTGAACGGCGATTTCGGCGCCCAGGTCCGAGCCGACGCACAGCCGCTGGGTGCCCGGCACCGGCTGGTCGAGGTGGCCGTCGACGGTCTCACCGCGGCGCTGCGCGGCAGTCCGGTCGGCCTCTCCACCATGGGACGGGGGCTGACCGAGGATCCGGCGGCGTTCCTGTCCGCCGCCGCCGCGGGTCGGCACGCCCACTCGCTGCTGCATCCGGCCGGCTGACCAACCCTCAACGACGCAAGGAGCTGTCGCTGTGTCCGACTTCTCGGTACGTCCGCTACGCGAAGGCGAGCAGCGGGCGACCATCGACCTGCTGATGACCGCCCTGCACGGCACGCCGCCCACCGACGAGATCTGGGAGCAGGTCGGCGCCGCGGTGGGGGCCGAGCGGAGGTTCGGCGCCTTCGAGGGCGACACCCCGATCGGGATCACCGGCTCGTACCGGACCGAGCTCGCTGTCCCCGGCGGCCGCCAGTTGCCTGCGGCCGCGGTCGACGGCGTCGGCGTCCGGGCCGACCGAACCCGGCGCGGCATCCTGACCCAGCTCGAGGCCCAACAGTTCGCCGACTGCCTCGACCGCGGCGACCAGGTGGCGATCCTGCACGCGAGCGAAACCACGATCTACGGCCGTTTCGGATACGGCGCGGCGACCCGCAACCTGAGGTTCCGGATCGATCGCGGCAAGGCCAGCATCCGGCCCGGTGTGCCCGACATCGGCGAGGTACGAGTGCTCGACCGTACGGAGGCGGTGGAGCTGCCGCCCGATGTGTACCGGCGCATCGGTCTGCACCGGCCCGGGATGATCGCCCGACCGGCACCGTGGTGGATGCGCGATCACAACCTGCAGGTCGGACCCGGCGGAACCCATACCGTGGCGGTACACACCGGAGCGGACGGCGACGACGGTTTCGTCGTCTACCGCGTCATCGATCTCGGCACCTTCGAAGCGCCCGACGGGGGCGTGGCCCTGCAGGTGCGGGACCTGCACGCCGCCGACCCGGCCGCTCTGATCGGGCTGTGGCGGTTCCTGCTCTCGGTCGACCTGATCACCGAGATCCGGGCCTCCGGCCGGCCGATCGACGATCCAATCGCGACAATGCTGACCGATCCGCGGGCCTGTCGGGTGCTGAACCGCACCGACGACCTCTGGCTCCGACTGCTCGACGTCCCCGGCACGCTCGCCGCCCGTACCTTCGGCTCCGGTGAGCCGGTCGTGCTGGGCGTGACGGACTCCAAGCTGCCACGGAACTCCGGCGCCTACCTGATCCACGGCACCGAGGTTGTACGCACGGACCGCGACCCCGAACTCAGCCTGGACGTCGAGACCCTGGCGATGCTCTACCTCGGCGAATGGCGCCCGAGCGAGCTGGCGGCGGTCGGCCGCATCGCGGTGACCGACGCGGCCGCCCTGGATCGGGCCGACGAACTGTTCCGGACGCCCCGAGCGCCGTGGAGCGGCACCGGCTTCTGACGACCCCACCCTCGGTGTTGATCATGCGGAAACTGTTGCTCTCAGCGGCGTGTCGCAAACAGTTTCCGCATGATCAACGCAGGACGGGGCGGGTTAGTTGACGTCGACGATGTCGATGACGAAGACGAGCGTGTCGGTCTTTCCGATCCCGGAGTTTGCCGGCGGGCTGGTGTCGTACCCGTACTTGGGCGGTACGACCATCAGCAGCCGGCTGCCGACCTTCTGCCCCACCAGGCCGGTGTCCCAGGCCGGGATGACCTGACCTGCACCGACCGGGAACGGGACCGCGTTGGGACCGTGCGTCGCGGCCGAGTCGAAGACCTTGCCGGTCTTCCAGATGACGCCGGTGTACTTGGCCGAGACCGTCTGGCCCTTTTTCACCGTGGCGCCGTCGCCCTTGATGAGCGGCTGGACGATCAGCTTCGTCGGGGCCGGCGTCTTCGGGACGGTGATGGTGGCGTTGCCCTTGGAATCGAACTTCGCGGTCGGCAGGCCGGCCTTCGGCGGCACGGCGGTTCCCTTGGCCATTGCCAGCGGCGTGTGGGCGGACTTGATGTCGAGCAGGATCAGCAGGCTGTCGTCGGCCTGGATGCCGAGATTCTGGTTGCCGCCCTGGGACTTGAAGCCGTCGGCCGGGGCGACCCCGACCAGCACCCGGGAGCCGATCTTCTGGTCGATGAGGCCCTTGGCGATGCCCGGGATGACCTGGGTCGGGTCGGCCGGGAACGCCTGGGTCGCCTTGCCGTACGTCGAGTCGGCCTGCTTGCCGTCCCGGCCGTCGACGAGCACGTAGTTGACCGAGACGCTCTGCCCCTTCTTCACGGCGGCGCCGTGACCAGGGGTGACGACCTTGACCGCGGTCTTGGTCACCGAGAACGGCTTCTTGGCCAGGCTCAGGGTCGGCGTCTTGCCGCTCTTCACCGTCACGCTGGACAGTGACGCGGAGGCCGCGGCCGGCTTCTTGGGGGCCGATTTGCTGTCGGACTTGCTGGAGCCGCAGCCGGCCGCGACGACGGCGCCGGCGACGAACAGAGCGGTCAGGGCAACGGGGCGGTAACGCACACGCACAACCTTCGCTGAGTCAAAGTCTGGTCATCTGGATGTCATGTCAGGCAAAGCTGATTCGAGGAACGCCACACTGTAGCCGGGCTCCCTAAGAGGAGGCTGAGTCAGCACCGCGCACGGTGCCGAGCCGGCCGGCGCGGTAGCCCATGAGCAGCTGGACACCGGCCAGCACCACCAGGAGGAGCAGCGGAATGCTCCACCCGCCGGAGGCGTCGTGCAGCACTCCGAAGAGCACCGGCCCGCTCGCCGCGATCAGATAGCCGACCGACTGCGCCATTCCGGACAATGCGGCTGCCTGCTGGGAACCGACGGACCGCAGCCCGAAGAACGACAACGCCAACACCAACGCACCACCGCTGGCCAGGCCACCGAGCACCACCCAGAGCAGGGTGAGCACCGGAGCCAGGAGCAGGCCGGCGAACGCCACCCCCGCCATCAGCGACCAGCCGGCCGCCAGCAGCCGCTGGTCAGGCAGCCGGCGGATCAGCGTCGGCGTGCTGAAGTTCGAGACCAGAGCCACGACCTGGAAGAGAAACAGCTCCCAGCCGGCCCGGCCGGTGCTCGTCCCGCGACTGTGCAGGATTGTCGGCAGCCAGCTCACCATCGCGTAGAAGGCCAGCGACTGCAGCCCCATGTACAACGTCACCGCCCAGGCCAGCGGGGACCGCCACGGCATCGGGGCCCGCTGCTCGGTGCTGACGGTCCGCTCCCCCAGTTGCGGCGACCACAGCACCAGCGCGAGCACAATCAGCACGAGCCAGCAGCCGATGGCGGTCCGCCAACCACCGGGCGCGGCACCGGCGATCGGCACAGCGATGCCGGAGGACGTCGCGGCGAGGAGGTTCATCGTGGCGGCGTACAGGCTCGTGATGGCACCGACCCGGTGCGGGAAGTCGCGCTTTACGAGGCCGGGCAGCAGCACGTTGGCCAGCGCGATCGAGACGCCGAGCAGCACGGTGCCGGCGAACAGCGTGCCGAGGGTCGGGACCGACCGCAGGGCCACCCCGGCGAAGAGTCCGAGCAGCGCGACAAACAGGCTTCGCTCGATACCGATTCGCCGGGCCAGCGACGGCGCCACCGGCGAGGCGGCCGCAAAGGCCAGCACCGGCAGGGTGGTCAACACCCCGGCCACACTGCCGCTGATACCGGTGTCGCCCCGGATGGTGCCGATAAGCGGACCCACCCCGGTGATCGGGGACCGCAACGACGCCGCGATCAGCAGGATTCCGGCGAGCAGCAGGCCGTTGCGCTGCGTACGGGTCGGGGAACCGGTGGTGTTTCGACGGGCCAGATCGCGCATCATGGTGCGGTGACGATGTCGTGCCTCCGGCTAGGTATGCGGGCTACGCCCCGAAAGCCTAACTCTCTGCGTCGCGACCCAGGACGCCGGCCGCAGGTGTGCGCGGGTCGCCGCGAACCGTGTGTGTGACGGCTAGCCTGACCTGGTGACGGCACGATCAGCGACTTGGCTATCCCGCTGTTCCGGATCCGATTTGGCGGATCGTCTCCCCCGATGCGGGACAAACCCAAACCGCGGTGTTATCGACAACTTGTGCCCGCGCCGGATGAAAGTGCGCGCCGACACATCGCGGCACCGCTTTCAAGCCTATGTCAATAGCCTGATCCTGTAGCTCATCTGCGAGCTGGACAACCGCTTCTTCGAAAGTTGGTGCCTCCACCACAAATGCGCCAATTCCCACAGACACAATAACAATCCCGGGATTCTCCGTGAAATTGACTGCAACCGGATAGTCATCAAGGGTAATTCTAATTCTGACAATATCTTCGACGCCGCCTCGGCAAGCCGATTCACCGACTCGGACTCCAACGTCATCACGCCAGTGTGACAGCAAATTGAATAGGCAAGTCGTGACCTTTGGTACGAGCTGTGCCAGCGACGATGTCGTGCCTCCGGCAGCGTGAACGGGTACCCGGAAAAAGCCTAGCTCCGCGTCGGACCGCCCAGGACACCAGCTGGCGGGTTGACCGACCAGGTCGGCGCGCTGCTCAGCCCGGCAATGCGCCAGCCCTCGCCCGTCTGCCGCAGCTGGAACCGGTAGACCTCGCCCAGCTGGAACGGCGCCGGTCCGGTGGCCCCGGAGCGGGCGAAACTCACCAGCAGGTTGGCCCGTACCGACGCCCGATCCCCGGCCACCTCGACAACGAGGTTGGTGATGAGGTGCTGGATGCCCTCGTCCGCGGAATGCCGCTGCCGCGCCTGGTCGACGAGCGCGTCATGTCCGACGGCGGTTCCGCCGGGCGTCCGCACCATCGCGTCTTCGGTGAAGAGACCGCGCAGCCCTTCGAAATCCCGCTCATCCAGACACCGTCCCAGTTGAGAGATGTGGGCCTCGATGCGGAGCCGGTCCAGGAGCTCGGGCCAGTCTGAATCGGTGAGTGCCGTGATCTCGTGGGTGGTCATGTTGATCTCCTGAATGTTGGTTCCATAAATAATGGGTAGCGCCCATAGTATAGACCGCCCTGGACTGGCGCTAGTCTCTGCGGATGGACGTTGCGAACTCGCCGAGGCGGCTGCGGACGCTGCCGAGTTGGTTGCTCGGACAGCTCTCGATGGAGGCCCGTCGGGCCGTGGACGGCGTGCTGGCCGAGGCCGGCCTGCATCGCAGTCAGTACGCCCTACTGGCCGCACTCGACGAGTTCGGCCAACTCAGTCAGACCGCACTCAGCGAGCGGAGCGGGCTCGACCGGAGCGACGTGGTGCGCTGGGTGGACGATCTGGGCGAGCAGCGACTCGTCGAACGCAGCCAGGATCCGAGCGACCGACGCCGCAACGTCATCTCGATCACCGAGCCGGGCCGGCGGCGACTCACCCAACTGGACAAGCAACTGGCGCAGGCCAATAAGGAGCTGCTGGCCGCGCTGCCGGCCGCCGACCAGCGCCAGCTGGTCAGCCTGCTCGGCCGGGTGATCGGCGTGCCCCGCGACGACCGGCTACATGCCGGCGATTAACTTCTCCACCCGCTCGTCGACCGACCGGAACGGGTCCTTGCACAGCACCGTGCGCTGCGCCTGGTCATTGAGCTTGAGGTGCACCCAGTCGACGGTGAAGTCCCGCCGCCGCTCCTGCGCCCGGCGGATGAACTCGCCGCGCAGCCGGGCCCTGGTCGTCTGCGGCGGCACGCTCTTGGCCTCGAAGATCGACAGATCCCGGGTGACCCGCTTGACCATGCCCTTGCGCTCGAGCAGGTAGTACAGGCCGCGGCCGCGGTGAATGTCGTGGTACGCGAGGTCCAGTTGCGCCACCCGCGGCGAGGACAACGGCAGGTCGTACTTCGCCCGGTAACGCTCGATCAGCTGGTATTTCGTGGCCCAGTCGATCTCGCGGTCGATCAGCGACAGGTCGCCGGTCTCGACGGCGGTCAACGTACGTCCCCACAGGTCCATCACCCGGGTCAACACCGGATCGTCGCTGTGCCGGGCGACGAAGTCGACGGCCTTCTCGTAGTACTCCCGTTGCACGTCGAGCGCGGTGACCTCGCGGCCGTTGGCCAGCCGGATCCGCTTGCGTCCGGTGATGTCGTGCGAGACCTCGCGGATCGCCCGGATCGGGTTCTCCAGGGTGAGATCGCGCATCACGATGCCGGCCTCGATCATCCGCAACACGATGTCGGCCGAGCCGACCTTCAACAGCGTCGTCGACTCGTTCATGTTGGAGTCGCCGACGATCACGTGCAGCCGGCGGAACCGCTCGGCATCGGCGTGCGGCTCGTCCCGGGTGTTGATGATCGGCCGCGAGCGCGTGGTGGCGCTGGAGACGCCCTCCCAGATGTGCTCGGCCCGCTGGCTCGCGCAGTAGACCGCGCCGCGCGGCGTCTGCAGCACCTTGCCGGCGCCGCAGAGGATCTGCCGGGTGACCAGGAACGGGATGAGGATGTCGGCGAGCCGGGAGAAGTCGCCGGGGCGGCCGACCAGGTAGTTCTCGTGGCAGCCGTAGGAGTTGCCGGCCGAATCGGTGTTGTTCTTGAACAGGAAGATGTCGCCGGAGATGCCCTCGTCGTGCAGCCGACGCTCGGCGTCGACGAGCAGCCCCTCAAGGATCCGCTCCCCCGCCTTGTCGTGCACGACGAGGTCGACGATCGAATCGCATTCCGGCGTGGCGTACTCCGGGTGCGAGCCGACGTCCAGGTAGAGCCGGGCGCCGTTGCGCAGAAACACGTTGCTGCTACGGCCCCAGGACACGACCCGGCGGAACAGGTACCGCGCCACCTCGTCCGGAGACAGCCGTCGCTGGCCGTGAAAGGTACAGGTGACGCCATACTCGTTCTCGAGTCCAAAGATGCGGCGATCCACGTCACCACCCTAGTCGGAGTAAGCGACCGAATACCGTTTGCCACGGGCATTTTCCGTCGGCGCAATGGATCACACCGGAATTTCACTGGCCACTGTACCTACTAGTATGTACGGTGTGCTCATGGCCGCGCGGGACAGACTCATCGAAAGCACACAGGAACTGCTCTGGGAGCGCGGTTACACCGGCACCAGTCCGCGGGCGATCCAGGACCGCGCCGGCGCCGGGCAGGGCAGCA
This sequence comes from Mycobacteriales bacterium, assembly GCA_036267955.1. Lineage (GTDB taxonomy): Bacteria > Actinomycetota > Actinomycetes > Mycobacteriales > QHCD01 > DATAVB01. Next base: position 51,942 of record DATAVB010000058.1, on the reverse strand, counting down.
TGTATCACCACTTCGGCGGCAAACCCGATCTCGCGCTGGCCGCGCTGCAGCGCACCGCCGCGCAGATGCGGGCCGAGATCGAGGACGAGTTCGGTGCCGGATCCACCGCGATCGGGCGGATTTCCGCCTACCTGCACCGGGAACGCGATGTGCTGCGCGGCTGCCGGATCGGCCGGATGACCCAGGATCCCGACGTGGTGGTCAATGCGGACCTGCGCCGTCCGCTGGCCGAGACGTTCGACTGGCTGCGCGACCGGCTCGCCGACATCGTCGCCGAAGGTCAGGCGACGGGTGAGATCGCCGGCACGCTCGACCCGGCCCAGACCGCCGCCACCATCGCGGCGGTCCTGCAGGGCGGATACGTACTGGCCCGGGCCGCCGATTCGGTCGAGCCGTTCGACCGCGCGATAGACGGCATCCTCGCGCTGCTCGACGCCGCGCGCTGATCTGGCAGAAAGTCTCCTCATGTATGCGATGCAGTACGAAATCACCCTGCCGTCCGACTACGACATGGGCATCATCCGGGAACGGGTCCGGTCAAATGGCCCGGCGCTGGACGACTTCGCCGGACTGGGCCTGAAGGCCTACCTGATCCGCGAACGCGGGACCGACGAGTCGCCGGTCAACGAATACGCGCCGTTCTATCTGTGGGCCTCGATCGACGGGATGAACCGGTTCCTGTGGGGCGGCGGCGGGTTCGGCGGGATCCGCCGCGACTTCGGGCGTCCGGCGGTGCGGCACTGGACCGGGATCGCCTGCACACCGGGCCCGGCGGCAACGGCGCGACCACGGACCGCGACCCGGCACACCGAGCAACTGCCCGCCGACGCCGATCCGGAGGCGGTCGTGGCGGACGCACTCGCGGGCCTGGCCGACCGGGCGGCCTCAGCCGGCGTGCACTCGACGGCGCTCGCCCTCGACCCCCAGCGCTGGGAGTTGCTGCATTTCACGCTCTGGACGGACCCGGAACCGGACGCCCTCGGCACCCGCTACCAGGTGCTGCACGTGTCGGCGCCGGACTTCCCGGAGATCGCCGTCGGCAAGCGTTGGTAACCACACACCTCACGAGGAGACGAACCATGCCATTGGTACGGATCGACCTACTGTCCGATGTGGACACTGAATCGACTGACAAGCGGCTGGCCGCGGTGGGCGACGCCGTCCACCAGGCCATGACCGAGACCATCGACGTCCCGCGGGACGACGTGTTCCAGATCCGCACCAGCCACCGCCAGGGCGGGGTGCGGTACGACCCGGGATATCTCGGCGTCAACCGGGACGACGGGATCGTCTTCGTCAACATCACCATGCGGGTCGGCCGGACCGACGCGCAGAAAAAGGCGCTCTACCGGCGAATCTCCGAGCTGGCCGCAGAACGGGTGGGGATCGAGCCGCGCAACGTGCTGACCGCGCTGACCGAAAACCAGTCGATCGACTGGTCATTCGGCGAAGGCGCCGCCCAGCTGGCCTGACCGGCCAACCTCAGGCGTCGCTGTCCGGAGTCTCTTCCGGACCGGACTCGGGCGCCTCGGCCGGCCCGGCTTCGACCGGCTCGGCCGCGTCCTCGGACGGCTCGGCCGCCGGAGTCTCCAGCATCGCCTCGAGGACGGTGCCATTGAGCCGGCGGAACGCCCGCTTCGGTCGATTGCGGTCCAGCAGCGCGACCTCCAGTTGGGCGCTGGCCAGCTGGCGCGGTTGGTCGCCCCCGGAGTCGCCCAGCGCGTGCACGGCGGCGCGGATCGCCTCGCCGATGTCCATGCCCGCGCGGTAGCGCTCGCGCATCGCGGCGCTGATTGCGTCCGCCTGCCCGCCCATGACGGCGAAATCCACCTCATCGGTGATGGATCCGTCGTAGGTGAGCCGGTAGAGCTGGTCGGACTCGGCCCGGGTGCCGACCTCGGCGACACAGATCTCCACCTCGTACGGCTTTTGCTGCTCGGTGAAGATCGAGCCGAGCGTCTGCGCGTACGCGTTGGCGATGGCACGGCTGGTGACGTCGCGGCGGCTGTTGGAGTATCCGATCAGCTCGGCGTACCGGACGCCGGCGACGCGCAGGTTTTCGTACTCGTTGTAGCGGCCGGCGGCGGCGAATCCGATCCGGTCGTAGATCTCACTGACCTTGTGCAGCGTGGTGCCGGACTGGTTTTCCGCGACCAGCAGGACGCCCTCGGACACCTTGAGTGCGATCACACCGCGCCCGCGCGCCACGTTCTTGCGCGCGAACTCCGAGCGGTCGCGCATGATCTGCTCGGCCGAAGCGTAGAACGGCATGGTCATGGGTCGATGTCCTTCTTTCCTTCGCGGGCGGGTCGAGCGGGATTATGCAACGCCGCCGGGGTTGTCGAGCCGCGCGGCGATCACGGCCTCGGCGACCGCGGCGACCGCGGCGTCCTCGATCTGCTCGACCCCGTCGGCGGTGACCACGAAGACCGTCGGGAAGATCTGCCGGGACACGTCCGGGCCGCCGGTGGCGGAGTCCTCGTCGGCGGCGTCGTAGAGCGCGTCGACGGCGAGCTGCACCGCCTGGTCACGGGTCAGCCCGGACCGCCAGCGCTTCTTCAGGGTGCCCTTGGCGAACAGCGATCCGGAACCGACCCCGTCGTAGCCGGTCTCCTCGTGGAATGCGCCGGCCGGGTCGTAGCTGAAGATCCGACCCGGACGCTCGGCGTCTGGATCGAGGTCATAGCCGGCGAACAGCGGAATCGCCGCCAGGCCCTGCATGGCCAGACCCAGGTTGCCGCGCACCATCGCGGCCAGCCGGTTGGCCTTGCCGTCCAGGGTCAGCGGAGTGCCGTTGAGCCGCTCATAATGCTCGAGCTCGACCTGGTACAGCCGCACCATCTCGATCGCGATGCCCGCGGTGCCGGCATATCCGATCAGGCTGTAGTCGTCGGCGGCCTGCACCTTCTCGATGTTGCGCTGGGAGATCAGGTTGCCCATCGTCGCGCGCCGGTCACCGGCCATCAGGACGCCGTCGGCGTAGTTGAGGGCGATAATCGTCGTCGCGTGCGCACCGAGATGCTCGGCCGAACCGGGCGGCAACGGCCGTCGGCCCGGGAGCAGGTCCGGTGCCGCGGCGGACAGGAAGTCCACGAACGACGAGGAACCCACAGCGGTGAAAGGTGCGGAAAACCGCCCCGGCATGCCCTGCTCGAAAGCCACGAAAGCCACGTCTCTCCCTGCCAGTCCGATCACACCCAGCCAGCCGATCGCACCCTACCGGGGGCCGGCCGGTGGCCGGCACACCCGTAGGGGCAAATCCTGTTGCCCACCCTTCGTCGGCCGCCGTTACTGGCCGCCCTTCTGAACGTAGGCCCGGACGAACTCCTCGGCGTTCTCCTCGAGCACGTCGTCGATCTCGTCCAGCATCGAATCGACGTCCTCGCTCAGCTTCTCCTGGCGGGCCTGCGTGTCAGCCGGCCCGCCTTCCGGCTCCGGAGCGTCGCCCGCCTCGTCGTCGCGGCGGGTGCCGCGTCCCTGGCCTCCATGCTCCTGCTTAGCCATCTGTCACTCCCTGTCGCCGATCCCCGCACCCAGTGCCGTACCAATTGCCAAATTACCTTGATACACCGACAGAATCCCGTCGGTATCGCACCCATCCGGTGACGGTCGTGTTTCCGCCGTACGCGAACGCCGGCCGAAACAGCACCAATATGCGAGCCATGACGTCAGCGCCGACGTTCAGCGCCCGGCGGTCAGCCGGGCCACCAGCGTCGCGGCGTTCGGGCACCGGTCCAGCAGACCCTCGACATGCTTGCGGGTCCCGCGCAGCGGATCGAGCATCGGTACCCGCACCAGCGACTCCTGGCCGACGTCGAAAATCACCGAGTCCCACGAGGCCGCTGCCACCTCGGCCGGATAGCGGCGCAGGCACTCGCCGCGGAAGTAGGCCCGGGTGTTCTCCGGCGGGACGCCGACCGCCCGGTCGATCTCCTCGTCGGTCAGCAGCGTCTCCATCGAGCCGCGGGCCACCAGTCGGTGGTAAAGACCCTTGTCCGGCCGTACGTCTGAGTACTGCAGGTCGATCAGCTGCAGCCGGGAGGAACTCCAGTCCAGCCCGTCCCGGGCCCGAAATCCCTCCAACAGCTTGAGTTTCGCCACCCAGTCGAGCTGGTTGGCGCAGCGCATCGGGTCATCCTCGAGCCGGGTCAGCACCGACTCCCACCGCTCCAGCACCTCGCGGGTCTGGGCGTCGACGTCGCTGCCGTACCGGTCCTCGACGTACTTACGCGCCTGCTCCAGGTATTCCATCTGCAACTGCACGGCGGTCATCTGCCGCCCGTCCTTGAGCCGCAGCAGGTGCCGCAGGGTCGGGTCGTGCGATACCGCCCGCAGGGTGGCCACCGGCTCCTCGACACCCAACTCGCCGGTGAGGAACCGGTCCTCGATCATCGCCAACACCAGCGCGGTGGTGCCCATCTTCAGGAAGGTGGCGACCTCGGAGCAGTTGGCGTCGCCGATGATGACGTGCAGGCGGCGGTACCGCTCCGGATCGGCGTGCGGTTCGTCCCGGGTGTTGATGATCGGGCGTTTCAACGTCGTCTCCAGGCCGACCTCAACCTCGAAGAAGTCGGACCGCTGGGTGAGCTGGAAGCCGACCCCGGAGCCATCCTGCCCGATCCCCACCCGGCCCTGGCCGCACATCACCTGACGGGAGACGAAGAACGGCGTCAGGTTGCGCACGATGTCGCTGAACGGCGTCTGCCGGCTCATCAGGTAGTTCTCGTGCGAGCCGTAGGAGGCGCCCTTGTTGTCGGTGTTGTTCTTGTAGAGGTGGATCAGCGGCTGGTCCGGGATGGTCGCCACCCGGCGGGCCGCCTCTGCCATCACCCGCTCGCCGGCCTTGTCCCACAGCACCGCGTCCCGGGGCGTGGTCACCTCCGGAGCGGAGTACTCCGGGTGGGCGTGGTCGACGTAGAGCCGGGCGCCGTTGGTAAGGATGACGTTGGCCATGCCGGCGTCATCCTCGGACTCGGTGACCTCCGGCCCCATCACGGCCGACAGGTCGAAGCCCCGGGCGTCGCGCAGCGGCGACTCCTCCTCGAAGTCCCAGCGCGTCCGTCCGGCCCGCGAGGAGTTGTTCCGCCCCGCGTACGCATTGACGATCTGGGACGACAGCAGCATCGGGTTGGCCGTGGGCTGGCCCGGCACCGAGATGCCGTACTCCACCTCGGTGCCCATGATCCGGCTGGTGCTCATTCGACCGGCTCCTTCACCGAGACAGCGGGAGGCACCTCCTGGCACCTCGTTCGAGACTATCCAGCAGTGCCGGGCAGCGCCCGCCGGCAGTCCGTTCTGCCGGGCACAAAACAGCTACCCAGCCGACAAACGGATGAACTCCTGGCAAAGCCTATGGGTCTGGACCAGTACCGCCAGGTACTGCCAGGCAGGATCGGCGGTATGTCAGATCTCCTGGAACGCGTCCACTTCGCGTTCCAGCCGGTCTTCAACCTGCGTACGGGTGGTGTCGTCGCCGTCGAGGTGCTCGCCCGACTCCGGGACGGCACGGTACGGGAGCTGCTGGACACTGCCCGGCGCGAGCACCGGCTGCTGGAGACCGATCTCGCCCTGGCGGTCGGTGCGGTCGCCGCGGCGGCCGACCAGGAATCGCTGCTGCCGCTGCATGTCAACCTGCTCGCCGAGACCGTCGCGTCCTCGTGGGCCGAGCTGGCGCCGTTGCGGGACGAGCTGCGCCGTACCGGCCGGCGGACCCGGGACGTCGTGGTGGACGTCAGCGCGCCGTACTCGCTGGCCGCCCGGTCTGCCCTGCTCGGTGGTCTGCAGGCGCTGCGCGAGGACGGGTTCGGGATCGCGCTGGACGGGCTCGGCGACGGTGACTCGCCGCTGACCGTACTGGCCGAGGCCTCGCCCGATCTACTCAAGCTCGACCGCCGGATCACCGCCGGGCTGCCACATGATCAGGGGCAGGTGGCGCTGGTCGAAGCGCTGGTGCACCTGGCCGGTCGGATCGACGCGGGCGTGGTGGCCGAAGGCGTGGAGACCAACGCCGAGCTCGCGGCGCTGCGGCGGCTGAGCATCGGCTTCGCACAGGGCAATCTGCTCGCCCCCTCGGCCCGGCGGCCGGCGGTTTCGGCCACCCTCCCGCCGGCCGTGCTGCTGGGCGCCCCCGAACGCGGGTTCGCGGCGAACGCCCCGGCGCTGGGCGCGTTCCTGCATCCGGCCATCACCCTGCCGGTGGCGGCGACCGCCGAGGATGTCCGGGTGGCGCTGACCGACCAACCCGCGGCCACCGGCGTGGTACTGGTCGACCCGGCCGATCAGCCGGTGTTCTCGGTGGACCGCAACCGTTTCCTGCTGGCGGTGACCGGCCCGTACGGCCATGCCCTGCACGCACGCCGGGAGGCGACCCGACTGGCCGACCGGCCGCACATCATCGGCAGCGATGCGTCGCTGCTCACCGCACTGGACGTGGTGGCGGGGGCGGATCGGCACCGGGCCGGCGACGATCTCGTCGTGGTCGACGAGGCGGGACGGTGCCGCGGCATCGTGCGGGTCACCGAGTTGGTACGCGGCATCGCCGAGCAGGGCGCCGGACAGCCCGCCGGCCGACACAGCCGCTGACGCCGGCCGTGGTGTAGAGCGCTCATCGCACCGATCGAAGTACGCCTTACCCGGCCCAGACGTCTGGAATCGCGGGTAAAGCGCGCTTCGATCGGCGTGGGGCCGATGCTTACAGGTACTGGCCGGTGTTGCTGACCGTGTCGATGGAGCGGCCCGCCTCGCTGCCCTTGCCCGAGACCAGGGTGCGGATGTAAACGATCCGCTCGCCCTTCTTGCCGGAGATCCGGGCCCAGTCGTCGGGGTTGGTGGTGTTCGGCAGGTCCTCGTTCTCCTTGAACTCGTCCACGCACGCCGCGACCAGGTGCTGCAGCCGGACGCCCTTCTGGCCGGAGTCGAGGAAGGCCTTGATCGCCATCTTCTTCGCCCGGTCAACGATGTTCTGGATCATGGCGCCGGAGTTGAAGTCCTTGAAGTAGAGGACCTCCTTGTCGCCGTTGGCGTAGGTGACCTCCAGGAACCGGTTCTCCTCGGTCTCGGCGTACATCCGCTCCACGGTGTGCTGAATCATCGCGGCGATCGTCGCGGCGCGGTTCTGCCCGTGCTCGGCGACGTCGTCGGCGTGGATCGGCAATGTGTCCAGGATGTACTTGGAGAAGATGTCCCGAGCCGCCTCGGCGTCCGGCCGCTCGATCTTGATCTTCACGTCGAGCCGGCCGGGCCGCAGAATCGCCGGGTCGATCATGTCCTCCCGGTTGGAGGCGCCGATGACGATGACGTTCTCCAGACCCTCGACACCGTCGATCTCGCTCAACAGCTGCGGAACGATCGTGTTCTCCACGTCGGAGGACACCCCCGATCCACGGGTCCGGAAGATCGAATCCATCTCGTCGAAGAACACGATCACCGGGGTGCCTTCACTGGCCTTCTCCCGCGCCCGCTGGAAGACCAGCCGGATGTGCCGCTCGGTCTCACCGACGTACTTGTTGAGCAGCTCCGGACCCTTGATGTTCAGGAAGTACGAACGGGCCCGTGCCCCGCCGTCGCCGCGCACCTCGGCGATCTTCTTCGCCAACGAGTTGGCCACGGCCTTGGCGATCAACGTCTTGCCGCAGCCGGGCGGGCCGTACAGCAGCACGCCCTTCGGCGGCTTCAACTCGTGCTCGCGGAAGAGGTCCGCGTGCAGGAAGGGCAACTCGACCGCATCGCGGATCTGCTCGATCTGCGTGGTCAGGCCACCGATGTCGTGGTAGTCGATGTCCGGAACCTCTTCGAGGATGAGCTCCTCGACCTCGCTCTTGGGGATCCGCTCGTAGACGTACCCGGAACGGGGCTCCAGCAGCAGCGAGTCACCGGCCCGGAGCCGCTCATTGCGCAGCGTGTCCGCGAGGTGCACGATGCGCTCCTCGTCGGTGTGCCCGATCACCAGGGCACGGTCACCGCCCTCGAGAATCTCCTTGAGCATCACCACGTCGCCGGCCCGCTCGAACTCCCGGGCGGCGACCACGTTCAGCGCCTCGTTGAGCATGACCTCCTGGCCCCAACGCAGCTCATCGGTCTCCACCGATGGCGAGACCGAGACCCGCAGCTTCCGCCCGCCGGTGAAGACGTCGACCGTGCTGTCCTCGTACCGGTGCAGGAAGACCCCGTAGCCGCTCGGCGGCTGCGCCAGCCGGTCGACCTCCTCCTTGAGGCTCACCACCTGGTCGCGCGCATCACGCAGTGTGCTCGCGAGTTTGTCGTTGCGCTCGGTTAACGAATCGATCGTCGCCTGCGCCTCAGCCAGCCGTTCCTCGACGGCGCGCACGTGACGCGGTGACTCGCTCACCCGTCGACGCAACATGCCCACCTCTTCCTCGAGAAACGCGACCTGCGCCGTGAGATCGTGAATATCCCGGTCGCTACGCGTGCCGCCGTCGCCGCGATCGCTCACCACGACCCACCTCCCATGGGGATGACTTTCCGACACCTCAGCCCTGCTAACCGCAACGTTAGCGAGCGCAGCGCCTTCTGTCCGCACGTGACTCCCCGCATTCTGTTTTTTCCCGTCTGAGGAATGTTTCGCCCGCATGACGGACGAAATGCCATCCCGGCCAGGGTCCCCGGCGTCTCACCCGTACGGCGGTACGGTGATGCGCGGCCGCGAGGTCGACTCGATGACGAGGGGGCTGGCATGAGCGCAGAGGCTCTGCGGGTGCACGGGGGTGCGCCGCTGCGCGGTGAGGTGAAGGTCCGGGGCGCCAAGAACCTGGTGCCCAAGGCGATGGTGGCCGCGTTGTTGGGGTCCGAACCGAGCCGGCTGCGCGGCATTCCGAAGATCAGCGACGTACGGATCGTCAGTGAGCTGCTGGAGTTACACGGTGTCACTGTGCGTCCCGGCGACGAGGACGGCGAACTGGTCCTGGACCCAGCCTCGGTGGAGCGGGCGGCCGTCGCCGATGTGGACGCCCACGCGGGCTCGAGCCGCATCCCGATCCTGCTCTGCGGGCCGCTGCTGCACCGGCTCGGGCACGCCTTCATTCCCGATCTGGGCGGCTGCCGGATCGGTGACCGGCCGATCGACTTCCATCTCGCGGCGCTGCGCCAGTTCGGCGCCGTCGTCGACAAGGCCGCCGAGGGGCTGCACATCACCGCCCCGGACGGGCTGCACGGCACCCGTCTCGAGCTGCCGTTCCCCAGTGTCGGCGCGACCGAGCAGGTGTTGCTGACCTCCGTGCTCGCCGAAGGCGTCACCGAGCTGCGCAATGCCGCCACCGAGCCCGAGATCGTCGATCTGATCGCCGTGTTACAGAAAATGGGCGCCGTCATTTCGATCCACAACGACCGGGTGATCCGGATCACAGGGGTCGAACGGCTCGGCGGTTACGTCCATCGGGCGCTTCCGGATCGGCTGGAGACCGCGTCCTGGGCCTGTGCCGCGCTCGCGACCGGCGGCGACATCACCGTCACCGGCGCCCGGCAGGTCGACATGATGACGTTCCTCAACGTCTTTCGTACGGTCGGCGGCGCCTTCGAGGTCGATGATCGCGGCGAGGGCCAGATCCGGTTCTGGCATCCCGGCGGATCGCTGCACGCCGTGCATCTGGAGACCGACGTGCACCCGGGCTTTCAGACCGACTGGCAGCAGCCGCTGGTCGTCGCGCTGACCCAGGCTGATGGGCTGTCGATCATCCACGAGACGGTCTACGAGAACCGGCTCGGATTCACCAACGCCCTGGTGGCGATGGGCGCCCATATCCAGCTGTACCGCGAATGTCTGGGCAGCCTGCCGTGCCGTTTCGGGCATCGCAATTTCTCCCACTCCGCCGTGATCAGTGGGCCGACGAAGCTGCACGCCACCGAGCTGCAGATCCCTGACCTGCGGGCCGGTTTCTCGTACCTGATCGCCGCGCTCGGCGCGCAGGGCACCTCGACGGTGCACGGCGTAGATCTGATCGAGCGCGGCTACGAGGGATTCCTGGACAAGCTGGACGAGCTCGGAGCCCACGTCGAGGCGCTGGTCGGCTCCCCCGCCTAAGCCTGCTGTCAGCCTCTGCCGGTGGGACGGCGCTGCCGGGTCGGCGCCGTCACCCCGTCGGCGAGCCGGCGGGCGGTGACCAGGAAGGCGGTGTGCGCCACCATCCGGTGATCGGGGCGGACTGCCAGGCCGACGACGTGCCAGGGGCGCAGCAATGTCTCGCAGGCGTACGGCTCGGTGAACGTGCCGTGCTCGCGCAGCGCCTCGACCGCGGTCGACATCTGGGTCGTGGTGGCGACGTAGAGCAGGATCACGCCGCCGGGAACGAGCACCTTCGAGGCCGCGTCGGTGACCTCCCAGGGCGCCAGCATGTCGAGGATGACCCGGTCGACCTCGAGGTCGACCACATCCACGGCATCGCCGATCACGAGCTGCCAGGCCGGATGCGGCCCACCGAAGAAGGCCTCGACGTTGCTGCGCGCCACCTCGGCGAACTCCGGGCGACGTTCGTAGGAGATCACCTGCCCGGCATCGCCGACCGCCCGCAGCAGCGAACAGGTCAGCGCCCCGGACCCGGCCCCGGCCTCGAGCACTCGGGCGCCCGGGAACACATCGGCCTGGGCCACGATCTGCGCGGAGTCCTTGGGGTAGATGACCTGCGCGCCGCGCGGCATCGACAGCACGTAGTCGGTCAGCAGCGGGCGCAAGGCGAGGTACGCCGTGCCGCCGGTCGCGGTGACCACCGAGCCCTCCGGCTCATCGATGAGGTCGTCGTGCGCGATGGCGCCGCGATGGGTGTGGAAGCTGCGCCCGGCCTCCAGGACGACGGTGTGCATCCGTCCTTTGGGATCGGTGAGCTGGACACGGTCGCCGATCCGAAACGGACCGCTCGGCCTCGGGGTCACGCACCAGCCTCCATCGTTAGGACATTCGTTAGGACATTCGTCGCGGCACTCATCAGGTCTCCCGCGGCGCCGGCTGGCGCTCGGATCCGGCGCCCCACTGCCCGGTCGGCGCGTTGGGGCCGGTCGGACCATGCCCTGACCCCGTACCCGGATCCGAACCGGGGTTGAGTGCTCGGATGACATCCGCGGTCACGAGCACGCCGAGGACGCTACCGTCCCGGCCCACCACCACATACTCCGAGGCCGGCACCGCCCGCATCGCCTCCAGGATGGCCTCGCCGTGCAGGTTGTCCCGCAGCATGAGGCCGGGCTCCAACGGTCGGGCGACATCGGCGATCGAGGTCCACGGCCGCTGATTGTTCGGCACGGTCAGCACGCTCGACTCGGAGACCACGGCCCGCGGCCGCTGATCCCCGTCGACCAGGACGACCGCGCCGACCTGGGCCTCCTGGGCCCGCCGGATGGTCTCGGCCACCGACAGATCGGTGGAAATGTGCAGGGTGGGTCGGGTCAGGTCGGCGATGTTCAGCCGGGGCACGGTCTCCTGCAGCGAGGCCAGCCGGAGCGCCTGCCCGGCGCTGGCCCAGACGAAGAGCGCGACCAGAACGACGATCAGCAGGCTCACCGTCCCGCCGTCCCGGTTGGTGTACCAGAGGAGCAGGGACCCGACCACGAGCACCACCGCGACGACCCGGCCACCCCAGGCGGCCGCCTTGGTGCCGGTCACCTGGGAGCCGGTCAGCCGCCAGACTCCGGCGCGCAGCAGTCGACCGCCATCCAGCGGCAGGCCGGGCAGCATGTTGAACGCCATCACGCCCAGATTGCTCACCATCAACTGCCAGACCAGCAGCCGCTGCACCGAATCCGGCTCGAGTTGCGGGTAGCTGATCGCGCCGATCCCGGCCAGGATCAGCGAGACCAGCGGGCCGGCAACGGCGATGAGGTACTCGTGTCCGGATCGTTCCGGCTCGTTCTCGATTTCCGACACGCCGCCGAGCAGCATGAGCACGATCCGGCGCACCTTGAGCCCCAGGGCCAGGCTGACCACCGTGTGACCCAGCTCATGCAGCAGCACCGAGATGCCCAGCAGCAGGGCGAAACCGAAGGCCACGCCGTAGGAGGCCCCGCGGGACATGGTCGGCGCGTAGTCGCGCACCACGGGTGACCAGAGATAGACGATGTAGGCGGCGAAGAGCAGCCAGGACGGTGAAAAGTACACCGGCACGCCGAAGTATCGGCCCGCGAAGACGCCGGCTGAACGTTCCTGCGGCGGCTGCTGTTGCGCGGGGTGGGCCATAGACCGATGCTACGGGCTGACTATGACCGAATCCGGTTGCGGCTGTGTCTGGGTCGTCGGTGGCTTACCTTGAAGGCATGACGAGGTTCGGCGACGTGTTGCGCGGTGCCGCTGACCGACCCATCCCGACTCCCGCCCGCTGGTCTCCGGTGGACTCCCCGACCGAGCGGCTGCCCACCGTCCCGGCGCCACGTGGGGGCGGCGCCGGAACGCATCGCGCCGCGGGCCGTCGAGAGGCCGACGACACCGAACAGTCACCAGAGTCGCCCGACTGGCAGCCCCGGGCGACGGTGCGCCGGCGCCGGCGCCGGGCCAAGCGGCGGCGGCTCCTGGAGTGGCCGGTACTGGTCGGGATGGCGCTGCTCGTCGCTCTGGTGGTGCGGACATTCGTGCTGCAGAGCTTCTACATCCCGTCCGGCTCGATGTTCGACACGCTCAAGATCAACAACCGGGTCGTGGTCAACAAGCTGAGCTATCACCTGCACCCGATCCACCGCGGCGATGTGGTGGTCTTCAACCGGCCGAAGAACGTGAAGATCTCCGACAAGGACCTCATCAAGCGGGTCATCGGCCTGCCCGGTGACGTGATGAGCGGTCATGACGGCAGCGTGTACGTCGGGTCACGGCGGCTGTCCGAGCCGTACGTCAAGGCCAGCTGCCACGGCACCGGCGACTTCGCCCCCATCACGGTCCCGGCGCACGACATCTTCGTGATGGGCGACAACAGGTGCAATTCGTACGACAGCCGGTTCTTCGGACCCATCCCGCAGAGTCTGGTGGTCGGCCGAGCCTTCCTGCTGATCTGGCCGCTGGACCGCTTCGGCGCCCTGTAGTACCCCGCCGCCGCCAGCCGTCGATCCCGCCCTTGCCTGGCCCGTCGTGATCATGCAGAAAGGGTCCGCGACACGCCGTACGGACGAGCCATTTCTGCATGATCACGGCGGTGGGGATCGGCGTGCGGAGTGGTAGCCGCCGTTCTGTCGGGCACCGGGCATAGGGTCGCGGCGTGAGAAATCGCAGAGCTAGCGGCACAACGGGCACCGTCGGCACCGTGGACGGGGCGGTCGAGCATGATCCGGTCGACGACGCCCCGGTGATCCGGTCGTTGTCCCCCTCGCGGGCCGGCGACTTCAAGACCTGTCCCCTGCTGTATCGCTTCCGCTGCATCGACAAGCTGCCCGAGCGGCCGTCGCCGGACGCGGTGCGCGGCACCGTGGTGCATTCGGTGCTGGAGCGGCTGTACGACCTGCCGGCCGCCGAGCGCGTTCCGGCGACGGCGACGGCGATGGTGCAGCCGGAGTGGGAGCGTCTGCTGGCCGACGAGCCCGAGGTCGGTCAGCTCTTCGCCGATGATGCCGATGGCGTTCGGCTGGCGAAATGGCTGGAGTCGGCCCGTGGGCTGGTCGAGGGTTACTTCACGCTGGAGGATCCGAGCCGGCTCGAGCCGGCCGAGCGCGAGTGCCTGGTCGAGACGGTGCTGGAGGACGGGCTGCTGCTGCGCGGTTACGTCGACCGGCTCGACGTCGCGCCCAACGGTGCGATCCGCGTCGTGGACTACAAGACCGGCGGCGCGCCGCGGGCCGCGTTCGAGGCCAAGGCGCTGTTTCAGATGAAGTTCTACGCGCTGGTGCTGTGGCGGCTGCGCGGCGCGATCCCGCGGCAGCTGCGGCTGATCTACCTCAAGGACCGCGACACGCTCAGCTACTCCCCCGACGAGGACGAGCTGGTTCGGTTTTCCCGCACCCTGCAGGCGATCTGGGCCGCCATCGTACGGGCGACCGAAACCGGCGACTTCCGGCCCTCGCCCGGTCCGTTGTGCGCCTGGTGCGACCACCAGGCGATCTGTCCGGCGAAGGGCGGCACCGCGCCGCCCTATCCGGAAGGCGCGAAAGTGCTGGACCTGGTGCCGATCAGTGCGCCCGGCACTGTCCCAGCCGATATGCCAACCAATGCGCCGGTCAGTCCGCCCGCTTGATCGCCGGTCGCGACTTGATGTCGACCCCGCCCATCAACGCGAAGACCCGCACCCGCACCACCGGCGTCCCCGGGATCGGCGGCACATCGGCGATGTTCTCGCTGTGCCCACCCATGAGGGCGAATCCGCCGGCGAACTCGACCCGGACCCCCTCCGGGACGATGATCTCCCCGCCGCCCATCAGCGCGTAGAAGGTGATGTTGATCTGCGGGCCGCTGAATTCCGCGCCCCGCAGGTCGAGGGTGGCACCGCCCATCACGGCGACCACGTTGTTGTGGCGAGCTGGCCGCCAGCGGCCCTTCACATCCCGGCCGCCCATGATCGCCACCGTGGTGGAGCGCTCCGGCGGTTCGGACGCGCTCGGCGGAAGCACCGCGCTGTGCGTGACGGGAGCCGGCACGGTCACGGCGCCCGGGTGGGCTGGCAGATCGTGGGTCAGCGGGACGAGGTCATGAGTGGTCCTGGCTTCCCAGGCGGCGGCGGTGCGCTCGCTGAACTCCTCGAGGGTCAGCCGTCCCTCGGCGTAGGCCTGCTCGAGCCGGTGCACGATCTGCTGCCGGTCGTTGTCACCGATCCGCATGGGAATCGGCTCAGGTTCGCTGGCACCGTGTGCCTCGAGTTCGCTCACAAGACACGACGGTAGCGTGATCGGTGCCGGCTACGAAGCGACAGCACGGAATGCCGGGAGAATTCAGGGAGGATCGTGTCCATATCCGCGGTTGATCACAACGCCACCGCGCGTTTCTTCGGGCTGGACGAGGCGTCGAGCGACTGGCTCGCCGAGCTCGCACAGCTCTCCGGCCCACCGGTGCCCCTACCCGATCGGGGCGCTGTGGCCGAGGTATTCGGCCGGCTGGGCGGCGATCCGAGCGATCTGGCCGAGCTCGAGGCGCTGCGGTCCGAGTTCGACGCGTCGGCCGTCGGCTGGCTGTTCGAGCGGTGTGTCCGCCAACTGGTCAACGGGATCGGGATCGTCCAGCCCGGCCCGCCGTGGCCGGCCCTGGCCGCGGACCAGGACGCCCTCAACCGGTATTTCTATGTGTACGTGTTTCTGGCGGCGGTGCCGCAGGTCCGGGAATTCCATCGGCAGCGCGGCATCTCGGACGAGATCAGCTGGGCCAGCCTGGCCGATCTCGGCCAGCAGATGAGCGTCCGGCGGCGCATCTTCGGCGCCGGCGGCCTGCACACCCAGACCTGGCTGACGATCCCGTTCAGCGGCCTGCTCTACCAACTCGGCCGGCTGCAGTTCAACCTGTACGACATCATCGGCGAGCAACAGCCGTACAAGGGTGTCCGGGCGCCGTTCGGGGCCGGACATCCGGTGCTGGGCGTACATATTCCGGAGCGCGGGCGACTCGACCCGCAGGCGTGCGACGACTCGTTCGACCGGGCCCGGGAGTTCTTCCCACAGCACTTTCCCGAGCGGGAACACCGGTACGCGACCTGCAACTCCTGGCTGCTCGATCCGCAGCTGGCCGAATATCTGCCGGCCGACTCGAACGTGGTGCGGTTCCAGCGTCGATTCACCCAGTCCGGACCGGGAACGGACGACGACAACACGGTCTTCGAATTCGTCTTCCGCCGGCTCAATCCGCCGTTGGACGAGCTGCCGCAGGACACCACATTGCAGCGCGCCGTGGTGGCGCACCTGCGCACGGGCCGGCACTGGCAGCCGGTGTCGGGTTGGCTCGAGCTGTAGATCGCTACTACCCGGCCAATTCCTCGAGACCGACCGGCTTTCCGGTGGCCGCCGACAGATACGCCGCGTCGAGGAATTCCACGCACCGAGCGGCTGCCTCGGCCGGGGCCGGATTGTCTGTGCCGGCCCCGGCGATCAGCTCGGCGAACCGGATCGCCGGGGCCGCCAGCGGATAGGCCGGTTCGCCGTCGCGCAGCACCAGCCGCTCGGTTGGCCGTTCGGGCAACTGGACGTCCGCGGTTGCGGTGGAGAGGTCATGAATTATTGCGCCCTCGGTCCCGTAGTACTCCAATCGGTTGCGCGGCGGATGTCCGGCCGGCATCGTGCCGGTGGCCGAGACGCTGAGCAGCGCGCCGTTGCTCAGCCGGCCGACAATGGAATCGACCAGGTCGACGGCGAGATCGCGATTGTCCAGATAACCGAAGACCTCACGGATCCGCAGCCCGCTCGACCAGAACAGCACGCCGGCGAGGTGGCTGAGCTGGGTGTGCCCCTGACCGCCGCCGGACAGCCGCGGGTCGGCGTAACTGCCGCCGCGACCGTCCGGCATGGCGGTGCCGCCACGGAACAGCCGCTCGGTATGGGAATTGAACGTCCCGACGATCTGCAGCAGGTCGCCGATCGCTCCGGCCCGCAGCCGGGCCCGTACCTGGGCCGCCACCGAGGTGAAATGAAAGGTCTCGCCGACCAGGAGAATGAGATTGCGTTCCTCCGCCCGCCGGACCAGGTCCCAGGCGTCGACGGCGCGCAACACCATCGGCTTCTCCACCAGCACATGCAGGCCGGCATCCAGCGCGGCGCGACAGACCGGGTAGTGCGCGACCTGCGACACCGCCACCACCACCCCGTCGGCGATCCCGGCCGCCAACATCGTCTCGACATCGGTGAACCACCGCGCGACGCCGAACCGGTCGGCGGCCTCCCGGGCCCGCACCGGATCGGTGTCACAGATCCCGACCAGCTCGGCATCCGGATGGTCCAGCAGGGCCGGAATGCTTGCCAGCGTGCCGAACCAGCCAGCGCCGATCACCGCGATCCTGGGCGGGTGGTCCACTACGGCGCGCCCAGGCCGGGCCAGTTCTCCTTGTCGAACGGGCGAACCAGCGGCAGCGACCGGTCCAGTTCAAGACCGAATCCGGGGGCGTCACCGGGATCGAATCGACCGGCTTCCGGTGCCGGTTCGCCGACCAGATACGGCGCGTGGATCGGCACGACCCGGTCGCCGTCGGGGCTGACGATCGGGAATTCGGCCAGGTCGATATCGGACCGGGTGACGGTGAAGTGGTAGGCGTACATTCCGCCGCAGTGCGGCACGACCGGCACGCCGAATCCCTGTGCCAGCGCGGATATCTTGAGCAATTCGGTCAGGCCGCCGCACCATTGCAGGTCGGGTTGCACGATCGTGCAGGCACCGGTCTCCAGCAGTTGCCGAAATCCGGCGACAGTGTATTCGTGCTCGCCCGAGGTGATCAGCACCCGCCGGTTGCCGCGCTCGGCGAGCCGCCGGAATCCGGCGTAGTCGTCGGGCATCAGGGGTTCCTCGACCCAGCGCACCCCGATCGGCTCGATCGCATCCATCAACCGCAATGTGTACGGCACATCCAGCGACATCCAGCAGTCGTAGAGCAGCGGAAAATCGGCCGAAACACCGGCGCGCGCCTTTCGGGCGGTCTCCAGATTGCGTTCGAAACCGTCGTCTCCGTGCGGCGGCCCGTAGGGCAACGGGAGTTTCGAGGCGACAAAACCCAGCTCCTCGGCCAGCTCCGAGCGTGGTCCGGTCGCATACATGCGTGAGGATTCCCGGACCTTTCCACCGATCAGCTCGTGCACCGGCTCGCTGAGCAGTTTCCCATGCAGATCCCAGATCGCCAGATCCACCGCCGAAATGGCGTGAATGGCCAACCCTTTGCGACCGTAATGCAGGGAAGCGGAATACATCCGGTCCCAGATTCGTCCGTGGGCTGAGGCTTTCTCGCCCTCGATGAGCCGGGCGAAATGGCCCTCGATGATGGCTGCGGCCGCGAAACCGCCACCGCCGGAGGCGACGCCGATCGCACCGGATTCGCTCTCCACCTCGACGATAATCCCGCCGAGCAGGGCGGAGTTGATGCCGGAGCCGCGATTGGCCGCGAACTCCGGGTATTTCGACAGCGGACTGGCGATATGGGCGGTGAGCCAGCCGCCCTTCTTCAACAGGTCGCCCTCGTCCGACGGGTCGGCCGGTGGAATGAGATGTGCTCTGACCGAGATGATCCGATCACGGGTCACGATGAATGTCCCTCATCTCTTTGCGTACCAGGCTGTTCCGTAGTTCCGACACTCGGGATGCGACCTTGCATCGCGGCTTTGGACGGTGTCAAGAAATTGCCGGTAGCGGCCCCGGCTCCCCTCCCCCACCGCCATCTCCCCCGTTCGGAAGGAGCGGCGGGAGGGCGGCGGGAGAGCTGCCGTGGGAGCAACCCGCCTCAGCCGAGGGGGGCGGCGTACGTCACCTCGACGGCGGTGGCGCCGCGCACCGCGGCGACCCGTTCCGCCTCGGCGGCGACCTCTTTCCTCCGGCCGGCCGCGATGGGCTGAAACGGGCTCACCGTCACCGTCAGCCGACTCTTGCCGGCCTTGGCCCGCCACACCCCGGCCACCTCGCCGTCTACGAGCAACGCGCCGGGATTGCCCAGGATCCGCCAGACCTCCTTGTGGCGGGCCTTTTCCGCTACGAGGGTCAGCCGGTCGCGGGCCTGCAGGAACGGGTCGTACGGCGGCAGCAGCCGGACCAGCCGCGGGGCCGGAGCCGAGCGCAGGGTCTCGATTTCGGACTCCGGCAGGTAACTGCGCCGACGGCCGACCTGTACCTCGGCCAACCCGTCCGGCCACTCCGCTGCCGTCGCGGCCGCCGTCGTACCGAGATAGCCGGCCGCCTCCGCCGCGGTGGCCGGGCCGTGCAACCGCAGGTACGCCTCCAGCAGCCTCCCGGTCCCCTTCGCCGTCTTCGGCGGACCGGGCCAGCGCGACTGCATGCCGAACGCGACCGGCGGCCCCTGCTCGGCGATCACCGCTCCCGCCGCCAATCCGGCGAGCCGGAGCAACTGTTCGAGCACATGGGTCGAGCCGCAGCCACGGCACCAGCCCGAGTAATCGTCCGGCAGCCGCCCGGTGACCGCCCCGCTGATCTCGCCCTTGGTCCGGACCGAGCCGTCATCGGTCTCCCGCCAGGCCGTCGCCGTGTCGCGGATCGCTTGCAGAGCAGGCATCTCGGCCTTGGTCAGCTGCGCGCAGGAGTTGCCGAGCCGGGCCGCCGCATCGGTGTCGTCCAGGGGCCACAGCTCGGCGTTGAGCGCCCGCAGGTCTGACTTCCGGTGCAGGTGTGGCGCGCCACGAAACGTCCAGGTCGCGACGAGCCCGGCACCGGTGGGCTGGTTCGGCAGCCGGGCGGCGAGCGCACTCAGCGCGGTGCCGGGTCGGGGGTCCTGCACGCCCAGGTCGAGGACCGACAAGGCGGGTTCGTTGGCGCAGTCACGGTCCAGTTGATGGGCCACCATCCGGTACGCCATCACCTGCTTGCGGTCGATCTCCAGCACGGGACACCTCCGCCACCGATCCTGCCGGTCGTACCTGTCAGCTCGCGTCAGGTTTACCAGCCAAGATGGAACCATGCGCGCCAGCCGACTGCTCACCATCTTGCTGATACTCCAGACCCGCGGCCGGGTCACCGCGGGCGAGATGGCCGCCGAGTTGGAGGTCTCGACGCGGACGGTTTACCGCGACATCGAGTCGCTGGCCGCCGCCGGCATTCCGGTCTACGCGGATCGCGGACCCACCGGCGGCTATCAACTGGTCGACGGTTTCCGCACCAGGCTGACCGGCCTGACCGGCGAGGAGGCCGACGCACTGTTCCTCGCCGGACTTCCCGAGGCCGCCGCCGAACTCGGGCTCGGCACGGTACTGGCCGCCACCGAACTGAAACTGCTCGCCGCGCTGCCGCCGGAGCTGCGGTCCCGGGCCGGCCGGATCCGCGAGCGTTTCCACCTGGACGCGCCCGGCTGGTTCCGCGACTCCGACGACACGCCCCACCTGGCCGCCGTCGCGGACGCGGTGTGGAAGCAGCACCGGATCGAGATCACGTACCTGCGCAGCTGGCGGCCGGCCGAAGTGACCCGGGTCCTGGAGCCGCTCGGTCTCGTTCTCAAGGCCGGCGTCTGGTACGTGGCGGCGCAGGAGTCCGGCAAACCGCGCAGCTACCGGATCTCCCGGATCACGACGCTGTCCGTGCTGGCCGAGCATTTCCAGCGCCCCGGCGACTTCAACCTGGCCGCCTTCTGGGCCGCCCGGTCGGAGCACCTCCGGGATCACCTCTACCGCAGCGAGGCGGTGATCCGGCTGTCCCCGCGCGGCCAGGAACTCGCGTTCCTGCTCGGCCAGGTGGCGCGACGGGCGGTGACCGACACGGCCGGCGAACCGGACACGGACGGCTGGATCAAGGCACGGATCCCGACCGAGTCCGACCGGCATGCGGTCCACGAACTGCTGCGGCTCGGTGCCGAGGTCGAGGTGCTGGAGCCAGTGGCGGTACGGGAGGAGATCGGTCGCGCCGCCCGGGCGCTCACGGAGCTGTACGGCTAGAGCCCGTCGTTGGGGTGCCAATCACCCTGCCAGCGCCAGTCGATCGGAAGATCCGTCCGTTGATAGCGGATGTCGGTCGACAGCCGCATCACCCCGTCACTGTCCACATTGTCCAATGCGGCGTGAATCATGTACGCGGAGTGGACGACCATGTCGCCCGCCTCGTAGTCGGCGACCATCCAGCGAGTGTCGTATTTCCGCGCCAGCCCTGGCAGATCGGCGGTGATCCAACCCTTCGGGCGTACGCCGCCCGCCTCCTCCTCGCGCAGCACGGCCTCGTGGCTGCGCTGCAGGTAGACCAGGCCACCCCGGTCGGTCGGGCAGTCGCCCAACGGAATCCACGAGCTGAGCACCCGGTCGGTGCCGTCGCGCAGATAGACCAGGTCGTAATGCGCCTGGGTCGACGAGCCGATGCCGGCCTCCCCCGGCTTTATATGTCGAAGGATCTTCCGTCGGTGCAGGAATGGCGAGTCGCCCAGAAACCATTCGTACCAGCCGCGGATCGCCGGCTGGGTGCAGAATTCCAGGTATTCCGAACCGGGCACGATCTCCCGGAAGAGAATGTGCCGCAACGATTCCTGGTCGAGATCCCCGGAGCCGGCATATCCTAATTCCGGATCGGCACCGGCACGCAGCAGGCCGGTTTCGGCCAATTTCTTGAAGTAGTAACGACGGAATGCGTTGGAGTTCTCCGGATCCAGCGCGCCACGCAGAAACAGATAGCCGTGTTCCCGCAATCGTTCCCATAGCGCGTCACGGTCGTGCCGGATACGGTCTGGGACCGGCTCCAGCTCGGCCATCCGGGACGGCGACTCGTCCAGCACGTATCCGTTGGAGGTGAGCACATCTCCACCATGCCCCGCGGCCGGCCGGCCGTACATGGACGAACCGGCCGGTCTTCTTGGACTTTCCGGTCGCGCCGTCGGTTAGATTTGTCCCGTGCAGAGCTGGGCGTGTTATCGGACCCCGTCTCCGACCCACCGTCAGCTCGGTCTGGTCTGTCTCGGCGTCGGCGCGGAGAATGGGCCGGTGCACTGCCGTCCCCGTACGTTGGACAGCTTCGCCGCGGTGCTGATCACCGCCGGCCGAGGTGAGCTGTCGGTCGGGGCGCGGTCCTTCGCGTTGCGCGGGCCGGTGCTGTTCTGGCTGCGTCCCGGGCAACCGCACACCTACCGCTCGGACCACCGCGGCTGGTCGGATCACTGGGTGCTCTTCGACGGCCCGGCCGCCGCCGGCTACGCCGATCTCGGCTATCTGGACGGCCCGGATCCGACCACCTTGTTCGATGACCTGACCCCGGTCCGGCGGGCGTTCGCCGATCTGGCGGCGGTCTGCCGCGATCCCGGCCCGGACACCGACGTGCAGGCCGCGGTCCGGCTGCACCAGCTGCTCGGCGCGATCCGGCAGGGTCGGGCGGACTACGACCGGTCGACCATCCCGGTGCTGGTGGCACTCCGCCAGGACGCGCTGCTGCCGCTGACCGTCGCCGAGCATGCCCGTCGGCTCGGCTGCACCGCCGAGGAGCTACGGGCGACCGTACGGGCGCTGACCGGGTTCGGAGTCAAGGACTACCTGCTGCAGATCAGGTTGAGCCGGGCCAAGGACCTGCTCGCCGACTCGGTCCGACCGGTCGGGCTCATCGCGGCCGAGGTCGGCTACTCCGACGCGGCGTACTTCAGTCGGTTGTTCACCCGGCGGGTCGGCATCTCACCCAGCCGGTTCCGCGCCCAGCTGCGGCACGACGTCACCTGAGCCGGCCCGGACACCCCCAGCTGTTGATCATGCGGAAACTGTTGCTGCCGTCGGCGTGTCGCAAACAGTTTCCGCATGATCAACACGTCGGTTGGCGGGCGAGGGTCGCGGCGGGCCGGGTGCGGGCGATCAGGGCTGTTCGGTGGCGACCCGGAGGCCGAGCCCGATGAGCACCGTGCCGGACACCGCATCGATGGTCCTGCGCACCCGGCTGCGGCCGATCCAGCGCCGGGTCTGGCTGATCAGGGCCGCTAGGAGCAGGTAGAAGCCGAATTCCAGGGTGATCTGCAGCAGGCCGAGCGCGGCCGCCGTCAGGGCAAACGGGTAGCCGTGCGGGATGAACTGCGGATAGAACGCGAACGCGAAGACGGCCGCCTTGGGGTTGGCTCCGTTGGTCAGCAGCCCGATGGCGAATCCGCCGCGCCGTCCACGACCGGTCAGTTTCGCGGCGGGCAGGGTCGCCAGGTCCACGGCGGTGGGATCGCCGCTCCGGCGCCGCGCGAAGACCGCCCGCCAGGCCTGGATGCCGAGCACCGTCAGCACGGCTGCGCCGGCGAGCCGGACCACCAGGTACGCGGTGTGCGATGCGGCGAGTAGCGCGGCGAGTCCCGCACCGGCCGCCAGGATCCAGAAGTACAGCCCCAGTTCGAGCCCGGCGATGATCGGCACGCCCGCCGACACACCGCCGACCGAGCATCGCCGGATGAGCAGCGCCACGGCCGGACCGGGCACCGCGGCGATCACCAGTACCGCCAACAGAAATGACGGAAGCTGACCCAGAATCTCCATCGGGTCAGTCTGCCCGAGATCTCGGCCCGGCAGGGCCGAGATTTAGCCGCCAGGAGTTACTCGGCGGTCAGCCGGCCGGGCAGGGCGGCGAGCCAGTCGACCGTGACGCCGACGAGCGAGTCGATGACCACCCGGCGCGGTCCGGCGTCGATGGGCACCTCCGACGGCACCGCCACCACGGCGCAGCCGGCCGCCTCGGCCGAAGCGATGCCGCGCGGCGAGTCCTCGATCGCGACGCAGTCCGCCGCGGCGACGCCGATGCGGGAGGCGGCAGTCAGGTACGACTCGGGGTGCGGCTTGGTGTGGGTCACCTCGTCACCGCAGATCACCACGTCGAACGTCCCGTCCGGGAAGTTGCCGAGCGCCACGTCAGTCAGCTCGCGGTGGGTCGAGGTCACCAGCGCCCGTGGTACGCCAGCGGCCCGTACCGCCGTCAGCAGCTGCTGCGCTCCCGGCTTCCACGGCAGGCCCTCGGCGAAGAGCTCCTTCGTCCGGCGCAGCAGCCACAGTCCACTGCGCTCGGGGTCGGCGTCGACACCGAGATCCTTGTGTACCAGGTCGATCGACTCGTAGAGGTTGCTCCCGACCAGCGATTTGCGGGTCGCCGTGGAGAGGGTGCCGCCGAGCGAGGCGGCCAGCTCATCGAGGCTCACATCCCACAGCTTCTCGGAGTCGAACAGCGTGCCGTCCATGTCGAACAGCACTCCGGCCAAGCGTGTCGAGACCGGCGCAGCCTGCGTCGCGGTCTCCCCCTGCATCGTCACTCGGTCGCCCACACTTTCCCTCTGCATCGGCTCGTGCATCTGACGGCACCTCGCCGCACCCGTCGTGGTCGCGACGGCGTAATGCCGGTCACAGCCGGCACAACCCGCTCACGATCAGCCCGGGACGGTCGAAGTTCGGTATCGCTCACAGCGTACCGGCGCGGGCCGGGACGACCGGGGGCTGACCACGTAGGCTGGGTCGAGTGATGGACTTCGAAGCGTTCCCCGAGCTCACCGATCCGATCGTGATCGGTGCCTTCGAGGGCTGGAACGACGCGGCCGACGCCGCGACGGCGGCCGTCGAGCACCTGGAGCTCATCTGGGACGCAAAGCCGCTGGCTGCGCTGGATCCCGACGACTACTACGACTTCCAGGTCAACCGGCCCACGGTGTCGCTGGTCGACGGTGTGACCCGGCAGCTGACCTGGCCGACCACCCGGTTCTCGGTGTGCCGCCCGCCGGAGTCGGACCGCGACATCGTGCTGATGCGCGGGATCGAGCCGAACATGCGCTGGCGGGCGTTCTGCGACGAGATCCTCGAGGTATACAGCGAGCTCGACATCCAGATGGTCGTCGGTCTGGGTGCGCTGCTCGCCGACACCCCGCACACCCGGGCGGTCCCGGTGACCGGCTCGTCCTACGACGCGGAGTCAGCGAGCAAGTTCGGCCTGGAGGAGTCCCGGTACGAGGGCCCGACCGGCATCCTGGGCGTCTTCCAGGACGCCTGCGTCAAGGCCGGGATCCCGGCGATCACCTTCTGGGCGGCCGTTCCGCACTACATCTCCCAGTCCCCGCACCCGAAGGCGAGCCTGGCGCTGCTGCAGCGGGTCGAGGAGGTGCTGGACGTTCCGGTGCCGCTCGGCGCGCTGCCGGAGCAGGCCCAGGACTGGCAGCGGCTGGTCGACGAGATGGCCGGCGAGGACGACGAGGTCGCCGAGTACGTCCGGGCGCTGGAGCAGAAGGCGGGCGAGAGCGATCTGGCCCAGACCAGCGGCGAGACGATCGCTCGCGAGTTCGAGCGTTACCTGCGCCGGCGGCGGCCGGACGGTCCCGGACCGCATCCGGGCCGCAGCTGATTTCAGCGTTCGCCGAGGAATGCGCGTAACGCCGTGGTGACGGCCGCCGGGCTCTCGATCGAGGGCAGGTGTCCGGCCGGCAGCTCGACCCGCTCGGCGCCGGCGATCTCGGTGGCGAGCCGGTCGGAGACCTGTTGGATCTCCGGCACGTCGGCCAGTCCCTTGATCACCAGGGTCGGCGCCCGCACCTCGGCCAGCCGGCCGGTCGCCGGTGGGTCCAGCTCACGGAGGGCGACCGCCGGCCCGGTCCATTCCCGCTGGAACACGAGCTCGCACAGCTCGACCGCCTTCCGCCAGGCGGCCGGGTCGAGGTCCTCGACCGCCCGGTCGGGGCCGACCATCATCAACCGGAGCTGCGCCTCGGCCATCGCGGTGACGTCGGCCGGATCGACCCATTCCGCCGTACGCGCCGAATATGCGGCGAGCCGCTCGGCCGGAACGGCCGCGTAGATCAGCTTGCGGGCCGGGGTCAGCATCGAATCGGGCCACCGGTGGCCCGAGAGTCCGGCGCAGATCAACGCCAACGCCGTCACCCGGTCGGGCGCGGTGAGTGCGACATCGACGCAATAGGCGCCACCCATCGAGCAGCCGGCCAGCGCCGCCTGCTCGACGTCGAGTGCGTCGAGCAGGCCCAGCAGGTCCTCGTGATGCGCGACGTCTCCCGACGCGTCCGCGGACTCGCCCATCCCGCGCCAGTCGTACCGGATCACCCGGTGGTCGCGCGCCAGATCATGGAACGGGCCGTCCCACATCCGCCGATCCCCCAGCGCGGAGTGCACCAGCACCACCGTCGGACCGGTGCCCGCCTCGTCATAACCAAGCTGCACACCGTTGACCTGCACCGTCGCCATGCGGCAAATCTACCCGGCCACCCGGATGCGTCCACACCGGACGCTATTGGCAGAGAACGTGCGAATATCGTTCTTTGGAACGTATCCTGCGAAATATTCCGCCGGCATACACAAGCGGCCAACTCGCTGCCATATATGCGAATTAGGAATTCAATATCGACATCGAGCATTTCTGTCGGGACAATTCTCGATACTTATTAGCAGATTCACACTCCGCCCATGAGATCGTCATTTACGCTCGCAGCACGGTGATCACGGGGGTCGATTATGCACGAATTCCTGCAGCGGCTCGGGCGCCGGTGCGCTCGTCACCATTGGACCGTCATTGCCGCCTGGCTGGTCATTGTGGTCGTGCTGGTGGTCCTGCGTGGCGCATTTGGTGGCACCTTCGTCAATAACTACACGGTGCCCGGCAGCCAGTCCGCGGATGGACTCAATCTGTTGAAGAAGCAATTTCCCGCACAGAGCGGCTATGCCGGGCAGATCGTGTTCCACGCGAAGACCGGCAAGGTCGCCGACCAGACGACACCGGTCAACACCGCGATGGCGAATGTCGGAAAACTGCCGCACGTCATCGCGGCGACCAGCCCACTGGCGAGCGCCAGCACCGGACGCGTCTCCAAGGACGGCACGATCGCATATGGCACGGCTTCGTGGAACGTCGTGCCCGCATCGCTGGACACCGACTACCTCAGGCAGCTCGACAAGGCGGTGGCACCGGCCCGATCGGCCGGCCTGCAGGTGGAGTACGGCGGCGGCGCCGGCCAGATCGGCCAGGAGACCGACGACAGGACGTCCGAGATCATCGGCCTGACCTGCGCCCTGCTGCTGCTGATCTTCATGTTCTGGTCGATAGCGTCGGCGCTGATTCCACTGCTCTCGGCCGTTTTCAGCGTGCTCGCTGGGCTTTCGCTGGTCGGGCTGCTCGCCGCCGCTGCCGATTTCCCGACCACCGCGCCAACCGTCGCAACCCTCCTCGGACTGGGCGTCGCGATCGACTACGGCCTCTTCCTGGTCGCCCGGCACCGGGAGAACGTCGATCACGGCATGGACGTCATCGACTCCGCCGGGAACGCCACCAGCACCTCCGGTGGCGCGGTCGTGGTGGCCGGCAGCACCGTGGTGGTTGCCATCCTGGGGCTTTATGTCTCCGGGGTCCCGTTCGTCGGCGCGATGGGCCTGGCCTCGGCCGTGGTGGTCGCGGTCACCATCCTGGCCGCACTGACCTTGACCCCGGCCTTCCTGGGTGTGGCGAAACAGAATGTCCGCGCGGTCGCCGCAATCCGCCGCCGGCAGGCCGCGGTCGCGGCACAACCCGGCCACGAACACGGCGCGTTCGCCCGGTGGGGCAAGCGGGTCAGCGACCGGCCGTGGCCGTGGGCGATCGCCTCCACGATTGTCCTGTGCATCCTGGCGATTCCGCTGTTCTCATTGCGACTGGGACAGTTGGACGCCGGCACCAACCCGACCTCCGACAGCGTCCGGCGGGCGTACGACCTGGTGGCCAAGGGATTCGGCCCCGGCGCGAACGGTCCGCTGACCGTCGCGTTCGCCCTGCCGAAGCAGTCCACCCAGGACAATCAGACGCTGCTCACGAACGCGCAGAGCACGCTCGCCAAGACGCCGGGCGTCGCCTCGGTGTCGGCGCCGTCCACCAACAGCGCGGGAAACACGTCGGTGCTGACCGTGGTGCCCACCACCTCGCCGCAGGACCGCAAGACCACCGATCTGGTAGATCACCTGCGTGACTCCGTGCTGCCGACCATCCCCGCGAAGACCTACCTGGTCGGCACCACCGCCGGTTACGTCGACTTCACCGAGAAGATCTCGCACCGGATGCCGTGGCTGATCCTCGCCGTCGTGGCACTGGCCTTCATCCTGCTCACCGTCGCGTTCCGGTCGGTCGTGATCGCCACGAAGGCCGGCATCCTCAACCTGATCTCGGTCGGCGCCGCGTACGGCGTGATGGTCGCGATCTTCCAGTGGGGCTGGGGATCCGAGCTGGTCGGCATCCACGAGAAGCTGCCGATACCGGCGTTCGTCCCGATGCTGATGTTCGCGATCGTCTTCGGCCTGTCGATGGACTACGAGGTGTTTCTGCTATCCCGGGTGCACGAGGCCTGGATGCGGACGAACGACTCGCACCGCAGCGTGGCGATCGGGATCGGTGGCACCGCTCGGGTGATCACCACAGCCGCGGCGATCATGGTGGTCGTCTTCACCAGCTTCGTACTGGACCCCGACCCGACCGTGAAGATGCTCGCGGTGGGAATGGCGGTCGCGGTGCTGATCGACGCCAGCGTGATCCGGATGATCCTGGTGCCGGCCGTCATGGCGCTGCTGGGCAAGTGGGCCTGGTGGATGCCGCATTGGCTGGACCGGATCACCCCCGACATCGATATCGAGGGCAGCAGTCTGCAGACTCCGGAGCCGGCACTGGAGCCTCAATCGCCCGAACCCCAGCCACCCGAGCCCGCCTCGGCCGGCACGGCCAGTTGACCGCTCTCAAATAGACAGGGTTACCTGTTCAGCCTATCCTGTGTATATGGCTCCAACCGCAGTTCCCGCATCGGCGGTCGCGACCGCGCAGACGTTACGAGTGTTCTTCGGCCGGCTACGGCGACAGTTGCAGGACGCGTCGGCCGTCGGCGAGTTGACCTCCGCGCAGGCATCGGCGCTGGCCCGGCTCGCGATCCATGAGCCATCCTCGACAAGCACCCTGGCCGGCGCCGAGCGGGTCCGTCCGCAGTCGATGGCGGCAACGGTTGCGGCGCTGGAGAAGCAGGGTCTGGTCCGCCGCGAGGACGACCCCGCCGACGGCCGTCGCCAGCTCATCTTCCTCACACCGGCGGGACGGGCGTACGGGCACGGAGCCCGCGCCTCACGCCAGGAATGGCTGGCCCGCACTCTGGCCGAACGACTCACCGACGCCGAGTTGGCCGTGGTCGACGAGGCGATGGTCCTGCTCGACCGAATCGTCGAGTCGTGACCGCACCGGCCAGAGGCATGTTCGATCGAAAGCTGCTCGCACCGCTGATCTCGGGCGCCGTCCTCAACCCGGTCAATTCAACGATCATCGCGGTCGCGTTGGTGCCGATCGGCGTCGCGTTCGGTGAGCCGGCATCGGCGACCGCGTGGCTGATCTCCGCGCTGTACCTGGCCACCGCAGTCGGACAGCCGGTGGTCGGCCGGCTGATCGATATGTACGGCCCGCGGCGCCTGTTCCTGCCCGCCACCGCTCTGGTCGGGCTCGCGGGTGTGATCGGCACGCTAGCGCCGAACCTCGCAGTGCTGATCCTCGCGCGGGTCATCCTCGGCTTCGGCACCTGCGCCGGCTACCCGGCGGCGATGCGGCTCATCCGCGACGAGAGCGAACGGACCGGCCAGGACAGTCCGGCATTCGTGCTCACGGTGCTCGCGGTCTCGACCCAGACCATTTCCGTGATCGGTCCGTCGCTGGGCGGCCTGCTGATCGGCATCGGGGGATGGCGGGCGACCTTTGCCATCAACATTCCCTTGGCGCTGTTCGCCTGCGTCCTCGGAGCGCGCCGCTTCCCCACCTCGGCATCCCCGGCTGAGCAACGACCGCGGACCGATCCGAAGCGCTCGTTCAATCTCGATCTGCTCGGTATGGGTCTGTTCGCCGGCACTCTCGTCGCGCTGCTGCTCTTCCTGATGCACACACGCGTCCAGGACTGGTACCTGCTCGCCATCGCCGTCGCCGCGGCCGCGGCCTTCACCGCACGCGAACTCTCGCATGCCGACCCGTTCATCGACCTGCGCATCCTCGGCGGCAACGTGCCGCTCCTCACCACGTACCTGCGCGCACTGCTGGCCTACGTCGTGTCGTACAGCTTCCTCTACGGCTATACCCAATGGCTCGAGGACGGCCGCGGTCTCTCCGCCAGTCAAGCCGGCCTCGCCGTCCTGCCGCTGTTCGCGACCGGGATCGTCGTGTCGCTCCTCACCGGCCGCCGCCAGGCCGTGCGCGGCAAGCTCGTCGTCGCCGCGATCGGACAGATCGTCGGCTGCGTGCTGCTGCTGACCCTGCATTCCTCGGCGGCTGTCTGGTTGCTTATCGTCGTCGCGCTCGTGGTCGGCATACCGCAGGGACTCAACAGCCTGGCCCTGCAGAACTCGGTTTACCGGCAGGCCAACCCCGACGACATCGGCGCATCGGCCGGGCTGCTGCGAACCTTCGGCTACCTCGGCGCCATCATCTCCTCCGCCGCGCAGGGCGCCTTCTACGGCCGCGCCGCCGACACCGGCGGCATGCACCACCTCGCGCTGCTGCTGATAGGCATCGGCGTGGCCTTCCTGCTCATCACGGCGTTCGACCGCTCATTGACCAGCAGCACCACCGAGACCAAACCCAACCCGGAAAAGGACAAGACACGTGCCTGACAATCCCACGCTCGACCCGGAACACACCGCCCTACTCGTAATGGACTACCAGGACGGGATCGTCGCTCAACTGCCCGACACCGAAGCGCTGCTCGACCGGGTCAGCACCGCCGTCGACAGCCTCCGCGGACGCGGCGGGCATATCGGTTGGGTCCGGGTCGCGTTCAACGACGCGGACTTCGACGCCATCCCCGAGAGCAGCATCTTCGCCGCAATGACCTCCGCTGAGCGCCGGCCGGCGCTGCACGCCGACGCGCCGACCACCCAGATCCATCCCCGGCTCAAACCCCAGCCCGGTGACATCACGGTCCGCAAGACACGGGTCGGCGCCTTCTCCACCACCGACCTCGACCGGCAGTTGCGCGCGCAAGCGGTCAGTACGCTCGTCCTTGCCGGGCTGAGCACCAGTGGTGTCGTGCTGAGCACTGTGCGCGAATCAATGGATCGCGACTACCGGATTGTCGTTCTACGCGACGCCTGCGCCGACCGCGACCCGGACACCCACAGCTTCCTGACCGAAAAGCTGTTCCCGGCACACGCCCACGTCAGCACCGTCGAGGACCTCTGGGCCTGACCGAAGCAGTCGGGCCAGGTCACCGTCGGGGCCGAGGGTCAGAGAACGACACCCAGCAGGGCGTCCACGAGATCGCGGACCAACTGCGGCGCCGCGGCGTCGGTGCCCTCAGTGGCAAGCGTTGCCGCAGCCCAATCGTCCACAATGGACAATGCGCCAGGGGTGTCGAGGTCGTCGGTCAACCGGGCCCGGACCCCGTCCAGCACCGGCCGACCCGCGGCACCGGTGGCGCCAGCCGCGGCCGCCCGCCACCGGGCCAGCCGCTCCTGTGCCTCAGTCAGCCGGGCGTGCTGCCAGTCGCGGTCCGCGTGATAGTGCTCGGCCAGCAGGGCGAGCCGGACCGCTCCCGGATCGGCGTTCGCACGCAACTTGTGCACGAAAACCAGGTTGCCGTCGCTCTTGGACATCTTGGCCCCGTCCAACCCGACCATGCCGGTGTGCACATAGCCGCGGGCGAAGGGCCGCTCGCCCACCAGAGCCGCGCCGTGCGAGGCGCTCATCGTGTGGTGCGGGAAGATCAGGTCCCGGCCGCCGCCCTGCACGTCGAAACCGGCCCCGATCCGGCCGATGGCGATGGCGGTGCACTCGATGTGCCAGCCGGGTCGGCCGGCGCCGAGCGTGGTCGGCCAGGACGGCTCCCCCGGCCGTTCGGCCCGCCACAGCACGGGATCCAGCGCGTTCTTCTTGCCCGCCCGGTCCGGGTCGCCGCCGTTCTCGCCGAACAGCCGCAGCATCGTCTCTCGGGGCAGGTGGCTCTCGCAGCCGAACGCCGGGTCGGCGTCAACCGAGAAGTAGATATCGTCCTCGACGTAGTACGCCGAGCCCGCGTCGATCAGGGTCTGGATCCGCGGCACGATCTCCGGGATCGCCTCGACGGCGCCGACGAGATCCTTCGGTGGCAGCACCCGCAGCGCGGTCATGTCCTCGGCATAGAGCGCGGTCTCCCGGCGGGCCAGCTCGACCCAGTCCTCACCGTCCCGCTCGGCCCGCTCCAACAGCGGGTCGTCGACATCGGTCACGTTCTGCACGTAGTGCACGTCGTGACCGGCATCCCGCCACAACCGGTTGACCATGTCGTAGGTCAGGTAGGTCACCGCGTGCCCGAGATGGGTCGCGTCGTAGGGAGTGATGCCGCAGACGTACATCGTCGCGGTCGGCCCCGGCCGGGTCTCCTGGACAGCACCGGTGGCGGTGTCGAAGAGTCGGAGCGGGGGCGCGTCGCCGGGAAGGCTTGGCACCTCGGGAGCTGACCAGGACTGCATGCGCATCACCCTACCGATCCGGCGGCTCGCGCAACCGGGCCGGCGCGCTCCCCGGCTCAACCCAGCGGCAGCGCCACATCTTCCGTGACCCAACCCGGCCATCACGCCACCGGTCGAGCGGCGCTGTCAGTCCTGCCAGAACTGGCGCACCTCGACCATTCCGAACTTCGCGACCGGGTGCAGGGCGGCGATCTCGACCGCCTCGTCCATGCTGGCGCACTCGAGGATGTCGAATCCGGCCATCTGTTCCTTCGTCTCGGCGAACGGGCCGTCGGTCAGCAGAGTGCCCTCGTCCCGCACCCGCACCGTCACCGCCTCGCTGGTCGGCCGCAGCTGCGAACCGTCCAGCCGGACCTTGCGGCGCTCGGTCTCCGCGAGCCAGGCTTCGATACCCGCGCCGTCGGTGTCTGGCGGTACCTCGATCTCCTCCGACGGGTCCACGCAGATCATCAGCAGGTATTTCATCGTTCCTCCAATACTCGGTGGGTCCGTCCCGACGACGCATGGCCCGGCCCGAATTCGACAACCCTCCCCCAAATCTGTGTTGATCATGCGGAAACTGTTGCTCGCAACGGCGTGTCCCAAACAGTTTCCGCATGATCAACACGGGTGGGCCTGTGAGACAGTGTCGCCGTGCCCGATCTGACCCAGCTCGCAGTCGCCCGCTCGTACGAATTGTTGAAGCCGCTGCTGCCGCCCGCTCCGGCCCGGATTCTCGAGGTCGGCTGCGGCCGTGGCGCGCTGGCCGCCGAGCTCGGTCGGCGCGGCTGGACGGTGACCGGGGTGGATCCGGACGAGGAGGCCGGCGCGGTCGCCCGGCAACGCGGCGTGGACGTGGTGGTCGGCACCCTTGACGACGTCGATCTCAACGGGCTCGACGCCGTGCTGTTCACCCGGTCACTGCACCATCTGCCCGACCTGACCGGGACCTTGACTGCCGCCGCCGGAAAGCTCGCTCCCGGCGGGCGCCTGGTGCTGGAGGAGTTTGCCCGCGAGCGGGCCGATCAGGCGGCCGCCGCGTTCCTGTACGACACCGTCGACCTGCTGCACTCCGCCGGGCTCGCCGACGCGGCCGACGATCCGGACGGCCGGCCGGCCGATCCGCTGGAGCGCTGGCAACGGCAGCGCGGCGACGCGGCCGAGCGCCCGCTGCACACCGGCGCCGAACTGCTCGCCGCGCTCGAGCCGCACGGTCGGCGGATCGGCCTCCAGCACTGCGAGACGCTGTGGCGGCTCGTCCTGAGCCGGGTAACCGATGAACGCAACGCGACCGCGCTGGCCGCCCGGCTCTACGAGGCCGAACGCCGCCAGATCGGTGCCGGAACCTTGCCCGCGGTCGGCTTCGTCACCGCCGTACAGGTCGGCTAGTCAGAAAGGCGGCCACGGCACGGCCGGCCAGTCGCCGGACGGCTCGGGATGGCAGCCGAAGGTCAGCATCCGCTCGACCCGCCGTACGGTCCGCGCCACCTCGCGCCGGGTGAGCAGCTCGTGCAGCGTCTCGCCCAGCGAACCTTCCAGCTCCGCGCGCAACCCGGACAACACCTCGATCGCTTCGCCGGTGAGCGCATCGCCGGCCCACTGCCACAGCAGGGTGCGCAGCTTGTCGTCGGTGGAGAAACAGATTCCGTGGTCGACGCCGTACACGTGCCCGTCCGGCATCGGGATGAGGTGCCCGCCCTTGCGGTCGGCGTTGTTGACGACAGCATCGAAGACCGCCATCCGGCGCAGCGACTCGCTGTCACTCTGCGCCAGCTCGGCCAGGTCTACGGTCTCGTCACCGTCCACCCAGAGCTGCACCATTCCGGTGCCGAACGGACCATCGCGCAGCACGGTCGGCGGAACGACCTCCCAGCCGCTGGCGGCCGAGACCGCGTACGCGGCGACCTCCCGCTCGGCCAGTGTGCCGTCCGGGAAGTCCCACAGCGGCCGCTCGCCCTGCACCGGCTTGTAGACGCACGCCGCGGCGAAGTCGCCGTGCGTCAGCGAGCAGTAGAGAGTGGCGTTGCTGGCGTCGACGAGCCGGCCCTCGACCTCCAACCGCCCGTGTCGTAGGGCTTCCAGCGCCGACGGCACATCGGCAGCCAACCCGTGCGGCCCGTCCCCCGGCGGCCGCGGCTCGATCTGCTCGCTCATCGGATGCGCGTCACGTCTGGCGCCGGTAGCCGTTCTGCCGGGGGCAGACGTGCCCCTGCGCGTCCAGCGGCAGCGCGCACAGCGGACACTGTGGACGGCCGGCGGCAATGACCCGGCGGGCTCTGGCCACAAAGGACTGTGCGGCGACGGGCGTGATCCGCACCCGCAGCGCGTCCGGCCCCTCCTCGACGTCCTCCAGGATCGTCGACTCGTCGACGGGTTCCTCGGTGGCCGCCTGCGCCTCGACGACGATGCGGTCGGCCTCGGCGTCCCACGCCAGGCCCATGGCACCGACCCGGAACTGCTCCTCCACCGGAGTGTCCAGCGGCGCGGTGTCCGGCTCGGCGGGGTCGACCGGGAGCGCCTCCTCCTCGCCGCGGCGGCGCTGCACCTCACCGAGCAGCTCCTCGAGCCGATCGGCGAGGACGGAGACCTGCACCTTCTCCAGCGAGACGCTCACGGTCTGCATGGCGTCGCGAGCCTGCAGGAAGAAGGTGCGCTCCCCCGGCTGGCCGACCGTGCCGGCGACGAACCGCTCCGGAGGATCGAAGACGAAGACCTGGCGTTGCATAGTGTCGACCCTATTCGTTCCCGGACGACGCGCCAGCGCCGCCACCGACGACCGCGTCGCTGGACGCCTTGCGCCGGCGCCGCCGCTTGGGCGGGATCAGCGCCTGTACGTCGCCGCCGGTGTCGTTGACCCGCACCACGAACGGCCTGGTTTCGGTGTATTGCACCACCGAGACCGAACACGGATCGACGACGATCCGCTGGAACAGGTCCAGGTGCATGCCCAATGCATCGGCAAGTATCGCCTTGATCACATCGCCGTGGCTGCAGACCGCGTAGACGACGTTGTCGTCCAGCGCCGCGTTGGTCTCCCGTACGGCAGCGACGGCGCGGGACTGCATGTCGGCCATCCGCTCTCCGGCATCACCGGGAAAGACGGCGGCCGAGGGATGCTGCTGGACCACCTTCCACATCGCCTCTTTGGTCAGATCCTTGAGCGGCCGTCCGGTCCAGTCGCCGTACCGGACCTCGCCGAGCCGGGCATCGGTCCGCACGATCAGGCCGTCCCGACCGGCGGCGACCCGGGCCGCGGTCTCCTGGCACCGGTCCAGCGGGCTGGCGACGAGGGCCGCCAACGGGACCGGACGGAGTCGCTCGGCGAGGGCGGCGGCCTGCTTTTCGCCGACCTCGTCGAGGTGGACGTCGGGCGTCCAGCCGGCGAGTACGGCCCCGACGTTCGCAGGAGTACGGCCGTGGCGCAGCAGCAACAGGGTGGTCACGTCGTTCGACACTAGCCGAACCGATGATCGGGCCGGGCGGGCAGCCGCCCGGGCCCGGCATGCGGTAGGAATCTCAGGTGGCAGAGAGTCGTCGGACCGTCGTCGTAGCCCTCCTCGTCAACCTGGTCATCGCCGTGGGCAAGCTGATCGTCGGCATCCTCGGCGGCTCCAGCGCCATGCTGTCCGAGGCCGCGCACTCGGTCGCCGACACCACCAACGAGATCTTTCTGCTGACCTCGTTGCGGCGCAGCGCCCAGCCACCGGACGCCACCCACCCGTTCGGGTACGGCATGGAGCGGTTCTTCTGGTCACTGTTGGCTGCCGTCGGGATCTTCGTCTCTGGCGCCGCGTTCTCCGTCTACCAGGGCGTTACCGGCCTGCTGCACCCCGAGCACGGCGAGAGCGAGGTGCTGCTGTCCTACCTGGTGCTCGGCGCGTCCTTCGTCGCGGAGGGCATCAGTTGGTGGACCGCGGTGCACCAACTCCGGACTGAGTCGCGGGCCGAGGGCCGCGGGTTCTTCGAGCACATCCGGCGCAGCTCGGACCCCACGGTCAAGACGGTGTTCTCCGAGGACTCCGCGGCACTGATCGGGCTGATCCTCGCCGCCGCCGGCATTGCGCTGCATCAGGTGACCGGCCGGTCGCAGTGGGACGCCGCCGCGGCCATCAGCATCGGCGTGCTGCTCGCCTACGTCGCCTTCGCGCTCGGCCGGGACACCAAGGAGTTGCTCATCGGCGAGGCGGCCGACCCGGAGCTGCGGGCGCACCTGTGGCGGGAACTCGCCGCCGAACCCGAGGTGGACGCGGTGGTCGAGGTGCTGACGATGCAGCTTGGTCCGGACGAGGTGCTCGTGGCCGCCCGGCTGGACCTCGCCGACGGCCTCGACTCGGACGGCATCGAGCGGGCCAGCGCGCGCATCGACCAGGCCCTGCACCAACGGCATCCCGAGGTGACCCAGGTCTTCCTGGACGCGACCCGCGCGTCGGCCCGGGAGCGGGCCCGGTCCGCCGAACGGTCCGGACCACCCCCGGAAACCCCCTGACGGTAGGGTTTTTCGCCATGGACACAACGAGTCGTGCCGCGGATCTGCTGTCCGAGCGGGCCGCCGAATTCGCCACGGTCGCGCTGACGAACATCGATCGGGAGTTCCCGGCCGGGGTCAGCCACACGATGACCGGGCCGAGCGATTTCCCGCGGCCGCTGGATCGCAATCCGGCCTTCTACGGCAGTTTCGACTGGCATTCCTGTGTGGAGATGCACTGGCTGCTGGTCCGGCTGCTGCGGGTCGCGCCCGACGCCGTGCCGGGCGCGGGCATCCGGGCGGCCCTGGACCGGCACCTCGCGCCCGAGCCGCTGCGGGTCGAGGCCGAGTTCATGGGCGTACGCGGAAACCGCGCCAGGCAACGACCGTACGGCTGGAGTTGGGGACTGACGCTCACGCACGAGCTGATGACCTGGGACGACCCCGACGCGGCGCGCTGGGCCGCTGCCCTCCAGCCGCTGGCGCAGGCGTTGCGGACGGCGTACCTGGACTGGCTCGGCGCGGCGACCCACCCGGTCCGGTACGGGCTGCATCCCAACAGCGCGTTCGGGCTGAGCCGGGCACTGGACTACGCCCAGCGGGCCGATCCGGAGCTGGCCGAGGCGGTCGCCGCAGCGGGGCGGCGCTGGTTCGCCGGTGACCGGGATTATCCGGCGGCGTGGGAGCCCTCGGCGCACGACTTCCTGTCCCCGGCATTGACCGAGGCCGAGCTGATGAGCCGGCTGCTGGGGCCGGCCGACTTCCCGGACTGGCTAGCGCGATTCCTGCCCGGGATCGCCGACGGCCGGCCGGAGAGCCTCTTCGTACCGGCCGTGGTCGACGACGCCTCCGACGGGCAGAACGCGCACCTGCATGGCCTCAACCTCAGCCGGGCCTGGTGCTGGCGCGAGCTCGCCGCGACGCTGCCGGCCGGTGATCCGCGGGTCGAGGTGATGCGGTCGACCGCCTGGCGGCACGCCGACGCGGCGCTGCCGGTCGTCAGCGGCAGCGACTACATGGTCGAGCATTGGCTCGCGGCGTATGCGGTGTTGTTTCTGACCTGACCGGGTCAGGTGGCCGAGATCGTGCCGGCCGCCAGCAGGCCGAACAGCAGCCCGCCCAGCAGAATCCGGTAAAGCACGAAGACGCCGGTGCTGTGCTTGCTCAGGTACCTGATCAGCCAGTGGATCGAGGCGAGCCCGACGACGAAGGCGAGCACGGTCGCCAGGGCGGTGAAGGCCAGGCTCGGGCCGCCGTTCTGACCGAGGTCCTTCAGCTCGAACAGGCCGGACAGCACCACGGCCGGGATCGACAGCAGGAAGGAAAAGCGGGCCGCCGCCGGCCGGTCCAGACCGACGAACAGGCCGGCGGTGATGGTCGACCCGGACCGCGATACGCCGGGCACCAGCGAAGCGCACTGCGCGAAGCCGACGATGAGGCCGTCGCGTACGCCGATCTCCTCCTCGGTCCGGTTGCGCTTACCGACCCGCTCCGCCAGCAGCAGTACGAGCCCCAGCACGATCTCGGTGCTCGCGATGAGCCAGAGATTGCGGGCGCCGTGATCGATCTGGTGTTGGAAGATCAGCCCCAGAATGCCGATCGGGATGGTCGCGAAGATGACGTACCAGCCGAGCCGATATTCCAGTGTCCCGCGCACCGACCGGTCCCGGATCCCGCGGAACCAGGCCGCCACGATCTGGATGATCTCGCGCCAGAAATACACCACCACCGCGACGACGGTGCCGAGCTGGACAACCGCGGTGAAGGCGGTGCCGGGGTCCTTCCAACCGGCCAGGGCCGGGACGATCCGCAGGTGGGCCGTGCTGGAGATCGGGAGAAATTCGGTGAGGCCCTGGACGACGCCCAGGACAATGGCCTCCCCGCCGTTCACGCACCCACCCCGGCGCGGTCGAGCGCTTCCGCCGCGCCCCGGACGGCGTCGAGCCGTTCGGCAAGGGTCGCCCCGAAGGGCAGGACGGTCAGGGTTGTCACTCCGGCCTCCGCATATGCCTGCATTCTCTCGGTCACCCGTGCGGGCGAGCCGACCAACGATGTGGTGTCGATGAAATCGTCCGGCACGGCGGCGGCCGCGCCCGCGTAGTCGCGGGCCAGGTAGCGCTCCTGCACCTCGGCCGCGGCCTGCTCGTAACCCATGCGGACCGCCAGCGCGTTGTAGAAGTTCTGTTTCGCGCTGCCCATGCCGCCGAGGTAGAGGGCCGCGTACGGCCGGACCTGGTCGACCGCCTGGGCGTGGTCGTCGCCAAAACAGAGCGGAACGGTGGCCACGACGTCGAATCCGTCCATTGTGGACTCCGCGGCGGTCCGGCCCGCGGCCAACGTGGCCAGCTGGTCGCCGGAATGTTCCGGGGAGACAAAGATGCCGAGCCAGCCGTCGGCGACCTCACCGGTGAGATGCAGGTTGCGGGGGCCGATCGAGGCCAGGTAGATCGGGATTCGCTCGCGCACCGGGTGCACCGTGAGGGTCAGTGCCTTGCCGGGACCGTCGGGCAGCGGCAACTGGTAGTGCGCACCGTCGAAGCGCAGCCGCTCCCGGCGCAGCGCCTGCCGCACGATCGCGACGTACTCGCGGGACCGGCCGAGCGGCGAGTCGAACCGCACGCCATGCCAGCCCTCGGAGACCTGCGGCCCTGAAACTCCCAGCCCCAGACGGAATCGGCCGCCGGACAGCGTGTCGAGAGTCGCTGCCGTCATCGCGGTCGTCGCCGGGGTGCGGGCCGGAATCTGCATCACGGCCGAGCCGATGTCGACCCGGGAGGTCTGCGCGGCGACCCAGGCAAGCACGGTCGGCGCGTCGGAGCCGTAGGCCTCCGCGACCCAGACGACCGAGTAGCCGAGCTCGTCGGCGGCACGCGCCAACGCGAGGTTGTCGGCATCGTTGCCGGCACCCCAGTAGCCCAGGTTGAGTCCGAGCCGCATTTCTCCTGCCCCGTGTCCGCCGATCAGCCCCGCTGTCGCCGGTCACCCTACGGGACGGTCAACTCGGCTCCGGAGCGCGACCTGCCTCCGGTCTATCGGTCGGCGTTCGCTCGATCCAGGAGCGTCGTGCCGCCGTGCCGGTCCACCGCTCGCGTCCCCCGATCGCAGCGCGCTTTACCTGGTTCACCGGCCGCGCCGGCCGATCGAAGCGCGCTTTACCCGGCCCAGAGGCCGGTTTTGGCGGGTAGAGCGCGCTTCGATCGGCGGTCGGGCTATCGGCGTCGTACGGATTTCAGGGTCGTCCGGAGTTATCGGGCTGTCGGTCAGGAACCGGGCGTGCTCGGCCGGTGCCCGCTCTCCTGCTTCGGCGGCGTCTGGTTGGCGCCCGGGAACACCGGCTTGGGCTGCTGACCGACCTCGTAGCTGGCCAGGATCGCCCGGCCGGAGGTGTCCGGCAGCACTGGCGGCTTGGCCGTCCTGTTGAACCGGAAGGCCGAGGTCAGGTCACCGAAGGTCTTCCGCCGCCATGCGCTGATGTTGGTCTCCTTCACCCCGGCGAACTTCTCCAGGAACTGCAGGGCCGAGGTGTGGTCGAAGTTCTGGCTGGCCACCCAGCCGCCAGCGGTCCACGGCGAAACAATGGTGCACGGCATCCGGAATCCGCCGCCGACCGAAAGGTCCTTGACGAATTCGTCCGGCGTTCCCGGTATCGGGACCGGACGGGCCACGTGGTCGAAGAGGCCATCGTTCCTGTCGTAATTGAGAATGAATACCGTCTTAGCCCAGACATCGGGATTGGCGGCGATCGCGTCGATTTTCGCCGCCACATAAGCGGCGCCGGCGGCCGGGGTGTCGTTGGGGTGTTCGGTCGATGCGCCCGAGGTCATCAGCCAGGAACGGCCGGCAACCTGTCGTTCATCGCGTCGTATTCGAACTGCCCGATCGGGCCGTACGTCATCGCCTTCTGATAAAGCGGGGACGTGGTCGGCGCATTCTTGAACTGCTTGAAATGCTGCAGCATGTGGTAGCCGGAACTCTCCGGCTCCAGGTAAACCTTCCAGGGCACGCTGGCGGCTTCCAGCCTTTCGGCGTACGTGGTCCACGTGTAACCGCCGGTCACCTCGACATGCCGCCGCTGAGTGCCGAGTGCTGCACGTCGAAGGCGTGGCTGGTCGACGGAATGGCCTGCGCGTTGGTGCTCAGAGTGTCCAGGTGGAACGGCAGCAGATATCCGTCCGGGTTAACCGAATCGGGCTGGTAGAAAATTGAGCGGCCGTTGGCCTGCTTGATCGCCTGCGGGTCGTTGAATCCGGCCACACCGGCCATGGTGCCGAAGTAATGGTCGAACGAACGGTCTTCCTGCATCAGCATCACGACGTGCTTGATGTCGCGGAAGGAGCCGGGACGGTTGGGCTCGGCCGCCAGTGCCTTGCGTACGTTCGGCGGCAGTGCCATTGATGCCACCGCGGCACCGGTGATACCGGCGGCGCTGCCGAGCACGCGCCGACGCGTCAGCCCAGCTGGTGAATATGCCGTGTCGGCGTGTCACGTCCAGTTGTGGTCAGTGCCCTGTGCCGGACCTGCCTGCGGTTCTAGGGTCGATTTGTCAACGTTGAAGCTTGAGGGAAGGACCCGATGATCCGCGTCGCGATGCTGAGTTTCTGGCACGTCCACGCCCGCGATTACGCCCGCCAGGCGACCGAGCATCCCGGTGTCGAGATCGTCGCGGCCTGGGATGAGGACGCGGCGCGCGGGCGGGCCCGGGCCGAAGAGCTGAAGGTGCCGTTCCACGACAATCTCGAGGAACTGCTGAAGGATCCGGAGATCGACGGCGTCATCGTCGATACGCCGAGCAACGTGCACCCCGAGGTGATCACCGCGGCGGCCCGGGCCGGCAAGCACATCTTCACCGAGAAGGTGCTCGCGCTGACCCTTACCGACGCCGAGGCAATCCTCGCCGAGGTGCGCAAGGCCGGCGTCAGCCTGGTCCTGTCACTCCCCCGCCTGTACGACGGCTATACGCAGGCCGTCCAGAAGGTGATTGCGTCCGGCGACCTCGGCCAGATCACTCTCGTCCGGGTCCGGCTCTCCCACAACGGGGCGGTCGGCGAGGGCTGGCTCCCGGCCCACTTCTTCGACCCGATCCCGACCGGTGGCGGCGCGATGGTCGACCTGGGTTGCCACCCGATGTATCTGAACCGGCTCTTCGGTGGGCTGCCGGAAAGCGTGCAGGCCAGCTACGGCCACATCACCGGACGGGCCGTCGAGGACAACGCCGTCGCCGTGCTGCGCTACCCCAACGGTCAACTCGGCATCGCCGAGGCGGGCTTCTCCAACCGGCACTCCCCGTTCACCATCGAGGTGCACGGCACCGAGGGCAGCCTGCTCTACGGCACCCCGGAGGCCAAGCTGCTGGTGCGGACCGGCGATGCCAAGGAATGGTCCGAGGTCGAGATCCCGGGCAACGAACCGTCCGCGTTCACCCAGTGGGTGCAGCACGTCGAGAACGGCAGTTGGGCCACTGACAACGTCGACATCGGCCTGGACCTCACCCGGCTGATGGACGCCGCAAATCGCTCCGCGACCAGCGGGTCGGCCGTATCGCTGAACAGCCTTTCCTAAGGGGACAGATCGTGACTGTGAAAATTGGGCTCATCGGAGCCGGCGGCATCGCCAACCCGCACGTCAACGGATATCTCGCCATTCCGGACCAGGCCAAGATCACGGCGGTCGCCGATGTGGTCAAGGAGAACGCCGACCGGCGGGCCGAGCAGGCCGGCGGGGCCGCGGTCTTCAGCGACTACAACGAGATGATCAAGGCCGCCGACATCGACGCGGTGGACATCTGCCTGCCGCACCACCTGCACGCCGACGCCATCATCGCAGCGGCGAACGCCGGCAAGCACATCCTCTGCGAGAAGCCGCTGTGCCTCACCACCGAGGAGGGCGAGCGGGTCCGGGCGGCGGTCGCGGCCAACGGCGTCACGCTGATGTGCGCGCACAACCAGCTCTTCATGCCGCCGGTCGCCAAGGCCCGGGAGCTGCTGGACGAGGGCATCATCGGCAAGGTCTACGAGCTGCGAACCACCGACAGCTTCTCCAACAAGATGACCTCCTCGGACGGGATGGGCTGGCGGGCGCACAAGGAGACCGCGGGCGGCGGCGAGCTGATCGACACCGGCTACCACCCGTCGTACCTGCTGCTCTACCTCGCGGCGAGTGAGCCGACCGAGGTGGCCGCGATGGTCTCCACCCACAAGCTCACCTTCTCCGAGGGTGAGGACTCGGCCCAGGTGCTGGTCCGGTTCGCCGACGGCAAGGTCGGCAGCATCGTCACCAGTTGGGCGTACGAGCCGGCCGCGGTGACCGAGAAATTCTCCGTCGTCGGCGAGAACGGCAGCCTGTGGAGTGACGGAAAGACCTTGTGGCACAAGGAGATCCGTGGCGAAACGCACACGATCGAATTCCCCGAGGTCAATGCCTTCGCCGCCGAGATCGCCGACTTCGTCGCCTGCGTCCGCGACGGAAAGCGGCCGGTGAACACCGAGGAGGAGGGCCTCAACGTCCTCAAGATGATCCTTGGCGCGTACAAGTCGGTCGAGGAGAAGCGGATCGTCGC
Source organism: Mycobacteriales bacterium (assembly GCA_036267955.1). Taxonomy (GTDB): domain Bacteria; phylum Actinomycetota; class Actinomycetes; order Mycobacteriales; family QHCD01; genus DATAVB01. The sequence continues at coordinate 9,001 of DATAVB010000058.1, read as the reverse complement.
GCTCTCCGAGCTCTGATTCTGTCTCCGCGGGACCCCGGCCGATTGCACGTACCGGCCGGGGTCTCGCGCTGTCTGCCCCTCCAGCCACCATCCCCGCCCGGGCAACCCGGACCCACGCGGGAGTGCGGCTGCATCCGTCCGTACGCCGGCCCGATAAGTTGTGCCGAAACTGCACGGAGCAGCGGGAGGAACGGGGCATGGAGGAACGGGCACTGGGCCGTAGTGGTCTGCAGGTGTCGCGGCTCGGGCTCGGGACGATGACCTGGGGTCAGGACACCGATGCCGAGGACGCCACCGCGCAGCTCAGCGCCTTCCGCGATCAGGGCGGCACCCTCATCGACACCGCCGACGTGTACGCCGGCGGAGCCAGTGAGCGCGTTCTGGGCCAACTGCTCTCGGAGGTGGTTCCGCGCGCCGAAATGGTCATCGCCACCAAGGCGTACGGCCGGACCGGGCCGGGCGGGATGGGCCGCGGCTCCTCCCGCGGTCACCTGCTCACCGCGCTCGACGCCTCGCTGCGCCGGCTGCAGACCGATTACGTCGACCTGTGGCAGTTGCACGCCTGGGACGAGCACACGCCGCTGGAGGAGACCCTCGCCGCGCTGGACGCCGCCGTGTCCAGCGGCCGGGCGCGTTATGTGGGCGTCTCGAACTTCTGTGGCTGGCAGACCTCGGCCGCCGCAACCTGGCAGCAGGCGTGGCCGGGGCGGGTGCCGATCATCTCCAACCAGGTCGAGTACTCGCTGCTGCAGCGCGGCGTGGAACGCGAGACGGTCGCCGCCGCCGAACACGCCGGCATCGGACTGCTCCCCTGGTCGCCGTTGGGCCGCGGCGTGCTCACCGGGAAATACCGGCACGGCTCGCCGTCGGATTCCCGCGGCGCCTCACCGCACTTCAGCGAATTCGTCGACCCGTACCTGACCGACGACGCGGCCCGGGTGGTCGAGGCCGTCGCCACGGCCGCCGAGGGCCTCGGCACCTCACCACTCGCGGTGGCGCTGGCCTGGGTGCGGGACCGCCCCGGCGTCGTCGCCCCGATCGTGGGCGCCCGCACCGTCGGTCAGTTGATGGGATCACTGGCCACCGACGAGGTGCGGCTGCCGATCGAGATCTGCGCCGCGCTCGACGACATCTCGGCTGCGCCGACGGGATATCCCGAGCACCGCTGACTATCCACAGACACGCCTGGTCGTCGACGCATCCGGGCCGCCAATCTCGGTAGGCTGGCCCACTGTGCCGCAACCCGATCCCATCTTCGCCGAGTTCTGCGCCGCCGGACTCTGGCCGGGTGTCGGGCGGCTGCTGACCGACGCGCTGCCGGACGCCGGGATTCTCTGCGCCGCTGACGTGACGGCCGAGCGCCTGCGGGCCATGCGCGGGATCGGCGCTGTGCGGGCGGATCGGCTGCTGGACACCTGGACGAAGGCCGCGCCGGTGTACGACGCGGCCAAGTTGGTGGTGGCGGCGGGACTGCCGGTGCGGTTGGCGGGTCGGCTGACCGACGCGCTCGGCGAACAGGTCGGCGAGGCGCTGCGCGAGGACCCCTGGCTGCTGCTGACCCTGCCGGAGATCTCGATCAACGAGGCCGACCGCTGCGCCGTCGCCGCACTGGGCCGGTTCGACCGGGACGATCCGCGCCGCGGTCGCGCGCTCGTCTCCTTCAGCCTCGGCCGGGCCGCCCGGGACGGCCACACGGTCGCGCCGGTCGACGCCACCGTCTCGGCGATCGCGACGATGGGCGTACGGGATGTGAAGGCCGCCATCAGCGGCGCCTGCCAGGCCGGCGGAGTCGTTGCCGCGATGAGTCGGGACGAGTCGGTCCTGGCGCTGGAGCGCTACGCGCTGGCCGAGGAGCGATGCGCCGAGGCGTTGGCGGCGTTGCTGGGCTCGGCCAAACCCTTCGGCGACGGCGCGCACACACCGGATGACAAGCTGGACGAACGGCAGTGGAACGCCGTCGCGGCCACCCTCGAACACGGCGTCAGTGTGCTCACCGGCGGGCCCGGCACCGGCAAGAGCCACACGGTCGCCGCGGTGGTGCGGTTGGCCGAGGCCGCCGGCAAGACCGTCGCGCTGGCCGCGCCGACCGGACGGGCCGCCAAACGGCTGGAGGAACTGGTCGGTTCCTCGGCCAGCACCCTGCACCGGCTGCTCGGCGCGCAGGCCGGCGGCCGGGCCAGACCCGGCCTGGGGCCGGAGTTCTCCCGCGGGCCGGACTGGCCGCTGGACGCGGATCTGGTTGTCGTCGACGAGACCTCGATGCTGGACGTGGAACTGGCCGCCGGCCTTTTGGAGGCGTGCTCGGAGGGCACCCACCTACTCATCGTCGGCGACCCCGCGCAGTTGCCGTCCATCGGTCCGGGCCGGGTGCTCGCCGACATCGTCGAGTCCGGCGCGGTGCCGGTCACCGAACTGACCACGCTCTACCGGCAGGCCGAGGGTGGCGCCATCGCTCGGCTGGCCACCGCGGTACGGGGCGGCGACCTGCCGTCGATCGACGCACCGGACCGCGAGGTGGTGGTCGTACCGACCGCCGGTTCCAGCGAGGCCGCTCACCGGGTGGTCCAGCTGGTGACCGACTCCATTCCGCGGGCACTCGGGATCGCCCCGGCCGAGGTGCAGGTGGTGACGCCGGTGCACCGCGGACCGGCCGGGACGGCGGCGCTCAACAAGGCGTTGAAGGCGGCGCTGAATCCGGGCGCCGGCGTGGTCCGTGGCTTCGATGTGGGCGACCGGGTCGTGGCCACCGCCAACCACCTGGACGCCGAGCCGTTCGGCTACGCCAACGGCGAGGTGGGTGTGGTGACCGAGGCCGGCGCCGGCATGGTGACGGTCGCCTTCGCCTCCGGCCCGGCGAAGGTGCTCGGCAAGGCGCTCGGTGACCTGCTGCACGGCTGGGCCATCACGGTGCACCGGGCGCAGGGCTCGGAGTGGCCGGCCGTGGTCACCGTGCTCCCCCCGGAGGCGGGCCGGATGCTGTCCCGGCCGTTGATCTACACCGCGTTCACCCGGGCCCAGCGGCACCTGTCGATCGTGCACGCGGCCGGGCCTGCCGTGGCGCACGCGGTGCGCCGGGTCGGAGCGGCGCCACGGCGCACCCGGTTGGCCGAGCTGTTGACCGATGCGGCGCCGGAATAGCGCCGTCCGACCGACTCCGGACAGGTTCCGAACAACAAAACGATGCGGGGCGGGGAGACGTCGGCGGGGTTAACGTGCAGAATGCAGGGATGACGGTTGCCGAGGCCGTGGTCGAAGCGGATTACGAGTACGCGCCGGTGCGGATACCGCCGGGCACCGACCGCGCCACCACAGCAGTTCAGTTGGCCCTGCAGGCAGAGTTCGCCGGCTGGGAGCTCGCGAAGCTCCAGCTGCACGCGGACGGGACGCGGAAGGTCTGGCTCCGCCGCAAGCGCGGTAGACACCAGCTGCCCGGCCCCGTTCTGTAACACCCTCTGGTTAACCAATGCCGTCCGGTCCCCCGATCAGAGGTGCGGGGGCGCAGATCGCCGGAGGTGGCTCGTGGTGTCTGCGTTGTGCCGCCTATGGCCGGCATAACGCGGTCACGATGATGGTGGAGGCTCATTGTGCCGGCCGGCTGCACAAATCGGGCCCGCAAACCCGCGAAACGTGGCACTCCGGCGCCGCTCCGCACGCTCGACCCTGGCGTCAGCGGCGCGGAAGGACGATGCTCGAATTCTCATTCCGCAACGTCTGGGAGTTCGCCATGCCGAAGGTGCTGATCCTCACCGGCGACGCCGCCGAGTCGCTCGAGGTCTTCTATCCCTATCAGCGGCTACTCGAAGAGGGCTACGAGGTGGACATCGCCGCCCCGACCGCGAAGAGGCTGCAGTTCGTGGTGCATGACTTCGTCGACGGTTTCGACACGTACACCGAGAAGCCGGGATACACCTGGCCGGCGGACGTCGCCTTCGCGGACGTCGATCCGGCCGATTACGTCGCGGTCGTGGTGCCCGGCGGCCGCGCCCCGGAATACATCCGCAACGATGCCGACGCGCAGCGCATCGTGCGGCATTTCATGACCGAACACGCACCGGTCGCCGCGCTCTGCCACGGACCGCTACTGCTGGCCGCGGCCGGGACTCTCAGCGGTTTGCGGTCGGCCGCCTACCCGGCCCTCGCACCGGACCTGAAGGCCGTCGGCGCCGAGTTCGTCGACGGCGAGGCCGTGGTGGACGGGACGTTGGTGACCGGCCGGGCGTGGCCGGATCATCCGGCCTGGTTCCGGGCCTTCCTGGAGCAGTTGCGCAAGGTCGCCCCGGTCGGCTGAATCCGGACGCCGGCGACCCCGCATATACGGGACGGGGGTATGGTTCCTTGAGTGGAGGCGAAGTCCGCATTCACCCGTACAAGGAGGCATCCGCCCGATGGCAGCGAAGTCCTACTCCGTAACCGGCATGACCTGTGAGCATTGCGTGCACGCGGTCAGCACCGAAATCGCCCGACTCGACGGCGTCGAATCGGTGCAGGTCGATCTCGCGGCCGGCCTGGTGACGGTGACCGGGCCCGGTTTCAGCGACGAGAAGATCGCGGACGCCATCGACGAGGCGGGTTACGAGTTGGCCGCAAGCTGACCCTGGCTTCCGGTACGGACGCCAGGACCGGCTCAGCCGGCGTTCTCCAGAGCCAGCCGCTCCACGCCGGGCGGGTCGAAACCGAAGACCTGGCCATAGAAGGACAGCTCCGCCTCAAGCGACGTGATCTGGTTCTCCGCCTTACGAAATCCGTGCTGCTCCCCCTCGAATAGCAGATAAGCGTACGGAATCCCCTTGCGTATCAGCGCATCCCGGAACATCTCGGCCTGCGACGGTGGAACAATCTTGTCCTCGGAGCCCTGCAGCAGCAGCACCGGGCAGTTCACCCCGTCCACATGCGACAGTGGCGCTCGCTCAACGTAGAGCTCGCGAGCCTCCGGCAGCGGACCGATCAGGCCGTCGATGTAGCGGGACTCGAAATCGTGCGTGTCCTCGACGAAACGCAGCAGCTCCGCCACTCCGTAATATGAGGCGCCGGCAGAGAAGACGTCGGTCCGGGTCAACGCGGCCAGCGTCGTCCAGCCGCCCGCGCTGCCGCCACGGATCGCCAGCCGCCGTCCGTCGGCCCGCCCGCGCGCCACCAGGGACTGCACCGCGGACACCGCATCCTCGACGTCGACCACGCCCCACTGCCCACGCAGCCGCTCCCGGTATTCCCGGCCATAGCCGGTCGAGCCGCCGTAGTTGACGTCGATGACGCCGATCCCGCGGCTGGTGAAATAGGCCGTGCCCGCGCTGAGCGTGGCGTCGGACTGCGCCGTCGGACCGCCGTGCACCACCACGATGTACGGCGGCAGCTCGCCGGCCGACGCCACCACGTCCGGGTTGGTCGGCGGGTAGACGTGCGCGTGGACGTCGCGGCCGCCGACTCCGGGGACGGTGATCGACTCGGGCAACGGCAGGTACGCCGGGTCGAGGCCGGATTCGTCGGCCAGCCGCAGCGTGAGGACCGAGCCGGAGTCGACGTCGATCCGGACCACCGCCGGCGCACTGGTCGGCGACGCCGCGACCGATGCAACCGTGCGACCGTCCGTGCTCAGCCCGCCAAACGCCGTGTACGGCAGGTCGAGATCGGTCAGCGTGCCGGTGGCCGGCTCCAGCAGCGCGAGCCGGTCCTCGTCGGTGCGGTGCAGGACGACCAGCCGGCCGTCGTCCAGCTGCCCGTACCAGGTCGAGCCGAGCGTCCACAGTGGACCGCCGAACTCCTCATCCCGGGGGCACAGCGGCTCCGGCACAGAGCCGGAGATGCCGACGCGGTAGAGGTTCCACCAGCCCGAGGAGTCGCTGATGACGTAGAGATCCTCGTTCCCGGTCCACTCCGGCTGCAGCACCGACTCTTCCGGCCCGCCGAGCAGTGTCCGGGCCTCACCGACCGTGCCACTGGCGTCGATGTCGGCGACCCGCAACTCGGTGCCGTCCCAGGGCATCCGCGGATGGTCCCAGGCGATCCAGGCCAGCCGCCGACCGTCCGGCGAGCGGCGCGGGTAGGCGAGGAAGTCGCTGCCACCGACCAGGTGCCGGATCTTCGCGGGGTCGGCGGCAGCTGATCCGTCGAGCGGGACCGCCACGAGATCGCGGGTGACCCGCCCGTCCGCGTGCGACTCGCGAATGCACCACACCTTCTCGCCCGGGCCGAGGATCGGCTCGGCGTACCGGGCGTCGACCTCCGGTGTCAGCGGACCGACCGAGCCGTCCGGATCGAGCCGGTAAAGCCGCTGGTCGGCGAAATTCACGAACACGACCGCGTGGTCGTCGCCGACCGGCACGGCAAGCCACGCCGAACCGCCGTACTCATGCACCCGGCTCCGCACATTCCACGGCATTGGCGTGACATCGCGGACGCCGCCGTCCTCACCGGGTCGGGTGATGACCTGCCGGCCGCCCTCGGTCGACCGGCCCTCCAGCCACCAAACCTCGTCGCCGACGATCCTGGCGCCGCCGAGCCGGCGGAAACCGCGGGCCACGTCGACGGCGGTGATCGGCGACGGCCAGGCGCCGTAGGGCAGCGTCTTCTCAGCGGTCATGCGGCAACCTCCATGCGGCGGTGCGGGGTCATTCCGTCATCCTGTCAAATCGATCGGACGGTTCAGCCGGCAAGGCCGATCACCAGCCACATCGCGCCCACCCCGGCCACGGTGCAGGCCAGGGTCAACCGGTTGTTGTGCTGGCTGTGCGCCTCGGGCAGGATGTCGGCCGTCGCGAGATAGAGCAGGAAACCGGCAAAGAATCCCAGGTACAGCGCGAGTGCGTGGGCCGGAATGTCGACCAGCAGGGTGATTGAGGCGCCGACGATGGGCGCCACCGCGTCCAGGATCAGCAGCGTTACCGCACGTCGCCGCGCATTCCCGTACAGCGAGGTGATCGTGTAGGTGTTGAAGCCGTCGGCGAAGTCGTGCGCGACGACGGCAATCGCCACCGCGACGCCGATCGCGGTCGCGGCCTGGAAAGCCGCGCCGATGCCGAACCCGTCCATCACGCTGTGCGCCACCAAGGCCCCGCCGGCGAGCAGACCGACGTTCTGCTGGTTGCTGTCGCTGTTCCGCCCAGCACCGGGAGCGCGCTCGTGACCGTGCCCGTGCGCCCCGTACTCCCCCTCGTGCCCCCGATGTACCGCCACCGAACGCTCGATCACGTGCAGCGCAAGGAATCCCAGCGCGAAGGTGAGCAGTGGCGCGGGCACGTGGAAGACCTCGGTCGGGTCACCGGCGAGCGCCTCGGGCAGCAGATCGAAGGCAACGACCCCCAGCAGTACGCCGGCGGCGACACCCAGGACGAGGTGCCGGCGGTCCTGGGCGCGCATCGCCACCCAACCACCGATCAGCGTCGCGCAGCATGACACGGCCGTCACCATCAGCGCGATCACTGCCCGTCCGCCCTCCCACCGTGTAGGAGAGGGACATTAGCGGCGGTCGCGCGGCGGGCTTCAGCAGGCGCGCACGAAACGGTCGAGGACCCGTACGCCGAAGCGCAGCGCCTCGGTCGGCACCCGCTCGTCGATGCCGTGGAACAGCGCGGCGAAATCCAAATCCGGCGGTAGCAGCAACGGCGAGAATCCGAAACCGCGGATGCCCAGCCGGTCGAACGATTTCGCGTCGGTGCCGCCGGACATCATGTACGGGACCGGCCGGGCGTGCTCGTCCTCATCCCGCAGCGCCTGGGCCATCGCGTCGACCAAAGCTCCGTCGAACGACGTCTCCAGCGCCTGGTCGTAGACGATCCACTCGCGCTCGATGTCCGGGCCGAGGATCTCATCGAGCTGGCGCTCGAACTCCTCCTCCTGACCGGGCAGGAACCGGCCGTCGACCGTCGCGGTGGCGCTGGACGGGATCACGTTGGTCTTGTAACCGGCATTGACCATCGTCGGGTTGGCGGTGTTGCGCAGCGTGGCGCCGATGATCCGGGCCAGGTTGCCGAGCTTGGCGATGGTGGCTTCGATGTCGTCCGGGTCGAGCTCGACCCCGAACGCCTCGGCCAGCGCGTCGAGGAACGCGCGCAGGGTCTTGGTCATGACGATCGGGAACTCGTGCCGGCCCAGTCGCGCCACCGCCTCGCACAACGCGGTCACCGCGTTGTCCTCGTGCACCATCGAACCGTGCCCGGGACGGCCCCTGGCCGCCAGCTTCATCCAGCCCAGGCCCTTCTCGGCGGTCTGGATCAGGTAGAGCCGCAGGTCGTCACGGACGGTGACGCTGAAGCCGCCGACCTCGCTGATCGCCTCGCTGCAGCCCTCGAACAGGCCTGGGTGGTTGTCGACCAGCCAGCGGGCGCCCTTGCGGCCGCCGTGCTCCTCGTCGGCGACGAAGGCGAGGACGATGTCGCGTGGCGGTTTACGGCCCTCGCGCATCCATTCCCGGGCCAAGGCCAGGGTCATTGCGTCCATGTCCTTCATGTCGACCGCGCCGCGGCCCCAGACGTAGTCGTCCTTGACCTCGCCGGAGAACGGATGGACCGTCCACTCCGATGGCTCCGCCGGCACGACGTCCAGATGGCCGTGGATCAGCAGGCCGGGGCGGCTGCGGTCGACGCCCTCGATCCGGGTGATGACGTTGGCCCGGCCGGGCTCGGACTCCAGCACGGTGGTCTCGAGGCCGACCTCTTCGAGCTTGGCCGCGACGTACTCCGCGGCGGCCCGCTCCCCCTTGCTGGTCTCGGGATCTCCCGTGTTGGTGGTGTCGATCCGGATGAGCTCCGAGGCGAGGGTGACGACTTCATCCTGGGCGGTGCCCTGTGCACGTGGCGTCATACCGTCCTTCCTACCAGCCGGCGCGTCGTTGATCGAGGTTCGGTCCGGCCAGCTGGTGCTGAAGCGGTGCCGGCGGTCCGCTACAGTGTCTGTCCGGGCGCCGATATGGCGCTCGCATGTCCGAGTGGCGGAATGGCAGACGCGCTAGCTTGAGGTGCTAGTGCCCTATTAACGGGCGTGGGGGTTCAAGTCCCCCCTCGGACAC
>DATAVB010000057.1:0-5117 GCA_036267955.1 Mycobacteriales bacterium | reverse complement strand
GTCGCTCCGCAATCTCGGAAAGGCCACCGACGCGTTCGGGGCGAGCCTGCCGGCGCACGGCTCGCGGCTGCTCCGGATCACACCGCATCAGGGCAGCGGTCCGACTTTGCCGACCGGCCTGCACGGCACTGCGTCGACCGCGAACAGCGTCTCGCTGGCCTGGGATCCGTCGACTGCCGCGCATTCGTCGGTCGCCGGTTACGACGTGTACGTCGGGTCCAAGAAGGTCGCCTCGACCCACGGCACCTCGGCGACCGTCGACGGCTTGACCTCGGCCACCGGCTACGACTTCACCGTCGTCGCCAGGGACAATCGGGGCCACCGGTCACCGGCCAGTGAAGAGATAACGGTGACGACCCCGGCTCCGGGCGGCGCAACCTCCTACGAGGCCGAGGCGTCCGGAAACACCATTACCGGCAACGCGGATATCGCCGACTGCTCGGGCTGTTCGGGTGGAAAGAAGATTGGCAATCTCGGTGGCGACGGCACGGTGACCGTGAAGGATGTGATGGCCCCGAAGGCTGGGACCTATCTGATGACGATCGCCTACGTGGATGGCGATTCCAGCCGGACCGCGGTGGTCACGGTCGACGGCACCCCGTTCTACGCACCGCTTTCCGGGACCAACAACAATGACTGGAATTCGGTGCAGACCGCGACGGTGCCGGTGCAATTGCAGGCCGGCGCCAACTCCGTCGAATTCGGCAACCCGACCGGCTACGTCTCCGACATCGACAGGATCATCGTCTGAGGTGGATCGTGCGGCTCGGGCCCGCGGACATCAGTCCGAGCTCGCCGGGCGCTGATACCAGGTGCCTGCCTTACCGCCGAGATCGGCCGGATCGGCCGGGCCAACCGGGACGAAGCCGGCCTTGGTCAGCACCTTTTGGGACGCGGCATTGCCGTCGGAGGTGGCCGCTCGGAGGGTGCGCAGCCCGTGCCGCGCCGCCGCCAGCCGGCACAATTCCCGGACGGTCGCGGTGGCTATCCCGCGACCGGCGACCTGTTGCGCGACCCGGTAACCCAGGTCGGCCGAACCGTTCATGAGGTTGTACAGATTGAAGCGGCCCAGAACCGAGCCGTCCTCGGCGACGAGCACGTAGAAGGCACAGGCGCCGGCCTTCTGCTCGGCCAGCATGGCGCCGTGCCGGTCGGCGAACTCGTCAAAGTACTCATCGCCACGGTCGGAGATCGAGGCGGCGAAGTAGGCGCGGTTCGCCAGCTCGAAGGCCAGCACCGCCGGGGCATGATCAGCGTGCAGCGGCTTCAGCTCGGACACGGCCCAACCCTACCGAGGTGGCGCGCAGAGATATTACGTGACGAGCTCCCGCTCGGTCGGCGTCCGGAATCGCGGGATGAACCGGACGTCGCCGAGCCATCCGGTCAGCCGGGCGACCTCAGCCTCGATCAGCGCCGCGCCGTCCCGGCCGACGTCCTGAAACCTCCGCAGCACGATCTCGCCGTCCGGCCGCTGAGCCCAGCCGCCGACGATCCGACCGTCCAGCCACACAGTCGGGCCGGCATTTCCGGCCCGGTCGAAAAGGGCCGGGCCGTGCTCGCCGAGAAACCAGTCGCGCCGCGACCAGCCCATCACGGTCGGATCCAGCGCCGGCAACAGCGCCGCCCACGGCTCGGGCTCCGCGGTCGGGTCAGTGTCGCCACGCAGCACCACGCCGATCTCACCGGAACCGAGATCCACCTCGACCACACCGAGATCGGCGACGGCCCGCTTCGCCTGCGCGCCGGTCCAACCCGTCCACCACTGCAGATCGGTGACCGGCGCCGGCCCGAACGCGGTGAGCCACCGGCGGGCCAGCTCGGCCCGGGCCTCCTCCGCCGTCGCCGGTGGAGCGGCGGCCGGCACCCAGCTCGACGCCAGCGCCCACTCGTACCGTTGGGACAGCCAGGATCCACTCGGCCGACCGCGGACGATGTGACCCTCGGCGCCCAGCAGCAGCAGCACCCGGCTGGTGATCGCGGCGTGCGCCTCGTATGCCTTGCCGGGCGACATGTGCAGGGTGGCGCGCAGCCGCGGCTCGTCGCCCGACAACTGCGCCGCGGTCGCCGATCCGCCGCGCGCCGCCAGCGCCCGCAGCACCGACCGCTCGACGTCCTGCAGCCACGGCCCGGGATCGGCCGGCCCGTCGTCGGCGTTTTCGCGCAGCTGTTTCAGCAGCAGTTTGCGTTGGGTGGCGGCGATCCGCTCCATCGTGGATTTCTCGATCACCGGCACCACCTCGGCCGGCACGACGAACATCGTGCGCCGCATGCCCAGCATCCGGACGAGCTCGCGCCGCTCGTACAACGCGCCCTCGATTGCTGACGGTCCGACTCCGGCGGTCCGAGCGGCGACGGCCAGGAAGACCGAGGCCGGATCGGTGCCGTGTAACGCCACCACGCGGCGGGCGACCTCGACCGGATCGTCGACGGCGGTGCTCAGCGCATGTCGCGGGCCCAGCCGGCGGCGGCGTTCGGCTGCATCCATTTTCAACACCAGGTCATAGTGCCGCGCGGCACCGACAAGATCGGCGCCGCCCGTGTCGCCGCCGCGGTCCACCGGTCCGAGCGGCTATTTTGCAGCGACAGGATGAGGACGGGAGCCGATGACCGAACCGCCGCTGTTGCTGGCCCTCGACCTCACCGGCACCTTCGCCTTCGGCCTGGGCGGTGCGCTCACGGCGGTCCGGGTGGCCCGGCTCGACATCGTCGGCGTGGTGGCGTTGGGGATGATCACCGCACTGGGCGGCGGCATTCTGCGCGACATTCTGATCGGGGCCCAGCCGCCGGCGACCTTCAGCGACTGGCGTTATCTCGCCGTGGCAGCCGGTGGCGCGCTCGTGGCGTTCTTCCTCAGCCGGCAGTTGGAACGGTTGGCCGTTCCGATCAACGTGCTGGATGCGGCCGGATTGAGCCTGTTCTGTGTGACGGGTGCGAGTAAGGCGCTCGATTACGGCCTGGGTCCCTTGCCGGCGGTCATTCTCGGCGCCGTCACCGCGGTCGGCGGCGGCACGATCCGGGACGTGCTGGTCCGCCGCATCCCTTCGGTCCTGACCAGCGATCTGTACGCCGTACCCGCGCTGGTCGGCGCCACGGTGACGGTCACGACCGCACACGCTGAGGTGTACGGCATTCCGGCGGCGGTCGGTGCCGCGGTCGCCTGTTTCGCTATCCGCATGCTCGGGATCCGGTACAACCTCAACGCCCCGGCCGCGCCCCGGCTGGGGGAGACGGAACCGGACGACTGAGCCGCGTCGTCAGCGCGGTGGGGCGGTGGTGCGATTGAGCCGGAAATTGTCCACTCCGTGCACGACCACACAGGAATGCTCCGGAAACAGCGGCGGGCCGTCCTGATCGAGAATATTCACGAACGGGACCGTGTAGCGGGCCGATAGTCCGAGTCGCCTGGCGTTAGACGTGTTCGCATTCGAGTGGTGCAGCATCCGCTCGTTGAAGACGAAGAACTCGCCCGGTCGCAGCGTCATGTCCACCGCGGCGGCGCGGTCCACCAGCGCGGGATCGGCCTCCTCACGGAATGCCATCCCCGCGGCCGACACGTGCGGGACCACTGACCGGTGCGACCCGGGAATGAGCTGCACACACGAATTGGTCACGGTGACCTCGTCAATCGCCATCCAGATCGAGATATTAAGCGGCGGCTCGATCGGCCAGAAATTGGCGTCCTGATGCCACGGTATCTCCTTGCCGCCAGGCTCCTTGTTGAAGAAGTACGACGCCCACACCACGATGTCGTCGCCGATGAGTGAGCGGACCGGATCGACGATCTCGGGGGCGGAAATCAGGTCATAGACGAGGCGATTGTCCAGATGCCTGGACTGCAGGGGATTTCGCGGATTCACGCCGGCCGTGGCAAGCACCTCGGTCTCGATCCGGGACCGGACCAGGGCCATCGCGTCCGGCTCGATCGCGGTGAACGGGCCGAGATAGCCGGAGTGATGGAACTGGCTCACCTGCTCGCGGGTCAGCGCTCTGGTGGAAGTCTGCATGGCATCGATACTGCGCCGCTCGGACGGCCGGGTCCATGGTTGAAGTCGCGGTTCATTTGCACTAACCGGGTGTGCGACGCTGATCGGATGACCACCGAAGCACGGCGGGACTGGCTGCACGTTCTGGCCGCGCACGGCGACCGCCTGGTCGGTGCGCTCTTCGGCTTCGACCGGTTGGCCGAGGACTGGGCGGTGCGCTTCGACAACGGACTGCCGCAGCAGCTGGTGTATCTCGTGGTTGCCGGATCGGCCGCCGGGCAGGTGCAGGGCCAGCCGGTCGCGCTGCATCCCGGATCGCTCTTCTGGCTGCCGGCGCGGACGCCGTTTGACCTGCATGCCACCGGTGACGCGCCGCCGGTGCTCTACCGGTTCCGGCTCGCCGGTCCGGCGGATTGCTGTCCGAGCCCGTGTCTGGTCGTCTTGGACGCCTGGGAGTTGCGGTCGATCATGGACTCACTGGTACGGGAGCTGGGAAGTGCCCTGGAATTCCGATCGGAACGGATCCGGGCTCTCCTGGTGGTCCTCTTCTCGTCGCTGTTCCGGGATCTCGACCGGGCGAATCACCTGCCACCGCTGTCGGCCGCGGCCCGGGCCCGGCTCGAGGCCTACGTCGACGCCCGGTCGGCCGACCGGCCGACAATCGCCGAGTTGGCCGACGTCGTCGGACTGTCGACCGACTATTTCCGCCGGCGGTTTCGGCACACCTTCGGGCTGGCACCACGGGCCTGGCTGGTACGCAGGCGAATCCAGCAGGCCATGCTGCGGCTGGACGAGTCGGACGCATCGATATCGGCGATCGCCGCGCGCCTGGGCTATCCCGACGTGTTCCTTTTCAGCCGCCAGTTCAAGGCCGTCACGGGTATCGCGCCGACCGTGTGGCGGGCCCGTGGCAGCGGCGGCAGCGCCGATTCGGACGGGCCCGGCCACAATGGGACACCCGGGGACACTACGATGCGGTAATCAATTGTTCGCTATTGACAATGCATATGTTGCATAGCAGCATTCCGCCATGCAACGAAAACCCTCGTCTGCCGGCAGCCCATCGGGCAGCCAGTCATTGACCCGGGGGTTGGACATCCTGCGGCGGTTGGTCGATGCGGGTCGGCCGATGTC
>DATAVB010000056.1:0-3405 GCA_036267955.1 Mycobacteriales bacterium | reverse complement strand
CTGTATGCCGATACCGCACCGCCGATCAACAAAGCGCCGACGGCGGCCGCGGCTACGACGTATTTCACAGGCACGGTGGTGGTCCCTCCCGAGATCGGCGTCCGTCGGGGAGATCGACGGGCCGACCGGAAGATTCGCACGTGCGAGACAGTTGCCGGAACCCTCCGGGCCGGCGGCTTCGCGCCAGTGCGGCAAACACGCCACGGTCGGATCAGTTGACTGGTCGGTCGCGATTTCAGCTGCGTCCCTGCCGTCGTGTCTGCGTTGCGCCGGTCAGGGCCGGCATAACGCCGACACGATTATCGGCGTCTAGCGGTCGGAGTCTGCTCAACGCCGCCTGGGAGTGCTGTTCGTACGCACCCAGCAGCGGTCGGCGCGTCCGCTGGTCCGATCGCCGCTGCTGCGGGTCCGGACGCTGCAACTCGCCTGCATCGCGGCGGCACTGTATATGGCCAGCTTCGGAGCCGAATTCTTTCTGGTCACGTTTTCCTGCAGGACGTGCGGGGATATACGGCATTGTCCGTGGGCTGGCTTTTCTGCCGCTCGCCGGGACAATTGCCACCGGAAACACGGTGTCCGGAATGCTCGCTGGCACGTGGAATCTGCGTCGATTGCTGGCGGTGGCGTACGGCGTCGGCGCCGCCGGGCTCTGCGCACTCGCCTTGGCCGCGGGACATTCGCTCGGCTACGCCGCCGGGATGCTGCCCGGTCTGCTGCTCAGCGGACTCGGACAGGGCATGGCGTCCACCGGGACATTCATCACCGGCACCCGGGACCTGCCCGAGGAGAGCAACGGCGTCGGCAGCGCCCTGATCACCACCGCCCAGTACACCGGCGGCGCGGTGGGTCCGGCCGTGCTCGTACTCGTACTCGGTGCCCGGCCGAGCTCATCCGCATTCGGCGTGACCTTCATTGTTGCCGCCGGGTTGGCATCCCTGGTGGCTCCGCTAGCCGGGACGCTGTTGAAGGCGAGCTGAGTGTGTGCTCGCCACTTGGGGAAGCGTGAATTGAATTCCTGATCAAGGAGCGGGTCGACCGCGATCCGGGGGGAGGATACGCGGTCGGCCGCCCGGGGACGGTAGGCCACATCCCCTGGTCTTTACGGTACGCCGGAATCGCGCATTGTTTCGGATGGCCGGGGTGTCGCGGTGTGGGACGGCCACACCATCGCCCCAGTTCGTGCCGCGGTGGGGATTGGTCGATCGGGGCGTCCGATTCCTGTTCGGTTCGATCAGGTCGTCACCGGTTCACCGCCGCCGCCGATCGGTTGGCAGAGACGCTGAATCCGGTTGCGGAGGTGGCCTTCCTGGCGGCTGGATCTGGAAATGTGGGCCGCGTCGCGCGCCGGTGTCGACCGGGTCGATGTCGACAATCCGGCGGCGCGCGGCGACGACTGGTCACGGCCGGTCAGATCCGGGCCCAGCTCCCAGGTCTGACCGACCGGTCAGGCGATCAACCGCGCCCGTAGGGCGTCATTCCGGCCAGCATTCCGCCGTCCACCGGAATGGTCGTCCCGGTGATGAAGCTGGCCGCATCCGAGCAGAGCCACAGCATGGTGGCGGCGCACTCCTCGACGGTGCCAGTGCGGCCAATGGGCAGGGAGCTGCGGATCCGTGCCTCCATGTCGGGTCTGGCACTGCGCACCTTTCCGGTGGAGATCGGGCCGGGCGCGATGGCGTTGATCCGGATTCCCTGTGCGGCGTAGTCGATCGCGGCGCTGCGGGTCAGCCCGATCACGCCGTGCTTGGCCGTCACGTATCCGGCCAGACCGCCGATTCCCTGTAAGCCGGCGGTCGAGGACATGTTGACAATCGCCCCGCCGCCGGCGGCGAGCATCGCCGGAATTTCGAAATGCATCGACAGGAAGACGCCACGCAGCGAAATGGCGAGCGCGCTGTCGAAGGCGTCAATCGGCAGGTCGGCCAGCGGAGTCGGTCGGGCCCCGCCGCCCGCGGCATTATTGATCGCATAGTCCAGTCGGCCGAAAGTCGCGACCGTTGTGTCGACCATGGCCCGGACCGCGTCCGCGTCGGAGACATCGGTGGGTACGGCGATCGCGCGCTCGCCCAGGTCGGTGGCGAGGGCGTCGAGCGCGACCTTGTCCCGGGCGGCGAGGGCAACCGCCGCCCCGGCCGCGTGGAATGCGCGGGCGGTCGCGGCACCGATGCCGCGGCTCGCGCCGGTGATGACGACAACGCGACCGTCCAATTGGTTGGACATTCGTGCACCTTTCGTCGTGATTGAATTTGTCGTGATTGCATTTCTCTGCGTCGAATGGGAGATGGTCATGCGGCGAGGCTGATGACGAGGATGGCGATCGCGGTAATCGCATAGATTCCGATGCCGATCCGCACCGCCCGGATGCGGCGATCCTCCGGCCAACCCCTGGCGGCCAGCAGGATCGCCAGCCCGGGAAGCACGAGAATGCCGTGCAGGGTCACCCCGTGCACCCACTTCAACGATCCGGCGTGGTGGTACGCCTCCTGCAGATGCCCGGACCGGATCATGAGCTCGCCGCGCGCGATCATCGCCGCACCGGTCGCCAGACCCACCAGGAGCAGGGCGAATCCGGCCCGCAACGCCAGTCGCAGGTCCGGTGTCGCCCGCATGCGGCCGCGGAATGCGGTCACCGCCAGCCGGCCGAGCACGACGATCAGCACGCCACCACCAAAAGCCAGGCTCATCGCGATGACCCGGTCGAACGGCGTTCCGGTGTTGAAATGGGACGGAACGTGCCGCCACGCCTGCACGGTTATTCCGGTGACCTCGACAATGCAGTCCGCCGCGAATATCCCGGGCAACCAGGTCCGCGCCCGCGGAGTGAGCACCAGGTAGGACGAGACCCAGGCGACCGTGATCAGGGACAGCCCGAATGAGACACCGAAGGTCGCGGGCTTCCGCCAGGACACCGGTCCGTCCCACGGCCCGCCGCGCACCGCGAATACGCCGAGATGGAAGGCGCCGGAGCAGACCAGTACGGCACCGATGAGCCAGCAGGCCCGTTCGATCCGGCGCAGACCGGCCCAGTACGTACTGGGATAAGGCAGAACGTGGACGGTCATGGCGGCGAGCCGAACTCGGTATCGCTGGTGCCGTACGGCTTGACGGCATCGACGACGCCGGCCGCCGGCCGCCGGATGCCCTGCCGAACGGCGATCGGCTGCAGTAGGGATTGGGCAGACATGGCCAGGCTCCGTTCGATTGACGTGCCGCAAGCATGTCGCCGGGCTCGCCATCGGACATCGTCTGCGCAGCGGCTCTGTGGCCACCACAGCGGAGGTACGCCGCTCCGCGCGTCTACCGCAGCCGGCGTAGTCGGCCGCCAGTGGAAGGGCTATCTCGTAACCGTTTGCGCCTCATACAGTTATTGGCCCGACCACGCCTCCGTGCTGGTGACCACGTCCT
>DATAVB010000055.1:0-3324 GCA_036267955.1 Mycobacteriales bacterium | reverse complement strand
GCTTCTTGCGAGCTCGGATGAATTGCGCGAGCGTTGTCCTAGCCCGACCCACGAACACTGTCGATGAACGGTCCGCGTACGCGATGTCGTCGATGCTTCCAGGTTTGTTCGCTACGCTGCCAGCAGGGAGCCACCACTTGGCTCACCTACCAGAGCAAGTCGGGTCATGTGATCTACGGCGGTAAGCCGATGGGCAGGCAGCTGACCTCGGATTTGATCGGCGGCTGACCGACGTGCGCTGCAATCGCGTACCGCCTGACGTTACGTCCCAGGTTGGACATACTGCGCGCAGCGGCGAGGGGCCGTTGATGGGGAGGGTCGAGTGAGTATGCGCATGCTGAGAGTGGTTGTTGCGACAGGGAGCGCGGTAGTTGTCTGCGGGGCGCTCGCAACGCCCGCCGTCGCTGTTAAAGGACCGCATCGGCCGCTGCAGGCCGAGTTGAGGGCAAGTGCGGCACAACCATCAGGGGCGCTCGGGGGAAATGTCGCGGTGTCGGGCGACACCATGGTTGTCGCCGCTCCGGACACCACCGTGGACGGCCAGCCCAACGAGGGGGCCGTGTACGTCTACACCAAGCCGAAGTCGGGCTGGGCTAACGCGACGCAGCGAGCGGTGCTGACTCTTCCGGTGGTGCCGTTTTCTCCCCGTTCCGGGGCAGCGGTGGCGGTGTCCGGCAACACGATCGTGGTCGGAGCCCCGTTCGAGTCGGTGGGTGGGACTTATCAGCAAGGAGTTGCCTACGTCTTTTCCAAGCCGAAGTCAGGCTGGGCGAGCACCTCAGATCCGACGGCGACGCTGAGCGCTTCAGACGGCTCTACCGAGAGCTTCTTCGGCACCAGCGTCGCGGTATCAGGTGGCACGATCGTCGTGGGAGAGGTCGGGCAAGGCCCCCACAGCGCGGCATACGTGTTCGCCAAGCCTCGCGGCGACTGGGTGAGTTCGACGCAGACAGCCAAGCTGACCGGCAGCCTGAACACTTCCTCCGACGGCTTCGGCCACTCGGTCGCTATCTCCGGTGGCACGGCCGTGGTGGGTGCGCCAGACCAACCGAAGGGTGCGGCGGACGACACTGGAATGGGATATGTCTTCGTGAAGCCGACCGGCGGCTGGACCGACGCGACCGAGACTCGCAGGCTGGTCGCGAGCCATCCAATTCAGGGCGCTGCGTTCGGGTCCGATTTGGCGATGTCTGGCGGCACGGTTGTCGTCGGCGCCCCGGGGGATGTACTTGACGATCCCGTCACTACGGCGGGGTCAATTGACGTGTTCACCCGGCCGAGGGCGGGCTGGGGTCAGCCATCCCAAGCGCCGTTGATGCAAACGGCAGCATTGACGGCGAGAGGAGGCAGCAAATCAGACGGCTTCGGTACCTCGGTGGCCGTGTCCGGAGGTCGTATCGCGGCCGGATTGCCGACGTACTCAGCGACGAAGTCGGCGGGCCGTGGCGTCCTAGATCTTTACGACCAGCCGGTGAAGGGCTGGCGCAACATGGCCCAGTCCGGCCAGCTCACCGCGTCGAATGGGAAGGCAGGCGATGAGTTCGGCGCCGCGGTTGCCTTGACCGGCTCGACGGTCGACGTCGGCGCTCCTGATGCCGGCCCGCAGTCCGGGTCGGACCCGGCGGCGGGTGCGGCGTACGTCTTCTCACTCGCGATGCCGCAGTTAGGAAAGCTCAAACAGTCACACTCCGCCTGGGTCGTGGGGACTCGCAAGCCAGCGGTGAATCCCAAGCACGTACCCAAGGGCGGGACTCGATTCGGGTTCCGGCTCAACGAGCCGGCGACGGTGACGCTGGTTTTCGCGAAGAAGCGAGGTTCGCACTTCGGGTCGGCGCACCCCTTGACCGTCGCCGGCCGCCAGGGATCGAACCGGGTGTACGTCGACGGGCCACTGTCCGGGAAGGCGAGGCTGGCCGCCGGCCGGTACCGGGTCGAAGTACGTGCCACCAACGCCGCGGGCGAGACGACGGCAGTCAAGACGCTGCATTTCCGCACCCGCCGCCACTGAGGCGCCGCGACTACTGAAGGAGGTCGAGACCGGACGTCAAGAGCTCTCTCGCATCGGTTCCGCTCGCTCGAGCAGGCCCTGTAAATGCGGCTCGTGAGCGAGACTCAAAGACCGAGACCTCGGCCGCGTCCCCGCAGCCAACCAAACCGAAGAACGACCATCAGGGGGTTGATTTTCACCGGCGCTAGGCCGACCAGTAACGTGCACGGGACCTACAATTCTTGGTTGTCGTTGTCGTTGTCGTTGTCGTTGACTGCGAGCGGCGGCAGCCTCGTGTCTTTCTGGGCTGCCTAGGTAGCGACAGTGGCGCCGGCCTAGTAACTGCCCGCGGCTACTTGTACTTCGGACGCGAAGTGATGGCGTTCCTCGGCGGCACCGAACAATCCGACTCCCGCACCGGGAAGGTTAGCTAAGGATCAGGATCTCGACGTACCCATTGGTGCCGGCCGGACCGGCGCCGGCCGTGCCGCAGGAGCCGCTGCCACCAGCACCGCCACTGCCCGAGACCCCGGCGACCCCGCCCCCGGCGCCGCCCGTCGCAGGGCCGCCGCAGCTGCCGGATCCGCCGCTTGCGCCGACCGCTCCGACCGCCGCGCTCGTCGTCGTTCCGGCGGACGGGACAGTCGGTTGGCCGCCGGTGCCGCCAGGGCCAGCGTCGCCACCGCCATCGATGACGCCGGCACCACCGACGCCACCGCCCGCGTCCGCGAGCACAGTGCTGCCATCTAGGACTTGGGTGTCGCCCCCAGTCCCGCCAGAACCGGACGGGATGCTATTGCCGCCCGCTGTCCCCGCACCGCCCTGGCCCACCGTGACCGTCAGGCTGTCGCCGGCGGTCACCGTCTGCACCACCATTTCAGTGGCGCCCTGGCCGCCGCCGCTGCCCGCATCTGCTCCGGCCGACTGGCCGCCGCCACCGCCACCGCCGACCGCGGTGATCTGGATCTGCGTCACGCCCGCTGGCACGTGGTAACTGCCGCTGCTGGAGAGGACTGTCGCGCCCGGGCCAGGTTTGCCTGACTGGCCAGGATTACCTTGCCGACCGGTCTTGCCCCGAGCCCCGCGCGTACCCCGCGGGCCCTGCCGGTTGAAGCCCAGTTGCGTCTCGCTCCGCTGGCAGTGTTTGCCAGCCGGCAAGTACGTCATCGCATGTGAATGCTTAGCAACACAGACGCGGACCTGCCCGGCAGGCGAGGCAGCCCCTCGGAGCGTCGCACTGGCCACGCCCGTCGAGAGCACCCCGAGCGCCCCAGTCGCAATGAGTACAACAATCTTGCCGCTTCGTCCGGTCAGCACTTGCGACCTCCGCTGATGAG
>DATAVB010000054.1:0-22397 GCA_036267955.1 Mycobacteriales bacterium | reverse complement strand
ATCGAGCGGACCATTGAGGTCGATCACCCGCCGGCGAAGGTGTGGGCTGCGCTCACCACGGCCGAGGGCCTCGGCGCCTGGTTCGGCAACCAGGCGACGATCGACCTGCGCCCGGGTGGACCGGCGCACATGGACTGGGATCACGGGTTCGCGGCCGACATGCGGGTGGAGCGGGTGGAGGAGCCGACGGTTTTCGGTTTCACCTGGCCCGTTTACGGAGTGCCCAAGGATGACCCCCGTCGTACCTATGTCGAATTCACGCTCGAGCCGGTCGGTGCAGGTACGCGGCTGCGGGTGGTCGAGACCGGTTTCGCCCAGTTGTCGGACGACGCCTACCGCACCGGATACGACTCCCACATCGAGGGTTGGGCCAAAGAGTTGGGCGAGCTGGTCGATTACCTCGATGTCACCTGACATCGAGGCGGTCGCCGAACAGGTCTTCACCGCCCTGGCCGATCCGAGCCGCCGGGCCATCCTGGCGACGTTGGCCTCGGGCGGGCCGGCCACCGCGACAGACCTGGCCGATCGGCTGCCCATCACCCGCCAGGCGATCGCCAAGCACCTTGTCCTGCTGACCGAGGCCGGTCTGGTGACGGCCGAGCCGGGCGAGCGGCGCCGGGTCCGTTACCGGCTGCACTCCGCGCCGATGCAGGTGGCGCAACAATTTCTGGCCGCGCTGGCCCGCGACTGGGACGGCCCGCTCGACGCGTTGAAGAAACACCTGGACCGGGACTCCCCAATATAAGGAGAAAGCTCATGAAGAAATCCACTGACGTTGCCGCCCCCGAGATTGTCGACCGGGAGACCTGGCAGGCGGAACGGGATGCCCTGCTGGTACGGGAAAAGGCGCACACCCACGAAGGCGACGCGATCGCGGCGGCCCGCCGGCGACTGCCGATGGTGGAGGTGGATCCCACCATTCCGCTGATCGGGCCGGGCGGGCCCGTCCCGCTGCTGGAGGTTTTCCAGGGCCGGCAACAACTCATCGCCTATTTCCATATGTGGCGCGACGACCAACCCGCCGCCGGCCAGTGCGAGGGCTGCACGTTCTACAACGGTCAGGTACGCGAGCTTTCCTATCTGCATTCCCACGATGTCACGTACGCGACGTTCTGCCAGGGCCCGTACGACGAAAGCGTGCGCTACCGCGACTTCATGGGCTGGGACGTGCCCTGGTATTCGGTGCGGGATTCCGCGGACGCACTGCTCGCCGGGCGCCCGTTCTTCCTGCTGGCGAGTTACCTGCGGCAGGGCGACCGGGTGTTCGAGACGTACTCGACCAGTGGCCGCGGCTTTGAGGTGATGGCTCCGAGTTATGGACTGTTGGATATGGCCGTATACGGCCGCCAGGAGGTCTGGGAGGACTCACCAGCCGGTTGGCCGCGGCCGTGGGAGATCGACGCCGACCTGCACCGCAGCAACGGACGTCCGATCGCCCAGTGGTCCCGGCTGGACGCGGGACGTTCCGATGCATTGAAGGTCTGAGCCCGAACACGTCTCGCGAAATCGCAGGCAGATCACTATCGGGAGATTGTCGCGTCGGCCAGCAACGCCAGCAACGTCCGTCGTGCGGTCTTCGACATCACCGGATTGGTGACTCGGTAATAGGCCAGAGCGCCAATCGCCTGTGCGAACGCCCAACCCTTCCCGCGTTCCCATTCGGAATCCTCGACGGACACGGCCGTACGATAGGTTGCGCGCGCAGCGGGTCCCATGAGATTCCACGCCGGCATCAAATCGAGCGCCGGGTCGGCCGGGGCCAGCCCGCCGACGTCGATGACGCCGCCCAACCGCCCGTCGCGCACCAGCAGATTTCCCGGCATCAGGTCACCGTGCGTCCAGACGTCCTTCGCGCTCTCGCGCGGTGCCTGTCGGAGGCGGGCCCACAGTTCCGTCAGAGCGGCGACGTCGATCATGCCGTGGCTGGCCGCGAGATAGCGGTCGACTGCGTCGTCCTGGCTCGGGAGCAGCCCGCCCCGCCCGCCGCCGTTGAATGTTCGTCCTTCGGTATCGATAGAACGCACGGCCAGTACGAACGCGGCGAGGTCGCAGGCGAAGTCTTTGGAGTCGGCGATGCCGGGTTCGCCGGCAATGGCGCCGGGCAACCAGCGGTAGACCGACCAGGGCACGGGGTAGCCGTGTCCCGGCTCGCCGAGGGCGACCGGCTCGGGAGTCGGCACGGGCACCCGTCCCAGCAGCCGGCGGGCGGCGTCGGCCTCGGCCGTCAACCAGGCCTTCTTGTCGGCCGGTTCGCCTGGCTCCAAAGGGAACCGGAGCACGTACTGCTCGCCGAGGCGGAACAGCATGTTGACGGTGCCGTGCGATGTCACCGGGGTGATCGCGAGGTCGCGCCATTGCGGAAACTGGTCGGCGACAAGCTCCGACACGGTGCCGACGGTGAGCACGAGTTGATCGGGATGCATGGACACGCGGCCAGTATCGGATGGTCTGAGGTGTTACTTCAATCTGTTAATCACGGTGGTCCAGGTCTTGATGAGCTCGATGAGGCGGCCGGTGGTGCGGTCACGCTCGTGCCGTGGGTGATAGTGGGCGTACTCCGGCCAACCGAAAAGCAGGGTGCCCAACTCGGCGGCGATGAGCGAGCGGTGCAGGAGGTCTGCGTCGACCCCACGGCGCGTGGCGTATTCGTGCAGCATTTCCGGGCGGGGTGGGTCGGCGCTGTCGGAATGGGCTCGGCCCCAGAGGAAGGCCAGATCCATCGCCGGGCTGCCGATGCCCGCTGACTGCCAGTCGATCCAGATGATCTCGTTGTTGTCGCGGAGGAGGTTGTCGGCGTGGCAGTCGCCGTGGATGAAGCAGTCCGGCAGCGCGCCGAGCGCCTGGCCGAGCGGGGCATCCAAAATGTCGCCGAGATGATCCGCGGCATCGGTGCGCGACCAGTATTTCTCCGCGACCCTTAGGGGCGGGTGCTCGACGACCTGCCGCAGCCAGGGCTTATGGATCCACGGGTCGCCTTCCGGTGGTGGGATCGAATGCAACGCGGCCAATTGCCTGGCCACCTCGATCCAGGTGGGCCGGTCCCACGTGCGGGCCGGCGGTGGCG
Source organism: Mycobacteriales bacterium (assembly GCA_036267955.1). GTDB lineage: Bacteria > Actinomycetota > Actinomycetes > Mycobacteriales > QHCD01 > DATAVB01. The sequence continues at coordinate 19,333 of DATAVB010000054.1, read as the reverse complement.
GCGTGTGCGCGGACAGGACGAGCGCGGTGAACTCGTCGTTGTCGACGTGCCGCAGCAGTCGCGGTGTGCGGACCGGAACCTGTTCCGCCAGGGTTTCGTAGAACGCGAGCTCGCGGCGGGCGGTGTGCTGCTCCTCGTCGGCGTTGGTCACCTTCAAAACGGCGTCACGGCCGTCGATTCGTACGCCGTAGACGCCGGACCGGGACATGGACCCGGCCAGTTCGGCGGCGTGACTCTCGGCGTCCAACCCGAGGGCTCGCAGTGCCCGGATCGCCTTCTCAGCTGCCATGGGTCGATTCCTACCAGCAAGCACCGACCAACACGGCGCCGTGCACTGTGATGGGTCGAAATCGGCTGCTATCGGTAGCCCCTGGCCTGCAGTTCATAGAGTTCCGCGTAGTAGCCGCGTCGCGCCATCAGTTCGCCGTGGCTGCCCTGCTCGACCACCCGTCCCCGGTCAAGCACCACCACGAGATCGGCCGCCGAGACCGTCGAGAACCGATGGGTCACCAGAACGGTGACAGTGCCGGAGCTGCGTCCGACCCGCGCGGCTGCCGTGTAACGGTCGAACAGCTCATGCTCGGTGGCCGCATCCAACGCTGCCGTGGGCTCGTCGAGCACGCGCAGGATCGGCGAACGCCGCATCATGCCGCGCGCGATGGTGATCCGTTGCCACTGCCCGCCGGACAGATCGACGCCGTCCTGCCAGGTGGCGCCGAGCTGCGTGGACAGCCCGCGCGGTACGGAGTCGAGCACCGCCTCGGCCGCACCGGCGCGCATCGCCTCCCGCACCCGGCTGTCATCCGTACGGGCCGGAATGTCGCCGATCCCGACCGCGTCACGAATGGTGAATTCGTACCGTACGTGATCCTGGAAGGCGCCGGCCAACTGTCGCCGCCAGGCAGTGAGGTCGAATTGCCGGCTGTCCCGCCCGTCGATTCTCATGGTCCCGCCGGTCGCCGGCAGGAGGCCGGTCAGGAGATTGACCAGAGTGGACTTTCCCGCGCCGTTCTCGCCGACCAGGGCAATTACAGATCCGGCCGGCAGATCGAGGGAAATACTGTCGACGGCCAACGCTGTCGCGTTGGGATACCGGTAGGTCAGCGCCGACAAGGTAATGCCGTCCCGCAATACCGCGGGTGGCTGTTCGATTCCGGTATATCGACGGTGCAGCTCGCGTTCGGCGTCCAGCAGCCACAGGAATCGTCCGGCCGTACGGGACATTGATGCCACCTGGCCGATCACCGAGCGCATTTCGGAACTGGTCCCCTGCAGCCGGCCGACGAGCAGCAGAGCGAGGGTGAGCGCACCGACCGTGAGATGCCCGGCAATCACGTCGGACACCAGCCAGGACAGCACTGCGGCAGCCGATCCGTAGAACAGCACCTGTGAGGCGACGGTGACCGCGGACTCCCGACGTGCCAACGCGAGCTTCGGTGCCCGCCAGGCTCGGGTCGCTTCGCCGAGCCGGCCCCGGAGTGGTGCGGCGAGATCGAAAATCCTGAGCTCGCCGGCCGCGGCGGGTGTCGTGCCGAGGTGGAGCAGGTGATTGGCCAGCCGGCCGGACTCCGCCCCGAGTTGCTCGGCCCGGGTCTGCCAGCGCACCACCAGCGGGGCGAACAGCAGGGAGGGCAGCCCGGCCGCGGCGACCAGGAGCATGCGCCAGTCCGCCGTGATCGCCAAGGCGATGGTGCCGATGGCCGCCGTCAAGGTGCTGAGGGTATTGAGCAGGGTGTTGACGGCCAGCCCGAGTGCCCCGGCCTCTTCGCGCAGGATCTGCATCTGATCCAGGTATTCCGGGTTGTCGAAATGCTCGACATCGGGAGTTCCAGCGGTAATTTCCGCGATCCGGGTGTCGAAGGCATAGCCGACCCGTTCCAGCTGTCCGGCCCGGGCATTCATGCCGATGATGATGAGAAGACGGCCGACTCCGACCTGCACGACGAAGGCGATCGTCGCGGTCGTCATCCGGGCCGCATCGTGCTCGATCGCGCCGCTGACGAACCAGGCGAGATACAGCGGCCGCAACAGGTTGAGCGCCACGCCGATGCTCTCGCACAGGCATGCGGCGGATTGCCAGGGTGCCACCCGTACCGACATGCGCACCAGGAGCCAGATTGCCCGCGCGGCGCCCATCATCGGACGTCTCCGGCCGCGCCCGCCGCGCCGGCCGCGCCCGCCGCGGCGAACCGGGATGCCTGCAGCCGGAACATCCTGGCGTACTCGCCTGCTGCCGCCAGGAGTTCGGTATGGGTGCCGTCCTCCGTGACCCGGGCGCCACCGCCCGGGCCGGCTCCGAGTACGACGATGCGATCGGCATGCCGCACGCTGGAGAGCCGGTGGCTGACCAGAATGGTGGTGACACCGCGGCCCAATCTCAATAGTTGGTCGAAGAGTTCCGCCTCGGCCCGCACGTCGAGTGCGGAGGTCGGTTCGTCGAGTACGAGCAGACCGGCTCCCGCCGTGACACCGGCGAGGGCCCGGGCGAGGGCCATACGCTGCCATTGCCCGCCGGAAAGGTTTGTGCCGCCGGCATATTCGGCCGACAGGACGGTATCCCAGCCGTTGTCGAGGCCGGCGATGACACCGCCGGCTCCCGCATCGGATCCAATCCGGTCCAGTTGGTGGGCATCGACCGCATGCCAGCCTGCGCCCGCCTCGACGTTGGCCCGGGCCGTCAGGCCGTACCGGATGAATTCCTGAAAGATCACCGACACGCGGTCCCGGGCTTGCTGGGCCGTGGCCGGATCGTTGCTGTCGATGCGAATCGATCCACTGTCGACTGGATAAAGCCCGCACATCAACTTGATCAGGGTCGACTTTCCCGCGCCGTTGGCGCCGACAATGGCGACGGACTGGCCGGCCGGCAGTGACAATTCGAGATGTTCGAGCACCGGTCGCGGGCTGCCCGGATAGCTGAAAGTCACGTCACGCATAATCACCGCGGCCGGCCGTGCTTCTGGAATAGCCAGATGTGAATGATGCATCTGGGCCGGTGGGGGCGGCAGGTCGGGCAGGCCGAGATCCCGCCGGTAGGAAGCAAGCTGATTCAGGGTGGCGGTGGTCCGCCCGAGGGAGGACTGGTCATCACCCTGCGGACCGAATGCGCTCAGCGCCAGAATGGCCTGCACCACGGTGACCAGCAGGGCCGTGTCGATCCGGCCGGTCCACGCGTCCCGGGCGAGCAGCGCGAACAGCGCCGCCGTGACAGCGAGTACGAGGAATAGCGGCGGAATAGTGCCGCGCAGCCGCCGGGCCCGGTTCCGCGACACGGCGGCCATGGTGTGCCGCCAGGTGGCGACATAGCTGTCCCGCAGCCAGTCGAGCAGCCCGAACAGTCTGATTTCCTTCGCCGCGTCGCGGCCGGACAGCACCGAGCGCAGGTAATTGGCCCGCCGGCGATCGGTGCCGGTGACCTCGATCAGTTCGTCGAATCGGGCGCTGTTCCAGCGGCTGATCGAGCCGGACAGGATCGCCCAGGCGATGGCCGCGACAACCGGAGCCCACCACCGCCAGGAGGCGGCGATGACGAATGCGCCGATTCCGCCGAGCCGGGCCGATAAGAATCCCCACGTGCCATTGATTCCCCGGAGAAAAAGCCAGTCGCCGGTTGCGCCCACCGCCTCCGACATGCGGTGTGCGGCCGCGGAATCCTCGAGGTGACCAATGCCGTACGGCCGGGTCCCGGTGTCCAGCACCAGATCGTAGAAGACACCGAGATAGCGTGCCGCCAGAAGCTCTTCGATACCAGCGGAAATCGCGCTCGCCACCGGACTGACGACGAACAATGCCGCGGTGACTGCCAACCAGGTCCAGGCGGCACCGGCCGGCGGCGATCCTGGGCCGGCCGCGATCGCCTCCGGTAGCGACCCCACCAGCCGCCCGGAGGCGACCATCGCCACCGTTATCGCGGCGGCCGACAATACTGACAGCAATACACAGGCGATCGACAGCAGCGGTGCCGCTCGCCACAGCAGCTTCGCGTGCAGGCCGTACCTACGGGACATTGAGAATTGCAGACCAACGGACATGCCGACTCCACCTATCCGCCTGCGCGGGCGCGACGAGGCACCCGGCCGCAGGGCAGCTCGGTTCGCAGAAGTAGGGGCATCCAGCCATCAGGGCTGAACGGGCCGCCGAGGTCTGCACGCCTCGTGTCGGCGACCGCCCCCTGCTTGGGTCAGAGCGAAATCAGCTGGGGGACAGCCAATGGATCGGTGCCGGTCGAGTTCAGCACATCAACTCGTCGCAATGCACGCCGGTTGTGATCCAGATCACGTTCCCAGGGTCAGGTGCGGTTCTGGCGTACTAACCTTCGGGCCCGCTGACGGCACTATCAGGTGTGAGCGAAATGGGCCGACCGGACTGCCGCGCTGACGCGGACCTGGTGCAGTGCGCTCGCGAGGGCGACAAGGCGGCGTTCGGTGAGCTGCTGTCGCGGCACATCCCGACGGCTCGGGCGCTCGCCCAGCGCCTGCTCGGCGAGCACGAGCTGGCCCGGGATGTCGTCCAGGAGGCCGCCGTCGTCGCGCTGCTCGGGCTCGAACGACTGGTAGCTCCGGAACGATTTGGAGCCTGGTTGTGCGGCATCGCGCTCAACGTCGCGCGGCGCTGGTCGCGCCGGCAACGGACCACCGAGGCGTGGTCCGAGCTCGAGGTGATCGATCCCGGGCCGGGGCCGGACGAGGTCGCCGAGGCCGCGCTACGCCATCGGACGGTACGTCGGGCGATCGCCGGGCTGGCGCCGGGACAGCGGGCCGCGGTCTACCTGTTCTACCTGCAGGGATTGACCTATCGAGAGGTCGCGGGCGAACTCAACATTCCCATAGGAGCGGTGAAAGCCCGGCTTCATCAGGCCCGGGGCACATTGGCGGTACGGCTGGGGGAGGAACAACCAGAGGAGCAGACCATGACCGAAACAGCGGCACCCGAACTGACGGAGGTACGGATCACCGAGGTGCGCCGTAGCGAGGACGACGAGTCCGGCCGCAGCACCCATCTGGTCGTCCTGCAAGAGATTGCGGGTGAGCGGCAGCTGGTGATCTGGATAGGGCCCGCCGAGGCGGTGGCGCTGGCCGTAAGCCTGGAAAGCGAGCAGATGCCCCGCCCCATGACCTACCAGTTCACGGCCAGCCTGCTACAGGCCGCGGGCGCGACGCTCCGCGAGGTGCGGATCGCACAGCTCGACGGCACCCTCTATTACGCCAATGCGGTGCTTGATGGGCCCGCCGGCCGGCAATCCATCGACGCTCGGCCGAGCGACGGACTCAATCTCGCCGCCCTGACCGGCGCCGCCATTCGCGTCAACCCGTCGCTGCTCGCCGTCCCGGATGACGGCGAGCTGTATGACCGCTTTCCGACGACGGCCAGCCAGCTCGCCGCCGAGGCCCGTACCACCTTTTTCAGAAAGGGATCGCGATCGGGAGATTCCACCTGATCGCGGCCCGGCCACGATTCTCGGAGCCCGATCGAAGTGCGCTTTACCCCGGGATCCGGGCCCCTGCCGCTGATCAAAGCGTGCTTTACCCCGCGATTTCGGCGTCGGTGCCGGGTAAAGCGCACTTCGATCGGCGGCGCCGTACCCGCTGTCGGACCAGCGCGGCTCGCAGCAGGACCAGCACGAGTACGAACAACGCGCTGTTGGCGGCGTACTTGGCGCCCGGTCCGACATGTCCCACCGGTTCCACGGTGAAGGCGACGGCGGTGACGCTCAGCAGCGCGCCCGCGGCCACCGCCAACACGTGTCGCCCGGTCCAGCCGGTCCGGGATGACCAGCGCCGCAGCAGGAGACCGAAGCTCAGCAGAATTGCCAGACCGGCCAGCGTGGGCGCCCAGCCGCCGGCAGTCGCGGTGCGGTCGCAGAGGCTGTCCAGGAGCGGCCGGACGCCGAGACACAGCGTCGACAGCACCAGTACGAGGACGGGTGCCGGGACCGGCCCGGTGGCTTGCACCGGCGGGCGCCGGGGCCGGGTGAAGGCGACAGCAATCAGCGCGAGGACGATCAACACCGTCACGGTCAGCTGCCCGGCGGACGGCCGGAAACTCTCGTTGTGGAGGGTGTCCGAGAGTACGTAGCCCGCGCCCGCGGTCCAGAGTACGGCCATGATCACCAGCCCGGACGGGCGCAGCCACGGATGCATCGACCGGCGCGGGACCATGGATTCGGCCAGGGCGATCGGGGCGCAGATGCTGCTCACCACGTGTTCGCCGACGAAGCTGGCCAGCATGGCCAGGCTGGTCCCGGCGCCGTGGATAAGCGTCGGGTTTCGCAGGTTTCCCCAGTACGAGATATCGCGGTAGTGCGGGTTGAAGAGCGATTGGTCGATCAGTCCGGCCTGCACCAGACCGAACGCGAGGCCGAGCAGCAGCATGGTCGGCCAGCCGCGGCCGGTCCGCCGGGTCAGTTCCCGGATGAGGACGGCCGGCGCCCCGTAGAGCGGTGCGAAGATCACCAGCCCGAATATCAGAGCGGCCGGATTGCCGATCGTGTCGTCGTATCCGATGAGATATTCCGCGCTCACCGGCGCGAACAACAGCAGGAACCACGCCGGGCGCGAACGGCTGGCGAGTGCCCGTACGCGTGGGCGGCTGACGATCATGGGCACCAGTCTGTCCTGTGTGGGGAGTGCGCTCATCCACCCCTTTGGTACGCGTGTCGGCCGAAGGTCTCGCTCTCAGCTGGCACATACCGACTTTGGTCTATGTGTGCATGCGGCCATCGCAATCTCGCCGTACGTCGTGGTTGGGTGGCCCGATGGCAGGCGAAATGCAGACCAACAGAATCAACCGGGCCCAGTTTCTGGCCGGAGTCGCCGCTGCCGGCATCACCGGGGCGGCCGGATCGCTGCTCACCGCGGGTACGGCCGGTGCGACCACGCCACGCCGGCGCGGACTGACTTACCGCGGGGTTGGCTACGAGGTGGCCGACGGCGGGACGTCGCAGACGAGTTGGCGGGCCGACCGAATGCGGACCGACCTGTGGACAATCAAGGAATTGCTGCACGCCTCCTCGGTCTCGGTATTCGGCGACGGGGTGGACCGGCTCACGGCCACCGCCTCCGAGGCGGCCGAGCGTGGCCTGCACATCTATCTCCAACCCCGCCTCGGCGATCGCCCTGAGCGCGACACACTTGAACACCTGGCCGAGATCGGCAAATACGCCGAACGGCTGCGCCGGCAGGGCGCCAAAGTACATCTCAGTGTGGGATGCGAATTCGTACTCTTCGTCCCAGGGATTGTGCCCGGCGCCGACGCGCTCGAGCGGATCAAGAATCTGCTCGCCGGGACGTACGATCACAAGCTGATGCAGCGGAAGCTGAGCGCATTCATCGCGCGGGCGGCAACCGTCGGCCGGTCGGTGTTCCACGGAAAGCTGACCTATGGTGCGGCCTCGGACGATGTCATCGACTGGACACTGTTCGACATCGTCAGCATCGACTACTACTCCTATTTCGCCCGCCGGGGCGCCTATGTTCGCGATCTCCGGCAATATCAGCGTTGGGGAAAGCCGCTGGCGATCGCCGAATACGGAACCTGTACGTATAAGGGCGCGCCGCAACGGGGTGGCATGGGGTGGGATGTCGTCGACTACACCAAGGATCCCGAGCAGATCATCGACGGACTGGTCCGCAGCGAGCGGGATCAGGCGATCTATCTCACCGAGGTGCTCGGCGTCTTCGAGGAAATGGGACTGTATTCGGCAACGGTGTACGAATTCGTCAGTCCCGATGCACCGCACCGCAATACGCCCCGGTACGACCTGGACATGGCGTGCTACGGCCTGGTGAAAGCGATCTGGGAGACGCCGGATCGGCCCGGCGCGGGCTGGCACTGGCAGCCGAAGGAGTCGTTCTTTGCGCTGGCCGACGCTTACCGGCGAGCGGCGCGTCCGAGCAGGTAAGGCTGCGTCCGTGATGAAAGCTGCGGGGCGAGCGTAAGGCCGAGACAATCAGCGGCACATGGTGTTGAGTTGCCGAATGGTATTCGGACAATGGTCGGTGTTCGCGAGGTACCCGGATTTCCGCCGGCTCTTCGTCGGCAATTCCGTGTCCCTACTCGGCTCCAGCGTCACCACGGTCGCGCTGCCGCTGACCGCGGTGGTCTACCTGCATGCATCGCCCGTACAGCTGGGCATCATCGGCGCGGTCGCGTTCGTGCCGCATCTCGTCCTCGGACTGCCCGCTGGCGTCTGGGTCGAACGCATGCGATACCGGCGGATCCTCGTGCTGGCCGATCTGGCGCAGATGCTGCTGCTCGGCACGATTCCGATCCTGGCCGCCTTTCACGTGCTGCACGTGTGGCAGCTGTACGTCGTTGTCGTGCTCGCCGGCATCGGCAACCTCTTCGAGACGGTGACCTCCCAATCCTTCATTCCCCGCCTCGTGCCTCGAGATCAGCTGCTGCCCGCCAACAGCGCGGTCATGCAGAGCAATTCCACCGTCAATACGACCGGGTCCGCATTGGGCGGCGTCCTGGTGCAACTGCTGACAGCGCCGATTGCCATCGCTGTCGACGCCATTTCCTTCCTGCTCGCCGCCTTTTGCAAAGCCCGCATCCGCACGCCGGGACCTGCCGTCAGCTCGGCCGTACGACCGAAACAGCATCTCCGGACCGACATCCTGGAAGGGTTGCGGGCCGTTCTAGCGCATCCAGTCGTCCGTGCCGTCACAATCTCGGCCACCCTCGGCGCACTCGCGGGTCAGATGCAGAATGTCGTGCTCGTGCTCTATCTGGTGCGCGGCCTGCACCTCGCCTCGAGTCTCGTCGGTGTCGCCATCGCGATCGGTGGTGTGGCCGGCATTCTCGGTGCGGTCATTGCGACCCCGCTCACCAAACGGGTCGGACCCGGTCCGGCGTACATCGCTGGGATGTCCCTGGCCGGTACGGCGGGGCTGGTGCTCGCCGCCTCGTCCGGTCCGCTGGCGGTGGCGTTTCCGATCCTGGTGGTGGCGCAGTTGCTGCGTGGCGCCGGCCCGGCCCTCTACGGCGTCAACCAGCAGACCTTCCGGCAGGCACTGCTCCGACCGGAGCTGATCTCCCGGGTCAATGCCACCTGGCGTTTCCTGGTGTACGGAATGATGCCAATTGGTGCGCTGCTCGGCGGCTTGTCGGGATCGGCGCTGGGCTTCCGGACCACGCTGATCATCAGCTCGGGCGGGGTGCTCCTCGGCACGGCAATCGCCGCCCTGTCGCCGTTGCGGTCGCTGCACGAGCTGCCAGCGCAGGACTCGTCTGTGCACCCGGACGACACGGCCGCGGCTGCTTAATCGCGGGTCGCCCAGACTTCCTGAATCGACCGGTAATTGATCACGACGATTCCCTCCTGCTCCACGATCTCGCGGGCGGTCGGAGAGGTCAGAAACTCGAAGTCGGCCCGGCGCACCGGCCATCCGTCGTCGATCGCCTGCGACGCCTCATCACCGAGGCTGGGGTGCACGGCCCATTCGCTCAGACCGGCCGGCAGGCCGCGCAACAGCTCGGCGTATCGCGCCGATTTGCCCTCGGTGTCGATCGAGTAGCTGTCCAGGAACGGGTGGTCGACGACGGGCCAACCGTGTTGCCGCGCCTTCGCTCGGCCCCGGTCCAGCCAGACCCGCGCCGCCAGGCCGTATTCCTCGGCCAATTCCAGGGTCAGGTCGAGGATATCGTCGCGCCCGCCGTCGGCGAGGCAGTGCCAGTCGAGATGAACCGGCGCGAGCCCGGCGTCGATTGCAACACTGACCTGGGCCCGGAGCTCGAGCTCGACTTCATCGATCCGAGCCTGGGCCAGCAACTGCGTCCGGCGGTCATTCGTGAACAACTCGCCGTTGTCGTCCAGCAGGGACCGAATTTTCGCTTTCGGGACCACCGGCCCCCACCGATAGCCCGGGCTGTCGCAGACCAGCGTGAAGTGGATCCCGAACGAGATCTCGGGCCGGTCGCGCAGCAGCTCCATGGCGTGCGGCGCCGCCGGACACGGCACCATCAGACTGCAGGAGCTGGAGATCCCCTCCTCGATCGACTGGATTACCGCATCATTGATCGCGTGATACATCCCGAGGTCGTCGTTGTTGACGATGAGGACCCGGGCGTCGGGCGGGAAACCCAGCAGCTCGCTGGACAGGGTCGCGGGCACGGCAGCGTCAGTCACGCCCTGAGTCTGCCCACCTTTGCTGAAATTCGCGCGTGATTTAACGCGCTTCTGGGCGGATTCAGACCCGCCTTCCGAAAACAGTCCTTTGTGGACAGGTGTTCAATGACACATTCTTTGGTCCCAACCTGAAGGCTGGCTGGGAAGATCCTGTGAATGCTGAGCTCTCTGGTCCGCACGCCCGGAACTGCGCTTAGTTTGTTGGCATGGGCTGGACACGGCTGAATTCGCCAGGTCGACTGTTGGCGCTCGGCGCGGCCGTCATGACCGCCGGGCTGGTGGTCTCGATGGTGCTGGCGTCGCGGAGCAGCGGCACCGACCGGGGGCAGGTGGCAGTCGCACCCTCGGCACCGACCACCGCGGCATCGCCCCTGGCCGCGCCGACCCGAAACGCGGTCGCGCGGGTCACCGCGCCAACCAGCACCGTCCGCCCGCCGGCGCCCACCCCGACGCCGACTCCCACCCCGACGCCGGCGCCCACCCCGACGTCCGAGCCGTTCACCGGTGACGCGGCCGTGCAGGCAGGCATCGCGGCCGTGGACCGCCTGGATGCCCGGTTGCCGGCGAGTGTCGAGGTCGGCGTCGCCGTTCAGGACCGAGCCACCGGAAAGCTCGTGGTCGGAAAGTACGGTGCTCAACAATTCTATTCGGCGTCGGTGGCCAAGCTTTTCCTGATCACCGAGTTATTGCACGAGAAGGAGGCGGGTGAGATCCAACTCACGGCGACGGACATTGATCTGATGAAGCGGGCGCTGTCGGCAAGTGACGACGCCGCCATGGACTCACTCTGGGAAACGTTCGACGGCCCGCAAACGCTCAGCGAACTGATCGAGTCGCTGCAGCTCACTCAAACGACGGTGCCGACCGACACCGGAGAATGGGGCGAGATGCTGACTACATCGTCCGACGTCATTGCCGTATATGACGATGTGCTGGATCGGTTGACCACCGCGGACCGGGATTTTGTGGTCGGGGCGCTCGGGGCTGCCACCGACAGTGGCGCGGACGGTTTCGACCAGGCGTTCGGACTGCTTGCACCGCCACGCCGCGCGGACGTCAAAGCCAAGCAGGGCTGGATGAGCTACCAGTCCAAGTACACATTGGATACCACCGGCCTGCTCGGGTCCGACAACCGCTACGTGGTGGCGCTGCTGACGACGCAGTCCGCCGCAGCCGGCTGGGACAGTGCCCGGAGCGTCGACAACGAGGCCATCGCCGCGCTGCTCGGCCGCAACGGATAAACGCCGGGCCCGCTCGTTCTCGATCATGGAGAATGCCCGAGCCCTCCGTTAGGGTCGCCGATATGGAGTCGGTACGGGCGGTCGCTGCTGGCGTCGCCGCGCTGCGGGATCGCTGGGGCGATGATGTGGTTGCCGGCGAGCCGGTTGAGCTCTCCGGCAGCGGTCGATCCGTCGTGCTGCGGGTGCCATTGTCCGGCCGGGCCGCGAGCGTCATCGTCAAGGGGTACGACCCGCCCGCGGACAGTGCCGGCTTCGACCCCCTGGAGAACGAGGCGGTGGCGGGCGAATTGTTTGGCACCCTTCCCGGGCCGCCGGTCGGGCCGGAGCTGCTCGCCGCGGACCTGAGCCGCCGCGTTCTCGTATTCTCCGATCTTGGCGATCATCCAGCCCTCTCCGATGTGCTGCTGGGGTCCGATCCGGACGCGGCGGAACAGGGCCTGCTGACCTGGGCGCGGGGGCTCGGCCAGATCGCCGCCCGGACGAGGGATCCGTGGCCTCGGGTGGCGCAGATCCAGGCGGAGCTGGGGATCAGCCACCGCGACAACCCGATCGCCGGCTCCATCCGGGTGGAGCTCGGCGAGATCGTCGAGCTCGCCGGCGCGCGATATGGCATCGAAGCCCGGGCCGGGCTGGACCGGGATCTGGCGGTCGCGACGAGCCTCCTCGATCGGTCGGCCTACGACATCTTCTCCCCCGCCGACGCCTGCCCCGACAACAATCAGCTCACGCCCAACGGAATTCGTTTCTTCGATTTTGAATTCGCCGGCTGCTGCTCGCTTTTCCGCGACGCCGCATACACGGTCGCGCCGTTCCCGACCTGCTGGTGCGTGCTGGATATGCCGGTGGCCATGACGAATCGGGTCGAGACGGCCTACCGGGACGAGGTGCTGCCGACCTTCCCGGAGCTCGCCGACGACGACATCTGGTACGACGGGCTCATCCGGGCGAGCGCGCTGTACACAATCCGCAGGGTGGGTTCGATGCTGCGCCGGCCGCCGGGTGAATTGGACGCCGGGTCGTTCGAGGAACACGGCGTATTCTTCCCCGGCGCCGCCGTCGAGGTCCACTTCCGGCTGGGTCGCCTCCTCGCGCTGGATCGGGGCGTCATTCCGTCGTTGATGGACTTTCTGCGTGACATCGACGGGCGGCTCGTGGCCGAATTCGGCGAGGCGGCGCTCGCCATGCCGGCTTACCCGGCATTCACCGGTCTCCCTGCATGAACGCCAGATCGTCGCCCCACGAGTCGAGGACCTCGCCGTGTCCGGCCGCCCGGGCCAGTGGTTCGAGCTCGTTCAACAATTGGCGGACGGCCCGGGCCGCCATCGGTGAGACCACTTCGGTCAGCCGGGAAAGCAGATGATCGTGGGCCCACTCCGGCCGGCTGAGCGGAAAACGTCGTAGCTCCCAGCTGAGATATTTGTTGTACGGCCGGACGCGGTCGTGCAGGGCGAAGATATAGGAGAGGTAACCCGGCAGCGACTCGGCCGCATCGAGTCGGGCCGCGACCGCATTGCCGTCCCGATCGCTCTTCAGGCTGCGATAGGCGCTGTTGAGGAAGCCGTCGAGCATGTTAGGCGCGAGTCTCGCGGCCTCGACTGCGGTCAGTCGGCCCTTGGCGGTCACGAGGTCGGAAATGAGACCGTCGTCGGTGTCCTTGAGGGTCCTGGCATGGGTGTAGGAATATCGGCTCCATTCGAAACCGGAGCCGGGCAGGGCGTGGGTGCGGAATTCGGTGAGCGATATGACGGAGACGTCCAGCCGGGCGTCGCGCCGGGCCTCACCCGACAGTGACTCCTCGCTGCCGTCGGCGGCGACGATGATCAGGTCGTAGTCCGAGTGGACGGTCGCGGTGCCCTCTCTCGCCTGCGAGCCGCTGAGAACGACACCGACCACCCGCGGATCGCGGTCCATCCGTACCCGGAATGCCTCGAACTCGTCCTGTGCTGTCGGCTCGGTCACGGTCTCAACCAACCATGGACGTAGCGCCGGGCCAAGCCAAATTCCTCATTGGTTGCTCACGCCAGTCACCCGGCCGTCGTGATCGGTGACGTAAAGACCCTTGGACAGGTCGAGCAGCACCAGCGCGTTGCCGAACGGATCCTTGACCACCGCGGCCCGGCCGACCGGAATGTCGAACGGTCGGGTGAGCATGGAGCCCCCCGCGGCCAGGATTTCCTGAACCGCGTCGTCGACCGACACCACCAGCCAGTCCGGCTCGTACTGTTGGCGCGTGGTCAGGACGATTTCAGTGTCGCTGCCCGGCAGGCTGAGGCCGGCCTGCCCGACCTCGTCGTTGCGCCACAACAGTTGGTGCCCGAGCTCATCACGATAGAAGCGCAGTCCGGCATCAATATCCGGCACCGGGATCGTGACGGCGTCGACCTTCTGGAAGAGCGGTTCGTGTCGCATACCGCTCAGTCTCGCGCAGATATTTCCTGCCGGAGGCCGGCATTCTCGAAGGGTTCACACCTGCGGAATGACCCGCTCGCCCTCGCCGACCGGCTCCTCGAAAGATGCGAAATAGCGCTGCAGCAACTCGTCGGAGACGGTGACGCTATTGGCGCCGTCCCGGGCGTTGCGGATGGCCAGCCGGCGACGCAGCGTCTCCAGATCGGCCTTGAGGTGCACCAGCTCCCAGCGGCAGCCGTAGCTCTCGATCAGTGCCTGGTAGCGCTTTCGGGTCGCCCGGCTCCAGAAGCTGTAGTCCAGCACAACCGGCCGCCGCTCCTCCAGCAGCGTGACCAGCTCATTCCAGAGCTCCCGTTCGGCGTCGGCCTTGAGCTCCTCGTACTCGGCCGGCGGCAACGTCGCGGCATCCACCCCGATGCGGTGCCAGACGACCTCGTCGATCGACAGGCGACGGTAGCCGCGCCGCTCGAGCTCCTGGGAGTACGAACTCTTGCCGGAGCCCGGCAGCCCACAGGTCATGACGACGACGCCGGACTCTGCGGTGGGCAACGGGCTGCTCATGGGCGCGAGATTACTGGCGCCGGTCTGGTCCCGGCCACGGATTTTCCACCTACGACGTTGCTCCGGGGAGTGGAGCAGTGTCGTAGGGAGGTTGTCTGACAGTGCGGCTACGACGTTGCTCCGGGGTGTGGAGCAGTGTCGTAGGGGCGCGAACTATGCCGGGTGGTGGCCGCGGCCTGCGCTGTCGATCGAAGGGGCGGCTAGCCTGTGGCGCGTGCCAAATCAGTCGAAGATCGACATCGAGCTGCACGGAGTGCCAGAGACGCTGCTCTGGAATCTCTACCATCGCGCCACGGCCGCCGGCGGCAATACTCCGTCTCTCGACGATCCCAAGGCCGTCGAACTGGTCGAGCGCATCAACTACCCGTTCGAACGGTTCGGTACGGACCAGGCTCAGGCCGGCCAGTGGCACGCCTTACGGGTCCGGTGTTTCGACGACGAGATCCGGCGGTTCCTGCGCGAGCATCCCGCCGGCACGGTGGTCGCACTCGGCGAGGGGCTGGAGACGCAGTTCTGGCGGGTCGACAACGGCACGCTGACCTGGCTGACCGTCGATCTGCCGGAAACCGTCGCGGTGCGGCAGAAACTGCTACCGGACGGCCCGCGTAACCGGACCATCGCCTGCTCGGCGACCGACGAGGAGTGGCTGACTCACGTCGACGCCACCAACGGCGTCTTGATCAGCGCGCAGGGTCTGCTGATGTATTTCCAGCCGGCCGAGGTCGACCAGCTCATCGCGATGTGCGGACAGCAGCTGCCCGGCAGTGGGCTGCTCTTCGACACGGTGCCGGAATGGATGATTTCGCGGCGGGACGCCTGGCTGGACCAGGAGAAGGACGGTACCGGCTACCGGCCGCCGCCCTGGGTCTGGGGGATGACCAGGGCCGAGCGCTCCCGGCTGGCCGGGCTCCCGGAGATTGCCCGCCTCCGCAATCTGCGCCAGCCGCGCGGCCGAGGTCTCGCCTTCGGCGTCATTCTGCCTGTGTTGCAGCGGATTCCGTTCCTGCGCTACCGGCTGCCGTCCTTCCCGATCATGCTCGCGCGGCTGCGCTGACCTTCGGCGCCCCGATGGCGCTAGATCGACGACCGTCGTACGATTACCGGCGCCTACGCCAGATGACCTAGTGGGAGGCCTCCGTGGCGGCGACCCGACTTACCTCCGATCAGCGCAACTCTTTCATCGCGGCCCTGCTGGGCTGGTCGATGGATGCGTTCGACTACTTCATCGTGGTGCTGGTCTACGCCGATATCGCTAAAGATTTCGGGGTGTCGCTGACCCGGATGGCATTCCTCACCACGGTCACGCTGATCATGCGGCCGGTCGGTGCGTTGATCTTCGGTATCTGGGCCGACAAGGTGGGCCGCCGCCGCCCCCTGATCGTCGATGTCTGCTTCTATTCGGTCATCGGATTCGCCTGCGCCTTCGCGCCGAACTACACGACTTTGCTCGTGCTGCGGATGCTGTACGGGATCGGGATGGGTGGCGAATGGGGACTCGGCGCCGCGTTGGCCATGGAGAAGATTCCGAACGAGCGACGGGGATTCTTCTCCGGCGTGCTGCAGGAGGGCTATTCGATCGGCTATATGTTCGCCGCGTTGTTCTACCTGCTGGTGCACGTGGAGTTCGGGTTGTCCTGGCGCTGGATGTTCGCGGTCAGCATCCTGCCGGCGTTGATCAGCCTTATCGTCCGGGCCCGGGTCCAGGAATCCGAGGTCTGGGAATCCGCCCAGCAACGGGCCAAGACCACCAAGGTCTCGGCGGCGAAGGTCTTCCTCAACCCCAAGATCCTGCGCCGCTTCGTTTATCTCGTGCTCCTGATGACCGCATTCAACTGGATGAGCCACGGCACCCAGGACATCTACCCGACCTTCCTCAAGGAGGGCATGAAGATCTCCGCGACGACGGCCACCTGGATTGCCGTGCTCTACAACGTCGGTGCCATTATCGGCGGGACCATGGCCGGTGCGCTGTCGCAGAAATACGGTCGCCGGCTGGTGATCGTGATCTTCGCTGTTCTCGGCCTGCCGATCGTGCCGCTCTTCGCGATCTCCAGTACGGCCGGACTTTTGGCGTTGGGTTCGTTCCTGATGCAGGTCATGGTGCAGGGGGCATGGGGTGTCATTCCGGCCCATCTCACCGAATTGAGCCCGGACGAGATCCGCGGTTTCTACCCCGGCGTGACCTACCAGCTCGGCAACTGTCTCGCGGCGTTCAACCTGCCGATCCAGCAGCACCTGGCCAAATCGCACAGCTACACGTTCGCGTTGACCGCCACGATCATTCCGGTGCTGATAGCGGTCGCCGTGTTGACCGCTATCGGCAGCGAGGCGCGAGGCGTGAAATTCGGCAGCCGGGAAAGCTCCGGCGTCGAGGAACCCGCCCCCGCTTAGCTGATCAGTCGAGGGCGCGTCGCAGGAGTTGGGCGAGGTGCACGGCGCGCCGGTCGGTCTGCTGGGCGATCTGGGTGCGGCAGCTGAATCCGTCGGCAAGAATCTCGGTCTCCGCGGCCGCGGCCCGTACTGCCGGCAACAGCACCTGCTCGCCGACCGCCGTCGACACCTCGTAATGTCCGCGTTCGAAACCGAAGTTGCCGGCCAGCCCGCAACAGCCCGAATCCAGTGTCTCCGCGGCGATCCCGGCCCGCTCCATCACCCGCGAGTCGGCCGCCGAGCCGAGTACGGCGTGCTGATGGCAGTGAGTCTGCTTAATGGCGTGCGCATCCAGCGACGGCGGTGTCCAGCCCGCCTCGTCCAGCACCTCGGCGAGCGTCTTCGTCGTGGCCGCGATCTGCTCCGACTCCGCGCCCGGCAGCAGTTCGACCAGATCGCTGCGCAGCGCCGCCGTGCAACTCGGCTCCAGACCGACGATCGGCATTCCGGTGCGCATGTACGGGGCGAGCGCGCGCAGCGACCGCTTCATCACCTTCTTCGCGACGTCGAGCTGACCGGTCGAGACCCACGTCAGTCCACAGCAGACCGGCGCATCCGGCACCACCACGGTGAAGCCGGCATCCTCCAGGACCTCGGTCGCGGCCCGGGCGACCTCCGGCGTGAAGTAATTGTCAAACGTGTCCGGCCACAGCAGTACGGGCGGGCGCTGGATGGCGCCGGGCCGGGTGCGATTCCGGAACCATTTCGTGAACGGCTCGGCCGCGAATTCCGGCAGGCTCCGCTCCGGAGCAATTCCGCCGGCCCGCTTCATCAGCCCGGACAGCGGCGATTTCCCGGCCCGGTTGACCAGGCCGGGGGTGGCCGAGGCCAGCCGCGCCAGCAGTGGCAGATATCCCATTGAATAATGCGCCGCTGGCCGAATCCGGCCCGCGTAGTGGTGATGCAGGAATTCGGCCTTATAGGTCGCCATGTCGACGTCGACCGGGCAGTCGCTCTTGCAGCCCTTACAGGACAGGCACAGATCCAATGCATCATGCACCTCGGTGGACGCCCAGCCGTCCTTGATGACATCACCCTGCAGCATTTCCAGCAACAGCCGGGACCGGCCGCGGGTGGAATGCTTCTCCTCCCGGGTCACCTGATAACTCGGGCACATCACGCCGCCGGGGGTGTGCGAGTTACGACATTTCCCGACTCCCACGCAGCGCCGCATCGCCTGGGCGAAGTTGCCCTCGTCGTGCGGAAAGCTGAACGCGGTCCGCAGTGGAATGCGGACGCCGTCGAAACGCAGGTTGGCGTCGATCTGGCCCGGCCGTACGATGACGCCCGGGTTCAGTTTGTCGTCCGGGTCCCAAATCCCCTTGTACTGCTCGAAAAGCGAGATGACCTCGGGGCTGTACATCCGGGACAGCAGCTCCGACCGGGCCAGCCCGTCGCCGTGTTCGCCGGACAGCGAGCCGCCATGCGACACCACGAGATCGGCCGCGTGTTCCAGGAACTCCCGGAAATTGGTCCGGCCGAGCTCGCTGATGAGATCGAAGTCGATCCGGACGTGAATGCAGCCCTCGCCGAAATGGCCGTAGGTGATCCCGGACCGGCCGTAGTCCTTCAGCAGGCCCCGGAAATCCCGCAGATAGGCGCCCAGCCGCGCCGGCGGTACGGCGGAGTCCTCCCAGCCGGGCCACGCCTCCGAGCCGTCCGCGTGCCGGGTGGACAGGCCGGCGCCCTCTTCGCGGATCTTCCACAGCAACCGCTGTTCGGCCGCGTCGACCACGAGCCGGTGGTGCCCGTCGTGCGCGGTGGCGATCGTGCGGGCCAGGTCGGTCGCCTCGCCGAGGTCGGCGCCGCCGATCTCCACGAAGAGCCAGGCGTCGCCGGGCGGGAGATCGACCGAGGCGCCGGTCAACGCGACGATCCGGCGATCCATCCCCTCGATCGTCAACGGTTCGTACGTCAGCAGGTCCGGCACCGCGTCGGCGGCCGCGATGTCGTCGGCGAAACCCAACACCAGCAGCGTCCGTACCGCCGGCGTCGGCACCAGCTTCACCGTTGCGCCCAGCAGCGTGCCGCAGGTGCCCTCGGTGCCGACGAAGGAACGGACCACCGAGAATCCGCGCTCCGGCAGCAATTCGTCCAGCGCGTAGCCGGAGACCCGCCGCGGCATCGTCGGGAACTGCTGGCGCAGCACCGCCAGATTGCCCTCGGCCAGGCCGCGCAGCGCGGTGTGCACGGGATCGTCGGTCGGGGCGTCGCCGCCGAGCCGCAGCCGGCTGCCGTCGTATCGCAGGACGTCGAGTTGCTCGACGTTGTCGGCGGTCTTGCCCCAGCGCACCGAATGCGATCCGCAGGCGTTGTTGCCGATCATCCCGCCGAGCGTGCATCGGCTGTGGGTCGAGGGATCCGGGCCGAAAGTCAGGCCGTACGGGGCCGCGGCCGCGCGCAGATCGTCCAGCACGACACCGGGCTCGACCCGGGCCAGCCGCCGTTCCGGGTCGATCTCCAGCGCCCGCATGTGCCGGGAGAAATCGACCACCAGGCCGCCGATGGAATTTCCCGCGATGCTCGTGCCGCCGCCGCGGGACACCACCGGAACGCCGAATTC
>DATAVB010000053.1:0-26578 GCA_036267955.1 Mycobacteriales bacterium | reverse complement strand
GATAGAACGATTTCGGAAAGTTGGGTCCCAGACGTATCGGGCGCATGGTCGATCTCCTCAGAGCAGCAGACTGCGGCACACGGATCTGAATATCCGAGACTACTTGACGGTCGTTGTGTTGTGAGGCTAATTAAACAACCGTTGCCCGAAAGGGAATCCGAGCCCAGCGGGAATTCGAGCCCGAATAGACCAATGCGCCGGTATCGGCCTACCGGATCGGTGATTCATCATGCCGGGCGGACGGAATCGGTGCCACGTTGCACGCGCGTAACGTGGCTGATCTGCGCCCTTAACGGGCACGGGAGAGCATTCCCGCATGCACCCAGCCAGCCGCGGCCTCGGCCTATGACTGACAGCGTGAACGAGCGGTCCGGGCAGGAACCGCTGACCGGGTTCACCGTCGCCGTCACCGCGGCCCGCCGCCGGGACGAGCTCGCCGCGCTGCTGGAACGGCGGGGCGCGTCGGTGCTGCTCGCGCCGGCGATCGCGCTGGTGCCGCTCGCCGACGACACCCAGCTGCGGCAGGCGACCGAGGGCTGCATCGCCGACCGGCTGGACGTCGTGGTGGCCACAACCGGCATCGGCTTCCGCGGCTGGATCGAGGCGGCCGAGGGCTGGGGTCTGGCCGAGACCTTGATGGCACAGCTCGGCCGGGCCGAGCTGTTGGCCCGCGGACCGAAGGCCCGTGGCGCGGTACGGGCATCCGGGCTGATCGAGGCCTGGTCACCCGCCTCCGAGTCGTCGTCGGAGGTCCTGGAACACCTGCTGGTCCGAGATCTGACCGGGCTCCGGATCGCCGTCCAGCTGCACGGCGAGCCCCTGCCGGACATGGTGGAGGCGCTGCGGACCGCCGGCGCCTCGGTGATCGAAGTCCCGGTCTACCGCTGGGTCCCGCCCGACGACCTCGAACCGCTGCGCCGGCTCGTCACCCTCATCGCCGCCAACCAGGTGGACGCCGTCGCCTTCACCAGCGCACCCGCGGCGGCCTCCCTGGTGGAGCAGGCCAAGGACCTCGGCCTCCTCGATGCCGTTGTGACGGCCTTCCAGCGCAATGTCACGGCGGCCTGCGTCGGTCCGGTCACGGCGGCTCCGCTGCGGCGGGCCCGGATCGGCTGCGTCATACCGGCCCGCTTCCGGCTCGGCGCGCTGGCCCGCGAGATAGTCACGGCGTTGTCCGACCGGCGGGACCAGCGGCTGCCGGTGGCCGGCCGGTGGCTGCAGGTCCGCGGCGGCACGGTGGTCGTCGACGACACATTGATCACGCTGAACCCCGGCCCGCTCACCGTCCTGCGGCAGCTCGCCGAGGAGCCCGGCCGGGTCTACTCCCGGGCCGAGCTGCTGTCCGCGTCCCTCGAGGAGAACGCCAATCACCACGCGGTGGAGGTGGCGGTCGCCCGGATCCGGACCGCGCTCGGCGACCAGCGGCTCGTGCAGACCGTCGTCAAGCGCGGCTACCGGCTGGCGTACGAGCCGGAACGGCTGGGCAGCTGACCCGGATCCGCCAGTCCGCCAGGCGGGACCGCCACCCCACCCCCCACGGTCCCGGCCGGGCTCGTACCGTCGTGCCGATCCGAATGCTCATGGCTGGTCGCTGGGGTAGTGCCGCAGGAGTCGGCCGATCAGCAACAGCACGCCGATGTCCTTGATGTACGCCTCGGAACAGCTGCGCGGGCTACTGGCGACCGCCCCGTCGACGATCTGATTCACCAGGCCCTTGCAGGAGCCGCAGCCCTTCCCGGCTCTTGTCCGGTCCATCACCGCAGCCGCGCTGCGGGCGCCGTCCTGCACGGTCCTGACCAGCGTGCCCTTGCTGACACCGTTGCAATTGCAGACCTGCGCCTCGTCATCGAGGTCCTCCGCGTTCGGCTCCGCCGACGCCGTTCGGAGGTCGAACAGCAGCCGCGCCCGGTCCGCCGGCAGCGGCAGACCACGGTCGAATGCCTGGATGAGGCTGGCTGCCCTGCCGACGTCGCCGACCAGCGTCGCCCCGATGAGCCGGTCGTCGCGGATCACGACGCTCTTGAGCACGCCGCGCCGTGGCTCGGAGAAGACGACGTGCTCGTCACTCTCGAGTTCGGGCGCCTTCACCCCCATGGTCGCGACGTCGACACCGGCGACCTTCAATTTGGTGGCGGTCCGGGACCCCGCGTAGGTCGTGCCGGACCGCGCGCCGGTCAGATGCGCGGCCAATACCCTGGCCTGCTCCCACAACGGCGCCACCAGGCCGTACACCTGGCCTCGGTGCTGGGCACATTCGCCTACCGCGTAGATGTTTTCGTCATCGACGGTGCGCAGTTGGTCGTCCACCACGATTGCCCGGTCAACGGTGAGTCCGCACCCGGTCGCGAGCTCATTGTTGGATCGGATCCCGGCGGCCACCACCACCATGTCGCAGGCGATCACGGTGCCATCGGCGAGCCGCACCCCCTCGACCCGGGAAGCCCCGAGAATCTCCTCGGTGCGGGCCGAACAGTGCACCGAGATGCCCAACTCCTCAATCTGCCGGCGTAGCAGGGAGCCGGCGATCTCGTCGAGTTGCTGGTTCATCAGCCATTCCGCCGCGTGCAACAGATCGACCCGCAGGCCGTGCGCCATCAACCCGCGGGCCGCCTCCAGCCCGAGCAGGCCGCCGCCGATCACCGCCGCGCGCCGATGTTCCCGCGCCGTACGCATCATGTCGCGGGTGTCCTCGACGGTGCGGAATCCGAAGACGCCGTCGCGCAGGGCTCCATCGGCGCGGCGCAGCCCATCGACCGATGGCATGAACGGCCGGCTTCCGGTCGCGATGACGAGCACGTCGTACGGGAACCGGGCGCCGTCCTGGGAATACACCTGCCGGCTCTCCCGGTCGATGCGGGCGATCCGGGTGCCGGTGTGCAGCCGGATTCCGCGCTCGGTGTACCAGTCGACATCATTGAGAATGATGTCGCGTTCCTCGTGCTCGCCGCTCAGCAGCCCGGAGAGCATGATCCGGTTGTAATTGCCGTACGGCTCGTCGCCGAAGACCGTGATGTCGAACAGTTCGCCGCCATTTCGGGACATGACCTCCTCGACCGCGCGGGCGCCGGCCATTCCGTTGCCGACGACGACAAGCCGGAGCAGCTTTGTCGCGATCGTTGTCTGCGGCAGCTCGGTGGCGGTCATGCGTCGCCCTGGCCGAGCGGGACATCGACACCGTCCGGACCGGACACTCGGCACACGGAAACCGCGCAGGCCTTGAAGGCCGGCATCTTGGAGAGCGGGTCGACCGTCGGGTCGGTGAGGGCGTTGGCACTGTGCCGGCCACCCCAATGAAAAGGCACGAAAATCGTGTCCACCCGGACCGTGTCGGTCAGCACCGCGCGAAACCGGGAGCAGCCGCGTGGGGTCCGCAGCTCGACCATATCGCTGGCTTCGATGCCGTGCCGGCGGGCCAGATCCGGATGCAGCTCGGCATGCGGGACCGGATCGGCGAGATTCAGGGCTCGCACCCGCCGGGTCTGATTCCCGCTCTGGTATTGCCGCATCGTCCGGCCGGTCGTCAGCACGTAGGGATAGTCGTCGTCGCGCCGTTCGGCCACTTCGTTGTATCGGACCGCGACGAAGTTCGCCCGGCCGTCGGGAGTATCGAATTGTTCGCCGAAAAGCCGCGGGGTGCCAGGATGGTCGGTCTCCGGGCACGGCCAGAAGACGCCCTGCTCGTCATCGATCCGCTCGATCGATATTCCCGAATAGTCGGCGATACCGCCGGCGCTTGCCCGGCGCAACTCGTCGAATACGGTCCGCGAGTCGCTGCTGAAATAGCGACCCCGGTCGAGTCGATCGGCGAGGCCCTTGATGATCTGCAGATCATCGCGCACGCCGACGGGTGCGGCCAGTGCCCGCCGCCGGTGCAGCACCCGCCCTTCCAGGTTCGTCATGGTGCCGTCCTCCTCGGCCCACTGCGTGATCGGGAGGACCACGTCGGCCACCATTGCGGTCTCGGACAGGAAAATGTCGCCGACGGTGAGGAAATCCAGTGCCCGCAGCTTTTTCCGTACTGCATTGCGGTCCGGCGCGGAGACCAACGGATTCGAGCCGAGCACCAGCAGATTCCGCACCCCGCCCGGTTCGCCGAAGCTGTCAATCAATTCGACGGCCGAGCGACCCGGTCCGGGCAGCTCGGCCGGGTCGATCCCCCAGACGGCAGCGACATGGGCCCGGGCCGCCGGATCGTTCAGTTTCCGGTAACCCGGCAGCTGATCGGCCTTCTGCCCGTGTTCCCGGCCGCCCTGACCGTTGCCCTGGCCGGTGATCGTGCCGTACCCCGACGCGTCCCGGCCGGGAAGCCCCAGGGCCAACGCGAGATTGATCCAGCCCTGGGTCGTGTCGGTCCCGTTGCTGTGCTGCTCGGTCCCGCGGGCGGTGAGGATCATCGCGGTCGCCGATTCGGCCAGGATGCCGACCGCCTCCCGCATGGTCTCGACCGGTACGCCGGTGATCCGTTCGACCCGGTCCGGCCAGAAAGCGGTCACCGCGGCCCGGACCTGCCGGAAACCGGTCGTCCGGGTCGCGATGTAGGGCTCGTCGATCCGGTGCTCCCGGATTGCGATGTGCAGCATTCCGCACGCCAGCGCCAGATCGGTGCCCGGCGTGGGCTGCAGGTGCAGCGCCGCGCCGCGGGCGGTGGGAGTCCGGCGTGGATCGACCACGAGGTGGCGGGCGCCGCGGGCCCGCCCGGCATCGAAATACTGCATCGCCGGCGGCATCGTGTCGGCCGGATTTCCGCCGACCAGCAGCACGGCGTCGGCCCGTTCGATATCCGCCAGCGGAAACGGCAGCCCGCGATCGATGCCGAACGCCCGCTGCGCCGCGGTTGCCGCCGAGGACATGCAGAATCGGCCGTTGTAGTCGATGGCCGAGGTCCGCAGTGCGACCCGGGCGAACTTGCCCAGCAGATAGGCTTTCTCGTTGGTGAGCCCGCCACCGCCGAAGCAGCCGACCGCGTCCGCGCCGTACTCCCGCTGGGCCCCGCCCATCGCCGCGGCGACCAGGTGCAGCGCCTCGTCCCAGCCGGCCTCCCGGAACGGGCTCTCCCGGTCGCCCGCGACGCTCCGCACCAGCGGCGAACGCAGCCGGTCGGGATGGTCCAGCAGCTCGGCGGCGGTCCAGCCCTTGGCGCACAGGCCACCGCGGTTGGTCGGGAAGTCCAGCGGGGTCACCGTCACCGAGCCGCCGCGCGGTGTCAGCGTGATGCCGCACTGCAGCGAGCAGTACGGGCAGTGGGTCTCGGTCGGCGGCATGGCAGCAGCCTCGCCAGCCGCTGTTACGCCACCTGCGCGGCGCTGTTAAACCTGCCTGACCATCTGCTCACTCGGCCCGCGGCGCGCGGTGAGATCGCCGCCGGAGACAATCGCCCGATGACACTCTCCGGCCTGATCCAGGACGCGGCCCGCGGTGTCTTCCCGGCCGCGGACGGCGGGTGGCGGCGGGTGGCGCCGTGGCGGCCCGGGCTCGAGGCGATCGTGGCCTTCACCGGCCACGCCGCGCTCGCGATCGCCGACGACGTAACGGATGCGCGGCTGGCGCGGCTCGGGGTGAACGGGTACGGCGGGGCGCACGACCCCCGGGTCGTCGCCGAGCTGGCCGGTCCGGGCGGGTGGATCGACAGCCTCGACCTGATCATGGTCCGGCCCGGCATGGGCGGACCACCGCAGTTGGTGCCGCCGCGGTTGGTGCAAAGGCCGGATCTTGCCGGCCACCCGCGGGTCGGCTTCTCCCGCGCGGTCCGCGACGATCCGCGAATCTGGGGTTACCCGGACACGGATTGCACGTCGCTGGTGGTGATCTCGACCGGAATCGCCGGGCTCACCGAGATCGGCTTCGAACTCGACGAGCGGCTGCGCGGACGCGGCGCCGGAACCGCATTGGTCGATGACGCGCTCACCGTCATTCCCGCTGACCGGCTCGTGGTGGCGGCGGTCGCGCCCGGAAACGCCGCCAGCGTACGGGTTCTGGCGCGCACCGGATTCCGCCCGATCGGCTCGGTGCAACTCTTCCGGCGCGCCGGCTAACTCCCGGTCAGACCGGAATGCGTGCCGAACTGCCGACCGCCGTAAATCAGCGGCGTGTAGGCGCCCGGCTCCAGCGACTCCAGGTCATGTACGGCGCCGACGACGATGACGTGGTCGCCGCCGGGCACCAGCGCCTCGACCGCACATTCGGCCCAGCCGGGTGAACGGTCCAGATAGGGCAGTCCGCCACGATAGGACCAGTCGACCCGGTCGAACTTGTCGTCGCTCTTGGTCGCGAAGGTCCGGGCCGCCGTCTCCTGCCGGGCATCGAGCACGTTCACCCCGAACCGGCCCGCCCGGCGCAGCTTGTCCAGCAGGCGGGAGCTCCGATCCAACGCCAGCATCAGCATTCTGGGTTGCAGTGACAGCGAGGAGAAGGAGCTCACCGTGGTGCCCGCGGGCGCGCCGTCGATGGCGGTGGTCACCACCACGACCGGCCCGCAGACCATGCTCATCAGGTCACGAAATCGCTCGTCCGAGACGCCTGTTTCCGGGCTGACGTCCAGCGTGGTCAAGGTCGGTGTCCTTCCGCCGGGACCCGCTCCGATACTTCCGCCCGCAATTCCCGGCGCCGCGTTGCGCTGATACCGGACGACTCGTCGATGGTCGGCACCGACGCGATCAGGAGCTGGGTATAGGGATGCTCTGGTGCGGTGAAGATCTGTTGCGCCGTACCCTGTTCGACCACCCGACCGCGGTAGAGCACCACAATGCGGTCGGTGAG
Organism: Mycobacteriales bacterium; assembly: GCA_036267955.1. GTDB lineage: Bacteria > Actinomycetota > Actinomycetes > Mycobacteriales > QHCD01 > DATAVB01. Next base: position 19,822 of record DATAVB010000053.1, on the reverse strand, counting down.
GCTCGCCAGTGAGCCGAGATCGTGCGAGATGATGACGATTCCCATTCCCAGCTGATCGCGCAGATCGCCGAGCAGCCGCAGAATGTGATTTCGGTTGGAGACGTCCAGCGCGCTGACCGGTTCGTCACAGATCAGCAGTCGCGGCTCCAGCACGATCGAGCGGGCGATCGCGACCCGCTGCCGCTGCCCACCGGAAATCCGGCCGGGCTCGCGGGCGGCCAGGTCCGGATCCAGCCCGACCCGCTCCAATGCGGCTCGGACCAGGGTTTCCCGCTCGGCCGGCGCGATCCCCCGGACGGCAAGCCCCTCGCCGACAATGTCGCCGATCCGCAGCTCGGGATCCAGCGACCGCAGCGGATCCTGGAAGACGTACTGCAGCTGCCCGGTCCGCCGGAACGCCCGCAGTTTCCGGCCGCGCAGCGCCGACACCGTCGTCCCGGCCAGCTCGACGGTGCCCGACCGCGGTGTCACCAGCCCGAGGATCGCGCGGGCCAGGGTGGTCTTGCCCGACCCGGTTTCCCCGATCAGACCGACGATCTCCCCCTGGCCCACGTCCAGGTCGAGGTCGTGCAGGATCCGCGTGCCGTGCCCCTTTCCCAGGGAAACGTTGAGCCCGCGGACCGCCAGCAGTTCGCCGGTGCCCAGCCGATTCTCCGTCGGGCGAGGCCGGGCCAGGTCGGTGGTGCTCATATCGACCTCTCAGATCCGATTGCGGCGGCCGCGAATTCGGCCGGAACGGGATGCAGGCAACGGAATCCGCGATCGCCCGACACCTGGAACGGGATGAGCCCGGACCGGCAGTCGGGTGCGGCGGCCGGGCACCGGTCGGCAAATGCGCAGCCGGACCTCGCCGCGTCCGGGCCGGGCGGCTGTCCCGGAATCACCGCCAGCCGGCGGTGTTCCCATCCCCCGGTGTCGGCGACATCCAGCAATGCCCTGGTGTAGCGGTGCCGCGGCGCTCTGAGCACGTCCCGGGTGGTGCCCGATTCGACCGCCTCGCCGGCATAGAAGACCACGATCCGGTCGCAGAGCTGGGAGATCACCGCGAGGTCGTGCGAGACGAACACAATGGACAGTCCGAGTTCGCGGCGCAGATTCTGCAGCAGGTCGATCACTTCGGCCTGTACGGTCACATCCAGCGCCGTGGTGGCCTCATCGGCGACCAATAATTCGGGATCGCAGGAGACCGCGATGGCCAGCAGCGCGCGCTGCAGCATGCCGCCGGACAGCTCGAACGGGTATTGCCGGGAGACCCGCGCCGGATTGCTCAGCCCCACCAGGTCGAGCAGTTCCAGGGCGCGGGAATGCGCGGCTTTGCGGCTCTGTCCATTCTTGACCCGCAGCACCTCGACCAGTTGCCGGCCGATCGTCAGGGACGGATTGAGGTACGAGGCCGGATCCTGGAAAACCGCGCCGATGTGCCGGCTGCGGATCCGGGACAGCTCGGATTTCGTCGCCGTCACCAGGTCGGTCGAGTCGAATTCGATCCGGCCGCTGCTCACCGCGCAACCGGGCGCCAGCACGCCGAGAATCGCGCGGCAGGTCAGTGTCTTTCCACTGCCGGATTCTCCGACCAGACCGACGGTCTCGCCCTTTCCCACCTCGAACGACACGCCGTGCACGGCTTCGGCCCGGCCACCGCCGACGGTGATCCGCAAATCGTCGACCCGGAGCAGAGCGGCCGGTTCAGCGAGCGGCTGCGACATCGCGCACCTTTCCCCAGCGCCGTTTCCGGCTGAGCTCCTTGACCGCCGGGTCATCGGAGCTGTCGCGGATCGCGTCGGCGAGCGCATTCAGCGCTCCGACGGTGATCATGATCAGCAGCGCCGGCGCGATCGGCGCCCACCGCTGCTGGGCGAGATAGTTGAGGTCGCTGGCCAGCAGACCGCCCCAGGTCGGGGTCGGCGGGACGACTCCGATCCCGAGAAACGTCAGCGAGGACACCACCAACAGTCCACCGGCAATGTGGTTGGCGGTGGCAATCGCCACCGTCGGCAGCACCTTGTTCCAGATGTGGGTACGGATCACCCGCGCCGGGGACGCACCGAGCAGTTGGGCCGCCTCGACGTACTGGGCCTGATTGAAATTCCAGGCCGCCGCCCGGGTCAGCCGGAAGAAGCCGGGAGCCATCAGCACTCCGACCGCCAGCATCGCCTGATGCAGACCGTTTCCGAGCAGCGCCGCCACCGCAATAGCGAAGATGATGAACGGCAATGCCATCAGGCCATCCATGATCCGTTGTGAGATCCATTCGAACGACCGGCCGAGATAAACCGACGCCAGGCCCGGGATGACACCCAGCCCGAAGGCGATACCGACCGCCTCCAGGGCACTCAGCACCGACAGCGCCGACCCGGCCAGCAGCCGGCTGAGCACGTCGCGGCCGAGATAGTCGGTGCCCAGCCAGTAATGCGAGCTCGGTCCTTTGAGGATCTGCCCATCGTGTTGCTGCAACGGGTCCATCGGCGCGAGCTGGTGACCGAAAGCCATCAGCACCACGACGATCAGCAGAATGCCGATCGAGATCTTCGCCGAGCGCAACCGCCAGGCTCGCCGGAAGGCATTCATTCCTGCCTCCCCGTCCCCGGCCGCAGTCGCTTGAGCCCGACATTGACCAGCAGGCTGGAGACCAGCACCAGCCCGATCGTCACCAGCAGGGTCGCCTGCACGACGGGCACATCGCCTTTCAGCGCACTGTCCTTCGCCAACTGTCCGAGGCCGGGCAGGGCGAACACGGTCTCGGTGATCACGGCGCCACCGATCAACCGGGGAATGTGCAGGCCCAGCAGGGCAAGCGCCGGACCGGCCCCGTTGCGCAGGGCGTGTACGAAAACCACGCGTTTGGTGGAGTATCCCCGTACCACCGCTCCGGTGACGTAATTCTCCCGGAGCGTGCCGACCAGCCCGTTGCGCAGTTGGCGGGCGAGATCGGCCGCCGACTCCAGGCTCAGGGACAGGCACGGCAGGATCAGGAACTTCAACCACTGCCCGACATTCACCGACGGTGAGACATATCCGCCGGACGGCAGGATCGGGACGCTCATCGCGAAGATCGTGATGAGCGCGATCGCGGCGACGAATCCAGGGATCGTCGACAGCGCCGAGCACACGATCGTGACGCCACGGTCGAACCAGCCGCCGTTGTTCAGCGCGGCGCCGATCCCGACGATCGTGCCGAGCACGAGGGCGATCAGCAGGGCGAACGCCGCAACCGAGAGGCTGACTGGGAGCCGCTGTTCGATGCTCTGCGTCACCGGGATCTGGGTGAACCACGACTTGCCGAAGTCACCGTGCAGCGCGTGGCTGACCCAACTGAAATACTGCACGATGAACGGCCGGTCCAGGCCGTACACGTGATTCAATCGCTTGATGTCCGCCGGTGTCGCCGTCTCACCCAATACGGCGCCGGCCGGGTTGAACTTGCTCAACGCGCCCAGGCCGTACGTGATGAACGTGGCGATGAACAGGACCGGCACCACCACGCCGAGCCCGCGGAGCAGTGAGCGCAGTACGGGCACCTGCCGCCGCGGGGCCTGCTCGGCGCTCAGGTCGAGCAGTGTCGCGCTTTCGATTGCCACCATGATGCGTGGACCCTCCCTTCGCTGACGGGTTTCCGGACCGGCTACTGGACGGTGACGCCCTCGAAGCGCTGGGTGTCCACCCAGGGCTTGAGGCCCTTGACGTCGGACTTGTAGGCGAAGATGCGGGCCCAGCTGAACAGGAACGTGTTGGGCATGGTCTTCACCCCGGCCGCGGTGGCCGCCTGGATCGCCTTCGGATAGTCCGGCGAGTCCAGTGGGGTCGCACGCGCCTTGGCCAGCGCCTGCTCGAACGGCGTGCTGTTCGTACGCCCGATGTTCATCAGCCCCTGCTGTCCGAAGAGGACACTCAACGCCTGCACCGGCGATTCCCGGCCGGAGAAGCTGTCCAGCGCCAGCGGGTACTGCCGGGTCAGGTAGTTGTTGATGCCCGGCTGCTCGACCTTCAGCTTGACCCGGATACCGGATTCGCCGAATTGTTTCTGCAGGACCTCGGCGATGGCGTCGCTCGCGTCGTCGACCCAGAGGTCAATGTCCAGCCCGTTGGGGTGACCGGCCTCGGCCAGCAGTTTCTTCGCCTCGGTCGGGTCGTAGGCGTAGAGGTTGTCCAGCGACGGGTCGTAGCCGACGTAATTGTTCGGGAACGGCTGCCAGTCCGGAATTCCCTGGCCGAAGAATGCGGTCTTCACCAGTTCCTTGCGGTTGATGGCGTGGCTGATCGCCTGCATCACCTTGGGATTGTTGAACGGAGCGACGGTGCCGTTCACGTCGAGGGTGCGGACGTTGAGCGTGGTGATCGCCTTGACCTTGAGCCCGGCCGCCTTGGCCGACTGGATCTGGCTCGGCGGAATCGTGGCGACGTTGTACTGGCCGGACTGCAGGCCGGCCACGGCGACCGACGGGTCGGGCGCCGGCTTCAGAACGAAGTTGTCGAGCTTGATGTCCTTGGCATCCCAGTAGTTCGGGTTCCTCTTCAGATTCGCGTGCGAGTCCGGGACGTAGTCGGTGAGAATGAATGGCCCGGCGCCCACCGGTTTCGTCGAGAGGCCAGCGGCGTTCTTCTTCGCCGCGGTGGGGCTGACGAGGTCGCCGGTCTTTCCGGCCAGCAGGGCGGGAATCTGATAGTCCGGTTTCGTTAGGACCAGCGTCACCGTCGTCGGGTTGGCCACGGTCACGTCCTTCACCCCGGCGAGCTGATCACCGATTGTGCTGTTCTTGGCGTCCCGGCCGCGTTCGATGTTGAACTTGACCGCGGCGGCGTCCAGCGCGGTGCCGTCACTGAATTTCAGTCCCGGCCGGAGAGTGAAGGTGACCTGGGTGCCCGCACTGTTGTACTTCCAGGATTTCGCCACCGCCGGCGCCGTATTGCCCTTGACGTCCAACTGGGTCAGGGCCGCGTAGGTCAGCGCCAGCGCGTGCGTGTCGTTGCCGATCGCCGACGTGGCCGGGTCCCAGGTGGACGGTAGTGCCCATCCCCAGGTCAGGGTGCCTCCGCTTTCCCCGTTCCCGGCCGCGCTCGCCCCACCGCCACACGCCGCAAGCACGACGAGCAGTCCGGCCAACACTAACGCGCCGAGATTCCTGCGCCTGTCCATCCGATGGTCACCCCGAAATATCAGCGATGCGCGTACGCATCGGAAACCGTTGTACAGAAGGAGAATTAAGAAGCAGCCGAGGCGAGTTGCGACTCGCTGTCGGCAATCTGGCCACGGATCAGCGGCACCAACCGCTCACCCCAGGTCACGACATCGTTAAGTGGGTCGAACCCGCGGATCAGGAACGTGTCGATACCCAGGTCGCGGTATTTCTGAATCGAGTCGGCCACCTGCTCCGGCGTCCCCACCAGAGCGGTCGAATTGCCGCCCGGCCCGGTGAGAGCCGTGATGCCGAACCACAACCGCTCGTCGTAGACCTCCTGGGCGCGGGCCTGGTCCTGCAGCCGTTGCGCGCCGACCGACGAACTCTGCCGGCCCTGGCGGCGCCCGTAGAGCAGACCCTCCGGGTGGTCGACCCGGGCCTGGGTAGCGGCTCGGATCTCCTCCGCTCGGGCCCAGGCGGCGTCCTCGGTGCCGGCCACGATCGGCCGGAGAGAAAGGCTGAAGCTGACCGTCCGGTTGTATTTGGCGGCCTCCTCGCGAACCTGCGCAATCCGCTCGGCGATCTGCTCCCGCGGCTCGCCCCACAGCATGTAGACATCGGCATGCCGGGCGCCCACCGCCACGGCGGCCGAAGACGCACCACCGAAGAAGAGCGGAATGCCGCTGTCCAGCGCCGGTTTGACCGAGCTGAACGCACCCTCGAACCGGTAGACCTCTCCGGTGTGGTCGAACGGCTCGGTGCTGTCCCAGGTCTTCCGGAGAATGTCCATGAATTCGCCGGTGCGGGCATAACGCTGGTCGTGGTCGAGATAGTCGCCGTCCCGCTTCTGGTCCCGCTCATCACCGCCGGTGATGTGGTGGATGCCGACCCGGCCGCCGCCGGTCAGGTGATCGAGCGTGGCGAGCTTCCGGGCCACCAACGTCGGCACGACGAATCCGGGGCGATGCGCGATGAGCACCTTCAGCTTCGTGGTCACGTGCAGCACATGCGAGGCGACTGCGAACCCGTCCGGCGAGCTGGCGCCGTAACCGATCAGCACCCGGTCGAAACCGGCGGCCTCGTGGGCCTGCGCGAAGCGGGTGAGGTAGTCGGTGTCGATGACGGAGCCGGCCACGGAGCCCCGGGTCTCCGAGACCTCCCGCGTGCCGACCATGCCGATGATTTCACTGGTCATGGGGAAACCTTTCGTCTGCGGGCGGCAGCGGGCGCCGCCGCGATGCGGTACGGCAGCAACGGCGCTGCGGAAATGCTCGAGACCACGCTCGAGCTGCGGGCGTGCGGAAGATCCGACGACAGGTCGGCTACTTATTTGGCTGCGGAGGTCAGGAAAACGGCGGAGAGCACGCGCCGAGGCCGTTCTATCGGTTCAGCGACACAGCGCACTCGAGGTGCGCACAAAGTCAACGTAGCGACACGCTACGAACCGCCGGCTGAATATCACGGAAAAAAACATAACTGAGCAGGCGAGTGGATGTCAATTGCCATCTCGAGATGTCTTATGCCAGATCGGCCCGTTGCCCGACTCCACAATGGAAACGCCTACAGGAAAGCGATCTTCTCCGGTCAACAATTGCAACTCAGGCAGCGTGACGCTGTCGAAGGAGTCGAATATGTCATCGACCGATAATGTCGGAGTACGAACAATAAGGCTCGGATCCGCTTTCCGGGCCGCCGCCACGTATTCGGCCAGGGCGCGCCAACCCGGCACGATGTGCCGCCCGCCGATTCCGGTGAAAACGACGGTGGGAAGCGCGAACCGGTGCCGGCCCTGCACCAGCTTCGCCGCACCGCCGTGCGGTCCCGGCCCGGCCAGCGTGCGGAGTTCCGGGTCCGGCTCGCGGGTCTCCGTCCAATCCGCCCGCACCGCCTCGCGTACGACCCGGTCGGCGACATCTCGGGTGAGCCGGTCGTGGTCGATCCCCGGCACCGATCGCACCGCCGCGAGCGCGGAGTCCACTGTGTCCGCCGGCGTACCGAGAATGAATGTCGTTTCACGCAGTCGCCGCAATACCCGGTCCGCGATCGCCGGTCCCTGTCGCTCGGCCGCTTTCGCGGTGATCGAGGCCGGCCAGCTGGTGCGGGTGACCCACTGCAGGTCGGCGGGCACCGGCGCTCGCGTGACGGCCGAGATCTCGGCCAGCGTCCGGGCGTACCAGGCCGTCTCCGCGGCCGGATCTGGCGCCGGATCCTCGGTGGTGTTGAAGAGGATGCCGTACACCCGCCGCCATCGGGCCTGGTCGCCGAGCGCGAGCCGCAACCACCGGAATACCGGCTCGGACCCCCACGCCCACGGACAGGCGGGATCGGTGAATTCGACCACCGAAAGCGGAACCGTCATGTTCAGGGCGCGGCAGCGACGGACCGACGCCGCCCGGTGGCGGTACGCCGTACGCCAACCGGTCCGGCCAGCAGCTGCGCGATCGTCGTCCGCAGCAGCCCGTCCAGCTGCTCGGCGATTCCGGACCACAGCGAGCCGAGATGTTGCGCGCTCCCGGCATAGGTGAGCTCGCCAACCGGATCGCCGTGCACGGTGAGGACCTGGCCGTCCACGGCCCGGATGACATCGGCGACCGTGATGAGACCTGCGTCACGGGCCAGCCAGTAGCCGCCCTCGCAGCCGCGTTGGCTGACCACGAAACCGGCTTGTCGCAGGTCCTGCGCGATCGACTTCAGAAACCGGTACGGGATGTGTTGCGAGGACGCGATCGCCTCGCAGGTCACCGGAGCGGTCGTGTCCGCGGCCAATTCGAGCAACACCCGGATGCCGTAATCCGCTTTCGCTGAGATACGCACGGCCCCATCGTGCCCGCACTCGGCGGCCCGCGCCAGCTTGACAAATATAAAAGGACACCTGCAATGTCTATATGCGCACACACCGAGCGTTGTTATGCAGCTTCACCGTCGCCCCGCGTGAGCTGATGGAGCCCCTGTGATCTCTTTAGCGAACAGATCCCGTCCCAACCAGGTCGCCTGGTGAGCGGGCCGGCCGTCGCGACCCTGCCCGAGCCGTCCTGGGACCGTCTCGCGTCCGTGGCCGAGCTGCTCTCCGCCGACGCCGCGGACCACGACGAACGGGCCGTATTTCCCGCCGCCGGGATCGACACCGCCTGGCGGAACGGCCTGCTCACCGCCACCGTCGGCACCCAGCACGGCGGGGCGGGCGCCGGCGTTGCGGCCACTGTGGACATTCTCGAGCACCTCGGTTACGGCGATCCCTCGGTGGCGCTGATCTCGGCGATGACGCTGTTCACCCATGCCGCGCAGGCCGAAGACCCGACCTGGCCGGCGGAGTACTACCAACAACTGCTGCGCGATTCGGCCGAGCGGCCGACCCTGGTCAACGCGCTGCGGGTCGAGCCCGATCTCGGCACACCGGCCCGCGGCGGCGTGCCGGCCACCACCGCCCGGCGTACCGCGGATGGCTGGGCGCTGTCCGGCCACAAGATCTTCTCCACGGGGGCCATCGGCCTGGACTGGATGGTCGTCTGGGCCCGCACCGATGAGGATCCGGTGCGGGTCGGCGCGTTTCTGGTCCGCGGCGCCTCGCCCGGCATCGAGATCCGCCCGACCTGGGACCACCTGGGCCTACGGGCCAGCCGCAGCGACGACGTGCTCTTCACCGACGTCCCGGTGCCGCTCGACGCCACCGTCGGCCTCGGTCCGGTCGGCACCCGGGAGCCGGTGCGCGGCGCCTGGAATTCTCTCGGCCTGGCCGCCCTCTACCTCGGTGTGGCCCGCGCGGCCCGCGACTGGCTGGTCGGATTTCTGCACGAACGGGTGCCCAGCTCGCTCGGCAAATCCCTGGCGACGCTCCCCCGGATGCAGTCCGAGGTCGGCGAGATCGACGCGGCCCTGCTCACCTCCCGCGATCTCGTCACCGGGCTGGCGGTACGAGCCGACGCCGGCGACGAGACCGCGGTGGCGCACGCACCGATGGCCAAGCTCGTCGCGACCCGGGCAGCCATCGCCGCGGTGGAACGCGCGGTGGCACTGGTCGGCAACAACGGCCTGACCCGGAACGCGCCGCTGCAACGGCATCTGCGCGACGTCCTCTGCAGCCGGGTCCACACGCCGCAGGACGACGCAATCCTCGCTGCCACAGGCAAATCCGCTCTCTTCCCCGAACGGTAGGCACTCAGATGTCGGTCGACACACCCCAGGCCCGCCCGATTGGCGACACGGTCAGCTGGCAGCCGCCGGCCGCCGTCAATCCGCGCGGCACCGTCGTCGTACTGCCCGGGCGCGGCGAGCATTCCGGCGTGTACGAACGGTTCGGTCTGCGCATCGCCGCCGACGGGTACGTCGTCACCACGCTGCCCGACCCCTCGGCCGCGCTGCCGGCGGACACCCCCGCGCCGCTGGTGCTGGTCGGCTCGGACGTCGGCGCCCTGCACGCGCTGATCCGTGCCGACCGCGACGACCGGGTCGCCGCGGTGGTAGCGGCCGGCACCCCGCTGTCCCGCGGGACGGTCGACGCCGACGCCGGCCGGGACGACAAAGCTGATTGGGAAACCGAGGTCCGGATGCGCACCACGTGCCCGACCCATCAGGCCCGACTCACCGCCGACGAACGGCTCGACCGCGGCGCCGTCCTCACCACCGAGGTGCCGAACGAACTGATCGCGGCCGCGGTCACCGCCCGCCCGCGGGTACCGGTCCTGTTCGTACACGGCGCCGCCGACCCGATCGCCCGGCTCGAACCGGTCCGGGCGCTGGCCGACGAGCTGACCCAGGCCGCATTGGCAACGGTCCGCGACGGCCGCCACGACGCGCTGAACGACATCACGCACCGCAGTGTCGCGGCCGAGATCGTCCAGTTTCTGGAACGGGTCCGTGACCGCCCAGACGCCGCTCCGATCGTCACCATCGAATCGGCCCACTGACCGATGGGCCTGCACGCCCACTGGTATCTGCCCACCTCCGGCGACGGCCGTGACATCGTCGGCTGGGTGCATTCGCGCACCGCGACGCCCGATCCGCGCAATCCTGGTCGGGCCCCCGGAATCGACTATCTCGGTGAGATCGCCCGGGCGGCCGACCGGCTCGGCTTCGAATCGGTGCTGACTCCGGTCGGCACCTGGTGCGAGGACCCGTGGATCACCACGGCGGCCCTGCTACGGGAGACGAAGCGGCTGAACTTCATCGTGGCGCTGCGGCCGGACGCCGCCAGCCCGACCCTGGTCGCGCAGATGGCCGCCACGTACCAGCAGGTCTCCGGCGGCCGGCTGCAATTGAATGTCGTGGTCGGCAGCGACGAGGAGGAACAGCACCGGTTCGGCGACTGGCTGGAGCATGACCGGCGCTACGAACGGGCCGCGGAATTTCTCCGGATCGTGCGCGGCGCCTGGTCCGGCGAGGATTTCGATCTGGACGGGGCGCATTACCGGGTGGCCGGCGCGACGGTGGCGCAACCGCCGGCGCCGCGGCCGCGAATTCTGCTCGGCGGCGCCTCGGAGGCCGCCCAGGAGGTGGCCGCCGAACATGCCGACGTCTACCTCGCCTGGGGCGAACCGCCGGCCGCGGTGGCCGAACGGCTGGCGGCGGTACGCCGTCGGGCGCAGGCCCGAGGCCGTACGGTGGATTTCGGAATCCGGCTGCACGTCATCACCCGGGACACCGCGGAAGCGGCCTGGGCCGAGGCCGACCGGCTGCTGGCCGGCGTCGATCCGGAGGCCATCGCGGTGGCGCAGGAACGGTTCCGGCGCAGCACCTCGATCGGGCAACGCCGGATGACCGCGCTGCACCAGGGGCGCACCGACGCACTGGTCGTCTCGCCGAATCTGTGGGCCGGCTTCGGGCTGCTGCGCCGGCACGCCGGCACCGCGCTGGTCGGCAGTCACACGGAGGTGGCCGACCGGCTCGCCGAGTACCACGATCTCGGGATCAACCACGTCATCCTGTCCGGGCAGCCGCACCTGGAGGAGGCGTACACGGTGGCCGAGGGACTGCTGCCGGCGCTACGCCGCCGCGGCCTGCTCGCCGACCCCTGACAGCGCGCCCTTTCGCGCCAAGCCCTTTCGCGCCAAGCCCCTTCGCGCCAAGCCCCTTCGCGCCAAGCCCTTTCGCGCCAAGCCCTTTCGCGCCAAGCCCTTTCGCGCCAAGCCCTTTCGCGCGAATGTGGCATTGGGGCGACTAGATTGCCCCAATGCCACATTCGCGCAGAACAGGCCGTTCCGGCAGAACAGTTAGCCTTCGGCGTGCCGGGGCACGACCCGGATGTGGCCGCCCGGTGCACCGCGCTCCCAGTTGATCCGGAGCGTCAGGTGGCCAGCCCGGGCCAGCAGCACCGCGATGATCACGGTGGCGACCGCGGGGACCGAGCCGGAGATGACCGTCGCCACCCGCGGCCCGTACTCCTGGGTGATCCGCCCCATCAGCACGCCGCCGATCGCCTGCCCACCGAGCAGCACGAGCATGTAGAGCGACATCACCCGGCCGCGGATATCGAGGCTGGCCGTCATCTGGACCAGCGAGTTGGCCCCGGTCAGGAAGACCAGCGTCGCGGCGCCGACCGCGATCAGCACCACCGAATATTCGAGTCGGCTGGGAGCCAGGCCACCGATCGCCTGCACCACACCGAAGACCGTCGCCGCGATCACCAGCGACCGCAGGCGGACACCGGTCCGCCGGGTCGAGGCGAGCGCGCCACCGAGAGCGCCGAGCGCCACCAATGAGTTGAAAAGGCCGTAACCACCGGCGCCGACGTGGAAGACCTTGGTCGAGAACGACGACAGCAGGACCGGCATATTCATGCCGAACACCGCGACGAAGCCCACCAGAATGACGGTCCACAGAATGTTCGGCTGGGATTTCACGTAGCGCAGGCCGTCCCGCAGCTGGCCCTTCGCCCGCTCCGCGACCGGTGAGGCGAAAAGCTCCGCCGGGCGCATCATGCACAGCGTGGTGACCACGAGCGCGCAGGCCGCCGAGTTGATGCCGAACGACCAGCCCTCGCCGACCGCGTGAATCAGCAGTCCACTCAACGCCGGGCCGAGCAGCCCGCCCAGCTGGAAAATCGAGGAGTTGACGCTGATCGCGTTACGCAGGTGCTCCGGGCCAACCATCTCGTTCACGAAGACCTGGCGGGCCGGATTGTCCACCACGGTTACGAATCCGAGCAGGACGGCGACGCCGTACACATGCCAGACGTGGATCGACCCGGTCAACGTCAGCGCCGCCAGTGTGAAGGCGAGGAGCGCCGCCGTGGTCTGGGTGATGATCAGCAGGTTGCGCTTGGGATAGCGGTCCGCGATCACCCCACCGAAAAGGCCGAACAGCAGCATCGGGGTGAATTGCAGAGCGACGGTCAGGCCTACGGCCGCGGCACTTCCTGTGAGCTGCAACACCAGCCAGTCCTGCGCAACCCGCTGCATCCACAGCCCGGTGTTGGCAATCAGCTGGGACAGTACGAAAAGCCGGTAGTTGCGCATCCGCAGAGACGAAAAAGTGTCTTTCCACGGTGGGGGTGCCGGGCGACTGTCTGCGGCGGGAATCTCGGTGGTCTGGGGTCGGGACAGGGTGAGCGTGTCGCCAGTTGGCGGGGACAAGAGCCGTCCTTGCAAATCGATCTGGATATGTGCCGCCGACTTTACCGAGCCGGACGATCATTCTGATAATCTATAAGAGCTATTAATCTCATTACGATTCCCAATGACCGGAGGAAATGTGTTCGACCCCACACTGCTGCGCACATTCGTGGTGGTGGCCCGGACGCTCAACTTCACCGAAGCCGCGCGCCAATTGGGGCTCAGCCAGCCGACGGTCAGCCAGCACGTGCGCCGGCTGGAGGAGGCGGCCGGGCGCCAACTGCTGCTGCGCGACACCCGGGCGGTCTCGCTGACCGACAACGGGGAGGCGATGGCCGGCTTCGCCCGGACGATCCTCGCCGCGAATGACGCTGCCAGCAGCTATTTCACCGGTTCGGCGATGCGCGGTCGGCTGCGTTTCGGTGCCGCCGACGACCTGGCGCTGACCCAGCTGCCCCGGATTCTGCGCGGCTTCCGCCAGCTCTACCCGCAGATCAACCTCGAGCTGACCGTCACCCAGAGCCCGAGCCTGCACCGCCGGCTGCACTCGGGTCACCTGGACCTCATCTTCGTGAAGCAGACGCCCGGCGAGAACGAGGGCCGTCTCGTCCGCCGCGACCGCATGGTGTGGGTCGGGCTGGAAAGCACCACGGTCGAGCCGGACCAACCGGTGCCGCTGATCAGCTACCAGGCGCCGAGCCTGACCCGGGCCGCCGCAGTGCGCAGCCTGGAGGAGATCGGCCGCACGTGGCGGATCACCTGCAACACCCGCGAGGTGAACGGCGTGCTGGCCGCCGTGCGTGCCGGCATCGGCATCTCGGTCTTCGCGCAGAGCCTCATTCCGCCGGATCTGGTGGAATTGTCGGCGAAGTGGGGGCTGCCCGAGCTCGGTGACGTCGACATCGCGCTGGTCGCCAACCCGCTGGCCGCGGCCGAGCCGGTCGAGGCGCTGACCGCCGCGATCCTCAGCATCCCGCTCGCCAAGCCCGGCCCGCCCGTGCTCAACTCCCGCTAGCCCGTTGACCTGACAGGCGCTCGATGACCGCGACCGGCGCCAGCGGCCTCGACGGCTCCTGCGACGCGTAGCCTCACCACAGAGGCTTTCGGCGCCATCTCGGCTGCGGCCGATCGGGAGGACAGCTCATGACATCGACCGGCGCTCCGGCCACCGATCTCGTCACCGCGAGCATGCGCGAGCAGTACGAGAAAGAAGGGTATTTCGTCCTCGAACGGGTACTGAGCGACGAGCAGCTGGAGCTCCTGCGCGGCGGCGCGTCGTACTCGATCCAGAAGATCGACGACGAAATGGATGCGGCCGGAGTCGAGCGGATCGGCATCAACGCCCGTGGCAAACGCTATTTCAGCCCGATGATCTACCGGGACCGGCCCGAGCTCCGGCAATTCCTCTTCAGCGACACGATGGCGCAGATCTGCCGGGCCACGCTCGGTGCGAACGCCTACCTTTTCTGGGAGCAGTACGTCATCAAAGCCGGCGACCCCGACACGTCATTCGCCTGGCATCAGGATTCCGGTTATGTGCATGAGGACCACGCCCCGTACCTGACCTGCTGGATCCCGCTCGACGATGTCACTGAGGAGAACGGATCGGTATTTCTCCTGCCGTACAGCCGATCCGGGATCCGCTCGTACGTGAAGCACATTTCCGACCCGCGGGCCAACGACAGGATCTGCTATTTCGGCTCCGACCCGGGAATGCCGGTCACAGCCCCGGCCGGCTCGATCGTCTGCTTCTCCAGCGTGGTAATCCACCGCAGCGGCCCCAACCACACCGACCGGCTCCGCCGGGTCTACCTGGCGCAGTATTCGGGCGAGATCATCATGAGCCGGGACGGCAGCAAGCCCTGGGGCTCGTTCGAGCAGTTCCTCGACCCGGACGGAGTCGTGGCACACACCTGAATCAGCCCTGCCGGCCCTTCCACCGCGGATTGCGCTTGTTGATGACGAACACCCGGCCGCCCCGGCGTACCACAATGGATCCGTCCTTCTGCTTCAACGACTTGAGCGAGTTCCTGACCTTCATCGCGACACCTTTCGCTTGTCGAGCTTCGATACGTAACGGTAACCGTTACAGTCACGTATCCATTCCGGGCGCTTCGTCTCCCGCAGCAGCGCCGCCGGCGACCCGTCGGCCGGCACCGGACAGACCCGCCGCTGATCCACGCGCCACCGCGGGTGCGCGGATAGTCTTCTCGCGCCGACACCAGCTGGAGGACGAGTGAAGATCACCGCGATACGCACCTACCCGGCCTGGATCGGGCATCGACCGCAGCTGCTGGTCAAGGTCGAGACCGACGAGGGTATCCACGGCTGGGGCGAGTCCGGTTTCTCCAGCCGGGAACGCGCGGTCGCCGGCGCCGTCGAGCACTACGCCCAGTTCCTGATCGGCCGGGATCCGATGCGAGCCGGCGCGCTGTGGCAGGAGATGTACCGCAGCCAGTACTTCGAGGGCGGCCGCGTCCTCACCGCCGCGATCTCCGCGATCGACATCGCGCTGTACGACATCAAGGGCAAGGCGCTGGGCGTGCCGGTGTACGAACTGCTCGGCGGCCGGCATCGCGACGTGGTGCCGACCTTCGCGTCGGTCGGCGCCCGGGACGTGCCGCGGATGGTGGAATTGAGCCGGCAGCTCGCCGACGCCGGGTGGACCTGCATCCGGCTCGGCATGGCCAGCATGCCGTCCGACGACCCGGCCCTCTTCGACCCGTGGGCCTCGCTGCCGGAGACCGCCCGCTGGATGGTGCAGGCCCGCGAAGAGCTCGGCACCGACCTCACCCTCGGCATCGACTACCACCACCGGCTCAGCGTCGCCGAGGCCGCCTCGTTCTGCCAGCGCATGCCGGTCGGGACGCTGGACTTTCTCGAGGAGCCGATCCGCGACGAGACGCCCGAGGCGTACGAGACCCTGCGCAGAATGACAACCGTGCCATTTGCCATCGGCGAGGAATTCGCGTCCAAATGGCAGTTCCTGCCCTATCTCGAGCGCGGCCTCACCCAGTACGCGCGGGTCGACATCTGCAATGTCGGCGGATTCACCGAGGCGATGAAGGTCGCCGGCTGGGCCGAGGCGCACTACATCGACCTGATGCCGCACAACCCGCTCGGCCCGATCTGCACCGCCGCCACCGTGCACCTGGCCGCCGCCGTACCGAACTTCGCCTGGCTGGAATGCCGGGAGACCCTGGGCGAGGATCCGGCGCTGCACGACTCCCCGGTCTTCATCGACCGGCCGAAGCTCGTCGGGGCCTCGTACCCGGTTCCGACCGCACCCGGGCTCGGAATCGACATCGACGAGGCGGCACTACAGGCGGTAGTCAGCGACCGCTGGTCCGAATGCCCACACCTGCATCGATCCGACGGTTCGCACACCAACTGGTGATATCTCGGGCGTCACCGAACGTGAATTCATTTCGGCTGCGTTTCAGCAATCCCACCGTGTCGCCGGGATTTCATGATCACCCGACTCGCCCTGCCTGTTACGGTAAATAATCTGCCGGCGCTGGTATGCAATCGCGCGGTTTTGCGGGTAGTCTCGGTGCCGCCTGACGGGGTGTTCATCGACAGTAGGTGATCGGCATGGGCGTGCAGATGATGACACATCAGTCCACTATGGACGTAGCCGTTCGAAACAGCAGTTGTTGCGCGCTGCTCACCGTGAGCGGCGAGCTGGATCTGGCGACGGCACCGAGACTCACCGAGATGCTGGATTGGCTGTGCCGGCAGCCCCATCATCAGGTCACGGTCGACCTGCACCAGGTGAGTTTCATCGATTCCACCGGGCTCAGCGTGCTGATTCGGGCCCGCAATGCGTTGTCCGACGTGTCGGGCCGGCTGGTGTTGTCCGGCCCGAGCAGGTCGGTCCAGCGGCTGCTCGATGTGACCGGGCTGGCGAACGAGTTCGCGCTGCAGTAAGCGCTACGGCTCGAGCAGGTTCCTGTGCCACACGTAAATCGTGTACGCGCCGACCCGGTGGATCTGCGCCGGAGCGCCGAAAGCCGATTTCAGCTCAGCTTCGGTCAGGTACGAGGCATACGACGCATTCAGGTTGTCGACCACCGCGAAGGTCGCCCTGTGATCCTGCGGCAGGTACCAGGACGATTTCGACTCCCAGGCCCGCGGCACCACCGCGGTGCCGGCCGGGCTGACGGAACGGACCTGGACCCGGTTGCCGCTGGCTACCGTGATGCTGTTCGCCGCCCAGTGCCCGGCGATGCCGTACCGGAGCTGATGCAGCTCGAGCCAGTCGGCGACGGCCTGCCCCTGGGCCGGGACCTGCGCTCCCTGCAGGTTGTGCAGCAGGCCTCCGGCGTACACGAACAACACGACCGCCAGCGGCGCCAGCAGTCGTCGCGGCTGACGCCGGCGGGCCACCACCCGGGCCAGGAACCGTCCCGCCAGTACGGCGCCGAACGGCAGGATGACCACGATCTGCCGGGAGTTGGTGAGGTTCTGGTCCGGCCGGGTCCGCACCATGAAGGCGACCAGGTCGATCAGGATGGCCGTCACGAGCAGCTGCTCGATCAGGTCCGCCCGCGGCACGAACCGGCGGATTGCGGCGCACACGGCCAGGGCGACCACCCCCAGCCCGATGAGGTGCGCCACGGCGAACACGACGTCCAGCCCACCGTGCGGATTCGCTGGCTGACCGAAGAAGTCGGACTGCGGTGGCGTGCGGTAGAGATCCGCGCCGAAGAGCAGCAGGATGTCCTCGAACGAGCTGTGCAGATCGGCCCGGATCTCGGCCCGGGTGGCGAAATCGGTCACCGGGCGGAGCACCGCGAAACCGCCCAGCCCGCGGATGATGTGCAACCCCAGGGTCGACAGGGCGACCGAGCCGGCGGCGGCCGCGGCCAGCGCCGCGTGGAACCAGCGCGGTCCGCGATTCTGCAGGAGGCGTACGACGGCGACCAGCGCCAGTGGCGCCGCCCCGATGACCGTCACCAGCGGATCGGCCACCTCGCCCCAGGCCAGCAGCAGGGCCATCAGGACCGGGATCGACCAGTGCGCGCGAGCCCGGTCGAGCACCAGCCAGGCCACCAGCACCGGCACCGCCGTACCGAGGTGCGCCGGATTCAGCAGCAGGACGTAGGTCCCGACACCGAGCTGCGGGGCGAGCATGATCCCGGCCGTGGCCAATACCCGCACCACCGCGTCCCGGCCGGTGGCGGGCCCCTTCGCCAGCAGGGCCGCGAAGAGAATCAGCAGCACGTAGGTCATCGCGCCACCGAGATGCACGACGTCCGGGTGCAGGCCGCGCAGCGCGGCCAGGAGCATGTACTGCGGCAGTTCGGTCGTATAGAAGGAGACGTCCGATACCGTCCAGTCGCGCAGCAGGAGATTGCCGTGCAGCATGTCCCAGGCCTGCAATACGTTGCTGGCCCCGTCCGCGTCGACCGCCTGGGTCCGGGACTGGTGCAGATAGAGCAGGAACAGCGCACAGCAGCCGACGACCGACGCGGTGATCACCACCGCGCGGCGGCGGAGCAGGGCTGCCAACACAGTCCACACCGTAATGCCCGCATCGCGGTCATTGGTCCGGTTGGTGTCGCGGGTCGGGACGCTCACGTCGGCAGATCGGACCTCGGAGTCTTCTTGGCTCCGCTCCGGGTGCCGGCGAGTTGCGTGATCTCCTCGACGATCGGAGCCCAGAGCTCTCGGGGCAGGTCGTGGTTCATCCCCGGGTACGTGACGAGGCGGGCGCCGGGAACGGCCGCCGCGATCGCCCGGCCGCCCTCGGGTCGGATCATCACGTCCGCCTCACCGTGGATGACCAGCGTCGGGCTGCGTACGCCGGCCAACTGGGGGCGCCGGTCCGGCGAGGCGATCACCGCGGCGTTCTGCCGCTGCACGCCATTGACGTCAGGGTCGCGGTCGTACGCCCGGCCGCCGATCTCCCGGCACATCGCCGCATCGAAGTGATATCCCGGTGAGGCGAGGATCCGGGCCATGTCGACGGCCCGCCGGGCCGCGTCCTCACGGCGATGCACCCGCCGCCGGTAGACCAGCGCGGCACGCGCGACAGTACGCAGCTTCTGCCGGCCGACCCGCCACCACGGGGTCGAGCTGATGACGGTCAACGTCCGGGTCCGCTCCGGAGCCGTGATCGCGACGACCTGCGCGACAATCCCGCCCATCGACACCCCGACCACGTGGGCCGACGCCCAGCCCAGCGCGTCGATGACTCCGACGGCGTCAGCGGCCAGGTCCTCCACGCGGTAGTGAGCCACTGCGGCCGGCGTCAGGAAGAGCCGGACCGGATTGGGCACGCCCGCGGCATGGAAATGGGTCGAACGACCGACGTCCCGGTTGTCGAAGCGCGCCACCGCGAAGCCGCACTCGACCAGCTTGGCGCAGAACGCGTCCGGCCACTCGATGAGTTGGGATCCCATGCCCATGATCAGCAGCAGCGGTTCGCCGTCGGGCGGGCCGAGCAGTTCGTACGCGATGTCTATGTTGTCGCCGATATGGGCGACGCCTGGTATGACGTTCATGGGTCGACCAGCATAGGGTCAAACCGCCCGCTGGACGGCATTTCGCCGGATCGGCGAGGACGCGATCGCATGCCCTCCTGGATACCCCCGGCCCGGCCAAGCCATTCCAGAGTCCCGGAAAACGTTTCTGAACCGTACCGTGAATCTTTGCAAACAAGCCACCAAATGGAGGTATCTCGACAACGATGTCGGGTTCTAGATTGGAGTTTCCTCCACGTTCATACCTGCGCGCGGATCCGTCGATACACCAGTGTCGCGGCCGGCATTTGACCGCCAAGAGTGCTGGCCGGCACGACCAGGGGGCAAGATGACCGTTGACGTAGTTTCATTCCATGTGGTGCCAGTAGCGGGCCAATGGGACATCAAACGCAATGGCTCGCCAGTTGCCACATTCCTGCACAAGGAGCACGCCATGTCCCGGGCCCGTGAGATGGCCCGCCGGGCCGCCCCGAGTCAGCTGGTGGTCTACACCTACAGCAGATCCGTCGAGGAAGAGAGCACCTTCGGCGAGATGGTCGGTGCTCGGACGGGCTGACCCGTCCCCTGTCGACACATTCCCGAGGCCGGTCCGATCTGGGCCGGTCTCGGTTCATGTTCGCGTCCTGGATGTGGCTTCGCCGTCTCGGTTCTTGCCCCTCGCCGTTGCACC
>DATAVB010000052.1:0-17831 GCA_036267955.1 Mycobacteriales bacterium | reverse complement strand
GTGATGGGACTGTGGCTGCTGCAGGAGAGCATCCGGATCTGGCGCGAGCAGGGGCAGCGGATCGAATTGGCAGAGCTGCTGGCTCAGGCTGGGCGGGAAAAGGCGTTCGCCTCGGTGGTCGACCCGGACGCCGCGGAATTCCTGCCACCCGGCGACATGCCGGCCCGGATCGCCGCGGCCTGTGAACGGACCGGCCAGCCGGTGCCGCAGTCGCCGGCCGCATTCACCCGCTGCATCCTGGACAGTCTGGCTCTGGGGCATCGTTTGGCGATCCGGTCCGCCGCCGAGCTGTCCGGCCGCGACATCGACACTGTCCATATTGTCGGCGGCGGCTCGCAGAACGGGCTGCTCTGCCAGCTCACCGCGGACGCCTGCGGGTTGCCGGTGCTGGCCGGCCCGGTCGAGGCGACCGCGATCGGCAACGTGCTGGTGCAGGCCCGCTCGCTCGGCATCGTCGGGGATCTGGCCGGAATGCGCCGGCTGGTGGCGGCCACCTCGCCGGTACGCCGATTCGAGCCGGCCGGGGACCGGGCCGGCTGGGATGCTGCCGCCGCCCGAATCTCCTGACCCGCCCCGCCCCTGTTTCCGTTTTGCGCGAATGTGGCGTTGGGGTGACTAGATTGCCCCAATGCCACATTGGCGCGAAAACGGGCAGCGCGAAAGCGGCGCTGGCGCGAGAACGGGCAGCGCGAAAACGGGCGGCGTGAAATAGAACTCAGACCTGCAGTACGGGTGGCCGTTCGAACAGCCGGAGTTGGTGGGCCCGGGCGGCGGCCGCGGTGCGGCTCTGCACGCCGAGCTTGGCCAGGATGTTGGAGACGTGCACGCTGGCCGTCTTCGGTGAGATGAAGAGCGTCTCGCCGATCTGCCGGTTGGTCCGGCCGTCGGCCAGCAGCGAGAGCACCTCCATCTCGCGCTCGGTGAGGCCGGTCGCGCTCCGGTAGGCGGTGAGTTGATCGACCGGCGCGACCGGGGCCGAACCGGAGATGGTGAGGCGGCCGCGCTGCGCCAGGCTCTCGATCTCGGCCGTGAGGTCCGAACGCAGCGGCACCGACAGCGAACGGGCCTGCACCAGCCGGCCCACCGCGGCATCCCGTTCGCCCCCGGCCAATGCGGCCTCGGCGGCGCGGAACAGCGCGTACGCCTGGGCGTAGGGCTCCTTCAACTCGGCGCGGATTGCGGCGACCTCGTCCCACACCGCGCTGTCGGCCGGAGTGGTGGCGCGCCGGCACTCGGCGATAAAGGTGGCGCGCTGCGCCGACTGGATCGGGCCGGCGACGTCGACGGTCGCGGCCTTGGCTCGGAGGTCGGCCAGCACGTCCTCGGCCCGGGCCAGATCATCGTTGCGATGCAACGCGGCGGCCTGGAGCCGGAGGTCGGCGCAGGCCTGCGCCGCCAGCACGAGCAGCGGCCAGGCATGGCGGCCGCGTACGGCCTCGTCGGCGAGCGTGGGACCAACCGTGTCGAGCACGGCGCTCGGATTGCCCTGGGCCAGGGCGATCCGCGAGTCAAGCTGGGCCAGACTGGCGCGGTTCTGAGTGATCGGATCCTTCGGGTCGCGCAGATGGCGACTGCGCTCGACGATGGTCGCCGCCTCCTCGACCCGGCCGCGGCCGAGCAGCAGCGCGGCCCGCTGGCCGACCAGGAACCACTCGGTGTTGGGCGGCGGACTCAGCTCCAGCGCCTCGGCGAGCACCTCTTCCGCCTCGTCCCAGCGACCCAGCGGAGTCAATGCCTCGGCGAGGTTGTGGCCGACGAAGGCGCCGAGGGTGCGGTGCAGCCCGGCCGCGCGGGCCCGGGCCATCCCGGCCTGCGCCACCTCGATCGCCTTCTCGTACCGGCCGATCGCGTTGAGCACGTCCGTGTGGTTGATCGCGGCCCGCAGCAGCTGCTCGGAGGCGCCGACGGCGGCGCCGATCGCCTCCGCCTCGGCGAATCGTTCGAGTGACCGGTCGTAGTCGCCGGCGTAGGCATCACTGCTCGCCAGGGTGATCAGCGCGTCGGCGGTCGAGGCGGTCTCGCCGATCCGGCGGCTCAGCTCCAGGGCCCGCTCCGCGTAGCACCGGGCCTCGTCATTGGCGCCGACCAGGAACTGCAGGTTGGCCATCCTGGTGTAGACCTGCGCGGCTAGCGCGCTCTCCGGCTCCACCTTGACCAGCTCGGCCGCCCGTTGGAAGTCTTCGGACCGCTCGAGTCGGGACATCTGCTGGCGGGACCGGCCGCGCAACAGGTAGAGCCGGACGGCCCGCATCGGCTCGGTCTCCTCGTCGAGCTCGGCGAGGCCGGAGCTGGCGTAGGCGGCGGCCCGGGCCGGATTACCGCTGTTGTAGGCGGCGACGCCGGCGGCCTGCAGCAGCGCGGCGTGATCGACCTCGATCGAGTCCGGGAACTGCTCCCACAGCGACAGCACCCGCTCGAGCAGCGACAGTTGCTCGGCGTACGCATAGGAATCGCCGGCCTCGCGGGCCGCCGTCCAGGCGGCCGGCAGCGCCCGGTCGGCGGCATGCGCCGCGTACCAGTGGTGGGCGATCTCCATCGTGGCGCGTCCGTCGCTGATCAGCGACGGATCCCGCTCCAGCGCCTCGGCGTACCGGCGGTGCAGGCCGGTGCGCTCGCCCGGCAGCAGCTCGTCGTGCAGCGCTTCCTGAATGAGCGCGTGCCGGAAGCGCAGCAGGTCGCCGTCGGCTAGCAGCACGTTGTTTTCCACGGCGGTCCGCAGGCTCTCGCCGAGCTCGCTCTCGGTGCCGTCCCAGATGGCGCACAGCAGCGGATAGTCGACCCGGATGCCGCCGGCGGAGGCGATCCGCAGCATCTGCTGGGCCGGATCGGGCAGCTGCTCGACGGAACGCAGCAGCAGGTCGCGCAGGGTGTCGGTGATGTCGCACTGGGCCTGGTCGGAACACTCGAGCAGCGCCTCGACGAAGAGCGGGATGCCCTCGGCCCGTTCCATCAGGGTGTTGATCAGCTCGTTGTCCGGGTTGTGGCCGAGGATGCCGGCGGCCTGTCCGGCGACGGCGCGCCGGGTCAGCCGTTGCAGGTCGATCCGCTCGACATGTTGCATCCGGGGCAGCTCGGCCAGCAGCGGGCGCAACGGGTGGCGCCGGTGCAGGTCGTCGGACCGGTAGGTCGCGACCAGCAGCACGCGAGCGGTACGCAGACTGCGGAGCACGAAGACCAGCAGCTCGCGGGTGGACCGGTCGGCCCAGTGCAGATCCTCCAGAACGAGGACGAGTGCCTGCTGCTCGGCGAGCCGCTCCAACAACAGCAGGAAGGCCTCGAAGAGCGGGCCGCGGGCCGATCCGTCGGCCCCGTGGGTGCCGGTGGCGCCGAGCTCGGGCAACAGCCGGCCGAGCTCGGCGGCGCCCTGACTGAGGGCGCGCACTTCGTCGGCGCCGAGCTCACGGACCAGGGTGCGCAATGCGGCGGTGAACGGCGCGAACGGAAGGCCCTCGGAGCCGAGTTCGAGCGCGCCGCCGATCAGCACCCGGGCGCCCTCGGCGCTCACGGTGTCGGCGAATTCCTCGACCAGGCGGCTCTTGCCGACCCCGGCCTCGCCGCCGATCACGACCATGCCGGGCTGACCGCTGACCGCCGCACGGAATGCGGCGGTCAGCGTGTGCAATTCCTCGTCCCGGCCCACAAAGACCGGGCTGCTCATTCGGCCAGCCACAGCAGCCAGCATGCCATCTGGCTCCGACATTTGTCGGTCTCCTTTTCGAGACGGACCGGCTTTCTCGGGAGAGCTCACCCGATTTTCGGTCAGTTCGCTTCGGTGCACGCGGGCCGAGCGGTGACTCCGGGCGCCGTGCGCGGCGTGAGCCGCTGCTGCAGCAGCTCCACGAAGCTACGGCGCGGCCGGCGGACCGTAGCGGCCAGCCGGGCGTCGCGGGCGGTGGCGTGCAGATCGGCGATGTGCTGCTGGGCAAGCTGGGTGTTGATCTCTGCTGGGTACATCTCGTCCTCCTCGACTTGATACCTCGAGAATCGTCCTAAGGCGGGGTGCGCGGCATCGGGAGATCACTGCGTTCCTCAGGCTCAGGGGCCTTAGTTCGGCGGCCCGATGCCTTAGTTCGGGGAGAGATAAGAGGCGGTCGACCGAGTGCAACTAAGACGGCCCGTTTTGCGAACTTGCTGCCACCATTCGGACACTCCGCGTATCGTGCCGGCGTGAACCCAGACCGCGCCGGACTCGATCGCGCCCGACTCGATCGAGTCGGACTGGATGGGGAGCAGAGCCACTGGCGGGTCCGGATCAAGTCTCTCTACGGCGGGGTGCTCGGCGCCGGCACGATGTTGGACACCCGACATGTGCTGACCTGCGCGCATGTCCTCTCGAAGGAACTGCAGCCGCCGACCGAGCAGGTGCTGGTCGAGCTGGTTCTGTTGCCCGGTATGCCGTCGGCCCGGGCGACCGTCGCCGCCGGATTCTGGGTCCCGGTGCTGGACGACGAACGTGGCGACATCGCGGTGCTGCGATTGGATCGGCCGCTGCCCTCGGCCCGGAATGCGCCGCTGCTGCGGCTGCCGCTGACCCTGCAGCAGGGCGTCCGCGCCTACGGCTTTCCCGAGGGCGCCGAGATCGGGCTCTGGAGCTCGGCCCTGCTCTCCGGCGGCGGCGGACCGAGCGGCGAATGGGTCCAGCTGCAGGAGGCCACCGACGCCGAGCCGATGACCGAAGGGTTCAGCGGGGCGGCGGCGACCGACGCGGATACCGGAAGCGTTATCGGCATGGTTGTGGCCAAGCCGGAGACTCCGGACGGGTCGGTGTCCCGGGCGACCTGGATGATTCCAGTGGACACGATCGTGGGTTACCTGCCCGATCTCGACGCCTGGGTCCAGGGTGACCCCGCGGTCGATCGGAGCTTCTGGACGAGCCCCGATTCCGATGCGCACAGCGTGCCGTTCGCCCGCGAGTTCGCCGGCTGGCTCGCGCACGACGAGACCGGCCAGGTCCGGGTGGTGGTGACCGGTGAGTCCGGCTCGGCGACGGCCGGCGGGCTGCGGCTGGCCGTACTGCTCGCCGACCGCGAGCGGCCGCGCGCCACCGACGCGCTGTTTGCGGCCGTGCCACGGGATGCGGTGCCGCCGCAGGGCAGTGTGGATCTGGCCGTTGACGCCGCCGGAAAGACCGTCGAGGAGGTACGCCGGCGGCTTGCGGGTCGGCTCGGGATCGTGGCCGGCGAGGCCCGGCACCTGATTGACCGCGCGCGTCGTCGGCTGCAGCCGCAGACCGTCGTCGTGGACGGCATCGATGACGCCGCGGAGCCGGAGTCGCTGGTCGCCGATGTGATCCTGCCGCTGTCGCATCGGGCCGCCGAGTTGGGCATCCGGTTGGTGCTCGGTTTCCGCCGGGAGTCCTCCCCCGGTGTGACAGCCGTACGGTCCACGATCAGCGGCGTCATCCCGGCGCGGTTGACGCTCCTGCAGGGGCGGGTCACCGAACTTGCGGCCCTGGAGGCCGGCAATGCCGAGCAGTACGCCCAGCTGCAGAACCGATTCATCGACCCGCCGGAGGTCGTGCGCGAGGTCCCCTTCCTGGAGGCTGCACTGGCCCAACTGCAGGCCGGCACGGGCGATTCGGTGGCCCGCAAGATCGCCGAGTGCGAGGAGGCGACCGACCGCGCACTCATCGCGGCCCGGCAGTTGCGGGCCCGCTACGAGGCGATGTTGCGCCGGCGGGAGGAATTGCGGGCCCGGCTGGAGCTCTACCGGGCCCGGGCCACGGACCATCGCCTCGCCCTCGACCTCGCCCATGACGAGATTCACCGTGCGCTGTGGGTCGGCCGCTGCGACCTGGTTGCGGCGGCGGTTGCGGTCGAGGGATTCGGCGCCGAGGTCCGCCGCGCCATTTCCGCCGCGGAGCAGGCATGAGCCCCGATCCCGCGACGGCGGCCGGGCCGCCGTGCGGCGAGCCGCACTGCACCGGGACGATCGGCGCGACCGGATTCTGCACCGTCTGCGGGTTCCGGCCGCCTGGCGCCGACGGACGTGACGGTGGTGCAGCCACCGGAACCCGC
The DNA here is from genome assembly GCA_036267955.1 of Mycobacteriales bacterium. Taxonomy (GTDB): domain Bacteria; phylum Actinomycetota; class Actinomycetes; order Mycobacteriales; family QHCD01; genus DATAVB01. The sequence continues at coordinate 11,814 of DATAVB010000052.1, read as the reverse complement.
CCGGCCGGCATCCGTACTCCCGGAATCAATACCGCCGGAATCAACACCGGAATCAATACCGCCGGAATCAACACCGGAATCAATACCGTCGGAATCAATACGGCCGGATTCGGTGCCGCACCCAGCCGTTCTGGCCGAGTCGGAGGCGATCACTGTCGTCTCAGCCGGTGAGTCCGGCACCCTGCCGGAATTGGCGGTCCCGGAGCCGGCGAGCCGGATCCTGGTCAATCCCCGGGTGCCCGAGCGACACCGGCACTGCGGCACCTGTGGTGGGCCGGTGGGCCGCACCGTCGCCGGAAATCCTGGCCCTACCGAGGGTTTCTGCCCGAGCTGTGGAGCCGGCTTCTCGCTGTCACCCAAGCTGCACGAGGGCGATCTGGTCGCCGGTCAGTACGAGGTGGTGGGGTGCGTGGCGCGCGGCGGGTTGGGCTGGGTCTATCTGGCCAGGGACCGGAACCTCGGCGACCGGCATGTCGCGCTCAAGGGCCTGATCAACACGTACGACACGGCGGCGGCCGAAATGGCGGTGCAGGAGAATCAATATCTCACCGAATTGGAACATGCCAACCTGGTGCGGATATTCAATGTGGTGACCCACCCGGATCCGGTTTCGGGTGAGGTCACCAGCTATACCGTTATGGATTACGTGGGCGGCCTATCCCTTCGGGAGGTTGTTGGGCTCCAGCGATGGCCGGTCGACGGTCAGCCGGGGCAGCGATCCGCCGTGCTGCAAAGCCCAACTGGTAAGCCGGTGCAGCGCTGCGGTGGGTTCCGCAACCTCGATCGTGACCAGACCGTCGGCATCCGCCACCGCCGGGATCGGCAGGTCGGCGACGTCGGTGCCGGCGGGCAACGCGAACCGGATCCGAGCCTGCGCGGTGTCCCGGCCGCCGAGCGTCGCCGGTGTCCCCTCGGCCACGATCCGCCCGGCGGCGATGACCGCGACCCGGTCGGCCCGCTGCTGCGCCTCTTCCATGCAGTGGGTGGTCAGCAGGATCGTCATGCCGACCGCGCGGAGGTTGCCGATCAGCTCCCAGGCGCCACGCCGGGCACTCGGGTCGAAACCGGTGGTCGGCTCGTTGAGAAAGAGCAGCCTGGGGTTGCCGACGATGCCGAGGGCGAGGTCGAGCCGGCGCTTCTGCCCGCCGGAGAGGTCCTTGACCTTCTGCCTCTCCTTACCGGCGAGGTCCACCAGCCCGATCACCTCGTCGACGTCGCGCGAATCCGGGTAGTAGCCGGCATTGCGGGCGATCGTCTCGCGAACCGTGAGGTATGGCTCAACGGCAATGTCCTGCAGGACGAGCCCGATCTGCTCGCGCAGCCGGCGGGCGGTCTGCTTGTCGCCGGGGTCGAGGCCGAGCACCCGGACCTCGCCGGCGTCCCGCTCCCGGAAACCCTCGAGGATTTCCAGGCTGGTCGTCTTTCCGACGCCGTTGGGCCCCAGCAGCGCGAATATCTCGCCCTCGGCGACGGTGAAGTCGACCCCGCCCACGGCCTCGACCCGGCCGTAGCGCTTGCGCAGGCCCTCGACCAGCACCGTCGGGTTCATCACACGATCCGCACAAAAGCGACCAATGGTGCCCAGAGCGTAGCCGCAGAAGTGCCGGCCGGCGCCGGTTTCGGTCGACGCCGTGGACAGGCCGGAACTTCCGGTATATCCACCATGCCGGTCGAAGTTTCCCTAGGATCGGTGAAGTGCCGGCCCGGATACGACGACCACCGCGACGGCGGCATTACGTCGTGCACGGCGACAGTCCGCTGGCACACCGGCTGACCAGTGAGCTGCTCGACCGGATCGGCGGCGAGGTCACCGTCATCCTGCCGTCCAAGCGGCGCAATCACGGCCCGCAGATTGCCCGGATGGACAACGTCCGGATCATCGAGGCGCCGGACCTGACGAAGGAAGCCCTGCAGGCCGCGCACATTGACACCGCGCTCGCGTTGGCGCTGGTCAACCAGGACGACGTCGGCAACATCCACGCCGCGATGTGGGCCCAGGAACTCAATCCCGAGCTGCGCATCGTGTTGCGGATGTTCGACCGGCAACTGGGTCGGCAATTGTCCGCGATGTTCACCGACTGCGCGATCCTGTCCGACGCGGCGGTCGCGGCGCCGTGGTTCGTCGCTGACGCGTTGGGCGAGTTGGCGCCCACCCACCTGCACATGCAGGGTCGTACGCTCCGGGTCGCCGACCGGTCCCAGGTGAAGGCCGACCGCATCGTCTGCGGGCTGGCCACCACCGCGCCGAATATGCAGCCGCGGTTGCTGCCCGAGGATCAGAACGCCGCCAATCTGGTGCTGGCGGTGGCCGACGGATCGCAGAGCGATCCGCTCAACAGCTACCGCCGGCAGCGGTTGCCCGGCCTGGTGGCGCTCCGGCGGATGCGTGGGTTGGTCAGCCGCACGCTGTTGATCTTTCTGGCCACCTTCCTGGTGCTGCTTGTGCTGGTGACCGTCGCGTTCGCCACCGCCGGCGACCACTATTCGTGGTGGGACTCCATCTATCTGACGATCCTGGACGCGGCTGGCGCGGCGCAGCCACAGCCGGGGGATCCCTCGATCGAGAAGATCGCGCAGGCCGTGGTCACCATCACCGGCATCGCGCTGATCCCGATCACCACCGCGACCGTCGTCGACGCCGTCTTCGGCGGCCGGCTGGCCGCCACCCTGGGCCGGCTGCGTGGGCCGGTACGCGACCACTTCGTCATCGTCGGGCTGGGCAACGTCGGGTCGATGGTGCTGGAACAGCTGCACAACCTCGGTCTGCCGGTGGTGTGCGTGGAACGCAATGCCGAGGCTCGCGGGGTGCGGCTGGCCCGCCGACTGGGCGTACCGGTCGTATTCGGGGACGTGAACGACCCGGCAACCCTGCGGGAGGCGTACGCGGGGGCGAGCCGGGCCGTACTGGCGCTGACCAGCGACGACATCACCAACCTGCGCGCCGCCCTCTCGGCCCGGGATCTCAAGCCCGGGATGCGGGTTGTGCTGCGGCTCTTCGACGGCGACTTCGCGCTCCGGGTGCAGCAGAACTACGACATCACCCGGTCCCGCAGTGTGTCGTTCCTGTCGGCGCCGTCGTTCGCCCTCGCGATGACCGAAAGCCAGGTGATCAACACCATCGGCGTGGCCCGCCAGGTGCTGCTGGTCGCCGAGACTCCGATCCAGCGCGGGTCCCAGTTGGTCGAGGGGACGCTGGCGGGCATCGAGGCGCTCGGCGACGTGCGGGTCCTCGGGCTGGGACGGCGCGGCGGCACCTGGGTCGACTGGGCGCCGGACCGGGACCAGAAGCTGGTGGAGAACGACCAACCGGTCGTGGTCGCGACCAGGGCCGGGCTGAACCGGGTCGTCGAACGCAGCATCGGCGTCGGGTACGCCGAGCCGTTGGAGGACGACGAGGTCTGAGCCGCCCGCCCGCCTCACGCCTGACGACTGACGACTGACGACTGACGACTGACGCGACCCTGACCCTGGGCCCCTGCCGCCGCCGATCGTCGGTGATCTGCAACGATTCCCCGCAAGACGGTCCAGGGAGCGAGTTATGGCCAGCGCAAGTGACGGTCTCGCCGTCGTCGCCTACCGCGACGACGGGGTGTGGCGCTGCGAGGAGCTGCCCCGCACCTTGCTGCGTAACCTCGACGCCTGCCTGGACGCGCTGCGTCGACAGCCCGGCGACGGCTTCGGTTGCGTGTTCGCCAATGTGGACGACGAGTTCTTCGTCGCGCTCCGGTCGACCCCGGGTGGTGAGGAACGGCTCCTGCTGTCCGACGTCACGGCCGCGGTCGACTACGAGTTGGCCCGCTCAGCCCTGGAGTTTCTCGACGAGGAACCGCCGACCGAGGACGAGTTGGACGATGTGTGGCCTATCGGCGATCTGTCGATTTTCTCCGATCTCGGCCTGGGCGAACGCGAGCTGAGGGCCATCCTCGATGACCTCGATCTCTACGCGGATGACATGATTGCAGCGATTGCGGCGCGCGCCGGGTTCGCTGACGCTTACGCTGCAGTTGTGGGCAATCCGCCCCTGAACTCCCTTACCTGACGCTTACTCGGAGGAAGGTCGTGTCCTACCTCGCCACGGTCTTGGCCAGAAACACCAACACATGGACGGCCCACGAGGTCGACCTCGATGAAGCGGAGGACATCGACGGTGTCGTCGATGTGATCCGGTCGGTCGATGAGAGCGCAGACACCACGCTGCTCTTCGTCGACGAGGAGGACGAGTACCTCGCGATTGTGCGCGTCGACGGCGACGCTGACGCGCGGGTCTTCGTCTCCGACGGGCACGCGCTGGACAGCTTCGCGCTGCCGGCGCTGCTGCTCGACGGCGCCGCGCTGGATGATTCCAGCGAGGACGATGACGACGACGACACACCGGCCGGGCACGACTCGGACCCGATCGGGGACGCGGAATTGCTCGCCGATCTCGGGACGCCGCAGGCGACTTTGATCCGGTTGTGCAACGCGGAGAGCACCCTGCCGGCCGATGTGGTGCTGAGCATCGCGGAGCGGGCCGGCTTCCTCGACGAGTTCGAGGCGGTGCGTGCCTGACCCGTCGGTGTACGCGACCTGGATGCGACACGCATTACAGGTCGCCGCGCCGGACGGTCTCGGTACAGCTGGTCGTACGGACGGTGGTCGTACGGCTGGTGGTCGTACGACTGGTGGCTCTACTGCGGCCGACGTGCCGGTCGGGGCGGTCGTCGTTGACGGGTCCGGCGCCGTACTGGGTTCGGGCCGCAACGAACGCGAACTGGCCGGCGACCCGACCGCGCATGCCGAGGTGCTGGCCCTGCGTCGCGCGGCCGCGGCAGTCGGTTCCTGGCGGCTGGCCGGTTGCACACTGGTCGTGACGCTGGAGCCGTGCACGATGTGCGCCGGAGCGGCGGTGCTGGCCCGGGTGGACCGGATCGTCTTCGGCGCCCTGGATCAGAAGGCCGGCGCGGTCGTGTCGCTCTGGGACGTCGTACGGGATCGTCGGCTCAATCACCGGCCCGAGGTGGTCGGTGGCGTGCTGGCCGAGGAGTGCGGCGAACTGCTGCGTACCTTCTTCGCCCAACATCGCGACTGATCCGCTGGCTTCTGTCGCCCCGCCGGCCCCGCATTTCCATGATCATGATCGGGTTTTGGTTGGTATAGCCCCAATGGCCGATCATGATCACCAGCCGTCCATGATCATGAGTGGATTTGCTACCTGCACAGGTACCAAATCCACTCACGATCATTGATCTGCGCTGGGGTCCCGGCCGACGTGCCGGACAGGCAAGTTGCCGGACCGATCACATCGGCCCGGGCGATATCCGGTAGTCTCACCGACGGTGGCGTGTCCGAGCGGCCGAAGGAGCACGCCTCGAAAGCGTGTGAGGAGGCAACTCCTCCGTGGGTTCAAATCCCACCGCCACCGCCATTGGTCGGCACTGACCAGCCAAACGCCGGGACACTCCACCACGGAGTGCCCGGCGTTTTCATTCTCGGTCGCACTTGCCAGGCCGGAAGCAGCGGCCCGCCGTCCCGTGCTCGTCGTCCGCTGAATATCTGACGCGAGCCACTCGGTGCCATCCTCAGCTCGGACGCCGCACTCGCGGAGGGTTCGGATCTCACCGCCCGTTCTGCTCACAGGCCCGGTTTTCGGTCCGCTGAGGTGCGCATTTGCTTGGTCGACCTCCACTTCGGTAGGACTTGGCCATGGATCACGACGAGCTTCAGCAGCGATTCGCCGTGCTGACCACGGCTCACCTAGCGGATGCGTGCATTCGTGCGCAGGTTCAGGTGCGGTGCGCGCCGACCGGACTGCGCGCGGCGACGCTCGGCGACCGAATCGCCGGACGCGTGTGTCCCGTCCGGCACGTCGGCAGCGTCGACGTCTTTCTGGAGGCGTTGACCGAGGCCGCGCCGGGCGACGTGCTGGTGGTCGACAACGGCGGGCGGCTCGACGAGAGCTGCGTCGGGGATCTCGTAATCCTGGAGGTCCTGGGGGCCGGGTTGGCCGGGATCGTGATCTGGGGCCTGCACCGCGACTCCGCCGACATCCGTGCGATCGGGCTGCCGGTCTTCAGCCTGGGCACCATCCCGACCGGACCGCTGCACCTGGGTGACCGTCGGGGCGACGCGCTGGAGTCCGCCAGCGTCGGCGAGTGGACGGTTGGGCGGGCGGACCTGGTGCTCTGCGATGACGACGGCGCGCTGTTCGTCCCGGCGGCCCGCGCGGACGAAATCCTCGCGTTGGCCGAAGCGATCCACGACACCGAACGTGGCCAGGCCAGCCGGATCCGGTCGGGGGTGTCGCTGCGCGACCAGGTGCGGTTCGACCCTGCGACACGAAGAAACCTGGGGTCCAGGACGAGGGATCCTACGATCGCACGCCGTTGAAGGCCGTCGCGTCGTTGGCCAGACTCTGGCAGCTGGCCCGGGCCGACCTGGCCCGAATTACCCAGCCGGTATTGCTTTACCGGAGCCGATTCGACCACATTGTCGAGCCGATCAATTCTGAAATCCTGCTCGCCGGTATCCGCAGCACTGATGTCACGGACGTCCGCCTGGAGGAGAGCTACCACGTCGCAACCTTGGACAATGACGCTGCCATGATCTTTGCCGGTTCGGCGCAGTGGATAGCGGAACGCTCCGCCGTACGGGATGTCGCGGACGACCCTCGCTGAACTCCTTGCAGTCGTCGCGGGTGATGGACTATTCGGCGGTGGAGCGGTCGTTGGTTGGCGTCGCACCGAAGTGACGGTGGTAGTCGCGGGAGAATTCGTGCACGCGTGAGTAGCCGATGCGGGTGGCGATTTCGCCCATGCTCAGTTCGGAATGTCGGACCAGGCCGCGGGCGAGGCTCATCCTTATCTGTTTGATTCGTTTGAGAGGTGGCAGGCCGACGGCTTCGTGGCAGGCGCGGGTGATCGTCATGGCGCTGCGACCGCTCATCTCGGTCAGGTGGCGAAGGGTGATCTGTTGGGTCAGATCGCGGCGTGCCTCGCCTTCGATCTCCCACCACAGCCGTGCCGCCGCGTCCATCCGGAATGGAAGCCCGACCTCGCCGCCGATGCCGGCGAGTATCGCCAGCATGCAGGAGTGCACCTCCAGTTCGCGTACGACCGGATCGCGGTCGGTCTCATGCCAGGCCGCTAGCAGGTTGTCGAAGTGCTTGTGTATGGCGGGTTGTGCGCGCCGGACCCGGTGTTCGAACGGAGGCGGCGGCAGGGTCGGGGCGATGAAGTTGACGGTGTAGAAGGACCAGGGTCCTTCCAGGACCTCGCCAATCGTGCGTTCGTCCTCGTGGTACCAGATCAGGTCGCCCGGAGAGAGGAGATATTCGCGGCCACCCACCTGGTGTGTGGCGACGCCCGTGTGCATCAACTGGATGAGGTGGCCGGGGAGACTGCTGCCCTCGAAGGTGAATCCCGCCGGTCGTTCGTGGTGCCCGACGAGCGGAACGCCGCGCAGCACCGATCGGCCCACCGGTGGCGGCTCTCGGTGCTCAACCTGGCGCTGATACATGTCCCGACCCTCGATGTTAAGAATTGCGACAGCATAACTCCGTTGTGGCTAACGACGCCTCCCTCTCGGCTGCCTAGATTGATCACGCCCACCCAACGCCGCCGCAGCGGCTCAGCGAGCAGGAAGCGAGAATGCAGTGACGAATGAGGACCCGCAGTCCCCGATGAATATGTCCCGTCGCCGCGCATTGCAGTTGCTGGGCGTGACGTCCGCCGCCGCCGCCGGGTGCAGCCGGGCCACCGACAAGTCCGCGGATGGCAACGCGTCGCATTCGTTCGTCGGGTGGTATCCCTTCACGCCACCGCCGGGCGGGAGCTTTCAGACGCTTGGTGGCGTGACGAACGCTATCCCGCAGGCGATCGGCTATTTCTGCGACTACATCGTGCTGCCGGGCGCGATGTATTACTGGAAGGCGCAGAAGTACTTCTACCTGCTCGCTGACGAGTCATCGCGGCTGTCCGCTGACGGGAAAACGTTCACCTACAAGGTGCGGTCGGGCGTCAAGTGGAGTGATGGCACTCCCGTGACCGCGAAGGACGTCTACACGACGTGGTTGTGCCGGTACGTCATGCGCAGCCCCGTCTATGACTACGTCGACCTGGTCGAGCAGACCGATGACATGACCGTCACGTTCCACATCGGGACGCCGGCGCCGATTGCGCAGTACTACATCCTCCGCGAGCGTATTGTCGCCGACGCGACCTACGGCTCCTTTGCCAAACAGGTCGAGCCGTTGATGAAGGCGAAAAAATCGCAGGCCGACAAGGCAATGGTGGCCTTGAACAAGCGGATCGCGGCGTTCAAGCCGAAGACCATCCTCGCCAGCGGACCGTTCAAGATCGATCCGGCCGCCGTACAGCAGGCCCAGGTGTCGATGACACCCAACGAGCACTGCTATCTGTCGGACCGGATCAAGTTCGACAAGGTCACCGACTACGGTTCGTTCGACTACAACTCGATTATCCCGAACATATTGCAGAAGAAGATCTTCTACAGCACGGGCGGTGGTGCTCCCGCGGTGGAGAAGTCCTTTCGGCAGGCCGGGTTTCGGATTCTCCGTGGCCCTATCTATTCCGGGCCGGCGCTGTACTTCAACTACGCCAAGCTGCCGGAATTCGCCGACAAACGCGTCCGGCAGGCGCTGTGCTGCGCGTTCGACCACGCGCAGAACGGCCAGGTCGCATTGGCCGAGGCTGGCAAAGGTATCAAGTTCTTCGCCGGGATCTCCGATGTCCTGGTGTCCCAGTGGATATCGTCGGAGGACCAGAAAAAGCTTCAGTCGTACCCGTTCGACCAGAAACGAGCCGCAGCTCTGCTCACGTCGGCCGGCTGGACGAAAAAAGGGGGCGCCTGGACGACTCCATCGGGCAAGGAGGCCGCCTACGAGCTGCTCTTCCCGTCGGACTACCCGGATTGGTCGGCCTCCGCGCCGAACCTGGCCGGTCAACTCAAGGACTTCGGCATCAAGCTGACCTTGCGTGGTGAACAGTCCACCCAGGTCACCGTCGATGTCCAGACGAGCAAATTCAGCCTCGCCATCCAGGATTGGGGTTCGTCCAGCAACCCGTTCCCGGCCGACAGTTTCCGGGCCGCGCTCTTCACCAACAACACGCCATCCCTGGGTCCCACGCAAAAGGGAATGGACTTCCCGATGAAGCAGAAAACCGATGTCGTCGGTGAGGTCGACCTGCAGAGAGTCGTCATCGATTCCGGGCTCGGCGCCACCCCGGACGACCTCAAAAAGGCCACCACGATCGCGGCGTTGGCATTCAACGAACTGTTGCCGGTCGTTCCCATGTGGGAGCGGTATTCCAACGCGCCGGCCGTAACGAGCATGATCGCGGGCTACCCGCCCGATGGTGACGCACTGTATGAGAACTCCATCTATGCCGACAATTACACAACCATCCTCACGTTCCAGGGCGTACTCAAACCTGCCTGACCCGGCAGCGGCGGATCAATCCACGACGATGGGAAACGACGTGAAGACCGTGCTGTTTATCGGCGACAGCATCACCGACTCTGACCGTCTTTCCGACGATCCGGCATCGTTGGGTGCAGGGTATGTGGCCCGGGTCGCAGAATGGCACGCCTTGGAAAACCCCGGCACGCGGGTACGGTTCCTCAATCACGGCATCAGTGGCGACCGGATCGGCGACCTGCGTCGGCGCTGGGTGATCGACTGCCTCGAGTACAAGCCCGACGTGGTATCCATCATGATCGGCGTCAATGACATGTGGCGCCGATACGACCGTGACGATCCCACTCGGGCCGAGGATTTCGCGGCCGACTACCGCGACATCCTGGCCCGGACCGTCGACATCGGCGCGCAGCCCGTTGTCGTCGAACCATTCCTACTGCCGGTGCGCGAGGAACAGTGGGAGTGGCGGGCCGACCTCGACCCCAAAATAGCCGTCGCGCGCAATCTCGCCATCGAATTCGGTGCCCTATTCGTCGCTACCGACGGCCCCATGGCGCAGGCCGGCGCAGCAGGCGAGCCGACCGACTGGGCGTACGACGGAGTGCACCCGACACCAGCCGGACACGCCCTGCTCGCCCGCGCCTGGCTAACCGCCACGCGGACCATAAGCTAGGCCCATCTGGTCGTGCGTCGATTGCCGGGCTAACCCGCGCCAACCTGGCCCGAGTCACCCAGCCGGTGTTGCGTTATCGGAGTCGAGTCGATCACATCGTCGAGCCGATCAATTCTGAAATCCTGCTCGCCGGTATCCGCAGCGGTGACGTCGCGGACGTCCGGCTGGACGACAGCTACCACGTCGCGACGCTGGACAATGACGCTCCAAGGATCTTTGCCGGTTCGGCGCGGTGGATCGCGACGCTCCGGCAGCGGGCGATCAAAGCACCCGATCGAGTCAGGCTGACGTCAGCGTTCGAATACGCCGGTCAACCGGCCGCGGCCGAGAACGTGTGGCGTGATGGCTGGCAGGAGGGCGCGGGGTCGTGCCCGGCCCACCGGCCTTGTGCCGCGGGCGTTGTCCACCGGGCCTTCGAGTGCGAACAATTGAAAGACGTAACGATGTGGTCCGTGGCCTTTGATGGGTGCAGGACCGTGGTAGCCGCGCCCGATAGTGGACCGCAGCACCTGCACCCCCGGGCCGGGCTGCTTCGCGGCCAGGGCACCGGGCTCCAGATATCCCGGTGCCGGGTCGATCAGGGCGGCGCAGTGCACGGCGGGCTTGCCTATTGGGACGTCGATGTCCTCCACAATCAGAAGGAGCTGTGCGGTGCCGGGTGGCGGCGTGGTCCAGGACAGCTGGGGCGACAGGTCGCCGCCGCCGATGTGTTTCGCGCAGTGCTCCAGCGGTATGGAGCCGCCATCGTTGAAGCTTTGGCTGGTGAGCGTCAGCATCTCCGGGCCTTGCAGGTTGGGCAGGTTCCAGGCCAGATGGGGCTCGCCTGCCCTACGGTTGCGCAGCAATCGACCGAGCAATGTCATGGACGCGTACCTTATCAACCAACCTTACTGTTTTATCCTGGCGCCGGCCGGGACCTGCTTGCTCATCACACAGTTGCCCTGGCCTTTGGGCCGCTCGTAGGTGAATCCGAGCCGTTCGTACATGGTCCGGGTGGCGTTGTAGAGGAACGATGACGAGGTCTTCTTGCCCGGGGGCACATCGTGTGGGTAGGACTCGACCAGGCCACCACCCGCGGCGGAAATGAGTGCCAACGCGCCTTGAACGGCGACCGCCGCCATTCCGTTGCGCCGGTACCTGCGGTCCACGAACAGGCAGGTGATCCGATAGTCCGGCATGCGAACGGCTTCGTGTTCCCACTGCTTGCGGTGATGGATATTCGGCAGTTCCTCGACCGGCCCGTATTCGGCCCAGGCGACCGCGATGTCACCGTCGTACACCAGCGCCGCGTGCGCCCGGCCCTGCTCGACGAGCATCCGCTTGAACTCGCGATTGCCGAGTTCTTTGCGCTCGGCCGGATCGGGGTAGCAGTGGAACCAGGTGCACCAGCAGCCGCCCCACACGCCGTTGTGGCGCTCCGCCAGATCCGCGAACGCATCCCACGTCCGCGGCCCCAGCGGTTCGATCCGGTGGTCGTCCACAAGCACGTCGAGTTTGCCCATGCAGGAGAATGTAGAGCCAGTTGCGGACGATCGACGTCCTACTTCGCCGGGGCGCCATTGTCACCGAGATCTTTCAGCCCGCCGCGCCCGCTGGAATCAGCGGTGCAGGGCGGTCTCCCGCTCCATATGTGACAACTTCGCCGGATTGCGCACGGCGTAGAGCCCGGTGATGCGGCCGTCGTCGATCTGCACCGCTGTAACCGTGTCGATCTCGCCGTCGAGCC
>DATAVB010000051.1:0-2164 GCA_036267955.1 Mycobacteriales bacterium | reverse complement strand
GACCAACCCGGACCAGACCAACCCGGACCAGATCACCGTGAGCCGCACGATCGACGCCCCGATCGAACGGGTCTTCGCGATGCTCGCCGACCCGGACCAGCACCACGTGTTCGACGGATCGCGGTCGGTGCGCGCCTCGGAGACCCACACCGTGCTCACCGAGGTCGGCGACGTCTTCCGGATGAAGATGCACCGCGCCGACCTCGGCGACTACGAATCGGAGAACGTGGTCACCAGCTACGAGCGTGACGTCGCGATCAGCTGGGCCCCCGGCCAGGTCGGCAAGGCACCGCTCGGGCACAACTACGCCTACCTCCTGGAGGCCGACGGCCCGGACCGCACGGCGGTCACCCTGACCTACGACTGGTCGGCCGTCACTCATCCCAAGATCCGCCCGTTGCTGCCCATGGTGTCGCGCGACGAGCTCGAGCAGAGCCTGAAGTTGCTCGCCGAGGCACTCCTGGCGTTCTGACCGCGAGGTCGGGTCGCCGGCGGTCACCATCCCGTCCGGGGCGTAACTGCCCGGTGCCCGGTCGGCCGCGCTGCCGCCGCCTTCATTCGCCATGTGGCTGGGCTACCCGGCAGCGGCGGCGGGAAACCAGGCTCGGAGCGTCGGACCGTCCTGCTAGCGTCGCCGACATGACCTTGGCGAGTGATCGGACCGAGTATTTCCGGCGGTTGCATCACGGCTCCGAGCTCCTGCTGCTGCCCAATCCGTGGGATGTCGGATCGGCACGGCTGCTGGCCTCGCTGGGGTTCGCCGCCCTGGCCACGACGAGCAGCGGCTACGCGGCCACCCTGGGGCAGCTCGACGGCTCGGTCACCCGGGACCAGGCCCTGCGGCATGCCGCCGCCATCGTCGCGGCCACCGATCTCCCGGTGTCGGCCGACCTGGAGAACGGCTACGGCGACGGCCCCGAACAGGTCGCGGAGACGGTGCGGCTGGCCCTGGACGCCGGGTTGGCCGGCTGTTCGATCGAGGACTTCACCGGCGGCGCGGACGACCCGATCTACGACCGTGCGCGGGCCGCCGAACGGATCACCGCGGCGGCGGAGGCCGCGCACGCCGGTCCGACCCGGCTGCTCCTGACCGGGCGGGCCGAGAACTACCTGCACGGCCGTCCCGACCTGGCCGACACGATCGGCCGGCTGCAGTCCTATCAGGAGGCCGGCGCGGACGTGCTCTACGCCCCCGGGCTGCGCGCGCTGGACGACATCCGCGCCGTGGTCAGCTCGGTGGACCGCCCGGTCAACGTGTTGGCGGTGGCCGGCGGCCCGAGCATGGCCGAGCTCGCCGCCGCCGGGGTCCGGCGGGTCTCGGTCGGCGGCCGGTTCGCCTTCGCCGCGTTCGGCGCCCTGGTCGAGGCCGCCCGGGAGCTGCTCGGCGGCAACCCGACCGCGCTCTTCGAACGCTCCGCGCTGGGCGCGGAAGCCGCCCGGGCGGCCTTCGCCGCCGCGCCGCCGCCCTGACCGCCGGCGGCGTCGGGTGGAGCTGAGGGAGATCGAGACGTTCCTCGTGCTGGCCGAGGAGCTGCACTTCGGCCGCAGCGCGACGCGGCTGCACCTGTCCCAGTCCCGGGTCAGCCAGACCATCCGCTCGATCGAGTCGCGCATCGGTGGCCGGCTCTTCGACCGCACCAGCCGACAGGTCCGCCTCACCCTGCTCGGTGAGCTGCTGCGGGACCGGCTCCGACCCGCTTTCGACGAGATCCGGCACAGCGTCGAGGCGGTCCGCGAGGTTGCCGCCGGAATCACCGGCGAGCTCCGGATCAGCATGCTGACCGCCGCCACCGGCGGACCCGGGTTCGACGCCGCCGTTCGCGCCTTCGCCGCCGCTCACCCGGCCTGCCGGGCCACCGTCTACGAGGCGTTCCCCGGTGAGGCGCTGAACCGGCTGCGCCGGGGCGAGCTCGACGTCGTGGCGCACTGGCTCCCGCTGCACCAGGACGACCTGACGATCGGCCCGGTGCTCGCCCGCGAGCAACGCGCTCTCGCCGTCCGGGTCGGGCATCCACTCGCGGTGTGGTCTGGGTCGCCGAGCGCGAGACGGCGGCGGTCCGGGCCTTCGCCCAGCTCGCCGAGCAGGCGGCGGCCGGCCGGGTGGGTTGAGCGGTCAGCCGGCGGCGACGAGCCGGGTTTCCAGTGCGCTGCCCGCGACCGGTTC
>DATAVB010000050.1:0-5579 GCA_036267955.1 Mycobacteriales bacterium | reverse complement strand
CGGGCCGGAACCAACCGGGTGACCCGGGCGAACTGCGGATTTTCCTCCGTCACGGCGCGCGACCTTAGCAGTCCGACCGCACTGGCAGCTCGCGCATTTCCGTTGCCGCCTGAGCAGTCAAGCGTGGAGCGGTCGGCGGTTAGCTGCCGGCTGACGCGTTTCGGCGGTCAGTCGGTGGCCGCGACCGCAGCCACATCGTCGCGGGCGTGGCCGGCATCGACGGCATGTTGCAATCTATCTGCAACGGCTCGCACCAGCGGTGGCGCAGAGCCTTCGGCCTGTTCTGCGAGCCGGATGTCCTTGAGTGCCAGCTCAACCGGGAAACCGGCCGCGTATTCGCGGTCGATCATGAGTTGGGCTTTCTGTAGGGCGTACGGCATGGCGAGCGGTCCGCTGCCGATGACCTGGAGCAGCGCCGAGCGGGGAATGCCGATCCGGTCGCAGGCGGTGAGGACGTCGGCCATGGCGACGGTCGCCGCGGTCATCCAGGTGTTGACGACGAGCTTGAGCCGGCTGGCTTCCTGCCCGGTGCCGACGACGAGGATCCGTTCCCCCAGCGCATTCAATACCGGTCGCGCGGCGTCGACCGCGGTGTCCGGGCCCGCGACGAGCCAGCTCAGGGTTCCCTTGCCGGCTGGGCCCGTACTGCCGGATACCGGCGCGTCGAGCATCGTTCGCCCGTGCGTGTCGGCCAGGGTCCGCAGCCGGTCGGCCCAGTCCGCACCGACGGTAGATGCCTGAACCCAAACCGCGTCAGGGCGCATCGCGGGCAGCATTTGCGCCGCGATGGCGTGGACGGCTTCCCCGTTGGTCACCATCGTGATGACTACTGACGCGGCGGAGACGGCGGACGGCAGGTGGGGTTCAGCCGTTGCGCCGAGATCGGCGAGACGCTGGGCGCGTTCGGGATTGCGGTCCCAGATCGTGACCTGATGGCCGGTGTCCAGCAATCGTGCGGCCATTGCCGAACCCATGTTTCCGGAGCCGAGAATCGTGACGTTCATGGTCGTCCTGCTTTCTGATTGGTGCCTGCTTTCTGTGTGGTAACGGTCTGTGTACTCGACCGCCACGCGCCGGGGGTGTGGCAGGTGCGGGCTGCGGCGGCGCTGACAACAGCCAGTACGGCGGTGGCGAGGCCCAGCCCGGCCGCCACTCCGACACGCAGGACGAGTTCGGCTCCGCCGACAGCGCCGGCGAGCATCGTCGCGACGGAGAGCAGACGCCGGGCGAATGCCGCGCTCGGTTTTCCGGCGCGGATATCGGCGGCGATGCCGGTGAGCGTCATCGTGAGCACGGTGGTGGTCATGTCCGGCACAGCCAGGCGCCGGACGATGGCGTTCTGCATGCCGGTGCCGACGGCCAGCACCGCGGCGACAATGTCCCGGTTGTCGGGGGAGAGGGTCGAACCCGAGGTAACGGTCAGCACGAGCGCAGCGGCCACCAGGATGAGCTGAAGGCCCGACCCGCAGGCGAGGAGCCGGGCCCGGTCCTCACCCAGTCGGCGGATAAGCCGCCCGCCGGCCCCGGCACCGGCGATGAAGCCGGCCAGAGCGGCGAGCGAGGCAGCGAGAGCGAACCCGGGCGCGCCGGCCAGCGCGAATCCCGCGAAGACCACGTTGCCGGTCATGTTGGCGACGAACACCCGCCCCAGGGCGAGGATGCTCACCGCGTCCACGATGCCGGTCAGGGCCGTGAGGCCGATCAGCAGTACGGGCAGCGGTCCATGGGCGGGATCCGCGCTCAGCCGCTGCCACCCCGATCGACGATGCGCCACGGAGTGGGTCGGGAGTGGATCGGGTCGCGTGCGGGTCATGACGCCCGCTTGTGGTGGACCGGCGCGAACCCACTGGCGGGCGCGCCGGCCGTGCCGGTCCGCCCGGCCGGGGCCAGGTGTCGGCGGGCCGGAAGGTCGAGGTTGCGTTCGATGTCTTGCAGGCTGCGGTTTTTGGTCTCGGGAATCCTGCGCTGGAAGTAGGTCAGTGCGGCGATCGACAGTCCGGCGAAGAGAAAGAACGTTCCGGCGTTGCCGATGGCGCTCAACAGGGTGAGGAAGGAGATGGTCACGACGAAGTTCGCGCCCCAGTTGGCCATGGTGGCCACGCTCATGGCCTGACCGCGGATCTTGACCGGGTAGATCTCGCTGATCAGTAGCCAGAACACCGGCCCTAGTCCGATGGCAAAGGATCCGGTATAGACGAGCAGCCCGACTATCGCGATGTAGGCGACATCGCCGTGCAACTGGCTGCCGCCGATCGCGAAGGTAAGGGCGACCACGATCATCGCGACGGCCATGCCGGCGGTGCCGCCCAGCAGTAGCGGGCGGCGGCCTACTCGATCCAGCAACCGGATCGCGATGATCGTCATGAGGACGTTCACGGCGCCGTTGACGACGTTGGCCAGCAGCGCCGCCGAGCTGCCCAGACCGGCGGACGACAGCAGCGTGGGGGCGTAATAGATGATCGTGTTGATACCGGTGATCTGCTGGAACACGGCCAGCACGACACCGATCGTGAGGACCTTGCGCACGCCCGGGCGGAAGACCGCGCGCAAGCTGGTGTGCTGGGCCGAAAGTTCACGCACCTCGGCGATCTCGGACTCGATGTCGGCGTGATCGCGGACGCGGAGCAACACCGCGCGGGCTTCGTCCTCGCGGCCCTGGGTGATGAGCCAATGCGGGCTCTCGCGCTGGAAAAGCATGCCGGTGAACATCAGGACCGCCGGAATCGCGGCCAATGCGAACATCAACCGCCAGTTCTGGGAAGAGGACAGTCCGTAGTCCACGAGGTAGGAAGCGAGGATGCCGGAGGTAATGGCCAGTTGATTGAAACTGACCAGGGCGCCGCGAATCCGGGCCGGGACGATCTCGCCGATGTAGAGCGGCACAACCATGGAGGCCGAGCCGACGGCCATGCCGATGATGACCCGGGCCGCGATGAGCACACCGTAGTCGGGAGAGAAGGCCGCCAGCATCACCCCGGCCACAAAGAGCGCGGCGGTGCCGAGCACCGTGGGCCGGCGCCCGACCCGGTCCGCGATCCGACCGGCGGCCAGAGCGCCGATCAACGCACCGATGAGCAGGATGCTGGTGAGCAATTCCTTGTCGAATGACGTGAGGCCGTGGAAGTCCTTGCCGATGAACAGCAGCGCCCCGGAGATGACGCCGGTGTCATAGCCGAACAGCAATCCTCCCAGGGCAGTGATCGCGGCGCCCAGGAGCACGTGGCGGCGAATCGATGCCGACGCTGCCGGCGTTGTTTCGGCCCTATTAGGTATCGAGGGTTCAGTGGATTGCATGACCGCTCCCTGTGCTGGTGTGGTGGAGGACCGCTCGCACACTGGCGACAACCGCGATGGAGACGATCGCGACGAACGCGATCATTGCCTCGCGCGGTGCCACCCATTGCGTGGCGACACCGAGGCCGACGACCGGTACGGACAGGCCGAGGTAGGCGCCGAGGAAGAAACCGGCCAACACCTCGGCGCGGGCCTGCGGCGGCGCGGTTGAGGTGGCGCCGGCCAGCGCGCCGCGAAAGACCAGTCCGGCGCCGGCTCCGGTGACGACGCCGCCGATCACGAACACAGCCAGGCTCGGTAGCCACATTCCGACCACGAGCAGTGCGAGGCCGGGGATCAGAATTGAGGTGCCGAGCCGCAATGTGTCGCGCATGGCGAGTCGGCTTGCGGCGAGCTGGCCGAGGGCGCCGGAGGCGAAGGCGGCGAATGCGACCGCACCGGCAATTGCGTGCGATGACTCGTGCAGCGTCGTGGCGAGGAAGCTCGGGGCCAGCGAGTTGAACACTCCGTACACGGCGAAGGCGCCCACTCCCGCGGCCGTGGCGGCCAGAAAGGTGTTCCGGGCCTCGGGCGGCACGGCGACCCGCTGTGGCCGCCAGGCCGGAAACGGCTCCGGTCGGGTGGTGGTCTCGGGTGAGATCGCGACCAGCACGGCGAGGACGAGCAGCGCCACGCCGAAGACGTAGTACGGCAGGCGCAGCGGTGCCGGCGCGTACTGAGCGAGCAGCCCGGCGACCAGCGGCCCGACCCCGATGCCGCCGAGATTGGCCGCCGTGGCGACGAGCTGACCGCGGCGGCCGCCACGCGCCCTGGCAGCGGTACGCAGATGCAACTCGGACAGGTACGCGGTCGCGGTTGCCGTCGTCAGCCCGACCGAGATGCCGGAGACGACCCGCGCCACGAGCAGACCGGGAAGGCTGGGCGCGATGACGAAGATCCCTGCGGCGACGACGTTGGCCAGTAGCGCCGGCACGAACACCCGCTTCCGCCCAATCCAGTCCGATACGTGCCCGCCGAGGAAGAGGCTGCCGATGACACCGACCGCGTAGACGGCGTAAACGATCGTGATCATGATCGTGGAGAAATGGTCGCGACGTTGGTAAAGGACATACAGCGGTGTCGGAACTGCCGAGAAGGCCATATTCACCAGCAGGGCGGCCGCCGCGGCCCAGAACCCGAATGAGTGGTGCCGTTGCGACGCAGCCGGAGCTGACGGCGATGTACGGACCGCGGATATAGTCACAAAGAGACTCCCCAATTGATCGATGTCTCCACCCTGTGCCGGAATGGTTATGCTGTCCAACGAAGAGATTGCATAGCTGTCATCTCTGCTGTGCATGACTGTCGGGAGCGGAATGCAGATGGAACTTCGGCATTTGGAGCACTTCCTCGCAGTAGCCGAGGAACGGAGCTTTACCCGGGCCGCCGCCCGCATCCACATCGTCCAGTCGGCGCTGTCGGTCTCGGTGAAGACGCTGGAGCGCGAGCTCGGCGCGCAACTGTTCGATCGCACCACGCACAGCGTTGAGCTGACGGACGCTGGTGCGGCGCTGGTCGCCGAGGCTCGCCGAACGCTGGCCGCCGCCGAGGCCGCTCGCGACGCGGTGGCGGCGGTGCGCGGTGGGGTCCGGGGCACCGTACGCGTGGGCATCATGCACTCACTGGTCCTGATCGACCTGGCCGGCCTGCTCACGACGTACCACCACGAAAATCCCGAGGTGCTCCTCGTCCCCAGCCCGGCTGAGGGGGGATCGGCTGAGCTGGCCCAGGCTGTCTCGGAGGGACGACTCGATCTCGCGTTCGCGAGCCCGCCGGCCGAGCTGCCCAAGGACCTGGACATCCATTCGATCGCGGCCGAGGAGATGCTGCTTGCCTGCCCGCCCGATCATCCGCTGGCCCGCCGCCGGCGGATCGCCCTGGCCGAGCTCGACGGCGAGCGCTTCGTCGACTACCCGCCCGGCTGGGGCACCAGGACGAGCGTCGAGCGCCTGTTCGCCGACGCCGGCCTCCATCGCCAGATCCAGGTCGAGGTTGGCGATATCCCCACGGTTGCCGAACTTGTCCGCGCCGGGTTCGGGTTCGCCTTCATCAGCCCTTCCACCCTGCCGCAGGGGCACGAGCTCATCCTGCGGCACACCCGCCCATTCCCGAAGTTCTCGGTCGCCCTGGTGACCCCGACGGCACGTCCGCTGTCCGCGGCCGCGCGCGCATTCATCGCGCTCGTCCACGCGACCGTCCGAACCAATAACAAGAAGGATCGATAACCCGCATCGTGGCTGGCCGAA
>DATAVB010000049.1:0-58343 GCA_036267955.1 Mycobacteriales bacterium | reverse complement strand
GGAGCCGGGGCCTGGTCAGGAGGAGCTGCGATGCGGCCAGGCGGTGCGGCCCTGTTTCTCGGCCAGCGCGGCCGCCGGATGGACCCGCGTGCCGTGCGGCGTCTCGTGCACGACACCCTCGCCCAGGTCGACGGCGCCCCGGATTTCGGTCCGCACGGCCTGCGACACACCGCCGCCACTCATCTCCTCGAAGGCGGCGCGGACCTGCGGACCGTGCAGGAACTGCTCGGGCACGCGAGTCTGGCTACGACGCAGATCTATACCCACGTGTCGGTGGAGCGGCTGCGATCGGTCTACCAGCAGGCTCATCCACGGGCCTGAGCCGGCTCGCGGGCCGAGACGCCTACCGGGGACGCCCGGGCGGATCCATATCGCCACGTCGGTGCGCACTGCGGCACCTGCCCGGACGCTCGGCGCGGCGTCCCTCAGCGGCAGCAGCCGCACCCGTCCTGCCCCGACCAGGGACAGCGGGTCGAGATAGGTGGCGCCGCGCAGCAGCCCCCAGTGCAGGCACGCCGCCACCGGACAGCCGGGATGACCGAGCTCCAGCCGACCCAGCACCGCACCGATGGCGACCACGGCGCCGGCATGGACCGACGCCCGTACCGGCTCGTAGGTCGTCTTCAATCCGCCGGCATGCAACACCGTGACCACCCCGCGCCCGGCCAGCACTCCCGCGTACCCGACCCGACCGGCCCCGGCGGCCCGCACGACCGCACCCGGTCGACCGGCCAGGTCGACGCCCCGATGCCCGGACCCGTACGGCGTGTCCGGTGGATCGAAGCGGCGGGTGACCTGCGGCGTCCCGTCCAACGGCCAGCGCCACGCCGGAAGCGGGCCCAGCGACGCGGGCGAGGGCACCCGCGCTCCGCTCGTCCCGGCGACCGAGAAGAGCAGCCAACAGACACCGATCAGGACAATCCACATGCCGCGCCGGGGCGACTGCTCAGAGACGGACCGCATGGCGCAACCATCGCGCGACGCCCGGCCGGCCGGGCGGCTCCGGGACGATCTGTGGACAGGGCGCGTGGCTGTGGACGACGAGGTGACAACGCGGTGTCGACGCGCTATGCGGCATGTCCGACGCCGTCGACGCGTTGTCCCGCACACAAACGACAGTCAGAGAACGAGGAGCCTCGATGCACCTGCAGGTCGTCCTGCCCGACGAATCGCCCGACGTGGCCCCGGACCGGATCCTCGGGCTGGCCCGCGAGGCCGAAGGGTTGGGTTACCAGACCGCGTGGCTGCCGGACCACCTGCTTCCTCCGGGCGAGTACGGGGAGGTGTTCGGTGGCGTGTACGAACCGCTGGTCACGCTCGGCGCGATCGCCGCTGTCACCGACCGGATGCGACTCGGCACGTCTGTCCTGGTGCTGCCGATGCGCAGCCCGTTCGTCGTCGCCAAGCAGGTCGCCACCCTCGAACGGCTCGCACCCGGTCGGGTGGTGCTGGGGATCGGCGCCGGCTGGCAGGAGCAGGAGTTCGAGAGTGTCGGGTCGCGGTTCGCCGGCCGTGGTGCCCGCACCGATGACGCGATCCGACTGCTGCGTCATCTCTTCGAGGTCGGCCACGGACCGTTCGAGAACGACCAGTACGGGTTCCAGACCGGGGTGTTTCAGCCGGTGCCGACCGGGCCGATCCCGATCATGGTCGGCGGGATGAGCGACGTAGCGCTGCGTCGGGTGGCTCGGCTGGGCGATGCCTGGCAGGCGGTCGGCGTCACCCCAGCCGAGTTCCGGGCCAGGGTCGGGACGCTCCGCGGGCAGGCCGAGCGACCAGTCGTGTTCGGGGCCCGGATCGGCTGGCCGGAGCTGCCCGCGGACCCGGCCGCCGAGCTCGCCGAATGGCGGGACGCCGGCGCGGACGAGCTTGCGATCTGGTTCGGGAAGGCGGACGGATTCGGCGACCGGATGGCCGCCGTGATGCGGTCGCACAGCTGACCAATACGGCCGGGGGAGCGTGGTAAGCGGCCACCCCGCGGACGTCGTACACTGGTCGCGCGGCCCGTGCGAGCGGGTCGACTTCGCGTGCCCTTTCACCATCCCAGTGGATGGCGACGCGATGGCCACCTCGGTCCCGAATCTCGGGTTCGCCGGCCATCCGTAACCGGGCACCAGGGCGAGCGCCACCCGGCGCGTCGCGACAACCGAGGAGCGCGCGGCCCCCGTGCGCGAGTAAGAGAGGACGAGCCCGATGGCCGTCGTCACCATGCGAAACCTGCTGGACGCGGGTGTCCACTTCGGACACCAGACGCGCCGGTGGAACCCGAAGATGAAGCGATTCATCTTCACCGACCGCAACGGCATCTACATCATCGACCTGCAGCAGACGCTGTCCTACATCGACAGCGCCTTCGAGTTCGTCAAGGAGACGGTCGCCCACGGCGGCACGGTTCTCTTCGTCGGCACGAAGAAGCAGGCGCAGGAAGCCGTCGCCGAGCAGGCCCAGCGGGTCGGAATGCCGTACGTCAACCAGCGTTGGCTGGGCGGCATGCTCACCAACTTCCAGACCGTGCACAAGAGGTTGCAGCGGTTGAAGGAGCTGGAGTCGATCGAGCAGACCGGCGGCGACCAGGTCCGCACCAAGAAGGAGTCGCTGATCCTGGCCCGCGAGCGGCAGAAGCTGCAGCGGACGCTGGGCGGCATCCGCGACATGCAGAAGGTGCCGAGCGCCGTCTGGATCGTCGACACCAAGAAGGAGCACATCGCCGTCGGCGAGGCGCGCAAGCTGGGTATCCCGGTCGTCGCGATCCTCGACACCAACTGCGATCCCGACGAGGTCGACTACAAGATCCCCGGCAACGACGACGCGATCCGCAGCGCCGCGCTGCTGACCCGGGTCATCGCGGACGCGGTCGCCGACGGGCTCATCGCCCGGGCCGGCGCGAACGACCAGGCCGCGGACGGCGACGACAAGCCGGAGCCCACCACGGCCGTCGGTTCGGACGAGCCGATGCCGGAATGGGAGCGCAACCTGCTGGTCCGCGAGGGCGCTGACGGTGCGGCCGCGCCGGTCGGTGCAGACGTGACCGCACCCGCGACGGTCCCGGCGGAGGCGCCGGCAACCGTTCCCGCCGACGCTGTCGTTCCGGCCGAGGCGCCGGTGGCCGAGAACACCCCGCAGGACGCCACCACAGCAAGCTGAGCTCGGGTCAGCCCACCGGGTGCCGGTCGCCGCATTGACGGGCGGCCGGCGCCCGGTGGGTTTCACCACCACGTACACGCAATTCACTACACAGCAAGTTCTTCGAGACGAGAGACGAGATGGCGAACTACACCGCAGCGGACGTGAAGAAGCTCCGCGAAACCACCGGCGCGGGCATGATGGACTGCAAGAACGCCCTCACCGAAGCCGACGGCGACATCGAGAAGGCCATCGAGGTCCTGCGGATCAAGGGTCAGAAGGGCGTCGGCAAGCGGGAGAGCCGCGACGCGTCCAACGGCCTCGTGACCGCGGTCGTCGACAGTGCCACCGGCACGGGCGTCATGCTCGAGCTCAACTGTGAGACCGACTTCGTCGCCAAGACGGATGGTTTCCAGGAGCTGGCCGCCACTGTCGCCGGCATCATCGAGATCGAGAAGCCGGCCGACTCGGCGGCGCTGCTGGCCGCCGGTCACAACGGCGCGACGGTCAAGGAGCTGCTCGACCAGGCCAACGCCACGCTGGGCGAGAAGATCGAGGTCAGCCGGTTCGCCCGGTTCGCCGCGGACAACAGCGCGTCCGGCACTCCCGGGTTCGTCGCGACGTACCTGCACAAGAGCAGTCCCGACCTGCCGCCGACCGTGGGCGTACTTATCGAGCTCGACGCGGAGAACGCCGGCGTGGCAAAGGATGTGGCGCAGCACATCGCCGCGATGATGCCGCGCTACGTCAGCCGGGACGAAATCCCCGAGGAGACGCTGGCCAACGAGCGCCGCATCGCCGAGGAAACCGCCCGCGAAGAGGGCAAGCCGGAGCAGGCGCTCCCCCGGATCATCGAGGGTCGGGTGAACGGTTTCGTCAAGGAGGTCGCGCTCGTCGACCAGCCGTTCGTCCGCGAGGCCAAGAAGACGGTCGGCGCGGTGCTGGCCGAGGCCGGTGTCTCGGTTCGCCGCTTCGAGCGTTATCGCGTCGGCCAGGCCTGACCGACAACGTCGGTTGGTGATCATGCAGAAAGGGTCCGCGACACGCCGTCCGGGATAGCCTTTTCTGCATGATCAACCCGGCGTGCGTTTTGGTAGCCGGGAAACTGACGCGACGAGAAGAGGCCCATCGATGACTCAGTTGCCGGTTACCTGGTCCCGCGTTCTGCTCAAGACCTCCGGTGAGGCGTTGTCCGGCGGCACCGGGCTCGGGGTCGATCCCGACGTCGTGGCCCGCATCGCCGCCCAGATCGCCGATGTGGTGCGTACGGGTGTGCAGATCGCGATCGTGGTCGGCGGCGGCAACTACTTCCGCGGCGCCGAATTGCACGAACGCGGCATGGACCGCGGGCTCGCCGACTACATGGGCATGCTGGGCACCGTGATGAATTGCCTTGCCCTGCAGGACTTTCTGGAGAAGCAGGGCATCGAGACGCGGGTGCAGACGGCCATCACGATGGGTCAGGTGGCCGAGCCCTACATTCCGCGCCGCGCCGAGCGGCATCTGGAGAAGGGTCGGGTGGTCATCTTCGGCGCCGGGCTCGGGGCGCCGTACTTCTCCACCGACACCTGCGCGGCGCAACGCGCGCTGGAGATCGGCTGCCAGGTCGTGCTGATGGGCAAGAGCGGCGTGGACGGTGTCTACGACGCCGATCCGGCGCACAATCCGGATGCGCGCAAGTTCGATCAGCTCTCCTACCAGGAGGTGCTGGCCCGTGAGCTGAAGGTCGCCGACGCGACCGCGTTCAGCCTGTGCATGGACAACGGAATGCCGATGGTCGTCTTCGATCTGATGACAGAGGGCAACATCGCGCGTGCCGTCGCAGGTGAGAAGATCGGGACTCTCGTCAGTTCCGCCGGCTCATAACAGCTTCGCACCCAGGAGGCGCACCGTGATCGATGAAACCATGTTCGATGCCGAGGAGCGGATGGAGAAGGCTGTCTCCGTCGCCAAGGACGACTTCGGTTCGATCCGCACCGGCCGCGCCAACCCGCAGATGTTCGGCCGGATCAACGTCGAGTACTACGGCGTGCCTACGCCCGTGCCGCAGCTGGCGACCATCACCACGCCCGAGGCGCGGATGGCCGTCGTGAAGCCGTTCGACCCGAGCCAGCTCGGCGCGATCGAGCGTGCTATCCGGGACAGCGATCTCGGTGTGAACCCGTCGAACGACGGATCGATCATCCGGATCGCGTTGCCGCAGCTCACCGAGGAACGGCGCCGCGAGTTGGTGAAGGTGGCCCGGACCAAGGGCGAGGACGCCAAGGTGTCGGTACGCAACATCCGTCGGCACGCGAAGGACGCGCTGGACAAGCTGCAGAAGGACGGCGACGCCGGCGAGGACGACGTGCACCGGGCCGAGCGCGAGCTGGACGAGACCACCGCGAAGTACGTGGCGAGCATCGACGAGCTGCTCAAGCACAAGGAAGCAGAACTGCTCGAAGTCTGAGCCCACCCCTATGACCGCCACCCACCGCGCGCAGCAGCCCGTGACCCCCCAACCGCCCAAAGCGAGCCGGGCCGGCCGTAACCTGCCGGCCGCGATCGGTGTGGGCGTCGGGCTCGGCGGCATCATCGTGGCGTCGCTGTTCCTCTACCGCGCCGGTTTCGTCGTCGTACTGGCGATCACCGTCTCGCTGGCGGTGTGGGAATTGGCTACCTCGATCCGGCAGTCCGGGGCGCACCCGCCGGTGGTTCCGCTGATCGTCGGTGGGCTCGCGATCGAGGCGGTCGCCTGGTTCAAGGGCAGCGAGGCGCTCGCCGTCACCTTCCTGTTGACCTGCCTGGCCGTGGCGGTCTGGCGGCTCGCGGACGGTCCGGACGGTTATCTGCGCGATGTCTCGACCGGCCTGTTCGTGGCGCTCTACGTGCCGTTCCTGGCCGGATTCGCCGTACTGCTCACCGTCCCGGACGACGGTCCGCGCCGGGTTGTCGCCTTCATCGCCACCGTGGCCTGCAGTGACGTCGGCGGTTACGCCACCGGCGTTTTTCTCGGCAAACACCCGATGGCGCCGCGGATCAGCCCGGCGAAATCCTGGGAGGGCTTCGCCGGATCGGTCGTCTTCTGTACGGGTGCCGGCGTCGCCTTCTTCACCCTGATGCTCGACCACGCCGCCTGGCAGGGCGCGATTTTCGGTGCCGCGTTGGCGGCTACCGCGACGCTGGGCGACCTCGGCGAATCCCTGCTGAAACGGGATCTCGGCGTCAAGGACATGGGCACCCTGCTGCCCGGGCACGGTGGCGTGATGGACCGGCTGGATTCGATGCTGCCCGGCGCGGTCGTCGCCTACCTGCTGCTCACCGCGTTCATTCCGGTCCACTAGCGAACGTGTTGCGGAGCCCGGCATCGACCGCGTCCGCCAGCTCCGCCGGCCAGGTCCGGCCCGCGGCGACCAGTGCCTCCCGACCCGCATGGGCGAAGGCCTCGACGGTTGCGTGCATCGCCGCGATCACCGAATCACGGGTTGGCGCGACCGCCGGCAGCCCCTGCAGCACGTCCCGCTGTGCGGCGGTGAGTTTTGACGTCCATTGTTTGACACCCATTGCCGGCAGCGGTTGATTGGCCTCGACGAAAAGCTGATACAGCATCAGCCGGGCATTGTGTACGCCCTCGATTCCCAACAGCCAATCCTCACGCGCCACCACCGCGGCTGGAAATATCGCCAGCTGCCGGAAGTATTCCTCGACCAGGAAATCCATTCGCTCCGGATCCGGCTGGGCCGGCGGTTTCGGCTGCGGCACAGTCGAATCCAGGCCGTCACGGTCCAGTACCACCAGCCGGGTACGGTGCGCCGACCCGGCCAGATCGCGCACCGATTCGATGACGACATCCAGCCGCGCACAGTCCACAGTGGTCGAATAGAACGAACCGGGTGCGTGCGGCAGCGGTCGGGCCACAATTGTCGGGGTGATGGTGGCCAGCCATTCCTGCCAGCCGTCCACGAATTCCGGCAGCGCGTCGTCGCGTACCGCGATCAGCAGGTCGAGGTCTGAGCCGGCGTCAGCCACGCCGCGGGCCAGCGAGCCGGACAGCCAGAGCGCGCGGATCCGGTCGTCGGGTTCGACGGTCGCCAGCACCTTGTCGAGCAGTCGGTGATAGGTGGCTGGAAGCGGACGCAATGCCTTCTCAAGCTGATGATCCATGCCCGTCACCGTACGATATCGATCATGGCTGAGACGTTCGCGGTGAGTTACGGCTACGTACCGGAGATGGAAGAGCGGCGCGTGCCGCATCGGGAAGCGCACCTGGAGTTTCTGCGCGGACTCACTGAGGAGGGCCGGCTGCTGCTGGCCGGCGCGCTCGCCGAACCGGTCGACGGCGGGTGGTTGGTGGTACGAGCCGAGTCGGCCGCCGCGGCCCGCGCGATGATCGACGCCGATCCGTACGCCCACGCCGGACTGATCCGGTCGGTCACGATCCGCTCGATCAACGTGGCCATCCCCGCCACCTAGGGGTCAGGCGGCTATCTCGACGCCGAGCCGGTTGGAGAGCGCCTTCGCGCCGTCCGCGCTGACGTGCACGGCCCGCGACGCTCGGGCCCGGCGTACCCAACCCGCGTCGGTGCAGGCCTCGAGTACGGCAGCGCCGAGCGCGCCGGCGAGATGGTGGCTCTGCTCGCTCCAGTCGACGCAGTAGCGCAACAGCGGCCGGCGGCGCGGCGAATCGATCAACGCCCGCAGATCGACGCCGAGGTCGCCGAAGACGACCCCGGCGCCCTCGCCGAGGGCGTAGTCCACATCCCAGCCTGGCGCGGACAACCGGTCGGCCGTGGCCCCGGCGGCGAGGTGCGTGCCGTCGTGGCCGACGATGGCGCCGCGGGCGATCAGGCCGCCCATGACTGCCACCCCCAGCCGGCCGGCCAGGTGGTCGTAGCAGGTCCGGGCCTTGCGTACCGCGTGCGCCTTGGTGCCCTCCTTGAGCGACCGGATCGGGGCCGGCGGGGCGAGTTTCGCCAGCGCCTCCAGGGCTTCCCCGACGTCGGGGCCGGACAGTTGGTAGTACCGGTGCCGGCCCTGCGAGCGCACCGTCAGCAGTCCAGCCTCGACCAGGCGAGCCAGGTGCGCGCTGGCCGTCGACGCGGCCACCCCGGCTTCGGCCGCCAGGACGCTTGCCGGCAGCGCCCGGCCGTCGCCCAGCGTGCTCAACACCCGGGCGCGGGTCGGATCGCCGATCAGGCTGGCGACGGCGGCGAGGTCTACGTCCGTGTCCATACCGGCACGGTACGTCGACCACGTTTCGTCCGGGGGCGAAGGGATCGCGACCTAGCGTGGGCCGGAGTTCCGATAAATCGCTGAGGAGTCGAGCCGGAGTGACACATTCGGTCATTGCACGACGTCCCACCGCCGTCCTGATCACGATGTGCATCGGGTACTTCCTCGTGCTGCTGGACGTCAGCGCGCTCAACGTGGCACTGCCGGCCCTGCGCAGCGACCTGTCGGCCGGCCCGACCGCGCTGCCGTGGGTCATCGCCGGGTACGCGGTCCCGTTCGCCGCTCTGCTGCTGGCCAGCGGGACCACCGGCGACCGCATCGGGCACCGCCGTGTGGTGCTGACCGGTCTCGGCATCTTCGGCGTCGGCTCGCTCGGCTGCGCGGTCGCTCCGACCACTGTCGTACTCATCCTCGCCCGCGTGGTGCAGGGTGTCGGAGCCGCGTTTCTACTGCCCGGGACGCTGGCACTGATCTCGCGGGCCTACCCCGACAATGCCGCTCGGGCCAAGGCGATCGGCGTCTGGGCCGCGGTCGGCGGGATGGCGCTGCCGGCCGGTCCGCTCCTGGGCGGTGCGCTGGTGGACGCGACGAGTTGGCGGGCCGTCTTCTGGCTGAATATCCCACTGGTCGCTGCGGCGCTGGTCGCCGTACCCAGGGTCGTCGCCGCCGACGGCGGTGACCGGGATCAGCGACTCGACCTGCCGGGCGGCATTCTGGCCGCGCTCTTTCTCGGCCTGATCGCCTACGCCGCCGCCGATCGCAGCGTGCCGGCGGCCGTGGTCGCCGTACTCGTCGTGATCGCCTTCATCGTCGTGGAGCGTCGGGCCGCACACCCGATGCTGCCGCCGGATCTCTTCCGGCACCGCGGTTTCGTCGTCAACAACGCCGGCGCGCTGGTGATGAACACGACGGCGCAGGGCATGCTGTTTCTGCAGACGCTCTTCCTGCAGACCGTCCAGCACCGCACCCCGTTCGCCGCCGGGCTGGCCGCGCTCCCGGCGTTCGCACTGCTCGTACTGGTGCCGCCGCCGGTGAGTCGGCTGGTGCACCGGTACGGTTCGCGCCCGTTCGTCATCGCCGGATTCCTCGCCACGGCAGTCGGAATCGGCTTGTACGTGACCGTGCACGCCGACTCCGCGTACGTCTCGCTGCTGCCGGTGCTCTGCCTCTGGGGTCTGGGGCTCGGCCTGCTCACGCCGGCGTTGGTGGCCGGCGCGATCGGGTCGGTGCCGCGGGAGCGCTCCGGCCTGGCCAGCGCGGTGAACAACAGCGCCCGGCAGGCCGGCAACGCCATCGGCGTACCGGCCGCCGCCGCGATCGCCGGACCGGCGACCGCGGCCGGCTTCGTCGCCGGACTGCACACGGCGGCGCTGGTCGGCGCCGGGATCTGCCTGGCCACGGCGGCAATATCGGCGGCGCTGCGGCGGGACTGACCGGTAGCCTTCCGGCTCGTGTCCGAAGACCTGTCCGTGCTGCTGGTCACCGGAGCGGTCGGGGCCGGGAAGACCACGATCGCCCGGGCCGCCGGCGACCTGCTCGCCGCGCGCGGGATCGCCCGCGCGGTTATCGACCTCGACGCGATCCGCGAGTTCTGGCCGTCGCCGCCCGACGACCCGTTCTGCACCGCCCTGACGCTGCGGAATCTGCGCGCCCTGGGGGAGAACTACCGGGTCGCCGGGGCCCGGCGGCTGATCCTGGCCGGCGTCATCGAGTCGCCGGGTGAACGGGAGACCCACCGGGCCGCTCTTGGCGGGGCGCCGCTGACCGTCTGCCGGCTGCTCGCCCCGGTGCCGACATTGCAGCGGCGGGTGACCGAACGCGAGGACGACGATTCCCGGTTGTGGCACGTCGCCCGCGCCGCCGAGCTGACCGCAATCCTCGATGCCGCGGCGGTCGAGGACTTCACCGTCAGCAACGACGGTCCAGTGCCCGCCGACGTGGCCCGGGCGGTGCTCGACCGGGCCGGTTGGCTTGTCTAGGACAGACCGTGATCAACCGGTCGACACGGTCCGTGTCGGGTCGGCCGAGACGCGGAAACCGGTGTGTCCGGCCGAGTGTCCGTCCATGCGAGACTGGGCGGGTCATGACATCCCTTCCGCTCGTCTTCGATGCGCCGCGCCGGGCCAAACCGCCCCGGCACCTTGCCGACCTGACCGCCGCCGAACGCAAGACGGCGGTCGAGGAGTTGGGGCAGCCCGGTTACCGCGCCCGTCAACTCTCGACGCACTACTTCGGGCGGCTCGTCGACGATCCGGCCGAGATGACCGACATTCCCGCCGGGGTCCGCGCCGACCTCAGCAAGGCGCTGCTGCCGCGGCTGATGGAGCCGGTCCGGGAGATCTCCTGCGACAACGGCGAGACCCGAAAGACGCTGTGGCGGGCCCAGGACGGCACGCTCGTGGAGAGCGTCCTGATGCGCTATCCGGACCGGGTCACGATGTGCGTCTCCAGCCAGGCCGGGTGCGGGATGGCCTGCCCGTTCTGCGCCACCGGTCAGAGTGGACTGACCAGAAACCTCTCCACCGCCGAGATCGTCGAGCAGGTGGTCTCCGGCGCCCGCACGTTGTCCACAGAGGACAGGCGGGTCAGCAACGTCGTCTTCATGGGGATGGGCGAGCCGCTGGCCAACTACAACCGGGTGCTCTCGGCGGTCCGCCGGCTCACCGATCCGACCCCGGACGGGCTGGGGATTTCGCAGCGGTCGATCACCGTCTCGACCGTTGGCCTGGTCCCGGCGATCCACCGCCTCACCGCGGAGGGGCTGCGGGTCCGGCTCGCGGTGTCGCTGCACGCGCCGGACGACGAGCTGCGCAACACGCTGGTGCCGGTGAACAACCGGTGGAACGTCACCGAGGTGCTCGATGCCGCGTGGAGCTACGCCGAGACGACCGGCCGGCGGGTGTCGATCGAGTACGCGCTGATCCGGGACGTGAACGATCAGCCGTGGCGGGCCGACCTGCTGGGGGAGCTGCTCGCCGGTCAGCTCGTGCACGTCAACCTGATCCCACTCAACCCGACGCCGGGGAGCGAATGGGACGCGAGCCCCAAGCCGGCGGAGCGGGAGTTCGTCCGCCGGTTGCGCGGGCACGGCGTGGCCACCACGGTCCGGGACACGCGAGGCCGGGAAATCGCCGGCGCCTGCGGTCAGCTGGCCGGGGCCGAAGATGCCGTTACCGAGAATGCCGTGACCGAGAAATGACTGAGCCGACGAAAGCGCCACAGTCCCGGTGGCAGTCCGCCGGAACCGGCTGGGCCAACATGTTGCTCGTATCGGCTGTCGGCATAGCGTGCGTGGTTGCGCCGATCGTCCTGATCCTCGCCCTCGCCTTCGGCTGGGGCTCCGTGACCGTGCTGGTTGCGGCCGTGGTGACGGTGCTGGTCTGGGGCGGCATCGCGCTGCTGCTGGGCCCGGTGTACCGGCGGGTCAACCGCAAACAAACCGCGGCCGTGCCGACCGAGATTGAGAAACTGCCCGAGCTGGCCCAGCGGTACGGACTGTCCTATGTGGAACACAGCGACGCGCTGACGCCGACGCTCGGTCGGCGCTGGACCTCGCAGGGGCACTGCCGGCACGTCCTGTCCGGCCTCATCGGCGGCCATCCGACCGCGATCTGCTGGTACGAGCGCACCGAGGCGGGCACCGAACTGGCGAACCTGGTGCTGGTAATGGAACTGCCGGTGGCCATGCCGAAACTCGAGGTGGAGGCGAAGATGGCGACACTCGTGGCCCCCGGTCTGCACCGTCGGCTGCCGGTCCAGTTCGAGGACAACGACTTCAACGACCGCTATGCGGTGCTCCCGGACGACAGCAGTGCCGAGTCCCAGCGCTACGCGGTCGACCTGATCAGCCAGCGCGGCATCGACTGGCTGCTGTCGGTGCAGCCGTTCGACTTCGACATCCAGGGCCCACTGCTGGCGGTCGACGGCAGCGCCGTGCTCGCCGAGGACGAGGTGCAGACCCTGCTCGACCGGGCGGTCATACTCGGCCATCTTGTCGACGCCGTACCGGAATTCGCCTGGGAACAGTACGGTTCTCCGGCCCAGCCTCTCGCCGGGCTGGCCTGACCGCATCAACCGATCGGTGGATGCCCGGCCGCCGCCTGGATTACTGACCGATCAGCCGGACAAGGCCCAGAACCAGCCGGCCGACCGATGGGGCGAACGGCACCACTCCAGCATTCTCGATAGCAGCGAAACCACTATCGAGAAGGAGCGGCGCCATGCCGGTCATCGAGGTCACCGACCTCCACAAGCGGTACGGCGACAAGGTCGCCGTCAAGGATGTCTCGTTCTCCGTGGAGCGCGGCGAGATATTCGGCCTGCTGGGCCCGAACGGCGCCGGCAAGACCACCACGGTGGAATGCCTTTCCGGACTGCGCCGCCGGGACGGCGGCTCGGTGTCGGTGCTGGGGGTGGATCCGGGCGAGGACCGTCGGGCGCTGCGCCAGCGGTTCGGCATCCAGTTGCAGGAAAGCGCATTGCCCAACCGAATTCAGGTCGCCGAGGCATTGGATCTCTACAGCTCCTTCTACGAGAGCCCGGCCGACTGGGAGGAACTCATGGAGCGGCTCGGGCTCGTCGAACACCGCACGGTGCCGTTCGGCAAACTGTCCGGCGGGCAGAAGCAGCGCCTGTCGATCGCGCTCGCTCTGGTCGGAAATCCCGAGATCGCCATTCTCGACGAACTCACCACCGGCCTCGACCCGCAGGCCCGACGTGACACCTGGTCGCTCATCGAAGGTGTTCGCGACTCCGGAGTGACCGTCGTGCTGGTCACCCATTTCATGGAGGAGGCCCAGCGCCTGTGTGACCGGCTCGCGGTCATCGACGCCGGCCGGGTCGTTGCCCTCGACTCGCCGACCGGACTGGTGTCCAAAATGGACTCCGAGAACCGGCTCACCTTCCGCCCGTCCCGTCCGGTCGACGAGGCCGAATTGCTCGCGCTGCCCGAGGTGCGCGAGGTCCGCCTCGACGGATCCCGTCTCGCCGTCACGGGGGACAGCAACGTCGTGCAGGCCGTGGTCTCGCTGCTGGCCCGCAACCACATTGTGGCCGAGGAACTCCGGGTCGAGCAGACCAACCTCGACGACGCCTTCGTCGCCCTGACCGGCCACCCGGCCAACGACTAGAAAGCGCAGATAAAAATGACCCACACGATGGACGAGACAATGAGCCGGAACGTCAACAGCCGGACGGCAAACCGAAACTCGCTGATCAAACTGACCCGGATGGAATGGAAACTGTTCCTGCGCGAGCCGGCGGCCATGCTCTTCGGCCTCGCGATGCCGATCGTGCTGCTGGTAATCCTCGGCAGCATTCCCGCGTTCCGCAAACACGACGCGAAGCTCGGCGGGTTGCGGGTCATCGACCTCTACGTGCCGATCGTCATCGGGCTGGGACTGGCGACGCTGTGCCTGATGCTGCTTCCCGGTGCGCTCGCGTCGTACCGGGAGAAGGGCGTCCTGCGCCGGATGTCGACCACCCCGGTGCCGCCGGCCAACCTGCTGTTGGCCCGGGTGCTCATCGATTTCCCGCTCGCTCTGGTGGTGATGCTGTTGTCGGTCGCCGTCGGTGTCGTGGTCTTCGGCACCAAGATCCCGCAGCAGCCGGTCGGTTTTCTCATCGCCCTGATCCTCACCACCCTGGCCACCCAGTCGCTGGGCATGGTGGTGGCGGCCGTCGCGCGGACCGAGGGAATGGGTCGCGGACTCGGCATGATCCTCTACTACCCGATGATGTTCTGTGCCGGTGTCTGGCTGCCGCGGGCCTCGATGCCGCACGTGCTGCGGCGCATCACCGACTTCACCCCGTTGGGGTCGGGAGTGCAGGCGCTGCAGGACACGATCGCGGGTCACTGGCCGAGTCTCTTGCAGATCGGGGTGCTGGTCGGCTTCACTCTGGTGGCCGGTGCGATCGCCGCCCGGCTCTTCCGCTGGGAGTAGCAGACCGAACATGACGCCACCCGAACGGCGCCTGGAGGGCTGGGAGCGGTGGGAGCAGCGCATCTACGGATGGCTGCCCTACCCGCTCCTGGCCATTTCACTGTTGGCCACCGCGTTCGACAACCGGATTACCCATGCGCACCTGCTCTGGTCGGTGGGCCTGTCCGTCGTGACGGCGGCATGGGTCTGGTTCATCAACCCGCCGACGGACGAGCGGGAGGAGATCGGTGCTCCGTTCCGAGCGATCTCGGTCGTCCAGTTCGTGGTCCTGCTGGGGTTGACCGCGGTCCTGGTGATGTTCTCGGGCTGGTTCGGCATCTTCGCGTTCTGCAACTACCTGTTCGCGCTGCTGATGTTGCCGGGAAAATGGCGTTTCGCCGGCATCATCGGCAACGCCGCCATCGTCGCAATGTCCTACACCGCGGGCATTCCGCGTACCGGCTCGGCGTGGGCCGCGTACCTCATCCTGTTCGTGATCATCGCGGCACTGGCCAGCACATTCGGTCACTTCGGGTGGGCGGCCGCCGAGCAGGCCGGCCGGCACCGGAAGGTCATCGCCGACCTGGAGGAGGCTAACCGCCGGCTGGAATTGGCGCTGGACGAGAACGCCGGGTTGCATGCCCAGTTGCTGGTGCAGGCCCGGGAAGCCGGCGTGCTGGACGAGCGACAGCGGATGGCCCGCGAGATCCACGACACGTTGGCCCAGGGGCTGGCCGGCATCATCACCCAGCTCGAGGCGGCCGATCAGGCCCGGGACGCCCGGCAGCCGCAGTGGCGGTCGCACGTCGACACGGCCCGGGCGTTGGCCCGGGACAGCCTCACCGAGGCGCGCCGTTCGGTGGCCGGGCTGCGGCCCCGCCAGCTGGAGCAGGTACGCCTGCCGGAGGCTATCGCCGAGGCGGCGCGGGAATGGTCGAGCAGCACCGGGGTGGCGGTGACCGTGGAGACGACCGGAGACCCGCGCCCGATGATCGCCGATGTCGAATTGGCGCTGTTCCGGGTCTGCCAGGAGTCGCTCACCAATGTCGGCAAGCACGCCAATGCCGGCCGGGTCGGCCTAACACTGTCCTATATGGACGATGTGGTGACGCTCGACGTGCGCGACGACGGGGTCGGATTCCAGCCGGAGAATGCGAGGGTGCCGGACACCGTGTCCGGCTACGGTCTGGCCGGGATGCGGCAGCGGGTGCAACGCGTCGCCGGCACCCTCGAGGTTGAGAGCACACCCGGGGAGGGCACGGCGGTCAGCGCCAACGTCCCCGCGATCCCGGTCGAAGCCCAATAGCGCAAGCGAAACAGTGGAGCGACAGTGACTGGTCCAGCGAATGCGCCGATCCGGGTCCTCGTGGTCGACGACCACCCGGTGGTGCGCGATGGTCTGCGTGGCGTGCTCGAGGGCGACTGCGACTTCGTGGTGGTCGGCGAGGCGGGAGACGGCGCCGAGGCCCTGGCCCGGGTCGCCACCACCGAGGTCGACGTGGTGCTGATGGATCTGCGGATGCCGCGGATGGGTGGGGTGGAGGCGATCGGCGCGCTCGCGGAGCAGGCTCCTGCCGTACGGGTGCTGGTGCTGACGACGTACGACACCGACAGCGATGTGCTGGCGGCGATCGAGGCCGGCGCCACCGGGTACCTGCTCAAGGACGCCCCCCGCGAGGAGCTGCTGCGCGCTGTCCGGGCGGCGAACCGGGGCGAGTCGGTGCTGTCCCCGGCGGTCGCCGGCCGGCTCATGGGTCAGGTGCGCCGGCCGGCTGAGACGCCGTTGAGTCAGCGCGAGTTGGACGTTCTCACGCTGATCGCCGACGGCGCCACCAACAAGCAGGCAGCCGCGAAGCTGTTCATCAGCGAGGCGACGATCAAGACGCACCTGCTGCACGTGTACGACAAGCTCGGCGTCCGGGACCGTGCCGCTGCGGTGAGTGAGGCGTACAAGCGCGGCCTGATCGGCTGACGGCCGCTGCCCTCCTGCCGTGGCGGCCCTGTCGCGACGGCCCTGTCGTGGGGGCCACCCGGCGCGCCGAGGTGACGTCGCTACGCTGGCGACCTCGCCACAACGCGCATCCGACGGGAGGCTCGCGTGACAGCAGAGACGGAGCAGGGCCGCAAGCCGCTCCCGGACAGCATCGATCCCGGCTGGGCGACCGCGCTGGAACCGGTGGCCGACCAGATCGCCGCCATGGGTGACTTTCTGCGGGCCGAGATCGCCGCCGGGCGCACCTATCTGCCGGCCGGGCCGAATGTGCTGCGGGCGTTCGGCCAACCCTTCGAAGACGTACGGGTGCTGATCGTCGGCCAGGACCCGTATCCGACCCCCGGCCACCCCGTCGGGCTGAGCTTCTCCGTCGCACCGGACGTCCGGCCGGTGCCGCGCAGCCTGCAGAACATCTACCGCGAGATGGCCAGCGACCTGGGTGCGGCCACTCCCACCAACGGTGACCTGTCGCCGTGGTCGCAGCGTGGCATCCTGCTGCTCAACCGGTCGTTGACCGTGATGCCGGGCAAGCCCGCGTCGCACCGCGGCAAGGGCTGGGAGCAGGTCACCGACCAGGCGATCCGGGCGCTGGCCGCCCGCGGCACCCCGCTGGTGGCGATTCTCTGGGGCCGGGACGCCCGCGACCTCAAGCCGCTGCTCGGCGGCGCCCCGTGCATCGAGTCGGCCCACCCGAGTCCGATGTCGGCCGATCGCGGCTTCTTCGGCTCGAAGCCGTTCAGCCGGGCCAACGACCTGCTTCGACAGCAGGGCGTCGAACCGGTCGACTGGTCCCTGGACTGACCACTCGCCGCGCTGCCTTGATCATGCTTGCGTAATGCCGGTGATGGCCGGCATAACGCAGACATCATTGGGTGCAGGCGCGAGGCCGGTGCGTGATCATGGTGCCGTTGCACCCAGCATTCTGGGCCGCCCGACCCCATGATCATGAGCCGGGCGGGGTCTTCGTTTCGACCTGGTCGCCGATCGAGCCAGCCCCCCGATCAAAGCGCGCTCTGACCGGGCCGAGCGCTCTTTTCCCGATCAAAGCGCGCTTTGATCGGGGTTGGTGGCTCGGTTAAGGATCAAAGCGCGCTTCGATCGGAGCTGGAGTGCGCTCAGGCGGGTTTGGCGCACTCGGATCGGGGAGTCGAACCAGCGGCGGTCGATCAGAGGCCGGCGGCCGGATGCGGCCAGCGCCGGGGTTGAGGCGCGGCAGGTCCTGGACGCCCGCGAGGGGTAGCGTCGGGTTCATCAGGCTGGCGGACACGCTACCGCCGGGCGTGAGGCGGAAGGTGGCTGTCACAGGTGCCGGATCCGTTACGGGTAGCGGTGTTGGGGTCAGGTCCGGCCGGGATCTACGCGAGCCAGGCGTTGGCGCAGGCGAATGCCGAGGTGGACGTCTTCGACCGGCTGCCCGCGCCGTACGGTCTGGTCCGGTACGGCGTCGCCCCCGACCATCTCAAGATCAAGTCCGTGGCCCGGACCCTGCAGCAGGTATTCGAGCTGCCGGGTGTCCGGTTCATCGGGAACGTGACCTACGGCAGCGACGTGACTCTCGCCGAGCTGCGGCAGAGCTACGACGCGGTCCTGTTCGCCACCGGGGCGCCGCACGACCGGCGGCTCGGTGTGCCCGGCGAGGACCTGGCCGGCAGTGTCGCGGCGGCGGATGTCGTCAACTGGTACTGCGGGCTGCCCGGCTCCAACACCGAGATCGGCCTGCACGCAACGGATGTGGCGATCGTCGGGGCCGGGAATGTCGCCCTCGACGTGGCCCGGATCCTGGCCAAGGGAGCTCCCGCGCTGCAGCACACCGACATGCCGGATCAGGTGCTGGCCGGGCTGGGCGTTTCGGCGGCGACTGACATCCACGTACTGGCCCGGCGCGGCCCGGCGCAGGCGAAGTTCACCCTGGTGGAGCTGCGCGAGATGGGTGAGCTGCCCGACGCCGACGTGGTGGTGGATCCGACCGAGCTGCAGTTGGACGAGGCCAGCAAGGAGGCGATGGCCGGCCGGCGCACCGTCCGCACGATGGTCGAGTTGTTCAACACCTGGGCCGAACGCAAGCCGACCGGCAAGCCGCGTCGGGTGCATTTCCATTTCCTGAGCCTGCCCACGGCGCTGCTGGGCTCCGACCGGGTGGAGTCATTGCAGATCGAACGCGGCCGGCTCGACGGGACCGGCGGGGTCGTCGGGACCGGCGAGCGGCAGACGGTGCCGGCCCAGCTGGTGGTGCGGTCGATCGGCTACCGCGGCGCCCCGATCGAGGGACTGCCCTTCGACGAACGGTCCGGGACCGTGCCCAACGAGGCCGGCCGGGTCGGCGAACCGGGCTGCTACGTGGCCGGTTGGATCAAGCGTGGCCCGACCGGAGTGATCGGCACCAACCGTTCGGACGCCACCGAGACCGTGGCGACACTGCTCGGCGACGCGGCCGCTCTGCCCCGCGCACCACAGCGTGATCCGGACGCGATCCTGGCGCTGCTGGAGAGTAGGGGCGTCGGGTACGTGACCTGGGACGGCTGGCTGCGACTGGACGGGCACGAGATCGAGCTGGGTCGCGCGCAGGGCCGGGAGCGGACCAAGGTCGCCGAGCTGGCGGCGATGCTGAAGATCAGCCGCCGGCCGAGCTGAGGTCAGTCCCGCCAGGAATTCTTCCGGCGATGCCGGTCGAGCAGCAGGATGATGGCCAGTAGTGCCGCGATCGCGGTGATCCAGACGTTTTCCACGTGCCGGGTCTGGTTGCCGAGGTTGATCAGCAGCAACACCGCGACGCTGACCCAACCACCGGCGCGAGAAATCTTGCCCGCCTCGGCGTGCCAGCCCCAGTCCTCCGGGCGCTCGTGCGGTGTCGCGTGCTCGACAGCTGTCTGCGAATGCGGTTGTACCGCGGTGTTGTCGCTGCCGTGCTCGGTGTCAGCCACCATTCCTCCTACCGCGGATGCGTCTGTTTCCATCATGTCAGCCCGGCCTGGACGGGTCACATTCAGCCCGGCAGCAGCGCGGTCGCAGTGCGCTGCATCGGCGCCACGACCGGGCCGTCCAGCAACGGGTCCTCGACCGCGCGCATCCAGTCGGCCAGCCGCTGCAGCAGGTCGGCCCGGACGGCCTGCTGGGTCGGATCGTCGGCCAGGTTGCGCAGTTCCAGCGGGTCGGCGCGCAGGTCGTACAACTCGACCGGCGCGTGGTACGGCGGCACGCTGCCGGCCAGGCCGCGGGGCATCGAGCGCGGCCGCCAGGACTGGCTGCAGTCCATGATGTCCGGCGCCGAGCTGAAGTTGACGATCAGCTTGTGGTTCGCGGTACGGACGCAGCGTCTCGGGTCGTAGTAGTCGTGGTGGCTGAGCTGGGCGAAGACCTCGGTACGGACCTGGCCGCGGTCGCCGGTAAGCCGCGGCAGCAGGCTGCGCCCCGGCAGGTCCGGCGGAACCGGTTGGCCGGTCAGCTCCAGCAGCGTCGGCACGATGTCCACATGCGACACCAGGTCGTCGACGACCGCGGCGTCCCGGCCCGGGATCCGGATGATCAGCGACACCCCGATGCCCGGGTCGTAGAGGGTGCATTTCGCCCGCGGGAGCGCCAGCCCGTGGTCGGTGGTGAACACGACCACCGTGTCGTCGTCCAGCCGCAGGTCGCGCAGCGCCTGCAGCACCGTGCCGGCGCCGGCGTCCATCGCCGCGACCGCGCCCTGCAGTTCGGCGATCTCGGCCCGCGACCCGGCGTCGTCCACCAGATGCGGCGGCACCGTCACCCCGTTGCTGTCGTCCGGCTGCAGGTGATTGCCGAGAAAACCCATCGTGCCAGGGGCGTCGCGGTCGCCCGGGTCGCGATGCGGCTCGTGGAACCCGACCTGCAGGTAGAACGGCTGCCGTGACTCCGCGTACCGGCCGAGCCGGTCGACGGCCCGCCCGGCCACCGTCGCCGCGTCGCCGCCTGTCACCACCTCATCGAACCCGAGCCGCGCGGCGATGTCGGCGTCCGCCCGGACCCGGGATTCGTGATGCACCCCCAGCAACGTGCTGCCGTACCCGCCGGCGCCCAACAGCGCGGCCAGGTGCGGCACCTCCGGACGCAGGTCCCAGCCGAAGTAGGAGTGCGTCAGCCCCATGACGCCGTGCTGCTGTGGATACCGGCCGGTGAACAGCGAGCCGCGGGCCGGACTGCACTGCGGCGCCGCGCAGAACGCCTGGTCGAAGCGCGTTCCCTCGGCCGCCAGCCGGTCGAGATTGGGGGTGGCGACGGTCGGAACGCCATAGCAGCCGAGGAATCGGCCGAGGTCATGGCAGTGCAGCAGCAGCAGGTTGGGCACGGGA
This sequence comes from Mycobacteriales bacterium, assembly GCA_036267955.1. GTDB lineage: Bacteria > Actinomycetota > Actinomycetes > Mycobacteriales > QHCD01 > DATAVB01. The sequence goes on along the minus strand of DATAVB010000049.1, from coordinate 37,785 downwards.
CCTCACTGATCGGGGAAGAGGGAGCGGACCGAGGGGCCCGGCTGATGGCGCAGTGCGGCGGCGGGTTCGCCGGCGGCAGCGTCGCTGATCCGCAGCGACTGGTACGGGTTGATGGGCGTGGGCAGGTCGTCGGGTTGGAACCAGCCGGTCTCGACCGATTCCGCGGTGGTCGTCAGCTCTCCGCCGGTGACCCGGGCGGTGAAGACGAACACCGGATCGCCGTCGGGGGAGCGGTCGTACACCCCGGTCAGGGCCAGCACCTCGACGACGAGGCCGACCTCTTCGGCGGTCTCCCTTATCGCGGCATTCCAGGGCGCTTCGTTCGGCTCGACCCCGCCGCCGGGCAGGTTCCAGATCGGCGGCTGATCGCGCCGGGCCAGCAACACCCGGCCCTGTCCGTCGCGGATGACGACGTTGACTCCCAGCCGCATGCCGGCAAGTCTGCCGGGCCACATCGACGCTGGCCAGCCGCCACGGCGATCGGCCGCCCGCCTGACCGCAACCGGCACGCCTCCAGTGCCGTTCCCAGCATTTGCCCGGTGCGGAACAATGGCCTGCATGAGCCACCCCCGCGAGGTTGTCCTGCTCGGTTCGACCGGCTCCATCGGCACCCAGGCCATCGACGTGATCCAGCGCAATCCCGAGCTGTTCCGGGTCGTCGCGATCGCCGCGGGCGGCAGCCGCCCGGCGGAGTTGGCGCGGCAGGTGGTGGAGCTGGGGGTCGGCGTCGTCGGGATCTCCGAGGCCGACCACGCCGCCGAGGTGAACGAGGCGGTCACCGCCTTGCGATCCGCCGCCGGCGACAAGACCCCGGCGCCACGGTTCGTCACCGGGCCGTACGCCACCAGCGAGCTGGCCGGCTTCCCCTGCGATGTCGTGCTCAACGGCATCACCGGCTCGATCGGGCTTGCCCCGACGCTGGCCGCGCTGGAGGCCGGGCGGACGCTCGCGCTGGCCAACAAGGAGTCGCTCGTCGCCGGCGGCGCGCTGGTGCGGGCGCGGGCCAAGCCCGGCCAGATCGCGCCGGTCGACTCCGAGCACTCCGCCTTGGCCCAGTGCCTGCGCGGCGCCAGCGTCGAGGAGATCAGCAAGCTGGTGGTCACCGCCAGCGGCGGACCGTTCCGCGGCCGGAAGCGGGAGGAGTTGGCCGAGGTCACCGTCGAGCAGGCGATGGCCCACCCGACGTGGCAGATGGGGCCGGTGGTGACGATCAACAGCGCCACGCTGATGAACAAGGGCCTGGAGATCATCGAGGCGCACGAGCTGTTCGGCATCCCGTACGACCGGATCGACGTCGTGGTGCACCCGCAGTCGTACGTCCATTCCATGGTCGAGTTCGTCGACGGATCCACGCTGGCCCAGGCCAGCCCGCCGGACATGCGGTTGCCGATCGCGCTGGCGCTGGGCTGGCCGCACCGGGTGGCCGGGGCCGCGGCGGCGGTCGACTGGACGACGGCCCGGACGTGGGAGTTCGAGCCGCTGGATGAGAAGGCGTTCCCGGCGGTCGGCCTGGCCAAGCACGCCGGTACGACCGGCGGGCTGCTGCCGGCGATGCTCAACGCGGCCAACGAAGAAGCCGTGGCGGCCTTCCGTGCCGGACATCTGCCGTTTACGGCTATCGTCGACACTGTGGAGAAGGTGCTCGGCGAGGCGTCGGGCACCAGCGAGCCGACGACAGTGGGGGACGTGCTGGATGCGGAATTCTGGGCCCGGCGCCGGGCCCGCGAGCTGGCCGGCACGGCGGGTGGCCGTGGTGCACACGCGGCCGCGGAGGCATAACCGGTGACCTTCGCGTTCGGAGTCATCCTTTTCGCCCTGGCGCTCGGCCTGTCCGTCGCGATCCACGAGTTCGGCCACCTGCTGACCGCCAAGGGATTCGGGATGATGGCCCGGCGGTACTTCATCGGCTTCGGACCGAAGATCTGGTCGTTCCAGCGGGGCGAGACGGAGTACGGCCTCAAGGCCATCCCGGCCGGCGGATTCGTCGATATCCAGGGCTTCACGCATCTGGAGGAGTTGGCGCCGGAGGACGGCCCGCGGGCGTTCTGGCGTTATCCCGCCTGGAAGCGTTTCATCGTGCTCGTCTCCGGGTCCTTCACCCACTTCGTGATCGCGTTCGTGGTGCTCTACTGCACGGCGGTCTCGATGGGACTGCCGACCACCAAGGCGATTGTCGGCAGCGTCACCAGGTGCGTCCCCGATGAGAGCAAGAGCGGCAAGGCACTGCCATGTACGGGCGACGCCGGTCCGGCGTACCAGGCGCATCTGAGCAAGGGCGACCAGATCCTGGCCATCGATGGCACCAAGGTCAAGGACTACGACTCGCTGGTGACCACGCTGCGGGACAAGCCCAAGCAGACGATCGCCATGACGTACAAGCACGACGGTCACACCCGGACGATCTCCATGACGCTGCCGGCCGTGAAGCGGGCTCCGCTGCCCGGCGAGAAGAAGAACGGGGACGGCCTGGCGACGGTCGGCGCGATCGGGGTCAGCCCGGCGTCGCTGGAGCAGTACGGCGCGTTCTCCGCATTGGGTGCCACCGGCAGTTTCACCGGCACCGTGATCGACGCCACCTTCGGCGCGATCGGCCGCTTCCCGGACAAGGTGCCGAAGCTCATCAGCGCGGTGGAGGGCCACAAGCGCGACCCGAACGGCCCGATCAGCGTCGTCGGCGCCTCCCGGATCGGCGGCGAGGCGGTGGCGGCCGGATCCTGGCTGTTCTTCCTCTTCCTGCTGGCCTCGTTCAACATTTTCATCGGCATTTTCAATCTGTTCCCGTTGTTGCCGCTCGATGGTGGCCACGTCGCGGTACTGCTCTTTGAGAAGGTGCGGTCCTGGTTCGCCCGGCTCCGCAACCGGGCCGATCCGGGCCGGGTCGACCTGGCCAAGCTCATGCCCGTCACGTTCGTCGTGATCATCATCTTCGGGGGAATCTCCGTGCTGACGATCCTGGCCGACGTGGTGAACCCGATTTCCGTCTCGTTCCAGTAAAGGAAGCGCCTGTCATGACTGGTATCTCGCTCGGAATGCCGGAGATCCCGAAGCAGCCGCTCGCGCCGCGCCGCAAGTCCCGGCTGCTCGACGTCGGTGGGGTGCCGGTCGGTGGCGACTCGCCGGTGACGGTGCAGTCGATGACCACGACGCTGACCTCGGACATCAACGCCACCCTGCAGCAGATCGCCGAGCTCACCGCGTCCGGCTGCCAGATCGTCCGGGTGGCCGTGCCGAGCCAGGACGACGCCGACGCACTGCCGGCGATCGCCGCGAAGTCGCAGATCCCGGTCATCGCCGACATCCACTTCCAGCCGCGCTACGTCTTCGCGGCCATCGACGCCGGCTGCGCCGCCGTACGGGTGAACCCGGGCAATATCAAGGCGTTCGACGACAAGGTCAAGGAGATCGCCAACGCCGCCAGCGCGGCCAAGGTGCCGATCCGGATCGGGGTGAACGCCGGCTCGCTGGACAAGCGGCTGCTGGAGAAGTACGGCAAGGCGACGCCCGAGGCGCTGGTCGAGTCGGCCCTCTGGGAATGCTCGCTGTTCGAGGAGCACGGATTCACCGACATCAAGATCTCGGTCAAGCACCACGACCCGGTGACCATGATCGAGGCCTACCGGCTGCTGGCAGCCAAATGCGACTACCCGCTGCACCTCGGTGTCACCGAGGCCGGGCCGACCTTCCAGGGGACGATCAAGTCCGCGGTGGCCTTCGGCGTGCTGCTCGGTGAGGGCATCGGCGACACGATCCGGGTGTCGCTGTCCGCGCCGCCGGTCGAGGAGGTCAAGGTCGGCATCGGGATCCTGGAGTCTCTCGGACTGCGGCAGCGCAGCCTGGAGATCGTCTCCTGCCCGTCCTGTGGTCGGGCCCAGGTCGACGTCTACACCCTCGCCGAGCGGGTCACCGCCGGCTTGGAGGGGATGACCGTTCCGCTGCGGGTCGCCGTGATGGGCTGTGTCGTGAACGGCCCGGGCGAGGCGCGCGAGGCCGACCTCGGTGTCGCCTCCGGCAACGGCAAGGGCCAGATCTTCGTCAAGGGCGAGGTCGTCAAGACGGTGCCGGAGTCGATGATCGTGGAGACCCTGATCGAGGAGGCCATGCGGTTGGCCGAGGGCATGGAGGCCGGCGAGCCCGAGGTCAGCGTCGTCTGACCCGGATGGTCGCCACTGGTCGGACACTGGTCGGTCGCTGGTCGGCCGATCCCGGATCGTGACGCGCCGGATCGTCGACCTGCTCGAGCGTGTCTGTGCCGTTGGGCACTACGCTGGGCTTGTGACGTCGCGCAACCCATGGGTAGTGCCGTGCTGAAGCTCGGGGGAGCCCGGCTGCTGGATGACCGAGATCTGGCCGAGCTCACCCGGTTGCTCGATGCCGATCCGGTCGCCAACTGCACGGTTGCTGGCCGGGTCGAGGCCGTCGGTCTGGATCGGCGCCGGCTCGGCGGCGAGATCTGGGGCTACGGTGGCGGCCAACTGACCGGCGCCTGCTACGCCGGCGCCAACCTGATTCCCGTCGGCGCCGAGCCCGCCGCTCTGCAATCCTTCGCCGAACGCGCATTGCGGGCCGGCCGTCGGTGCTCGTCGATCGTCGGACCGGTGCAGGCCGTCACTCCACTGTGGTCCCGGCTCGAGCGGGTCTGGGGTCCGGCCCGGGCCATCCGGGCTCGCCAACCGCTGCTGCAGATCAGTTCGGCTCCCGCGGTCGAGCCGGATCCGGCCGTACGCCGGGTGCTTCCGCACGAGATCGAGACGCTGCTGCCGGCGTCGATCGCGATGTTCACCGAGGAGGTCGGCGTCTCGCCGATCGGCCGGGACGGCGGGGCGCTCTACCGGGCCCGGGTCCGGGATGTGATCGCCGCCGGGCGCTCGTTCGCCCGCATCGAGAACGGCCGGGTGATCTTCAAGGCCGAGCTCGGCGCGGTGTCCCGCCAGGCCTGCCAGGTGCAGGGCGTCTGGGTCGACCCGGAGTTCCGCGGCAACGGGCTCGGTACGGCCGGAATGGCCGCCGTGGTGCAGGCCGCGCTGCGCGACATCGCACCGGTCGTGAGCCTCTACGTCAACGACTTCAACGACGCGGCCCGGGTCGCCTACCGCCGGGTCGGTTTCACCGAGGTCGGCACCTTCATGTCCGTCATGTTTTAGACGGTAACTGTCCCGTAACTGTCCGAATCCCGCTTTCGTGTCGTGGGTGGGTGCTGGGTTGTCGTAGCCGGCTGGCAGGATCCAAGGTATGTCGCCGATGATGTCGTCAGTTCGGTTGTCGGGGTTGCGTCATGTGCTGCTGAGCTGTCTCGGCCTGGCGCTGCTGGTTTCCGTGGCGACCGCCTGCTCCGGCAGCAAGTCCGACGGCTCAGCGCCGGCGACCACCGCCGCGCGCGGCTTTCTGCAATCGTGGTCGTCCGGCAATTTCGCCCAGGCCGGCGGAATGACCGACAACAGTACGGCCGCAGCGGCCGGGCTGCAGTCGGCGAAGACGGCACTCAACGCCACCAAGGTCACCTTCGAGGCGGGCAAGGCACAGGTCGACGGCACGGCCGCCAAGGTCGGATTCACCGCGCACTGGACGATCGCTGGTGTCGCCAGGCAGTGGAGCTACCCCGGATCGCTGGCGATGACGAAGCCCAAGACCGGTGACTGGCGGGTGCACTGGGCGCCGACCGTGATCAATCCCGGCTTCAGGGCCGGCCAACGGCTCTCCGCGATCCGGACGTTGCCCGACCGGGCGGCGCTGCTCGACGACCACGGCAAGCCGCTGTTCAACAAGGTGCAGGTTGTGACCGTGGGCATCGAGCCCAAATTCGTACACAACATTGCGTCCCTCTCGGCCACCCTCGCCAGGGTCCTGCAGGTCAGCGCAGCCGACATCGTGACCTCGGTGAAGGCGGCGAAGCCGACCGAGTTCGTCCCGGTGATCACGTTGCGGCAGCCGGACTATCAGAAGGTCCGGTCCAAGATCCACGACCTGCCCGGCACGGTGTTCCAGACGGGGGTACGGGAGCTGGGCCCAACCTCGCAGTTCGCCAAGCTGCTGCTGGGGTCGGTCGGCCCGGCCACCGCGGAGGTGTTGAAGAGCCTCGGCCCCGGCTACCTGCCGACGGACGAGGTCGGCACCTCAGGGATGCAGGCCGCGTACAACAAGCAGTTGACCGGCACCGCCGGGGTGACTATTACGGCGACGGCCACCAAGGCGGCTCCCGGTGCTGCCGAGCCGGGCGGATCCTCCGACAGCCGGAAGACCACCACGCTGGGCCGGATCCCCGCCGTACCAGGCAAATCACTGCGGACCACGCTCGACGTGGCCACGCAGAACGCGGCCGACGCAGCCCTCGCCAAGGTGAAGAAGCAGGCCTCGATCGTGGCGATCCAGCCCTCGACCGGCGCGATCCTGGCGGTGGCGAACAGTCCGTCGACCACCTATGACATCGCGATGCAGGGGCAGTATCCGGCCGGATCCACATTCAAGATCATCACCAGCGCGGCGCTGCTGGAAAACCACCGGGTCGCGGCCGGGGTGACCGTCCCGTGCCCCGGCACGACCACCGTCTACGGCAAGGTCTTCCACAACGAGAACTCGTTCGATCTCGGCAATGTGCCGCTGCAGACGGCTTTCGCGCATTCCTGCAACACCTCGTTCACCGGGTTGTCCACACGACTGGCCGGCACCGATCTGCCGCGGGCGGCCAAGCAGTTCGGCATCGGCGCGGCGTGGTCGCTGCCGGTGACCTCGTACTCCGGCTCGGTGCCGGCGCCGAAAGACGCGGCCGAGCGGGCCGCCGACTCCATCGGACAGGGCCGGGTGCTGGTGAGCCCGTTCGCGATGGCGCTGGTCGCCGCGACGGTGCCGCACGGCTCGACTCCGGCGCCGTCGCTGATCGCGGGCCAGCCCGCGCACGCCGCGCATGCCCCCACGAAACCGCCGGCGTCGACTCTGCAGACGCTGAAATCGTTCATGCGGGCGGTGGTGACCGACGGGACCGCCAAGGGGTTGGCCTCGGTGCCGGGTGGGCCGGTCGCCGGGAAGACCGGCACGGCCGAGTACGGCACTGCGAAGCCGCCGCACTCACACGCCTGGTTTGCCGGCTACCAGGGCGATCTGGCCTTCTCGACCTTCATCGAGGGTGGGGAGTCGAGCAGCACGACTGCCGTCCCGATCAGCGCCGCCTTCCTCCGCGCCCTCCACCACTGACCCACCTCGCTGCCCCCGACCTACCTACTCGCCAGCTCGGCCACCGTTCAGCCTCGCTGATCTTGAAGTTATAGCCCCACATTTCGGACATCGATGGGCGATAACTTCAAGATCGGCGAGCCTGGGAGTCCTCGGAATCTAGGCAACCCGGCGGTTCTCGAGTGCGTTCTCGACTTGGCTGACGATCGACGCCGGATGTCTGAAGACATCAGCACTGGTGTAGCGCATCAGGGTCCAGCCCAGGCCGATGATCCGATTTTGTCGGACGATGTCCTGCGCCCAGCGCTCGCGATGCTGCTCGCCGTCGTATTCGATCGCGATTCGCAGCGATGGATACGCCAGATCGACTCGAGCGACGAAGAGTCCGCCCCCGTCACGTATCGTGTGCTGGCTTTCCGGGACGGGCAGGCCGCCAAGCACTAGTACCAGGCGAAGTCGGGTTTCCATCGGAGATTCCGCCCCCGGGTCGGTCAGTCGAACCACCTCCGGCACCAGCCGGACCCCGCGCCATCCGCGGTGTGTTGCCGCATATGCAAGGAGATCGTCGGGATTGAGCCGACGAACCTGGGCGAGGGCGTCGAGCGCGACAATCGACTCGATCAACTCCGCGCGACTTCGCGGCCGCCGTCGGCGGGCCAGGTCGAATCCGGTTCGCAGCGGCGTCGTGGCCGCCACACCGGCGATCATCGAGATGTCGGAATGCGGCACGAGTGCCCGGCGGATGTGGAGCCCGGCGCGCGGACCCATTGGTGCGTCGCGAGGCAGAGTCACTTCGAGCGGGTGATCCGGATCGATCGGGATGCCACCGTGGAGCGATGCTGCCGTTGGCCCGCTCAGAACAGAACCTAGCGGAACGAGGAGCGATGCCGCTCGGGCACGCGTCACGGGGTCGACCGGCAGATCGGCACGGATGTAGACGTCGCGGTGCAGTCGCCGCCATTGCGCGCCTCGCAGCTGCTTGTTGGTCAGGCGGCCGTCGCGTACTGCCGCTGATCCGAGAAATGGCCCGTCGTAAGGGGACCGCGGTGTCTGCATCCGCAGAGGCTGACAGAATTCGGCCACTCGCCGCGGGTTCTATCCACAGCCTCCGATCTGCCCGCGGGTGCCCGTTCCTCGCCGATCTTGAAGTTATAGCCCCACATTTCGGACATCAACGGGCGATAACTTCAAGATCGACGAGAAATGGCGATGGGAGTGAGCAAGAGCGCGCGAGGATAGACGGGGACGCATTGCGGATCGCGGGGCGTCGGGGGGATGCGGTAGGAACGGACCTGTGACAGCGATCGAGGCAGTGATCTTCGACTGGGGCGGCACGCTCACGCCGTGGCACACGATCGACTTCGACGACGTCTGGCGCAGCTACGCGGGCGTCTACGCGCCGGAACGGGCCGACGAGCTCACCAGGGACCTCATGGCCGCCGAGCGCGAGGCCTGGTGCCAGGCCCGCGACCACCAACGCAGCGGCACCCTCGACGACCTGTTCACCAGTGTGGGCGTCACGCCCAGCGGCGCGCGGCATGAGCAGGCGCTCGCGGCGTACCAGAAATTCTGGGAGCCGCACACCTACCTCGACCCGGACGCGCGCACTCTCCTGACCGAGTTGCGGGACCGCGGCGTACGGCTCGGCGTGCTGTCCAACACCCTGTGGTCCAAGGATTTCCACGACGAGGTGTTCCGCCGGGACCAGGTGCTTGAGCTGTTCGACGGCGCGATCTACTCCAGCGAGATCCCATGGACCAAACCGCATCCGGAGGCTTTCGCCGCGGCGCTCAAAGCCGTCGGTAACGCCGACCCGGCCGCTGCCGTCTTCGTCGGGGACCGGCTCTACGACGACATCTACGGCGCCCAGCAGGTCGGTATGCGGGCGATCCACGTTCCCAACAGTGATATTCCCGACGAACAGCGCGGGCATTCCGAGGGCGTCCCCGACGCTACCGTGCGCCGGCTGACCGACATCATCGCGGTGCTTGATCGGTGGCGGGTTTGAGGCTTCCTCGCTCTCGTCGCCGAATGGGCGCTAAGGTTGCCCGCTAGTCGGCTGAACTCCGGCAGCCGGAGAGACGATCGAGGGAGTGCCATGCTTCACCGTCGAAGCACGACGTTCATCGCTGTGAGCGCCGCTGCGGCCGCACTGTTGACCCTGTCCGCGTGTGGTGGGTCGATCGGGAACAACAAGGACGGCTCCGGCAAGAGCGGCGGCACGACCATCACGGTCGGCACCACCGACAAGGTGATCGCGCTGGACCCGGCCGGCGCCTACGACCAGGGCTCCTGGACTCCGATTCAGAACATCTACCAGCACCTGATGACCGTCGCCCCCGGCGCCAAGACCGCTACGCCGGACGCCGCACAGAGCTGCGCGTACACCAATCTCACGACCTACACCTGCACGATGAAGCCGGGCCTGACCTTCTCCAACGGTGACCCGCTGGACGCCAAGGCCGTGGCCTTCACGTTCAACCGGATCGACAAGATCAACGATCCGAAGGGCCCGTCCAGCCTGCTGACCAACATCAAGAAGGCGACGGCGCAGGGCAACAAGGTCGTCCTGACCCTCGGCACACCCGACCAGACGATCCCGCTGCTGCTGGCCGGGGGCGAGGGCGCGCTCGTCGACCCGAAGGTGTTCTCCGACACCAAGGTGCTCGACTCCGCCAAGGTGATCGGGTCGGGCCCGTACAAGATCGACAAGTACGACGTCGGGTCGCAGCTGGTGCTGAGCAAGAACCCCAAGTACAAGGGCGCGGACAAGCTCGCCAACGACAAGGTGATCATCGTCTACAAGCAGAAGACGTCCGATCTCAAGCTGTCGTTGGAGAACGCCGACATCGATGTCGCCTACCGCACGCTCGCCCCGACCGACCTGACCTCGCTGGCCAAGGAGTCCAGCAAGGGCGTCAAGGTCGTCTACGGTCCCGGCGCGGAGATCCGCTACGTCGACTTCGACGTCACCACCCAGCCGGGCAAGCAGAAGGCGGTACGGCAGGCCGCGGCGTACCTGGTCAACCGCCAGCAGATCGCCTCGGACGTCTACGACGGCTCGGTCGAACCGCTGTACTCGATCGTCCCGACCGGTCTGCTCGGCGCCACCGAGCCGTTCAAGGATCTGTACGGCACCACGCCGAACCTCGCCAAGGCCAAGGCCGTGCTGAAGGCGGCAAAGATCTCCACCCCGGTGAACATGACACTCTGGTGGAACCCGGACCACTACGGCGAGCTCTCCGGCGACGAGTATGCCGCGCTGGAGAAGCAGTTCGAGGCCGGCGGCCTGTTCAAGGTGACCCGGCGCAGCGTCGACTGGAACACCTACGACGAGGACAGCAAGAAGCACGCCTACCCGGTGTACGAGCTCGGTTGGTTCCCGGACTATCCGGACGCCGATGACTACCTGTCGCCGTTCTTCATCAAGGGCGGCTTCAGCAACACCGGGTACGACAATCCCGCCCTGGACAAGGTGATCAACGCCCAGCGGGGCGAGATGGACCAGACGAAGCGGGTCAGTGAGCTGACCCAGGCACAAAAGACCGTCGCCCAGGACGTGCCGCTGATCCCGATCTGGCAGGGCAAGCAGAACGCCGGTATCCGTTCGAACATCACCGGCGTGAAGGACACCTTCGACGCCTCGTTCAACTTCCGATTCTGGCTGGTGGGTAAGAAGAAATAGCCGCCAGCTACGGAAGGGGCCCCATCGATCGTGGCACGATCCGGTAGTTCGTTACGCGCCTATCTGCTCGCCCGGCTGTTGCTCGTCATTCCGATGGTCTGGATCCTGCTGACCCTGGTGTTCCTGCTGTTGCGGGTGGCGCCGGGGGATCCGATCACGGCGGCCCTCGGCGGTCAGTTGCCACCAGCGGAGCTCGCCCGGAGGCGGCACGACGCCGGTTACGACCGGCCGATCATTGTGCAGTACTTCGACTACCTGAAGCAGGTCGTGTCGGGAAATCTCGGCAAGACCCAGCAGGGGGAGAGCGTCACCCACGTCATCCTGGTGAACGGGTCCGCGACGGTGGAGTTGAGTCTGTTCGCCCTGCTGTTCGCCCTGGTGGTGGGAATTCCGATCGGGTTGTGGTGTGGGCGGAGGCGGGACGGGGTGTTCGACACCGTCGGCCGGCTCTTCGGAGTGTTGACCTATGCCGCGCCGGTGTTCTTTCTCGGGCTGCTCTTCCAGCTGCTTTTCACCAAGAAACTCGGCTGGTTGCCGCCGAGCGGGCAGGTGAGCTCGACCCTGCAGGCCGAGATTTCCGACGGCCCGCACCTGCTGTTCTTCGAGGCCCTGTTCAAGGGCGACATGACCGGCCTGGGTGACGTGGTGAAGCATCTCGTCATGCCCGCGGTCACGCTCGGGCTGCTGGTCACCGGCGTGGTGATCCGGCTGGTCCGGGTCAACGTCATCCAGACGCTGAAAGGCGATTACGTCGAGGCGGCCCGGGCCCGCGGCATCCCCGAGCGCAATGTTGTGATGCGGCACGCTTTCCGCAATGCCCTTGTGCCGATCGTCACGGTGATGGGACTGCAGGCGGCGCTCCTGCTGTCCGGATCGGTGCTGACCGAGGAGACCTACAACTGGCCCGGCATCGGTAACCGGCTCATTCAGTATCTGCAGAATCGTGACTACATCGCAGTGCAGGGGATCATCAGCGTCTTCGCGATCGTGGTGGTCGTGATCAGCCTGCTGATCGACATCGCCAACGCGATCCTCGACCCAAGGGTGCGGTACTGATGACAGCGAGTGTGGGATCCGCGCCGGAGACGGCGGAGGTACGCAGCGGCGGGATGATCCGCCGGACGCTCGGTCCGATCCGCCAGGCCCGCGGATTACCGAAGGCGCTGCTCTGGGTCGGCGGCGTGCTGTTCGGCATCTTCGTCATTTTCGCGATATTCGCGCCGTGGGTCGCGCCGTACAGTTTCGACCAGACTGCCTCGGGCGGGAAGCAGTTTCCCAAGTACGGGCACCCGTCCGGCAAGCATTGGCTCGGCACGAACGTCACCAACCACGACGTGCTCTCGGTCGTCATCTACGGTGCCCGGACCGCCATCGAGGTCGTCGTGCTTGCGGTCATCTTCAGCGTCATCGTTGGTGTCGTGCTCGGCCTGATCTCCGGCTATTACGGCGGCTGGCTGGACCGCATTCTGGTCCTGGTGATGGACGCGCTGTTCGCATTCCCGTACCTGCTGCTGGCAATCGTTGTTGCCTTCCTGCTGGCCGGAAAGGTCGGCGGCGGCGTCATGACAGCGGCGCTGTCAATCACCGTCGTCTATGTGCCGCAGTATTTCCGGGTGGTGCGCAACAGCGTGCTGTCGGCGAAACAGGAGTCCTATGTGGAGGCCGCTCGGGCGCTCGGCGCGCGGCCCCGCACCATCATGTCGCGCTACCTCTTCGGGAATGTCGTCCAGTCGGTGCCGGTCATCGCGACGCTGAATGCGGCCGACGCGATCCTCACCCTGGCCGGCCTCGGGTTTCTCGGCTACGGAATTCAACCCGGCGACGCGGCGGAATGGGGATACGAGCTTTCCCGGGCGGTCACCGACGCCGGCGCCGGAATCTGGTGGACCGGGCTTTTCCCGGGCCTGGCGATCGTGCTGCTCGTGGTGGGGCTGACCTTGGTCGGCGAAGGTCTGAACGACATCCTCAATCCGGTGCTGCGCCGGCGGTACGGCCGGCTGGTCGTCATGCCGGCCCGGCCGCGCTCGCAGGCTGTCGCCGGTCGGGTCGGGGGTGAAGAATGAGCGCCAGCAATGCGGATAACGGCGCCGTTCTGGAATTGGACGACCTGCGGGTCTGGTACGGCACCGACCGCGGACCGGTACGCGCCGTCGACGGGGTGACGCTGTCGATCGATCGCGGCGAATCGGTCGGCCTGGTCGGCGAATCCGGGTGCGGCAAATCGACGCTGGGCCGGGGAATCATCGGCCTACTCCCACCGGGCACGGGAGTCGACGGCGAGGTGCGGTTCCGCGGCGAGAATCTTGTTGGCCGGTCGGCTGCCCAACTGCGCCAGATCCGGGGCCCGGGGATCGGCCTGATTTTCCAGGAGCCGATGACCCGGCTCAATCCGTTGATGCGCATCTCCGAGCATTTCGCCGAGACGATCCGCGCCCACGAACCGAACGTCAACAAGAAGGAAATCCGGTCCCGGTCGCTGGAAGCGTTGCGCGGCATGGGAATTCCGCCGACCCGATTCGACCAGTATCCGCACGAATTCTCCGGCGGAATGCGGCAGCGGATCATGATCGCGCTGGTGCTCGTGTTGCGGCCGGCGCTGGTGATCGCCGACGAACCGACCACGTCCCTGGACGTGCTGGTGGAGGCGCAGATCCTGTCGATCCTCGCCGACCTGCGGCGCAACTTCGACACCGCGCTGCTGCTGATCACCCACAATCTCGGCATCATCGCCGAGGCCTGCGATCGGTTGGCGGTGATGTACGCCGGGCGGCTCGCCGAGGTCGGCGACGCCCGGTCGGTTTTCATCGAGCCGCAGCACCCGTACACCCGGGCGTTGCTGGCCTCGACCATTTCGCTGCGTACCACCGAGCTCACCTTCATCCCGGGTGCGCCGCCGGACCTCGGCAACCCGCCGTCCGGCTGCCGGTTCCATCCGCGCTGCGGGCACGCGATGCGACAGTGTGCGGCCGACGAGCCGGTCGACGTGACGACCCAGACCGGCACCGTGTCCTGTTGGCTGCACGGCCCCGAGGTCGGGCAGTCGGCGGCCGACCGCCAGCCGCTGGTCCGAGAGGAGATCGGCAGTGCCGACGAAGCCTGATGTGCCCGCGCCGGTGCAGCCGACGTCCGCCGAGGTGTTGCTCGAGGTCGCCGACCTGCAGGTGCACTTCGCCCTGCGTGGCGGGATTCTCGGTCGCCTGGCCGGCCGCTCGACCGCCGCGGTGAAGGCGGTCGACGGAGTCAGCTTCACCCTGCACCGGGGCGAGGTGCTCGGCCTGGTGGGGGAGTCCGGCAGTGGCAAGACCACGCTGTCCCGGGCGCTGCTGGGCCTCGTACCGGCGACCGGCGGCACCATCAGCTACGCCGGCCAGCCGATCACCGGGCTGTCCGAACACGCCATGCGGCCGCTGCGGTCGAAAATGCAGATGGTGTTCCAGGACCCGCACGCCGCGCTGAACCCGTCGATGGACATCGCCACCGCGATCGCCCACCCGCTGCGGATCCACGGTGTGGCCCGCGATCGTACGGAGATCGACACCCGGGTCCGGGCCGCGCTGGAACGGGTCGGCCTGTCGCCGCCGGAACGGTTCATGGGCAAGTTCCCCGGCGACCTCTCCGGCGGCCAGAAGCAGCGCGCCGTACTGGCCCGGGCCATCATGCTGAGCCCGGAGTTGCTGGTCGCCGACGAGCCGGTGTCCATGTTGGACATGAGCGTCCGGGCCAAGATCCTGGACCTGATGATCGACCTGCGCCGGGCGCTCGGCCTGACCTACGTCTACATCACCCACGACCTGGCGACGGCGAAGTTCTTCTGCGACACCATCGCGATCATGTACCTGGGCCGGATCGTCGAGATGGGCCCGGCGGAGCAGATCTACGCCGCGCCGCAGCATCCGTACACCAAGGCGCTGCTGGCGGCGATTCCGGAGCCGGATCCGACCCGCGAGGTGCCGCGAGACCTGCCCCGCGGCGAAATACCGGATGCCGTCCTGCCGCCGTTGGGGTGCGCCTTCCATCCTCGCTGCCCGGTCGCGTTCGACCGGTGCGGCTGGGAGAGCCGGGACCTGCGGGTGCTGCTCGAACAGCACTGGCTCGACCTGCCGGCCGATCAGTTCGCCGCGGAGCGCGCCGTGGTCGGCGATCTCGACGGTCTGAACGCGCCGTCGGTCGACGCGCTGTTGCCGGCCGGTCGGGGCCGGACCGGCGCCGAGGTCGGCACGCTGCTGGACGAGGTACGAGAGGCGCACCCGGACGACCCGTTCTGGAGCGGGGTGGCCGGCACCGAGGTCGTCGCCGGCGGCGTGCGGGTGAGCTTCCATCCCGGTACGGACCCCGGGCTGCGGGAGACGCCGCGGCCGGACGTCCGGGCGGCCTGCCTGCTGTTCGACGACTGACCGGACGAACGTGGCCCGCAGCCGTCGTCAGGTGCCGGGCAGCGCCGGGCTGGTCGGCGAACCGGTCCGGCCGCGCCATTGGGCGGCCCGGACCGCGGCGTCGCGCAATCCAGCGGCGGCGAACCGCCGTAACGCCGGATTGTCCGTGCTGCCGAGGAGGTAGTGCCAGGCCGCGGTCGACCGGTCCTCCAGGGTGGCCGCGAGCCGCAGCGCGCTGGCCGTGCCGGCGACGGCGAACGGCAGGGTGTACGCCGCTTCCGGGGCGTCCGGGGTCGTGTGCCTGGCCTGGATCGCGGACTCCAGAGAGCCGAGGACGAAGGCGTGCCCGGCCTGGACCTTGCGGACGGCCGGCTGCAGCGCGGCGCGCACCTGGCCGCCGACGACGTCGTATCCCCAGCGGACCGCGTTCTCCGCCTGCAGCACGGTCTGCAGCCCGGCGAGCTCGTCCGAGCTCCGCCCGCCCGCGGCTGGCACCACGCCCGGCGGAGCCACCGACGGCGTGCCGTGCAGCAACAGCAGATGGCACTGTTCGCTCGCCGAAATGCTGCCCAGCAGGCCGGCCCGGTCCGTAGCGGCCGCCAGACAGGACGCCGTCGCCCGGGCGGCCGAGCCGAGCTCGGCGGTCCGCAGCGCCGACAACACCGCGGCGGCGGCAGTTGGAATGCGGGGCGCGACCGTCACCGACGGCCGGGTCCCGACGGCGCGAATCAGGGCTTCCTGATGGGTCGCATGCTGCGCCCGGATCGGCTCCAGCATCGTTTTCAGTGACGGCTGCGCTCGCACCGCCGATTCGTACATGAGGACCAACCGTGCCTCGGCGACGATGTCGGCGAGTTGCGGATCCGGGACGCGCCTGCTCGGAGTGGCTGTCGGCGTCGGCCGGGGAGCGTCCTGGTGTCCCGAGCAACCGGCCGCCGCGGTCGCCAGGCCGGCGATCAGTAAGGTACGGCGGGTCACGGTGGGCATGAGGCCCACAGTGTGTCAGGCCGGCGACGCCACACCGGGCCGGCCCGCGATCCGTTCATCGACCCGCCGACCGGCTACTCTCGGTGTTTCGGACGAGTGTCGCCGCGGCATGCGGTGGACCGGGCCCGCGCGGCCGGCGCATGCTGACTGGTAGACGCTGGCTGGCACACGCTGGCAGGCACACGCTGGCAGGAAACTTTCTGGAGGATACCGATGAGTCGCGGCGGAACGCAGAGCTCGGCGCAGCGGGAGCGTCTCGCCTCGCTCATCGAGCCGGTCGTCGCGGCGCGCGGCTACGACCTCGAGGACGTCACGGTCGCGATGGCCGGCCGGCGCAGCGTGGTCAAGGTGATCGTCGACTCCGACCAGGGCGTCGGTCTGGACGACGTCGCCGCGGTCAGCCGAGCCATCTCGGCCGTGCTGGACGAGAATGACGACTCGATGGGTCGTTCACCGTACGTGCTGGAAGTGACCT
Organism: Mycobacteriales bacterium; assembly: GCA_036267955.1. Classification (GTDB taxonomy): domain Bacteria; phylum Actinomycetota; class Actinomycetes; order Mycobacteriales; family QHCD01; genus DATAVB01. Next base: position 21,101 of record DATAVB010000049.1, on the reverse strand, counting down.
CGCCCGGGGTCGACCGGCCGCTCACCGAGCCGCGGCACTGGCGTCGGTCGGTCGGACGCCTGGTCCAGCTCGAGATTGCCGACGCCCCTGCCGTCGTCGGGCGCATCGTGGAAACCGACGCGACCGGTGTCGAGCTGGACGTCGAGGACGAGCGGCGCCGGATCGAGTTCGGCGCCGTACGACAGGCACGTGTCCAGGTGGAGTTCAACCGTCCCGAAGGAGGTCGCCGGTGAATATCGACATTGCGGCGCTGCGCGCCATAGAACGGGAAAAAGAAATCTCGTTCGAAACGGTCATCGAGGCGATCGAGACGGCTCTGCTCACCGCCTACCGGCACACCGACCACGCCCAGCCGCACGCCCGGGTCGAGGTGGACCGCAAGCTCGGCTCGGTCACCGTCTGGGCGCAGGAGACCGACGAGGCCGGGGAAAAGGTCAGGGAGTACGACGACACTCCGACCGACTTCGGCCGGATCGCCGCCATGACGGCGAAGCAGGTGATCCTGCAGCGGCTGCGGGACGCAGAGAACGCACTGACCTTCGGTGAGTACGCCGGCCGGGAGGGCGATGTCATCTCCGGTGTCGTGCAACACCACGAGAGCCGGGCCGAGCGCGGCGTGGTGCTGGTGAGTTTCGGCAAGGTCGAGGCGGTGCTGCCGGCGGCCGAGCAGGTCCGCGGCGAGAAGTACGAGCACGGCCTGCGGCTCAAGTGCTACGTCGTGTCCGTCACCAAGGGGTTTCGTGGTCCGCAGATCACGGTGAGCCGGACGCACCCCAACCTGGTGCGGAGGCTGTTCGCGCTGGAGGTGCCCGAGATCGCCGACGGCACGGTCGAGATCGGCGCGATCGCCCGCGAGGCGGGGCACCGGACGAAGATCGCGGTCCGCGCCACGGTGTCAGGTGTGAACGCCAAGGGCTCGTGCATCGGCCCGATGGGCGCCCGGGTGCGCAACGTCATGTCGGAGTTGCACGGCGAGAAGATCGACATCGTCGACTTCTCCGACGACCCGGCCGAGTTCGTCGGCAGTGCGCTGTCCCCGGCCAGCGTGATCAGTGTCGAGGTGGTCGACGCCGAGGCGCGCGCCGCCCGGGTCGTGGTTCCCGACTTCCAGCTGTCGCTGGCGATCGGGAAGGAAGGCCAGAACGCGCGGCTCGCCGCCCGGCTCACCGGCTGGCGGATCGACATCCGCAGCGACAATCCGGCGGCCGGCGGTGACTCGGAACGACCGGCCAACAGCGGTGGCGGGTCGGCTCCGGCGAGCCCGGAGCGTCGGCAGGGCCGCTCGGCCGGTGGCGTACAGCCGCGTCCGAAGGCGAGCGGCCAGCCCCGGCCGGCCGCGTCCCGGCCGACCGCAGGTGGACAGCCGGCGCCGTCCGGTGGCTCCGCTGCGCATAACCATGCCTCGCCGCGTTAGACTGTGTACGGTCCGTCGAGCGTCGCTGGAATGTGGCGCGGGTGAAAGCCGTTCCGGCTCGCACCTGCGTTGGATGCCGGCAGTGCGTGGCGGCCACCGAGTTGCTCCGTGTTGTCGTGGTCGAGGGTGTTGTTGTCCCTGATCCACGCCGACGGATGCCAGGTCGTGGTGCGTGGGTGCATCAGGACATGGCGTGCGTCGATCTCGCGATTCGGCGCCGGGCTTTCGCCCGCGCCGCCCGCGTAGCGCAGCTGCCCGATCCGACCGCGGTTCGTGAGTACGTGGCGGGTCAGGCGGGAGAACTCGGTTCGTGAATGCGCCCGACCCGGGTGTGTTCCCACCCAACGACAAGGTAGGTCGATCCGGATGAGCCGGCAATGAAGCGTCAGCGATGAACATGCTGTCCAGCTAGCTAACGAGGTCGAGCGGTGCCCCGCCGGCCTCGAGACGAGGAGTCCAGTGGCAGGCAAGGCCCGCGTACACGAGCTCGCCAAAGAGCTCGGAGTGCCCAGCAAGGTCGTTCTGGCCAAGCTCAAGGAGCTTGGCGAATTTGTGAAGAGCGCGTCCTCGACGGTGGAGCCGCCGGTGGCGCGCCGGCTGCGGGACAGCTTCCCGCAGCAGGCCGGATCCGGTGGATCGTCACCCGCCACGAGCGCTCCGGCCAAGAAGGCAACCCCCCGACCCGCACCGCCCGCGCAGGCTCCGGCCGCCGCGGCGGCGCCTATCCCAGCTGTCGAGGCCCCGGCGGCGTCTGCGCCCGCCGCGTCGGCACCCGCTGCAGCAAGCGACGCACCATCAACCAGCGCGCCATCAACCAGCGCACCAGCAAGCAGCGCACCATCTAGCACGGCGCCGTCCGTGAGCACCGAGTCGGTGACCCCGAGCATGCCCGGACCGCGCCCCGGTCCGCCGCGCCCGGCGACCCGTCCGGCCGCTGACGCCGGCGAGGCCCCAGCCCCCGCGCCGCAGACCCCCCAGACTCCGATGCCTGGCCCGACCAGTCGACCCCGGCCCGCTCCGGGCGGCGGCCGTCCCGGTCCGGGTTCGCCCGGCCTGCCGCCCCGTCCGGGGCCCCGGCCCGGCAACAACCCGTTCGGGGTTGGTCGAAGTGGCGGCGGCGCAACGCCAGGCCTGCCGCCCCGTCCGGCCACTCGGCCGGGCGGCGCTCCGGGACCGCGTCCCGGCGGCGGTGGTCCGGGCGGTCCCCGACCCGGTTCCCGGCCGGCACCCGGTGGTGCACGACCCAACCCAGGCATGATGCCTCCCCGTCCCGCTCCCGGCGGTGCTCCCTCACGTGGCGGCCCCGGTGGTGGCGGCGCGGGTCGCGGCGGACCGGGTGCCGGCGGCGCCGGTCGCGGCGGTCCCGGTGGCGGCGGCGGTGGCGGTTTCCGTGGCGGTCCCGGTGGCGGCGGCGGTGGCGGTGGCTACCGCGGCGGCCCCGGTGGCGGCGGTCCCGGTGGCGGCGGCGGCGCTCCGCTTCGCGGTGGCGGTCGTCCCGGTGGCGGCGGCAACCGCGGTCGCGGCGGCGGCACGGCCGGCGCGTTCGGTCGTCCGGGTGGGCGAGGCCCGGCCCGAGGCCGGAAGAGCAAGAAGCAGCGGCGTCAAGAGTTCGACAACATGCAGGCCCCGTCTATCGGTGGCGTGCAGGTCCCGCGCGGCAACGGCGAAGTCGTCCGGCTGCCTCGCGGTGCGTCCCTGACGGACTTCGCGGAGAAGATCGACGCCATTCCGGCGTCCCTGGTCACCGTGATGTTCCATCTCGGCGAGATGGTCACGGCGACCCAGTCGGTCAACGACGAGACGCTGCAGCTGCTCGGCGAGGAGCTCAACTACGTCATTCAGGTGGTGAGTCCTGAGGACGAGGACCGCGAGCTGCTCGACTCGTTCGACCTGACGTACGGCGAGGACGAGGGCGGCGAGACCGCGCTGCAGTCCCGGCCCCCGGTGGTCACCGTCATGGGTCACGTCGACCACGGCAAGACCAAGCTGCTGGACGCGATCCGGTCGGCCGAGGTGGCCGAGCGGGAGGCCGGTGGCATCACCCAGCACATCGGCGCCTATCAGGTGAAGACGACGCTGGAGGGTCAGGAGCGCCTGATCACGTTCATCGACACACCCGGTCACGAGGCCTTCACGGCCATGCGTGCCCGCGGTGCCAAGTCGACGGACATCGTGATCCTGGTGGTCGCCGCGGACGACGGTGTCATGCCGCAGACCATTGAGGCGCTCAACCACGCCCAGGCGGCAAATGTGCCGATCGTGGTGGCCGTCAACAAGGTCGACAAGGAAGGCGCCAACCCGGCGAAGATCCGGCAGCAGCTGACCGAGTACGGCTTGGTGGCGGAGGAGTACGGCGGCGACACCATGTTCGTCGACGTCTCCGCCAAGCAGCGGCTCAACCTCGACGGACTGCTGGACGCCGTGCTGCTCACCGCCGACGCCGCGCTGAACCTGCAGGCAAACCCCGAGCAACAGGCTCAGGGTGTCGCGATCGAGGCGCACCTCGACCGGGGCCGCGGTGCGGTGGCAACGCTGCTGGTGCAGCGCGGCACGCTGCGGGTCGGCGACTCGGTCGTGGCCGGAGACGCCTTCGGGCGCGTCCGGGCCATGCTCGACGATGCCGGCAACAACGTGCAGGTGGCCGCACCGTCAACGGCCGTGCAGGTGCTCGGCTTCACCTCGGTGCCCGGCGCCGGTGACTCGTTCCTCGTCGTCGACGAGGACCGTGTCGCCCGGCAGATCGCCGAGCGTCGACAGGCCCGGGAGCGGAACGCGGCACTGGCCGCCGGTCGCCCCCGGATCAGCCTGGAGGACCTGGACAAGGCACTGGCCGAGGGCAAGCTCGAGCAGCTCAACCTCATCATCAAGGGCGACAACTCCGGCACCGTCGAGGCGCTGGAGGAAGCTCTGGTGAAGCTCGAGGTCGACGACGAGGTGTCGCTGCGGATCATCGACCGCGGCGTCGGCAGCGTGACGGAGACCAACGTCGACCTGGCGGCTGCCTCCGACGCGATCATCATCGGCTTCAACGTGCGGGCCGAGGGCAAGGCGACCGAGCGGGCCGCCCGCGAGGGCGTCGAGATTCGCTACTACTCGATCATCTACCAGGCCATCGACGAGATCGAGGCTGCGCTCAAGGGCATGCTCAAGCCCGAGTACGAAGAGGCGCAGCTCGGCACCGCCGAGGTCCGGGAGGTCTTCCGGGTGCCGCGGATCGGCAATGTGGCCGGCACGATCGTGCGCAGTGGTGAGATCAGGCGGAACAGCAAGGCCCGCCTGCTACGCGACGGCGTCGTGGTGGCCGACAACCTCACGGTCGACTCGCTCAAGCGGTTCAAGGACGATGCGACCGAGGTCCGCGAGGGCTACGAGTGCGGTATCGGCCTGGGGTCGTACAACGACATCAAGGTCGAGGATGTCATCGAGACCTTCGAGCTTCGCGAGAAGCCGAGGGCCTGAGAACGGTAGTGACAGGCCGCTGGGTGTCCTGAGCCAATGACGGTTCAGGACACCCGGCGGCCGGTTGCTTGAGTGGATTGGTGACGCGTGTTTACCGGAACGCTGGAAGCCGATCTGCTGCTCGGCGACGTGCATTCCCTCAAGGGCAAGCGGTCGGTGGTCCGGCCGCTGTTGGCAGAGTTGCGTCGGTTCGAGTGTGCCGTCGCCGAGGTCGGTGACCCGGATCTGCACCGCCGCAGCCAGGTCGGGGTCGCCGCGGTCGCGGCCGACGCGGAGCATGTGCGGGACGTGCTCGACCGGTGCGAGCGGTTCATCGCCGACCGCCCCGACGTCGAGTTGCTGTCGGTGCGACGCCGGTTGTTCGGCGATTCGGACTGACGTCAGACTGAGGTTCAGAAATCCCGCACCAGCCCGCACCAGTGAGGAGAGTCCGATGGTCGACCAAGCGCGAGCCCGTCGTCTGGCCGTTCGCATCCGGGAGATCGTGGCGACCACGATCGAGAGCCGGATCAAGGATCCGCGCCTGGGGATGGTCACCATCACCGACGTGAAGCTCACCGGCGATCTGCACGACGCGACCGTCTTCTACACGGTGTACGGCGACGAGGCCGAGCGGGAAGGCAGCGCGGCCGCGCTCACCAGCGCCACCGGCGTGCTGCGCAGTGAGGTCGGCCGGCAGACCGGAGTGCGGTTCACCCCGACCCTCGTGTTCCAGCCCGACGTGATTCCCGATACCGCCAAGAACATCGACGAGTTGCTGGCGCGGGCCCGGGCGGCCGACGACGAGGTGCGCCGGGCCAGCGTCGGCGCCCAACCGGCCGGCGACCCCGATCCGTACCGGACGACGGAGCCGGATGTTGACTCCGACGGGGACTCCGACGAGTGATCGCGGAGTCCGCCTGGGACGCCGCGGTCGCCGCATTGTCGACCGCGGGCGCGGTGACCGTCGCCTGCCACATCCATCCCGACGGTGACGCCCTGGGCAGCGTGCTCGCGTTGGGCCAGGCGTTGCGCAACCGCGGGACCCGGGTGACGGTGAGCTTCTCCGAGCCGTACGTCGTTCCGGCCCAACTGCGGATCCTGCCCGGCCAGGATCTCCTGGTGCCGCCGGCCGACGTACCGAACGAGAACGAGGTGTTCGTCGCGGTCGACACGGCGAGCGCTCAGCGGCTCGGCACCCTGCGTGAGCGGGCCGAATCGGCCGCTAGGTTAATCGTGCTCGACCACCACGCCTCCAACTCCGGCTTCGGCGACGTGCTGCTGCTGGACACCGACGCGGCGGCGGCCGGGCTCGTCGTCGCCGAACTGATCGACCGGCTGCGGATCCCGTACGACTCCGGCATCGCGGCCTGCCTCTACGCCGCGATCGCCAGCGACACCGGGTCCTTCCGGTTCGGCAACACCACGCCGGACACGCACCTGCTTGCGGCCCGGCTGCTGTCGGTCGGATTCCCGCACGACGAGCTCAACCGGTCGCTGTTTGACACTCGGCCGGCGGGGTGGCTGCGGATGTTGGCCGGTGCGCTGGACCGGGCCGTGATCGAGCCGTTCGCGCTCGCCGGGGTCGGGCTGGTGTGGACGGCGGTCACCGCGGCCGACCTGGCTCGCGACGGGCTGCCGTTCGATCAGGCCGAGTCGGTCATCGACGTGCTGCGTACGACCGAGAACGCCGGTGTGGCAGCGGTTTTCAAGGAACAGTCGCCGGGCGTCTGGATCGTCTCGACCCGGTCGCGCGGGCGGTGGGACGTGGCGACTGCGTGTACCGCGCTCGGCGGCGGCGGGCACCGGTTCGCCGCTGGCTACACGGCGTACGGCGAGTTGCCCGCGGTGGTCGCGCAGCTGCGCGCGGCACTGGACGGCACCGAGTCGGCGGCGGCCGGCTGACCCCGCCGTCCGTTTGCGGCCGAGCCTTCCGGCGCCCGATCCGATGGCGTACGGGAGAATGACGTCCCGTGTCGATTCGCCGTTCTCCTGTGGGCCGGTCTTCCGGTGTCAGTCGTCCCGGAGTAATCGGACTGGCGTTGCCGGCACTCGGCGCGCTCGCCGCCGAGCCGCTGTACCTCCTGGTGGACACGGCCGTCGTCGGGCACCTCGGCGCGGTCCAGCTGGGCGCGCTCGGGATCGCCGGTTCGCTGTTGGCGCAGGTGTCCGGGCAGTGCAACTTCCTGGCGTACGGCACGACCGGGCGGGCGGCCCGACGGTTCGGCGCCGGCCGGCGGGCGGACGCGATCGGCGAGGGGGTGCAGGCGACCTGGCTGGCGCTCGGTCTGGGCCTGCTGATCCTGGTGGTGGGGCAATTGCTGGCCGGACCGGCCTGCGGGCTGCTCGCCGGCAATGACCACGCGGTCCGCTCGGCGGCGGAGGGATGGCTGCGGATAGCGGTCTGCGGCGCCCCGTGCATCCTGATCAGCCTGGCCGGCAACGGATGGATGCGCGGCGTGCAGGACACCCGGCGGCCGCTGGTGTTCGTCGCGATCGCCAACGGCCTGTCGGCGGTGCTGTGCCCATTGCTGGTGTATGTCGCCGATCTCGGTCTGACCGGGTCGGCGATTGCCAACGTCTGTGCGCAGACCGTGGGTGCCGCACTGTTCCTGCGGGCGCTGCTGGCCGAGGGCGTGTCGCTGCGGCCGCACCGCGCGACGATCTGGGCGCAGCTGGTCGTGGCGCGCGACCTGGTGGCCCGGACGCTGGGGATGCAGCTCTGTTTCCTCACCGCGGCGGCCGTGGCGGCCCGGATGGGTACGGCGCAGATCGCGGCGCACCAGATCGTGCTGCAGCTCTGGAATTTCCTGGCCCTGGTGCTCGACTCGTTCGCCATCGCCGCACAGGCTTTGGTCGGGGGAGCGCTGGGAGCCGGCGATTCGGCCCGGGCCCGGTCCACGGCGCGGATGGTGGCGTTCTACGGCGGCGGCGCCGGTTTCGTCTTCGCCGCGCTGGCGCTGGCCGGCTGGTCGGTGGTGCCCGAGCTGTTCAGCTCCAGCCACGCGGTCGTGGCGCAGGCGCACGTGGCCTGGCCGTGGTTCGCGGCAATGCAGATCCCGGCCGGGGTGGTGTTTGCGTTGGACGGCGTGTTGATGGGCGCCGGCGACGTGGGATACCTGCGTACGTTGACAATCACGGCGGCATTGGGCGGATTCCTGCCGATGACCGTACTTGCGTATGCGCTGCACTGGGGGCTCGGTGGAGTGTGGGCCGGGCTCACGCTGTTCATCCTGCTGCGGCTGGTCGGCATGGTCTGGCGTACGCACGGTGAACGCTGGGCTCTGGTCGGCGCGAACTGAGGTTATTCGACCTCTTTGAGAATTCGTTCCATCGAGGCGAGCCTGGTCTGCAGTTCGCCGAGCTGGGCGCCGATCTCGTCGAGTCGGTGCGCCACATGTTCCTGATTTTCGGCGGCCTTTGCAGCGAGCTTCCGATATTGCCCGACATCGTGCCCGCGTCTGCCGGGACTCCAGTTGCTCACAGCAATGAGCAAAAGGAAGAAGGCAAGAAAACCGAAGGTCCAGATCATGGTGTGCGTCATTCTCGGGTTCCTTTCTCAGCGGGGAGCGTCCGTGCGGCGTCGGCGATGGACCGCGGGGTGAGTGTCACCGCGAATTCGGTGACCTCGTAGAACTTCATGGCTTTTCCGTCCTCGGACAGTTCCATTGCCGACTCGACCAGGCCGGCGGCTTCGAGTTTGCGGAGATGCACCTGCAGCAATGCGCGGCTGATCCCCAGTTCGCGGGCGAGTTGGCTCACGTAATTGCGTCCATCGGCCAGTGCGGCGACGACGCGCAGCCGGTGCGGGTTGGCGAGGGTGGCCAGCACCGACACCAGCTCCGCACCGCTGAGATCGTGAGCCTTCATAAGTGCAAAGCCTGACGTCAACCGATCTCCGCCCAATGGCCGTGATCATGCAGAAAGGGCTCGTCCGGTCGGCGTGTCGCGGACCCTTTCTGCATGATCACGAGTGCGGGGAGAGCGGTGCCCGGCCGGGGCGCTGGGGACCGAACGAGTCGGGGAGAATGCCAGGCATGGTCTCCAGTGGTCTCATCGTCGTGGACAAGCCGGCGGGATGGACATCGCACGACGTGGTCGGTCGGATGCGGCGGATCGCGCGCACCCGCCGGGTCGGGCACGCCGGGACGCTGGATCCGATGGCGACCGGCGTCCTGCTGATCGGCGTCGAGCGGGTCACCAAGTTGCTGGGTTACCTCGCCGCCGGGGACAAGTCGTACGACGCCACTGTCCGGTTAGGACAGTCCACTGTGACCGATGACGCCGAGGGTGACGTGCTCACGACGGCGTCCGCGGCTCAGGTCGACGAAGAGTCATTGCGGGCCGCATTCTCCCGCTATACCGGTGATTTCGCCCAGGTCCCGTCCTCGGTCAGTGCCGTGAAGGTCGCCGGAAAACGGTCCTACGACCGGGTGCGGTCCGGGGAACAGGTCGAACTCGCGCCGCGACCGGTGTCGGTGCCGCGGTTGGAGGTGCTGGCGGTACGCCGCCCGGCAGAAGAGTTGCTCGACGTCGACATCTCGCTGACCTGCTCCTCGGGGACGTACGTGCGGGCCATCGCCCGCGACACCGGGGCCGATCTCGGCGTGGGCGGGCACCTCACGGCGCTGCGCCGGACCCGGGTCGCCGCGTTCGACCTCTCCGAGGCGCTGGGCCTTGACGCGCTCGCCGGGCTCGATGATCCGGTCCGAATCGGCATGGACGCACTGGTGGAACGGGTCTTCGGTCGGCGGGAGATCACCGCGGAGCAGGCCCGGATCGCCGCGAACGGCGGTCGGCTGGCGCCGGCGGAGCGCGCCGGCGCGTACGGTGTCTACGACCCGGACGGCCGGGTGATCGCCCTGGTGGAGGAGAAGACCGGGGCGGCCCGTCCACTGGTCGTGCTGCGCCCGGCCTGATCAGGCTGGGAACCCCGGTCCGGAAACCACCGGCGGCGAAGCGGGATCGGCGAATTCCAGGACGTACACGGCCGGCATCGGCATGGCCCGTACGAACGACCAGTCGACCGAAAAGCCGAACCCGACCAGCGCCCGGGACAGGAAGGTGCCGTGGCTCCCGACCACGGTGTCCGGCCCGGTGAGCAGCGGCCGCAGCGCGCCGGCCGCGCGTTCGGTCAGCTGGGTCAGGCTCTCGCCACCGGCCCGGGCCAGGGCCGGGTCGGCCCAGCTTTCGGTGTGGTGGCGTGCATAATCCGGGCCCGGCTCGAATCCGGAGTCCCATTCGCGCAACGCCAACCGCGGGTGCACGCGAAGACCCAGCTTCAGGGCGGCAGGCCGTACCGTCTGCACCGCCCGCAGATAGGGACTGGAGACGACCACCCCGGGATGCAGCGCCGCGAGCCGCGGCGCCAACTCGGCCGCGGCCCGCAGTCCGGCATCGGTCAGCGGCCGGATCAACTCGGCCGGTCCGCCGGACGACGGAATCACGGGCGCGGCATGGCGGACCAGGATGAGGCGCATCGGGCCATCATGCTCGGGCGGCCCCCGTCGTGGCCCGGGCGGCAACAGATTGGCCCGGCACCAACAGAGCGGCCCGGGCGGCAACAGATAGGCTCGCCGGGTGCAAAGGTGGCGGGGAGTAGAGCGCACGCCCAGCGGGTGGGGCAGATGCGTCGTGACAATAGGCGTGTTCGACGGTGTGCACCGCGGACACCAACACATCATCGGCCGGGCGGTGAGTCGCGCCCGGGAGACCGAGCTGCCGGCCGTGGTGATCACCTTCGACCCGCATCCCAGCGAGGTGGTCCGCCCCGGCACCCATCCGGCCCGGCTGACCTCGATGGACCGCAAGGCCGAGCTGCTCGCCGACCTGGGCGTCGACGTGCTGTGCGTGCTGCCCTTCACGGTGGAATTCAGCCACCTCGGGCCGGCCGAGTTCGTCCACCAGGTGCTCATCGAGCACCTGCACGCCGCCGCCATCGTGGTGGGGGAGAACTTCCGGTTCGGGCACAAGGCGGTCGGTGACGTGACCAGCCTGCGCACCCTGGGCAAGACGTTCGGCTTCGCCACCGAGGCGGTGTCGATCGTCAGCGACGACGACACTACCTTCTCCTCGACCTACGTACGGTCCTGCATCGACGCCGGTGACGTGACCGCCGCCGCGGACGTACTCGGCCGGCCACACCGGCTGGAGGGGATCGTGGTGCGCGGCGCCGGCCGGGGCCGCGAGCTGCTGGGTTACCCGACCGCCAATATGCACACCGAGCCGTACGCGGCGATGCCGGCCGACGGCGTGTACGCCGGGTACGTCAGCGTCGGCGAGCGCCGCTTCCTGAGTGCCATCTCGGTCGGCACCAACCCGACCTTCGACGGGCAGACCCGCACCCTCGAGCCGTTCCTGCTCGACTTCGACGAGGACCTGTACGGGCACACGATCGCGGTCGAGTTCGTGCAGCGGCTGCGCGGGATGGTGCGGTACGACGGAGTCGAGGCGCTCATCGAGCAGATGGGCAAGGACGTCGCGCAGACCCGGGCGCTGCTCAGCCGCTGAGATCGGGAGCGACGGCGGGCCGATTCGCTATGCGTACGACACGCCGGGTACAGTGGGCGCCGCCGAAGCTTTCGGCGCGTGTCCGTCTGTCCGCGTGTTGTAGACCGCGTGACACACACAACCGATCAGGGAGTCCAGTGCCACTCGCAAACGAAGTCAAGAAGCAGATCATGACCGACCACGCCACGGTCGAGGGTGACACCGGTTCGCCCGAGGTGCAGGTCGCGATGCTCTCCAAGCGCATCTCCGATCTCACCGAGCACCTGCGGATGCACAAGCACGACCACCACAGCCGCCGCGGCCTGCTGCTGCTGGTCGGCCGCCGTCGCCGGTTGCTGAAGTACCTGCAGCGGACGGACATCGCCCGCTACCGAGCGCTCATCGAGCGACTCGGTCTGCGGAAGTAGTTTTCGGAGGGGGAGTGGCATCGGCCGCTCCCCCTCGTGGCATCACCGCCACAGCTCATACAACGACAGGGCCCGGGCCCAGAGCCCGACACCGTAAGCGAAACCTGCGGCCGGTCCTCGGTAGTGGCTCACGGACCATCAGGTCCGAGGGCTTCGATCGAAGACCGGCGCTGCCGAGGGAATCCCCGGCTGTCGAAAGCGGAGGACACGGGCCCGCAGACGAGAGGATGCGTTAGCACGTGTCAGACAACAACACCGTTGCGGAAGCAACAGCCACGATCGACAACGGGCGCTTCGGCACCCGCACCGTCCGGTTCGAGACCGGGCGCCTCGCGAAGCAGGCCGGCGGCTCGGTCGTCGCGTACCTGGACGACGAGACCATGCTCCTGTCCACCACCACCGCGTCCAAGGCGCCGAAGGAGCAGTTCGACTTCTTCCCGCTGACCGTCGACGTGGAGGAACGGGCCTACGCGGCCGGCAAGATCCCCGGCGGCGTGTTCCGCCGTGAGGGCCGTCCCAGTCAGGACGGGATCCTGACCTGCCGGCTAATCGACCGCCCGCTACGGCCCTCGTTCATCAAGGGTCTGCGCAACGAGGTCCAGGTCGTCATCACCGTGCTGTCGCTGGTGCCGGGCGACTATTACGACGTGCTGGCGATCAACGCCGCCGGCCTGTCCACCCAGCTCGCCGGACTGCCCTTCACCGGGCCGATCGGCGGCACCCGGGTCGCCCTCATTGAGGGCCAGTGGGTGGCCTTTCCGAATGCGGAGCAGCTGGAGCAGGCGACCTTCAACATGGTCGTGGCCGGCAAGACGCTGCCCGACGGCGATGTCGCGATCATGATGGTCGAGGCGGAGGCCACCGAGGCCACCGTCGCGCTGATCGCCGGTGGCGCCACCGCGCCGACCGAGGAGGTCGTCGCCCAGGGCCTGGAGGCGGCGAAGCCGTTCATCAAGGTGCTGTGCGAGGCACAGGCCAAGGTTGCCGCCGCGGCCGCAAAGCCGACCGGCGACTTCCCGGTCTTCCCCGAATACCAGGACGACACGCTCGAGGCGGTCACCAAGGCCGTCTCCGACCAGCTCTCCGCGGCGCTCACCATCGCCGACAAGCAGGAGCGCGAGTCCGAGCTGGACCGGATCAAGGCTGTCGCCAAGGAGCAACTGGCCGAGGCGTTCGCCGGCCGGGAGAAGGAGATCAGCGGCGCCTACCGCGCGCTGACCAAGAAGCTGGTCCGGCAGCGGATCCTGCGCGACAAGGTCCGCATCGACGGCCGCGCCGCCACCGACATCCGCCGGCTGGCGGCCGAGGTCGAGCTGATCCCGCGGGCACACGGTTCGGCGCTGTTCGAGCGCGGCGAGACCCAGATCATGGGTGTCACGACGCTGGCGATGCTGTCCATGGAGCAGCGGATCGGCCTCACCCTCGCCGAGGACACGACCAAGCGCTACATGCACAACTACAACTTCCCGCCCTACTCCACGGGTGAAACCGGCCGGGTCGGTGCGCCGAAGCGGCGCGAGATCGGGCACGGCGCCCTCGCCGAGCGGGCGCTGGTGCCGGTGCTGCCGAGCAAGGAGGAGTTCCCGTACGCGATCCGTCAGGTGTCCGAGGCGATCGGCTCCAATGGCTCCACCTCGATGGGTTCGGTGTGTGCCTCGACGATGGCGCTGTGGAACGCGGGCGTCCCGTTGAAGGCTCCGGTAGCCGGCATCGCGATGGGCCTGGTCTCCGACGAGGTTGACGGCAAGACCCAGTACCTCGCGCTGACCGACATCCTCGGCGCCGAGGACGCGTTCGGTGACATGGACTTCAAGGTCGCCGGCACGAAGGAATTCGTGACCGCGCTGCAGCTGGACACCAAGCTGGACGGCATTCCGTCCGACGTGTTGGCCGGTGCGCTGACCCAGGCCAAGGACGCTCGGCTGCACATTCTCGACGTCATGCTCGAGGCAATCGACGAGCCGGACGAGATGTCCCCGTACGCCCCGCGGATCACCACTCTGCACATCCCGGTCGACAAGATCGGCGAGCTGATCGGGCCGAAGGGCAAGATGATCAATGGTATCCAGGACGAAACTGGTGCCAGCATCACCATCGAGGACGACGGCACGATCTACGTCGGTGCCAGCGACGGTGTCGCGGCGCAGGCGGCGATCGACCGGATCAACGGCATCGCCAACCCGCACATGCCGCAGGTCGGCGAGCGCTTCCTCGGCACGGTGGTGAAGACGACCGCGTTCGGCGCGTTCGTTTCGTTGCTGCCGGGTCGGGACGGCCTGGTCCACATCAGCAAGCTCGGCCCGAAGGGCAAGCGGCTGGCGAAGGTCGAGGACGCGGTCAGCGTCGGCGACAAGCTGCAGGTGGAGATCACCGACATCGACGCCCGCGGCAAGATCAGCCTCGTTCCGGTCGACACGTCGGACGCCGCCGACTCGGCCGGCAGCGAAGCCGGCGAGCCGGTCGAAGCCGCCAGCTCGCCGGCGAGCTAGACCTTGACGCAGGGCGCCGGTCGCACGACCGGCTCGACACGCACGCTCGCCCGCGGGGCCGACGGCGGCATCGTCCGCCGTACGGTCCTGCCGGGCGGCCTGCGGGTCCTCACCGAATCGATGCCCGGCTCCCGGGCGGCGTCCTTCGGCGTCTGGGTGGGCGTCGGTTCGATGGACGAGACGCGCGGTCTGGCCGGCGCCTCGCATTACCTGGAACACCTGCTGTTCAAGGGAACGCCGCGTCGTACGGCGTTGGAGATCTCGGCCACGCTGGACGGTGTCGGCGGCGATCTCAACGCGTTCACCACCAAGGAACACACCTGCTACTACGCCCACGTGCTGGCCGAGGATCTGCCACTGGCGCTGGACGTGGTCTGCGACGTCGTCACCGAGGCGCTCATCGCCCCGGCCGACGTCGAGGGCGAGCGCAGCGTGATCCTGGAAGAGATCGCGATGCGGGACGACGATCCCGCCGACGCGCTCTACGAACTGTTCAGCGACACCCTGTACGGGGACACGCCGTTGGGCCGGCCGGTGATCGGCTCGGTGGAGAGCATCGAGTCGATGCGCCGCAGCCAGATCGCCGGTTACTACCGCCGTCGCTACCAGCCGCGGAACATGGTCATCGCGGCCGCCGGGAAGCTTGACCACGCGACCGTGGTTCGCCAGGTGCGCAAGGCTTTCGCCGGCCGGCTCACCGGTCCGGCCGTCGCCGAGCCGCCGCGCAGTGGTCCGGCCCCGACCGGTCGCGGCCCAGTGCACCCGGTGCGGGTCATGCACCGGCCGACCGAGCAGGCCCACCTGATGCTCGGCATGCGTGGCCTAGCCCGCGGCGACGACCGCCGGTTCGCCCTCTCGGTGCTGTCCACCGCGCTCGGTGGCGGTGCCAGTTCGCGGCTCTTCCAGGAGGTACGGGAAAAGCGCGGCCTGGTCTACTCGATCTACTCGTTCGTCTCGCACCACGCCGCCACCGGCATGTTCGGTGTCTATGCCGGCTGCCAGCCGGGTAAGGCCGACGAGGTGTTGACGATCATCTCCGACCAGCTCGCCGAGATCGCCGCCCACGGCCTCCCGGCCGACGAGATCGCCCGCGGCAAGGGCCAGATCCGCGGTGGCCTTGTCCTCGGGATGGAGGACGCCGAGTCGCGGATGAGCCGGCTGGGCAAGAGCGAGCTGTCCTACGGCGACGTGCTGGACATCGACGACCTGCTGGCCAAGGTCGAGGCGGTCGACGTCGAGGCGGTCCGCGCGGTCGCCGCCGACGTGCTGACCCGGCCGTCGTGCCTGGCCGTGGTGGGTCCCTTCGGCGAGCACGACTTCGACCACGTCGAGCTGAATCGCTGACGCCACCGGCACACCTGGTGCCAGCGTACGGAGCTGAGGAGCGAGTCATGGAGACCGAGCGCGAGACGGTCCGGGTCGGCGTGCTGGGTGCCCGCGGTCGGATGGGCGCCGAGTGCTGCAAGGCGATCGGTGCCGCGGTCGACCTCGAGCTGGTGGCGATGGTCGACGCCGGCGAGTCGAGGTCCGCCATCTCCGACGCGGATGCACAGGTCGTCGTCGACTTCACCCAGCCCGATGCCGTCATGGACAACCTCCGTTGGTGCATCGACGAGGGCATCAATGTGGTGGTCGGCACCAGCGGCTTCGACCAGGTGAAACTGTCCACTGTGGAGGGACTGCTGACCAGGGCGCCGGAGACCGGTGTCGTCATCGCTCCCAACTTCGCCATCGGTGCGGTGCTCACGATGCACTTCGCCAAACAGGCGGCCCGATTCTTCGAGTCCGCCGAGGTCATCGAGCTGCATCATCCGGGCAAGATCGACGCGCCCAGCGGTACGGCGATCCGTACCGCGGAGCTCATCTCCGAGGCGCGCGCGGCGGCGGGCAGCGACCCGGCCCCGGACGCCACCACGACGGCGCTGGACGGTGCCCGTGGCGCCAATGTCGCCGGCGTACCGGTGCACTCGGTCCGGCTGGCCGGCCTGGTGGCGCACCAGGAGGTCTACTTCGGAACGACGGGGGAGACGCTCACCATCCGGCACGACTCGTTCGACCGGGCGTCGTTCATGCCCGGCGTGCTGCTGGCTGTCCGTTCGGTCCTGGACCGTCCCGGCCTCACCGTCGGTCTCGAGCCACTCCTCGGTCTGTAGCGGTCGGCAGCCCGGACCCCATCCGGATGACAAGATGGGGGCGTGCCGACCGACGACGCCGCCACGCTGCGGCGACTGCTGGATGTCGCGCTCGCCGCTGCCGCCGAGCGCCGGACGGAGCGGGTGCTGCGGCTCGTGCTCAATGCCGCGCGGGAACTGGTCGGCGCGCCGTACGCCGCCGTCGGAGTGCCCGATGGCGCCGACGGGTTCGCCACCTTCCTCACCAGCGGCGTCGATTCGGCCACCTGGAAGGCGATCGGCGACCTGCCCAGGCAGCACGGACTGCTGGGCGTGTTGCTGCAGAAGACCGGAGCGGTCCGGCTTTCCGACATCACCGCGGATCCGCGCTTCGTCGGCTGGCCCGGCGCGCACCCGCAGATGCAGGCATTTCTGGGGGTGCCGATCATCGCCGGCGGCGACATCCTGGCCGAGCTCTACCTAGCCGCGGAGTCCGGCGGACCGGAGTTCACCGCCGACGACCAGCGGCTGGTCGAGACGCTCGCGGCGCACGCGGCGCTGGCGATCGTCAACGCGCAGCGGCTGGAACGCACCCGAGAGCTGGCCGTCGCCGAGGAGCGCACCCGACTCGCCCGCGATCTGCACGACTCGGTCACCCAGACGCTCTTCGGGCTGACGCTCGCCACGGAGGCCGCCGCGACGGTGGCTTCCGACGAGCCGAAGGTGCTCGAACACCTGGACCGGGTGCGGGCGCTCGGGGTGGCCGCCCGCGCGGAGATGCGGTCGCTGGTCGAGACGCTGCGGCCGGTCGACCTGGGCCGGGACGGGCTGGTGACCGCGCTCCGGCACCGCATCGAGCTGGCGCAGCGGGTCCACGAGCTGCCGATCGGGCTCGAGGTGAGCGGGTCGGTGGAGCTGCCGGCCGCAGTGCAACGCGAGCTGTTGTATGTCCTCAACGAGGCGATCGCCAATGCGCTGCAACACGCGGACGCGAAGGCGATCGCGGTGACGCTGCGGTCCGCCGACGGCTGGACCACCGCGACCGTGCGCGACGATGGGCACGGGTTCGACCTGCCGGCAACCCGGTTGGCGTCGCGCCGGCTCGGCCTCACCTCGATGCGCGATCGGGTCGAGGCGCTCGGCGGACGATTTCGGATCGAAACCGCTCCGCACGCCGGGACCGAGATCACGGCGGAGGTGCCCGATGAGTGCTGACGGGGCGCCGATCCGGATCCTGCTGGTCGACGACCACGAGATGGTCCGCACCGGGCTGCGGTCGTTCCTCGACCTGCAGCCGGACATGGATGTGGTCGGTGAGGCCGGTTCGGGGGAACAGGCGCTGGCGCTGCTGCCGAGGCTGCAGCCGGACGTGGTGGTGCTGGATCTGGTGTTGCCCGGCATGACCGGAGTCGAGGCCGCCCGCCGGATGCGCCAGGACCATCCGGACGTGAAGGTGGTCGCCCTCACCAGCTTCGCCGGGCAGGATCTGGTGCTGCCAGCGGTACGGGCCGGGGTGGCCGGTTATCTGCTGAAGGACGTGGGTGCGGCCGAGCTGGCCGACGCGCTGCGGGCCGCCCACGCCGGCGGATCGCCACTGCACCCGCAGGTCGCCGCGACGGTGATGGCGAGCGTCAATTCCCGCCCGGACGATCCGCTGACCGTACGGGAACGGGAAGTGCTGCGGCTGATCGCGCGCGGCCTGTCCAACCGGCTGATCGCCCGCGAGCTCTCGCTCGCCGAGAAGACGGTGAAGGCACACGTGAGCGCGATCCTGTCCAAGCTCGGGGTGGCCGACCGTACCCAGGCGGCGCTCTACGCGGTGCGCTCCGGGCTGGTCGAGGACGGCCGGTAATCAATCGGATCGGTTATGTCGGCAGGGCGAGGGTGAGATAGGCGAACCCGAGATAACCGCGGTAGCCGTGCAGCCAGCCGGTGCGGTGTTCGTCGACGACGGCCCGGACCTCGGCGGCGTCCGGCGCATCCGGGTGTTCCAGCAGCCACCGTTCCCGTCCGGCGCACCAACGAGACTCGAGATTGTCCCACTCGTCGGCGTTGGCCACCGAGAGTGAGAGCAGCCGGAATCCGCGATGCAGGGCGAGATCGACCAACCCGGCCAGCGAAGGGAATTCGTCGCTGCCGGCCTCCAACGCGGCCATAGCCTCGGCTGTCGGCGGCTTTTCCCAGATGGCGTCGCCCAGCAGGAGTTGACCGCCGGGTCGCAGCCGGGACCGGGCCGCCTCGAGGGTCTGCCGCGGGCCGCCCCAGGCATGGGTCGCGCCGATGCAGATCACCGTGTCCGCCAGGCCGTCCCACTTGGTGGCGTCGGCGTCCTCGAGCGTGACGCGTCCGGCCAGGCCCCGGGCGGCCGCGTTGGCCCGACCGCGCTCGATCGCCGCCGAATCGTCGTCGATCCCAATGCCCCGGGCCGACGGCTCGGCCTCGAGCAGGCGCAACAGCAATTCGGCCCAACCGCAACCGAGGTCGACGATCCGCGGCCCGGGCAGTGGTCGCAGCCCGGCGATCAGTTCGGCCGCCCGAGCGTCCGACAGCGGGGAATTGAAGTCCAGGAAGGTGTGGCCAGAAGGTGCGGCGGAGGTCAGCATCACCGACGACCCTGACAGACGGACGCGACCTCCACCACCGAATTGCCGTCCGGCTGGGCCCTGGGTTCCGCGATCTATCGGCGTCCCGCGGTCGACCGGAAATCCATGATCGGGAGTGGATTTGATACCTCTCCAGGTGCCAAATGCACTCACGATCATGAGTCGGTGACGGCTGTCGGGCCGGTCCGCCGGCACAGGTCCTAGGACCAAGGTCCAGCCGGCCTAGGTCGTCGGCCCGATGGCTTCCCTCTCTGCCGCGCCCAGGGTGGGGACATGACAACAGCACTGATCACCGGAGCATCCCAAGGACTGGGTCGGGCCCTGGCCGCCAGCCTCGCCGACGACGGGTGGCGGGTCGTCGTCGACGCCCGGCACGCCGATGTACTGCTGGATTCCGCTCAAGGACATCCCGGCATCGTCGCGCTGGCGGGCGACGTCACCGACGAACGCCACCGGGCCGCACTGGCCGAGGCGGTCGGCGATCGCCTCGACCTGCTGGTGCTCAACGCCTCGACGCTCGGCCCGACACCGCTTCCCGAACTCGCCGGCTACGACCTGGCCGAGCTGCGCCGGGTCCTGGAGGTCAACCTGGTCGCTCCGCTCGCACTGGTGCAGGCGACCCTGCCGGCCTTGCGGGCGGCCGGCGGGCAGGTCGTCGCACTCTCCAGCGACGCGGCGGTCGCCGGGTACGAAGGGTGGGGGGCGTACGGCGCCAGCAAGGCCGCGCTGGACCAGCTGATCCGGGTTTTCGGGGCCGAGCAGCCGCAGCTTGCCGCCTACGCCGTTGATCCGGGCGACATGCGCACCGCGATGCACCAGGCGGCCTTCCCGGGCGAGGACATCAGCGACCGGCCGACGGCCGATTCGGTGATTCCCGCGCTGCGTAACCTGATCAGCCATCGTCGACCCAGCGGGCGGTATGTCGCCGCGGACCTGGTCGGTGCGCGATGACCGGTGCACTGCAGTTCGAACTGTCCGACGATCTGGTGGCGACCGCACCGGCGGAGGAGCGGGGTGTCGCCCGGGACGGCGTACGGATGCTGGTGGCGACCCCCGACGGCATGGCGCACCGGACCGCCGCCGACCTGCCCGAGGTGCTCCGGCCCGGCGACGTGCTGGTCATCAACGATTCGCGGACCCTGCCGGCGAGTCTCTCCGGGGTCACCGCGGACGGCGAGGCCATCGAGGTACATCTGTCCACAGTGGTCCCCGATGCGGGAACCACGCCGGCGGCCGCCCTGGCCGACTCGTCGTCGGAATGGGTGGTTGAGCTGCGCAAGCCCGGCCCGGCTGGCAGTACCCCGTCCTATGTGGACAGAACTGGTGCGGTGGTCGAGCTGACGGGCGGTGGGCGGCTCCGGGTGCACAGCTCGCATCCCGTCGGCGCCACCTCATCCCGGCTCTGGGAGGCGACCGTGACCTCACCGCGCCGGTTGGAGTCGTACCTGTCCTCCGTGGGCGACCCGATCCGGTACGGGTACGTCGCCCAACCGTGGCCGATGACCTCCTACCGGACGGTGTTCGGCAGGAAGAGCGGCAGCGCCGAGATGCCGAGCGCGGCCCGCCCCTTCACCTGGCGGTTGTTGCGCCGGCTCACCGAACGCGGCGTACAGGTCGAGTGGCTCACCCTGCACTGCGGCGTCTCGTCGCTGGAGACGGGCGATCCGCCGTACGCGGAGTGGTTCTCGGTGCCCGCGCAGACCGCGCGGGCGGTCAATCTGGCCCGACGGGACGGTCGACGGGTCATCGCGGTGGGCACCACCGCGGTCCGAGCGCTGGAGTCCGCAGTGGACGATCGTGGTTCCGTTGCGCCTGCGGAAGGCTGGACCGATCTCGTCATCACCCCGGAGCGCCGTATCTCCACAGTGGACGGAATGATCTCGGGCTGGCACGAATCCGACGCGTCGCACCTGCAGATGCTGGAGGCCGTGGTCGGCCGGTGCCTGCTCGAGGCGTCCTACCGCGAGGCACTCCGAGCCGGCTACCTGTGGCACGAGTTCGGCGACATCCACCTGATGCTGCGGTAGCCACCCCCCGTCGTGATCATGCAGAAAGGGTCTGCGACACGCCGTGCCGACGGACCCTTTCTGCATGATCACGGTGGAGCGGGACGCGTCGGCTCAGTCGGT
>DATAVB010000048.1:0-12535 GCA_036267955.1 Mycobacteriales bacterium | reverse complement strand
GGCACGAGCCGACCGACGTGCCGCGCCGCGACGACCACGCCGGACTCGCGGACGAACTCCCCCTGCAGGCCGGTGAACGGACCGTCGACGACCAGGTATCGCTCGCCAGTCAGCAGGCTGACCGGAAATTCCAGCGTCTCGCCGGGAGCGTCGTCGTCGGACAAGGTGCCGTGGATGACCAGTCCGCTGCCGGCGACGACGATCTGCAGCTCGATGCCCTCGGTGCGGTAGGTGCCCGTGTACGGAGCCAGCTCGGCGAGGCTCAGCTCGAGCGGCTCGGGCGGCCGCTCGACGAGACCGAGCTGGGTATCCAGAATCCGGCGCACGACCTGTTCGGCCACTTCCCGGCCGGTCGGGCTGGAATTCGTCAGGACGACGATCGCGCAGTCGCGTTCGGGGACCACGGTGACCGTCGAGTGCTGGCCGGAGACGTCGCCGTGATGCTCGACCAGCCGCACGCCGTCGATCTCGCGGAGCATCCACCCGATCCCGATCTGGACCCCCGGCAGCAGCTCGTGGCTCGTCGTCGGCTCATGCATCGCCCGCAGCCGAAGCTCGGAGAGCAGCCGGGCACCGTCGGGAGACCGACCGTCGCCGAGCTGAAACCGGGCCCAGGTCAGCTGGTCACTGAGGCTGGAGGCGAGCCGGGCTCCGGCCGGCAGGTAGCCGCGCGGGTCGCTCCACGGCCGGCACACCGACACCGACCCGTCGGCCGAGCCATTCGGTCGATGACCGATCGCGAAGCGCTGGGTCATGATCTCGTTCAGCGACGTCACCGTCTGGCGCAACCCGAGCGGGTCGAGGACCAACCGGGCCAGGGCCCGCTCGTACGTCTCGCCGGTCACCTTCTCCAGCACGCGGCCGGCGAGAACGAAGGCCGCGTTGTTGTACGACGCGCCGGTCCCCGGGGCGAACTGCTGCGGCAGGTCGGCGAGCAGCGCGACGGCCCGTTCCAGCGCGTCGTCGCCCTCGCCGGTGTCGGTCCAGGAATCGCCGCCGTCCCAGCCCGCCGTGTGGTTGAGCAGCTGACCGACGGTCAGGGCCTGGGCCGCGCTTTCGTCCTGCAACCGCAGCTCGGGGAGGTAGCGACGGACCGGCTGGTCGAGCTCGATCCGTCCCTGGTCGACCAGGACCATGATCGCCGTGGCGGTGAAGGTCTTGGCCGTCGAGCCGATCTGAAACATCGTCGCCTCGTCGACCGGCCGGCCATGCTCGAGACTGGTGACGCCGTACGTGATGATCTGGCGCTTCCCGCCGTGATCGATGCCCACCGCGACGCCGGGAACGCCCAACTCCCGGGCGGCCTGCGCCACCTCGGCTTCCAGGTCCGTCGGCTGTTCTCCCATGCCGTGGACATTACGACAGAATCGCCGCTGCCAGGACCCGTTCAGCCGGCGCCGACAATCCGGAGCACGGCCTGACTGCTCTCACCGACGTAGACGTCGCCGCTGTTGTCGTCGACCGCGACACTCAACGGCTCGGACAACTGGGCCGCCGTCGCCGCGCCGCCATTACGGCCGGTCGAGCCGAACTGGCCGGTGCCGGCGACGGTGCTGATCGTGCCGCCGCGCACCACTCGGATCCGGTTGTTGAGCGTGTCGGCAATGTAGAGGTCACCGTTCGCGCGCACCGCCACGTCATACGGGGTACGCAGGGTTGCCGCGGCCGCCGGACCGTTGTCGCCGCTGAAGCCCGGGTCACCGGTGCCGGCGACCGTGCTGATCCGCCCATTGGCGTCGATCCGGCGAATGCGGTTGTTGTAGCTGTCGGCGACATACACGGCACCGTCGCACGCCTCGACGCCCTGTGGATGATTCAGTTCGGCGGCGGTCGCGGTGCCACCGTCCCCGGAGAATCCGGGTTTTCCGGTGCCCGCGACGGTGCGGATCCGACCCTGCGGCGAGATGCAGCGCACCCGGTTGTTGTACGTGTCCGCGACATAGACATTTCCGGTGCGGTCGACCGCGACACCGGTCGGGTAGTTGAATCGGGCCCGCCTGGCCTGCCCCTCGCCGTCATATCCGGCCTCGCCGTCGCCGGCGAGCGTGTCAATCCGGCCGTCCGTACGGATAACCCGGATCCGGTTGTTGAAAGTGTCCGCGACATAGACATTTCCGGTGCCGTCGACCGCGACCCCGCCCGGGTAACGCAATTGCGCATTGCCGGCGGCGTGCCCATCGCCGGAATAGCCGGCGTCATTCATCCGGCCGGCGACGGCGACCGTGTCACCGGTCAACTGCGACTGAGTGAGCGAGGCGTTCCACCCGACGAGTTCCAGCGAATCCTGGACGACCGGAGAGCGGACCTTGAATTGCAGGGTGTCTCCGGTGAATACCTTGTCCTGGGTCAGCGCCTGCGGCGTATCGCTCAGCGTCAGGGTCGGGCTCAGCGTGTCGAGCGCCCCGTTGTAATAGTCCAGGCAAACCTGGCCGCGGCCGGTGACCATGATCGAGCCGTGCCCGGCCGCGCCGGCCACAATGGACGGCTCGAGATACAGGACGGTCCGGGCGTCCGGCTTCGTCACCGTCCAGTGCACGGCGCTCGCACCGTCGACCGTGGTGGCGTAGTAACTCGAGACCGCCTGCGCGGACGGCGAATAGAAACGCCATGGCAGCCCACCGGTCGGAGTGGTCAGGACCTCACCGAGCGGCTGCATCGTCCAGCCGGCCGGAGCGGCAATCCGCCCGATGACACTGTTGGTGGTCGCCGCGACGTAGATCCGCCCCTGCTGGTCGACCGCGACCCCCTGATTGCGGCCCAGCCGGGTCACCTCGGGAGTCGGCTGCCGCAGGTCTATACGCGCGGCGGATCCGCCGAATCCGCCCTGGTCGGCGCCGTTTCCGGCGATAGTGCTGATAGTGACACTCACTGAAGTCTCCCGAGATCGCGCTGAATTACCGGTCGATCAGCTTTTCGGCTGCACCCGCTCGGTGGGCGCGGGTGCGACGGTTCCCTTGAGGCGCAGGTAGTTCATGAACCCCTCGCGATCACGGTCGTGCCGCACCGGATCCCGGAACGCGGTGAGCGCCGTCGTGCCGTCGGCCCCGATCAGCGTGTACGCGAGGGCGGCGACCCGGTAGTCCCGGCCAACAGCCAAGGGCTGACCGTCGATTCGCACGTCGGCCGGGAGAATGCGACTCCCGATCGGCTGCGTCAGATCCACCGAATACCGCACATTCGCCGATACGGCGAGCGGGGCGAAACTTTCACCGCCGCTGGCACTGCCCAGCCACTGCCCTTCCAGCGCTGCGTGCACCTCCGCGCCGGTGAGGGTCACGCCGAGCACCGGATTGCCGTAGCCGAAGGCGTTCCAGGCCTCACCGAAGAGGATGAGCCCCTTCTTGTCGGCCGTGCTCGCACCGGCATCCTGCAGCAGGCCGTCGCCGGCGAGTGCGACCGATCCGGTCCGCGGCGCGGTGGCGAACAACGCCAGATCGACGTGATCACCCGCCTGATTCGCGTCCCAGTAGAGGACATCGGCGCCGAGGTCGCCCATCGTGCTCTCGCCGAGTTGTGTGGCGGCCCGGGTGAAATCGCCGGTCTGCTTGGCCAGCGGCTGCACCCACCGCTTGATGCCGGCATCGACCCAGTAGTTCACGGTCGCCTGCATTTCCGGATCCGGCGGCACGTCGTGCGTGTTGGGGTGATTGATCGACGTGGTCAGCGCACGGATCACTTCACCCGTTATCGGGTGAAGTTTGAGATTGATCTCGTTGATCATCTGACCGTGACAACCCGCCTCCACAACCGGACGCAGATTGCCGGCCGGGTCGGGCAGCATGCCGTTGAACGGCTCGTGCCAGTGGCCGGTGACGATGGCGGAGATATCCGGCGACGCCTGCGCCGCGAGGTCGAAACAGGGGCCGGTCGGGCTGGTCAGCCCGTTGATGTCCTTGCCCGCGACACCACCGTCGTGCATGTTGACCACGATCGCGTTGACACCCTTTTTCTTGAGTATCGCGGCATATTTGTTGACCGTTGCGATCGAGTCCAGCGAACGCAGGGCCGGCTGGTACGAGGTCGAACCCGTGGGTGCGTCCGGCACGGTGAGGTGGATGAACGCGATCGGCAGTTTCTTCCCGCGCGGACCGGTCACCCAGACGATGTTGTAGGGCGGGACGACCGTGAAGCCGGAGTCGGTGTAGACGATGTTGGATGTGTAGAACGGGAAATCAGCGCCGTGAAATCTCCGGCCGGTCGAGTCGATGAAGGAGTCGTCCCGGCCCGCCTTGGAATAGGGCGTTCCCTTTTCCATGTGCTCGAGCAGAAACTCGGGGAAACGCTGGTCGAGCTCGTGATTCCCGACGGTGCTGAACTGCAGGCCGAGCTTGTTGAGCACCTCCACCGTCGGCTCGTTGGCGAGCGCGTCGACCTCGAAGGGCCAGCCGGAGAAATTGTCTCCCGACGAGAAGAAAATGGAGTGCGCCTGGCCGGCCCGGATCCGTTTCAGGTTGGCCGCCAGGTAGGCAGCACCACCGACGGTGAGCTGCTGGCTGCCATTGTTGACGAGGTTGTAACCGGACAGATCGGTGGGCTGCAGGTAGCCGTGCAGGTCGGTGATATTCACCAACTGGACATTCACGTACCGGTCCGGATCGCTCTCGACTGCATTTTCCGACGCGTACGCCCGCTGGCCGACCGCCGTACTGAGGGCCGCCGTGCCGATCGCGGCGCCCGCCGCTCCTAGAAAGTCGCGTCGCCGCATTGTGAAGTCCGCGTTCATACCGCCGCGACCGCCTCTCACCCTCGACCTGGACTGCGCGTAGTTGTTCGCGGGGGAAGATTACGCGCAGATTCGTACAAACTGTCAAGAGGTTCGCGGAAAATAGCCGATTAATTCCACGGATCGGTCCGAGCGGGTTCGCCCGACCACTCCGCCCTGTCGAAAATGCCGCCGCCGGTTCGTCGACCTGTCGAAACCGAAACAACGACCGGAAGGCGGCCCGTCGTGACCAACAACATCACCCTCCTGACCCGGCTGGAGTCGAGCGCCGAGCTGGACCGGCAACAGGCCGACCAGTGCGCCGCCGAGACGGTGGCCGACTGGATCACCGGCGGCCGCGCCGCGATCCGCCGGCTCCGTCGGGCGGGCTCCGCTGTTGCGCTCGCTTCAACACCACGGCGCCGACACGCGCTACGGTCCGGGTATCGGTTGGCGGCGTCGGAAGGTGAGCGGTGAAAGAGACTGATGTCGCGGTCGGCGACGGGCGCACCCTGCACGTCTACGACACTGCCCGGGGCGATCTTGTCGTCTTCTGGCATCACGGCACGCCGAATACCGGCGAGCCACCCGCGCCGCTCTTCGCTGCCGCAGACCGGCTGGGCATTCGGTGGGTGTCGTACGACCGGCCCGCATACGGCGGATCCACACCGCGACCGGGCCGGGATCTGGCCTCGGCCGCCGGCGACGTGGCCGCCATCGCCGATTCGCTGGGCATCGAGCGGTTTTCGGTGCTGGGCCATTCCGGCGGCGGGTCGCACGCCCTGGCCTGCGGCGCGCTGCTGCCCGAACGGGTCGACAGCGTCGTGTCGGTTTCGGGCATGGCCCCGTTCAACGCCGAGGGGCTGGACTGGTTCGCCGGCATAGCGGGCGGCGCCGCCGATCTGCGGGCCGCGGCGGCCGGGCGCAAGGCGCTGGAGGATCACCTGGCGGCCGCCGAATTCGACCCGGAGCTCTTCACACCGGCGGATCACGCCGCGCTGGGTGACACCTGGGCCTGGCTCGGCAAGGTCGCCGGCGATGCAATTGCCGGTGGTCTGGCCGGGATGGTCGACGACGAGCTGGCCTCGGTCGGCCCGTGGGGGTACGAACCCGAGCAGGTGCGTCAGCCGGTCCTGTTCGTACACGGCGCGGCGGACCGCATGGTGCCGTGCTCGCATTCGGAATGGCTGGCCCGCCGCATCCCGTCCGCCGACCTGTGGTTGCGCCCGGGCGAGGGACATATCTCGGTCCTCAACGCCGGCGAGGCGGCCTTGACCTGGCTCCGAAACCACGCCGGAAAATGAACGCGCAACAACGGCGTCAACTGCGATAACAACCCGCACCTTTCCGCTGGAACAGGTGGGCCGGCTGACCGCACATTGCCCGGAGACCGCCGGCCGCCTGCCCTGGGCCGTCGAGGCCCGTGAGACCGGCGAGACCCTGGGTGAGTTGGCGCTCGAACACGCCGATTTCGACAACGAGACATTGTCCTACCGCGTATCACTATTCAACGAACGAGCCAGCAGATCCTATGAAAAACTGGGCTTCGTAAACGAGGGCATAACCCGCGACTCATTGTTCTACGACGGGAAGCGTTACGACGCAACGATTATGAGCCTACTGGCACCGGAATGGCGTTCTGGCACGTCAACCGCACCGGCGGTTAATTAGCTGGGGAGAATTTGGTCTTGATCCATGCGGCGGACGGATGGTGTTCGCGGTCCAGGGCCGCGATCACGGCCGCCGGGTCGTAATCGGCGAATCGGCGTTCCACAGCGTATCCGTTCTCGTCGGCCACCAGCAGGGTCCACATCGCCCGACGTTCCGCGGTGGCCGGCATGCTGACGCTCCCGAGATTTACCACCCGTACGCCGTCGACCGTGTAGTCCACCGGCACGTGGGTGTGCCCGACAAAGATCAGCTCCGCGCCACCCGCATTTGCCAGCCCGGCGCCCCGCAGTTCCCGATCGGACATCGTCGGCTGGACGCCGGGCCCGTCGTCGTGGCCCGGCGACGCATGCACCAACAGGACTCTGGTCCCGTCCGGCAGTGTCGTCCGGTCCTCCACGGGCAGTGCCGCCAACCAGTCGAAGCCCGCACTGGTCACCGCGCCGCGGGTCCAGGCGAACGACCGCGCCGCGTCCACCAGCAATTGGATCTCTACTGGCGTACGAGCCGTGTCCGCCGCGGGGATCATTCCGGGCAGGTCGCCGGTCAGCACGTACCGGTCGGTGTTGCCGCGGACGAAACGCCCGTTCGCCAGATCCATCAGGCGGCGCACCGTCGCGGCCGGCTGCGGGCCGTGCGCCACCAGATCGCCGACCACCCAGAATTCGTCCGCACCGGCGTCGCGCGCCCCGGTCAGCACCGCCTCCAGTGCCACCAGGTTGCCGTGCACATCGGAAAAAACGGCCGCTCGCATCGCCCGACCGTAGCTCGTGAGGACCGACAGTCCGGAGATGTTCGCCAACCGAAGAAAACGCTTGAGAAGCTCTCTTTGCATAGGTACCTTCTCATCATGGCCGACTTCCCGAAGCGCGAGCTGACCGACATCGGATCGCTCAAGGCGCTGGCGCACCCGCTGCGCCAGCAGATGCTTGCCCACCTCAAGCGGCACGGACCGGCGACCTCCGCGGACCTGGCGGCCGAGTTCCACGCGGATCGCGGCGCCACCAGCTACCACCTGCGTCAGCTGGCCCGGTACGGATTCATCGAAGAGGACGCCGCCCGCTCGGCCGGGCGGCGCCGATACTGGCGGGCACCGGCCCAGGACATTCGGCTGCCACGGCGACCGACCGACGCGCAGACGACGAAAGCATTGCAGGACGTCCTGGCCGGCTGGCGACAACAGGCCGACGAGGCGGTGCAGGGATTCCTCGCCGATCCCGAGGCATACGGCGAGTTCGCAGCGGCGTCCCTGCAGTCGTTCGGCGGCGTACGGCTGACCGTCGACGAGCTCACCCAATTCGGCGAGGAATACCTCGCGCTGCTCAATCGCTGGCAGCGCGGCGATGCCGAGGCGCCGGCCGACAGCAGACCGATCACCGTGCTGTTCAGCGCTTTCCCGACTCCCGTTGAGCCGACATGAGCGTGGATACGACCACAGTTGTCACCAAAAGGCCCACCCTCTGGCGCAACCGCGATTTCATGGTGCTGTGGAGCGGCCAACTCGTCTCCACGCTGGGCTCCCGGACCAGCACGACCGCGCTACCGCTGCTGGTCCTCGCACTCACCGGGAGCCCGGCCGATGCGGGCATCGTCGGCGCCGCGGGCACTCTTCCGTTCCTGTTGTCCCTGCCCGCGGGCGTGCTGGTGGACCGGTGGAATCGCAAATGGATCCTGCTGGTCAGCGAACTCGTCGCGGGCCTGGCGCTGGCCGGGATTCCGATTGCGCTGTGGCTCAGCGCTTTGACCGTCACTCAGCTCGCCCTCACCGCATTTGTGCAGGGCTGCTGCGCCGCCTTCTTCGGCCTGGCCGAGACCGCCGCCCTGCCACAGATCGTCCCCGCCTCGCAGTTGGCCGCCGCAGTGGCACAGAACGAGGGCAAATCCCGCGGCGCCTCGCTGGTCGGGCCGCCGCTGGGCGGACTGCTCTTCGGGCTGGGCCGGGTGCTGCCGTTCGTCATCGACGCGGTGACCTACCTGATTTCCGCCGCCGGACTCCTGCTGATCAGGCGCGAACTGCAGGGCGAACGCCGAAGCACCAAACGGTCCTTCCTGCGCGAGACGGCCGAAGGTTTGGCTTGGCTCTGGCGCCAACCCTTCGCGCGGGCGGCCGTACTGCTCATCGCCGCCAGCAATCTGGTCTTCCAGGCGCTCGTACTCATCCTGGTGGTGCTCGTCCGCGATCACGGCGCCGCATCCGGCGAGATCGGCCTGATGCTCGGCATCTACGGCGGCGGTGGTCTGCTCGGTGCGCTTCTGGCCGGCCGATTGCAGCCCTACTTACGCGCCAAAACGGTCATCATCGGCGCGAACTGGATCTGGGCCGGACTCTTGGTCCTCATGCTGACCAACCACAATCCGATCCTGCTCGGCCTCATCGGCGGGGCCAGCGCCTTCGTCGGTCCACTGTGGAACGTTGTGATGATCAGCTATCAGTTGACGATCGTGCCGGAACATCTGATGGGACGGGTCGGCAGCGCGGTCATGACCCTGGTCGGCGGAGTTATGCCGGTGGGATCCCTCGCCGCCGGATACCTGTTGGTTAGCGTCGGACCCGTCCGCGCGATCGCCGTCCTGGCTGCATTCATGTGCGCCACCGCCGTAGTGGCCACCGTCAATCCGGCGATCCGGAATTTGCCGGCGGGAGAACTGTCGTCCACCGAGCGCACCACTAGGCTCAGGGACATGTCGAACTCGTCCGAGGCACTTGTCCGCGCGTTTGCCCCGACTGGCCGGCTGCGCGCCTCCATCAATCTCGGCAATCCGATCCTCGCGCATCGCGATCCGGTCACCGGCGAGACAGGGGGTGTTTCGGTCGACCTGGCCCGCGCGCTCGGCCGGGAACTCGGGCTCGAGGTCGAGCTGATCCTGTTTGAAAAGGCCGTTCTGTCGGTCGATGCCGTCCGCGCCGAGCAGGCCGACGTCGGATTCTTCGCCGTCGATCCGGCGCGCAGCGAGGGTCTGCGCTTCAGCGCGCCGTACGTGCTGATCGAGGGCAGCTACCTGGTCCCCAAGGACTCCGCGCTGCGGAACAATGCCGAGGTGGACCGGCCGGGCGCCCACGTGGCGGTGGGCCAGGGCAGCGCGTACGACCTTTTCCTGTCGCGTGATCTCCAGGCCGCGCAGGTCAAGCGACTGGCCAATGCGCCGGCCGTGCTGCAGGCGGTGCGGGCCGGCCGGATCGAGGTGGCCGCCGGAATCCGGCAGCTACTGGAATCCTGGGCCGAGCAGGACGGTTCGCTACGGGTACTACCCGGTCATTTCATGGTGATCCAGCAGGCGATGGGCCTGCCGGCCGGACGTGGGGACGCGGCGGCGGAGGCACTGGCCGAATTTGTCGAACGGATGAAATCCACCGGTTTCGTCGCTGAGGCGCTGGCCCGGCACGGCATCGAAGGCGCCTCGGTCGCACCGTCCACATAAAGCGACTCTGCCGACGTCACGCACCGGCGCCGGATGAGGTCGGGGCCGCCGTCGACAAGATCGGCGGCGGTTTCACGATGACGTACGCAACCCTGGCCGCCACCGCGATGCGAACCGGCTGACCTACTATGCGCATCACGGAATAACTGCAGCGTCAATTCTGGGGGCGGCGCGACCGGAGTTGAGAAACAGCGCCCGGCCGGCATCGTCCGCGCCCCAGAATTCGACCGCCCGGCTGGCCACGCCTGATGAGTCGATGAGTACGAAGGTGTCTCCGTCGACGGGTCGCAGTTCGTACCGCTGCTGTTCGGCGGTGACACCGGCGATCGCGATCATGTCCAGCGCTTCATTGCGGGCGGAGTTTGTCAGCCAGAGACGACCGTCGTCGAGGGTGACGTCGTTGCGGTCGATGCGGGTCTGATAGCGGCCGAGATACCGGGCCGGCACGCCCATTCCGACGTCACCGGAGGGTAGCGGTGGCGCCGGTGCGACATCCGCCAATTCGCTCAATAGCGGGTCGAGCAGGTCGTCGATGAGTTGGCCGCCGGCCTCGCCGTTGGTAAGTATTGCGACCGCGACCCCGCGCTCGGGCACCATCCGCAGCAGCGCGGCCACACCTATCGCCCCGCCGGCGTGTTCGACCAGTCCGGGCCGGCTGGACAACATCCAGCCGAGACCATGTCCGGCCGGCGAGCCGGTCGCGGCCGGGTGATCGACGTGCCGCTCCCGCATCGCCCGCGCGCTGGCCACCGACAGCAGCCGGGTGCCGTCTGCCGCCCGTCCGTCGGACAGATGCATGCGGGCGAAGCTGATCAACGATCGCGCCGACATCGCCAATTGATTGCCGGCCGCCGGGTTGGACGGTGGCATGCTCGCCCACACCTTCAACGGCTGCTCGGCCGCGTCCGGGCTGGGCCGGCCGTGCCCGATCGCGGTCCGGTACGCCAAAGCCTCATCGGCGCTAAATGCGATCTCGCCAATTCCTAGCGGATCGGCCAGATAGCGTCGAAACGCCTCCGCATAAGGCATCTGGCGAAATACCTCGACGAGACGGCCAAGAACCCCAAAACCCGCGCTGCAATACGAATACATTTCGCCGGGCGGCGCATATTGCGGCGCTTCAGAAACGAGATCCGCAACAAACCGTTCCAGCGCATCCTCGCCGGCCGTCGTCGCCGCCCAGATGTCGCCCTCGAACCCGCCAGTGTGCGTCAACAGGTGCCGCACGGTGATCTGCCCGCTGGCACGCTCATCGGCGGTACGGAATTCCGGCAGGTACGCCCGTACCGGAGTGTCCAACGCGACCAGGCCCTCATCCACGAGCTGCATCACCAACGTCGCGGTCCAGACCTTCGTGATCGACTGGATCATGAACAGCGCGTCCGGCGTCACGCTGACCCCGGTGCGCAGATTCACCACCCCGGTCGCGCTCTCAATCACCTGCCCGTCAACCAACACCGCCGCGGACGCGCCGGGCACGCCGTGCGCGGCCGCGTACCGCGGCAGGTCCTCCGCCAGCCGCCGACGCACCGCTTCGATCCGACCCATGTGCAGCCCTCCGCAGACTCTCGATTGCGAGCGTCCTCTTCAAGACGTGCGAGAACAGGGAACGTTGGCCTTCCCCGTCGATCTTGAAGTTATCGCCCGGCTGTGTCCGAAATATGGGGCTTTATCGTCAAGATCGGCGAGGAGGAGCTCCGTCGGCAATGCGACGTGGCAACATCGGACAGGTGAGCAGCAGACCCGCCGCGGAGCAGCACCTGAACGACCTGGCCCGGCTGCGCCGCGTCCGCGACCGGATCGACCGGGAGTACGCCCAACCGCTGGACGTCGAGGCGCTCGCCCGCGGCGCGCACATGTCCGCCGGGCACCTCAGCCGCGAGTTCCGGCTCGCATACGGAGAGTCGCCGTACAGCTATCTCATGACCCGCCGGATCGAGCGCGCGATGGCGCTGTTGCGCGGCGGCGAGCTCAGCGTCACCGAGGTCTGCTTCACGGTCGGCTGCTCGTCGTTGGGCACCTTCAGCACCCGCTTCACCGAGTTGGTCGGCATGCCGCCGAGCAGGTACCGGCAGGAGTCTGCGCACGCGACATCGGGGATGCCGTCCTGCGTGGCGAAACAGGTGACCCGACCGATCAGGATTCGAGAAGCGCGGGCAGCGACCCACGGCTAGCGTCACCACCATGGACATCAGCATTCACGCAAGCATGCTCCCGCACAACGACCCGGACGCCTCGCTGGCCTTCTACCGCGACACGCTCGGCTTCGAGGTCCGCAATGACGTCGGATACAACGGGATGCACTGGATCACCGTCGGGCCGGCCGATCAGCCCGGCACCTCCATCGTGCTGTATCCACCGGCCGCCACGCCCGGCATCACCGAGGACGAGCGCCGCGCCATCACCGAGATGATGGCCAAGGGCACGTTCGCCAGCATCAACCTGGCCACCAAGGATCTCGACGGCACCTTCGAGCGGCTGCAGGCCAGCGATGCCGAGGTCGTCCAGGAGCCGACCGACCAGCCGTACGGGATTCGCGACTGCGCCTTCCGCGACCCGGCGGGCAACCTGATCCGCATCAACGAGGTCCACTGAGCCGTCCGGCTCTCGGACGTACCGTGTGCCGATGAATCAGTCATCGGACCAGCGCTCGCCCCGCGATATGTGGCGGTCCGTCGCGGCACAGCTCGGTGAGATCGAGGCCGCGCGTCGCTGCGCGGCCCTGCTCGAAGCCGAGGATCCCGA
>DATAVB010000047.1:0-7547 GCA_036267955.1 Mycobacteriales bacterium | reverse complement strand
GGCGACCTGCTGAGCATCGACTGCGCCGTCGAGATCGACGGATTCCACGCCGACGCGGCCGTCACGGTGGCGGTCGGCCCGATGTCCACACAGGACGATCGATTGGTCGCCACCGCATGGAAGGCGCTCGCGGCCGGCGTTGCGGCGGCCCAACCGGGTGGCCGGCTCGGTGACATCTCGGCCGCGATTGGCGCCGTCGGGCGGGCTGCCGGCTACGGCATCCCGGACGGATTCGGCGGGCACGGCATCGGGCGCCGGATGCACGAGGACCCGGGGCTGCCCAACGAAGGAGTTGCCGGGCGCGGGATGCGGCTGTCCCCCGGACTCGTCCTCGCCCTTGAACCGATGTTCACCGCCGGCGGCAACGACGACTTCGACGTCGCGCCGGACGGCTGGACGTTGCAGACCAGCGACGGCAGCCGGGCCGTGCACGTCGAGCATTCCGTCGCCATCACCGAGGACGGCCCGGTGATTCTCACCGCGTGAAATCGAGAAGCCTTACCTCGCAGGTAATCGCGGCGCCCACTCCCGACCTTCTACAGTCAGGCCTATGAGCGCGACCACCACGATGACATCAACAGCGAATTCACCGGCCGGCCAGTCCGGCATGCTGCTGCGCAGTTGGCGAGAGCGTCGCCGGATCAGTCAGCTGGATCTCGCCCTACAGGCCGGCGTCTCCGCCCGGCACGTCAGCTTCATCGAGACGGGTCGGTCGCAGCCAAGCCGGGCGATGCTCGACCGGCTCGGCGAGCACCTGGAGATCCCGCTGCGCGACCGCAACCAGATCCTGATGAGCGCCGGATACGCGCCCGCATACCGGCAGAGTGCGATCGAGGCGGACGCGATGAGCCCGGTACGCGAGGCGCTGGATCAGCTGCTGGCCGGACATGAGCCGTTTCCCGCGGTCGCGGTCGACCGGAACTGGAATGTGCTGACGGCCAACGAGAGCACGGGTCTCCTGCTCGAGGGAGTTGCCGAGGAGCTGCTCACCCCGCCGATGAACGCACTGCGGGTCAGCCTGCACCCGCGCGGCGTTGCACCGCGGATCGTCAATCTCGCCGAATATCGCGAACATCTGCTGGCCCGACTGCGCCGGCAGGTGATGGTGACCGGCGATGAGGAGACCGGCGCGCTGTTGGCGGAGCTGATGGGATATCCGGCCCCGGCCGAGCCGCCACCGCCGCACGCGGCCACCGCCGATGTGTTCATCCCGATGCGGCTGCGCCACGGCGACCAGGTGCTGTCATTCTTCAGCACCATCACCACGTTCGGGACGGCGCTGGACGTGACCCTGGCCGAACTGTCGGTCGAGTCGTTCTTCCCGGCGGACAAGGCCACCGGCGACTTTCTGCGCGGCACCGTCCGCTGACTCAGGCGAGCACCTTCAGCATGGCGATGTTCTGCTCCACGATCGCCTGCTCGACGCCGTTCTCGTCCGGGTAGTGGTAGCGCGACTCGTGCCGCAATCCCGTGTCGCGATATCCGAGCCGCTCGTACAGCCACGCCGCGCGGAGATTGTCCACGGCGACGCTGAGCCCGATCCGCCCGTAGCCGGCCGTCCGGGCGCGGTCCTCGGCCGCGCCGACCAGGGCGCTGCCGATGCCGCGGCGGCGTACGTCCTCGGCGACGTGCAGGTTGGTGATCTCCGGGCAGTCCGGCAGCGCGGCGTTCAACTCCGGCTCGATCCAACCGTTCCAGTGCACTACGCACGAACCAGCCGGAACGTGCCGGTCCAGCGCGATCAGGTAGATCTGGCCACCGGACTCCTGCTGCGCGAAGTGGTACGCGTGCGCGTTGGTGCCGCGGGTCGGCATGCGCAGCTCCAGGAGCTCCACGTCGGCCGCGCAACATCCGCGGATCAGCATGCGCCGAGGCTAGCCCGACTAAGCTGCCCGACTAAACTGCCAGCATGCCGACGTACACCTATCGCTGCCGTGAATGTTCCGACGAGTTCGACGTACGGCGCCCGATGAGCGAGGCGTCTGCTCCGGCCGCCTGCCCGGATGGCCATCAGGACACGGTGAAGCTGCTGGCGACCGTGGCGCTCACCGGCGCCAGCAGTGCGTCCGGTGGCCCACCAGCCGGCGGCGGTTGCTGTGGTGGAGCCTGCGGCTGCGGCCGCTGACCCCGCGTCCAGCCGTATCTCATATCTGAGATACGCTGCCGCGCATGGTTGATCATTATCTCGGTCGTATCGGCGGTCTCATCCGGGATGCGCGCAAGCACCGCGGCTGGACGCAGACCCAGCTCGCAGACGCTCTGGGCAGCAGCCAGAGCGCCGTCAACCGGATCGAACGCGGCCACCAGAACCTCAGCCTGGAGATGATCGCCCGGATCGGCGACGCGCTCGACAGCGAGATCGTGTCGCTCGGCACCTCCGGCCCGATGCACCTGCGGGTCACCGGTGGGGCCACCCTGTCCGGTGAGATCGACGTCAATTCCAGCAAGAACGCCGGGGTGGCGCTGCTCTGCGCCTCCCTGCTGAACCGCGGCCGCACCACCCTGCGCAAGGTGGCCCGGATCGAAGAGGTGCACCGCATTCTCGAGGTGCTCACCAGCGTCGGCGTACGGAGTCGCTGGATCAATGACGGCAGCGATCTGGAGATCGTGCCGCCGGCGGCCCTGGACCTCGACGCGATGGACGTGGCGGCCGCCCGCCGGACCCGCAGCATCATCATGTTCCTCGGTCCGCTGCTGCACGATCGCGACCATTTCGAACTCCCGTACGCCGGCGGCTGCGACCTCGGCGAACGGACCGTCGAGCCGCACATGACGGCGCTGCGGCACTTCGGCCTGGAGATCAAGGCAACCG
Organism: Mycobacteriales bacterium; assembly: GCA_036267955.1. Lineage (GTDB taxonomy): Bacteria > Actinomycetota > Actinomycetes > Mycobacteriales > QHCD01 > DATAVB01. The sequence goes on along the minus strand of DATAVB010000047.1, from coordinate 4,735 downwards.
GCGGCAGCTACCACGCCGAGGTCGACCGGTCGAAGAAGCCGGCCCGGCCGATCGTCCTGACCGAGCGCGGCGACACCGTGACCGAGAACGCCCTGATGGCGGCGGCCCGGTGCGATGGCGTGACGGTGATCCGCAACGCCAGCCCCAACTACATGGTCCAGGACCTGTGCTTCTTCCTCACCGAACTGGGCGTGCGGATCGATGGGATCGGCAGCACCACGCTGACCGTGCACGGGGTTCCGGACATCGACCGCGACGTGGACTACGCACCGGCCGAGGACCCGATCGAGGCGATGAGCCTGCTCGCCGCCGCCATCGTCACCTCCTCGGAAATCACGATCCGGCGGGCCCCGATCGAATTCCTGGAAATCGAGTTGGCGCTGTTGGAAGAAATGGGCCTGGATTACGAACGCAGCCCGGAATATCCGGCCGCCAACGGCCGGACCCGGCTCGTCGACCTCACCACCCGGCCGTCCGTACTGCGTTCACCGATCGACAAGATCCACCCGATGCCGTTTCCCGGGCTGAACATCGACAACCTCCCGTTCTTCGCCGTCATCGCCGCCACCGCGCACGGCTCGACCCTGATCCACGACTGGGTCTATGAGAACCGGGCCATCTATCTCACCGAGCTCAACCGGCTCGGCGCCAACGTGAAGCTGCTCGACCCGCACCGGGTCGCCGTGGAGGGCCCGACGCACTGGTCCGGGGCCGAGGTGATCTGTCCCCCGGCGCTGCGTCCCGCGGTCGTCATCCTGCTCGCGATGCTGGCGGCGAAGGGCACGTCGGTGTTGCGCAACGTCTACGTGATCAACCGCGGGTACGAGGACCTCGCCGAGCGGCTCGGTGCGCTCGGGGCGCGGATCGAAACCTTCCGCGACATCTGAACGGAAAGGTGGGTCTAGCTCCCCTGCCCGCGGTGGAGCGCGGGGTCACAATGGGGTGGACCAACCGGCAGGAGAGGCTGCGCGATGCGGATCGCTGGACAGAACGTGATGGAGCTGAACGGGAAAGAGCCCGGCGCCATCCGGTCGTTCATCTGGGCGTTGTGGCTCACCATCCTGATGCCATTCGGCTTGGTGCTGTTCATCCTCACCACCGTCTTCGCCAGCATGATCTGGGCCTGGATGTTCATCCCGCTCGTCTTCGTCTGCGTCGGCCTGACTCGCAAATACGCCAACCTGCACCGGTCCTGGACGACCCGGGTGATGGGCATCGAGACGCCGCGGCCCTACCGGCCGATGCCCGCGGGCGCGACCTGGCTGGTCCGGCTGCGGGTCATCGCCACCGATCCGGCGACCTGGCGTGACCTCGCCTGGCTGCTGGTGAACTACTCGCTCGGCTTCGCCCTGCGGCTGACCGTGCTGATCATGTCGGTCTTCCTCGGCTGGCTCGTCAGTCCGTACCTGCTCCGGGCGCACGCGCTGCTCAACTTCTGGCTGCTGGCGCCGGCCCGCAGCACTCAGTTGGCGAGCCGGGTCGAGCAGCTGGCCACCTCGCGGGCTGACACCGTCGACGCGCACGCCACCGAGTTGCGGCGGGTCGAGCGGGATCTGCACGACGGCGCGCAGGCCCGGCTGGTCGCACTCGGGATGAGTCTGGGGCTGGCCGAGGACGCGGTCGACCGCGATCCGGAGTCGGTACGAGCCCTGCTGGCCGAGGCCCGGGAGACCAGCGGGCAGGCATTGGTCGAGCTGCGCGACCTGGTCCGCGGCATCCACCCCCCGGTGCTGGCCGACCGCGGCCTCGACGGCGCGATCCAGGCGCTCGGGCTGGCCTGCCCGGTCCCGACCGAGGTGGAGATCGACCTGCCGGGGCGGGCCACCGCGCCAGTCGAGTCGGCGGCGTACTTCGCGGTATCCGAGGCCCTGGCGAACGTGATGAAACACAGCCAGGCGGACAAGGCGTGGGTCCGGGTGCACTACGCCGACGGGCGGCTGTTCATTCTCGTCGGCGACGACGGGGTCGGCGGCGCCAGCATCGACCGCGGCTCCGGTATCCGCGGGCTGGAACGCCGGCTGTCCGCCTTTGATGGAACGGTTTTCCTCAGCAGCCCATCGGGCGGCCCGACCGTGCTCAGCATGGACCTGCCCTGCGAGCTGAAGGTCGGAAAGGTGACCTCTTAATCTCTCAGCACCCGTCTCCACCGGCGGCGGGGACGGTGTCCGCCGGCAGGTGCAGCACGGCCCGGAGATAGGTGGCGTAGGTCCGCGGACCGAACGGTGAGGAGAACGAGTTCCAGTCGTAGCAGCCGCCCTGGTGCAACCCGCCGATGAGGCCGACCACGACATTCGGCTGACCGCGATGCGTCACGAGGAACGGGCTGCCGCTGGTGCCGCCGGGATATCCATTGCAGTTGAACGTCGGATAGCCGCTCGTCTCGACGATCCGGTTGGTGCAGGTGATCGGCTCGTCATTGATGCCGTCTGGGTAGGCGACGTCCGTGACCGTCGACCCGTTGCGCGGCGCCACTCCCAGCACCGAACCACCGGTACGATCCTCGACGTTGACCCGGCGGTGCCCGACCGTCTGGGCCGCGACCTCCAGGAATGCGTAGTCATCCCGCGGGTCCTGAGACCGCAGCCAGGTCGGCGCGACCCACACCTTGCGGACCGTCCAGACCCCGTACGGCGTGCTGCCGTTGAGATATCCGGGCACGAACAACATTCCCGCGCCGGTCCCGTCCACGCAGTGCGCGGCGGTCAGGACGAGGTCGTGGCCGGGACTGCGCACGACGCTGGCCGAGCAACTGTGATCCTCGCTCAGCCCGTCGTCGAAGATCGCGCCCACGCTCGGAATGCCGGCGAAATGGACCGCCGTCGGGGTGCCGGGCGGCGGCGCCGGATCGGCCAGCGCCGGGGAGATCCCGAAGCCGAGGGCCACCGTGGTCACAGTGGCAATGGTGGCCAGCAGGACAGTGACGAGGACCGAGCGGCGGCGAGTCATGTGGCCAATGATCGCCTGCCACCGGCCACGCGCGCCAGACCCGCGGTCCGGGCGGCAGCCGCCGCGGCGCGACCGGCCCGGCACAATGGGCCGGTGAGCGTGACCCCGGACGGACCGACCGAGCTGTGGCGCGGACTCGTCGCCGACCCGAAGCACGGCCCGCTGCCCGGGCTGTTGCTGGTCCTGACGGCGATGACCGGTGTCGTCGACGCGGTCAGCATTCTCAGTCTCGGGCGGGTGTTCGTCGCCAATATGACCGGCAACGTCGTCTTCGTGGGCTTCGCGGTTGCCGGCGCGCCGGGATTCTCGCTGAGCCCGTCGTTGTTCGCGATGGCCGGGCCGAGCCCCCCGAGCCCCCCGAGCCCCCCGAGCCCCCCGAGCATGTCTGCGTTGGGCCGGCTATGGCCGGCATATCGCGATCACGATCACGGAAGAACTCGTCTTGGGTCGGCATATCCCGATCCTCGGCGGCTGGCGCCTCGACTCGGATCCGTTGTCTTGCCTGCTCGCCGCGCCAACCGGTCTGCGCCGTGTCGCCGCCCCTCCGCAGTGCCTGGACGTGATGATGTCTGCGTTGTGCCGGTCATCGGCGGCATTACGCGATCTCGACCATGGAAAGATCGGAGCGCAGGATGAAGGCAGTCCGCTTCAGTCAGTTCGGCGGCCCGGAGGTCCTCCAGGTCGTGGATCTCCCCGATCCGCAGCCGGATCCCGGCCAGGTCCGGATCGCGGTGCGTGCGGCCGGAGTCAACCCGAGCGACTGGAAAAAACGCAGCGGCCTGATGGATTCCGAGCTCCCGCAGACTCTTGGCTACGAGGCGGCGGGCGTCGTCGACGAGCTCGGCGCGGGGGTTGCGGATGTGGCCGTGGGCGATCGCGTGTTCGGCTTCTGCACCGACGGTGCGGCCCAGGCCGAGCTGGCCGTGCTGTCCCACTATGCGCCGATCCCGCCGTCGCTTGATTTCCGCGACGCTGCCGCCCTGCCGGCAGCCGTCGAAACGGCCACCCGCGCACTCGACCAGCTCGGCGTCGGGGCCGGCGTCTCGCTCCTCATCAACGGCGCCTCCGGAAGTGTCGGCAGCGCCGCGGTGCAGCTCGCGGTGGCGCGCGGTGCGCGCGTGATCGGCACCGCCAGTCCGGCAAACCATGAGTACCTTCGCTCGCTGGGGGCCGAGCCGGTTGCCTATGGCGACGGCCTCGTCGAGCGGGTACGCGCGCTCGCGCCGGACGGCGTGGACGCCGCGCTCGATGTCGCCGGGAGCGGCGTCCTGCCCGAGCTCATCGAGCTCGCGGGCGCTCCGAATCAGGTCGTGACGATCGCCGACTTCGCCGGCGCGCGGGAGCACGGGGTGCGGTTCAGCAGCGGGGACGCCGGCCGCGCGCTGCACGCGCTCGCCGACATCGGCGAGCTGGTCGAGTCCGGGCGTTTCTCGCTCCCGGTCGCCCAGACCTTCCCGCTTGCCGACATCGCGGAGGCGCACCGCGTCGGCGCGGACGGTCAGGTACGCGGGAAGCTCGTACTGGTGGTCGCTGCGCCGACGGGAGATCTGCTCTAGGGCATGAAGGCCCCGCGATTCAATCTCACAAACCACAACGCCGATGCCCGCCCCGATTGTCGGGAGCGGGCATCGGCGGTCGGACCGGGTAGTTACCCGACCGGCTCGAGCGAGTGCGGCTGCTGCGCCACCACCGCGCGGGTTTTACGGCCGAGCTTCGACGGCCACCAGTTGGCGCGGCCCAGCAGGACCATCAGGGACGGCAGCACCACGATCCGGACCACCAGCGCGTC
>DATAVB010000046.1:0-146563 GCA_036267955.1 Mycobacteriales bacterium | reverse complement strand
CCTGGCTCGGTACCCGGCCCGGCTGACCGGGGACGGCACCGGGCTGTCCGCGACGTCCGCGCTGTCCTCCGTCGGATGTGCCGGCCCTACTGCGCCTGGAGTAGGGCCGCGACGGAACCACTCCGCCGGGGTTACCTCGACAGCCTCCGCCGGTGCGATGACGCGAGGCGCACTGACCGCGACTCTGGGGAGCGATCACCTCGACCTCACCAGGAGCCCGCGATGCAGCCCCTCACCCGGTTCGTCCTGAAACACAAATTGCTGATCGCGCTTGCGTGGCTGCTCGTCGCGGTCGCCGGCGGGCTCACCGCCAGCGGCACGATCAAGCGGTTGACCACCAGCTTCGAGATGCCCGGCCCGGCCACCACGACCGACAAGCAGGTGACGGCGCTCTATCACTACGGCGTCGCGGATCCGGTGGTGCCGGTCATCACGCTGCCGGCCGGCCAGACCGTACGCAGTCCCGGTGTCGCGGCGGCGGTCGGGCGAGTCTTCAGCGCCGCGCAGAAAGCTGTGCCCGGCGCCCGTATCGTCGACTATTCCGGTACTCGGGATCCGGCATTCGTGACCCGCGACGGGCGGACCACGTTCGCCCTGGTGTCGACGCCCAAGAGCAGTCAGCTGGACACGTCCGCCATGCCGACGGCGATCGAACACGCGGTACGGACGGCCGCGCCCGGTTCGTGGCGGGTCAACGTGACCGGCATCGACGCACTGACCAACAGCAAGCCGGGCCAGGGCGCCGGAGTGCTGGTCGAGTCGATGCTCGGTGGAATCGGCGCCCTGGTCATTCTCATATTTGTATTCGCAAGTTTCCTGGCATTCGTACCTCTCGTTATTGCCGCAGTCTCCATTCTCACCACATTTCTCGCGTTGGGCGGACTCACCTACGCGATAAATGTCAGCGCGATCGTCGAATTCCTGATCGCATTGATCGGCCTCGGTGTGGCCATCGACTATTCGCTTCTTGTGGTCACCCGGTGGCGTGAGGAACGTGCCCACGGCAAGGACAATGTCGCGGCGGTCGAAGCCGCGATGGCCTCGGCCGGCCGGGCGGTGGTCTTCTCCGGGGTGACGGTCGGAATCGGCCTGCTCGCGCTCGTCGTACTGCCCGTGCCGTTCCTGCGCAGCGCCGGCATCGGCGGGGTGCTCATCCCGCTGATCTCGGTTCTGGTCGGCATAACGCTGCTGCCGGTGATACTGGCGACCGTGGGACCGCGGCTGGATTGGCCACGGATCCGCACCGAGAACACCGCCGGCCGGGGCTGGACCGCGTGGGCCCGGTTCACCGTCCGGCGCCGCGGTGTGGCCGCGGTCGTCGGAATGGCTGCCCTCGCGGTACTGATCGTGCCGGCCTTCTCCCTGCACATCGGCGAACCACGGACCAGCGCACTGGCGCACAGCGGCAGCGCGCACGATGCGCTCAGCGCGCTGGAGGCCGGCGGCATACCCACCGGTGCGGTGACGCCCATCGTCGTACTCACCCGCGCCGACGCCGCCACCGCCGTATCGCAGAGGCTGGCCGCGGTGCCTGGGATTCACACCGCTGCGGCTCCGCTGGCCGGTGGCAACCGGGCCGCCGGGACAGCCCTGGTCACGGCGTTGCCGAGCGCCGAAACCAACATCGGCGCCGGCCAGGACACCGTACACAACGTCCGCACCTCGCTGGCCGGAACGCCGGGCGTCATCGGCGTGGACGGCTCGGGTGCGTCCATGTTGGACTTCAAACACGATGTGTACGGCAGTTTTCCGTTGATGCTCACCCTGATCACGCTGGCCACGTTTGTCCTACTGGCCAGGGCATTCCGTTCACTGCTGCTCCCGCTCAAAGCCGTGCTGCTCAACCTGGCGTCGCTCGCCGCCGCGTACGGTGTGATGGTCCTGGTCTGGCAGCAGGGGCACGGCAGCCATACCGCCTGGGGCATTCCCGCGACCGGGGCCATCACGATGTGGGTGCCGGTCATGGTCTTCGCCTTTCTCTTCGGCCTGTCGATGGACTACGAGGTGTTCATCCTGGCCCGGATGCGCGAGACCTACGACGAGACCGGCACGACCCAGTCGGCCGTCGTCAACGGCATCGGCCGGACCGGCCGCCTGGTCACCAGCGCGGCGCTGATCCTGGTGCTGTCGTTCCTGGCCATGTCCACCGGGCCCGAGACCGACATCAAAATCCTCGCCACCGGACTCGGCGCCGGAATTCTGGTCGACGCCACGATCGTGCGCTGCCTGCTGGTGCCGGCACTCATCAGCCTCTTTGGGCGGTACAACTGGTGGCTGCCGGGCTGGGCGGCCCGCCTGCTGCGGGTCGCACCGTCCCCGCTGACTCCGCCGCTGCCGATCCCGCAGCGGGAGCTCACCCCGGCGCCCTAGTCCGCCGCCCAGCCGCCGCCACGTCATACCGCAGACGCACGGTTAGGGTTTCGGACACAGGACAAACACGGCGGCACCGAGAGTCGAGGTCTGGATGAGTACAGCTATCCCGTCCCTGCGGGAACAGTTCGGCACCGCGACCGAGCAACTGCACGACCGGATGGGCATCCAGATCACCGACTGGGATCCCGAGCGGCTGGTCGGGACGATGCCGGTCGCCGGCAACAAGCAGCCGTACGGACTGCTGCACGGCGGGGCGTCGTGCGTCCTGGCCGAGACGCTCGGCTCGATCGCCGCGGCGTTGAACGCCGGCGACGACCGGGTCGCCCTCGGGGTGGATATCAGCGCCACCCACCACCGGGCGGTCCGCGATGGGCTGGTCACCGGCGTGTGCACGCCGCTGCACCGGGGCGGATCGGTGGCCACGTACGAGATCGTGCTCAGCGACGAGCAGGACCGGCGGGTCTGCACCGCGCGGCTGACCTGTGTGATCCGCCGCCGCCCCGATACGCAGTAACCGTCAGACCCGCGCCGTCGCCGGGTCAGGCGGCTCCGCCGCGGCGCAGCCGCTGGATCGGAACCGGCCGGGTCAGCATCCGTACCGGCCGTAGCGGACGTCGCCGCAACCGCGGGCCGTCGGACCCGTGGTCGTTGATGCCCAGGGTGCGCCGCAGCGTGGCAATCGAGGCGACCCGGCGGGAGGACAGCGGGGCGAACCCGAGCCGGGCCAGGAAACGCAGCGCCTCCCGGCCGCCCGCGGTGACGCCGACGACCATGTGGTCACAGTCGAAGTCCTCGGCGTACGCGGTGGCGGCGACCATCAACGCCCGCCCCGCTCCACGCCGGCGGTCCTGCTCGAAGACGACCAGGTGGCTGAGCATCACCACCGGCGTCCCGGCCAGCACGCTGATCTCGTCCCGGCTCACGATCGCCATGCCCAGCGGCCGGTCGGCCACGTTGTCGACTGCGAAAAGCACCTTGCGCTCGGGATTCGACAGCAGCACGGCGAATCGTTCGGCCAGGCCCTCCCGGCCACCGGCCAGGGTACGGGGGTAGTTGGCCCGCCCGCCGGAGGCCTGGCGCAGTTCGTCGACGAACGCCAGAAACTCGGCGGCCTCGTCCGCCCGCGCACTGCGCACCCGAACGTTGCCATGCCACATGCCGCGCCTCCGGCTACCTCGATCTGACCCAACCGCGACCTTGACGCTGAACTCGCAAACCGGCTTCGTCCCTGCTGCGCTGTCCCCGAGTCCGCTATCTGGTATCGAAGCCACCCCAGGCTGGCATGACACTACCCGGCCGACGGACGGCTGTGCAGGCTCCTGGTTCAGCTTTCTTCGGCAAGCAGCGGATCGGCCGAAACCGCACCCTGTGCCTGCGCGATCTGCGCCCGGGTGTCCTCCGGGGACAGCCTGCTCCGCAGCGCCAGCCAGTAGATGACGACCGACCAGACAAAGAGGATCACGAATGCCCAGCCGAAGCCGATGTTGTTCTGCTGGCCGTGGGCGCCGTCGTCGGAGGAGTAGCTGCCCTGCCAGGAGATCACGGCCAGGCCGGCGAACCACAGCATGACCCACCATCCGTTACGCAGATGGAAGTGCTGCTCCCGGAAACTCGGTACGAACAGCCACTGCACGGCGAGCAGCACCAGCCCGATGCCCACCGCGGCGAACAGCTTCCAGTCCAGGTCCCAGCCGGCCCAGTAGACCATCAGGTTGGCGCTGTAGAAGGCCAGGAACGGGATGAGCTCCCCACCGGGCAGCCGGAACGGCCGCGGGTGATCGGGAATCTGGCGGCGCATCGCGGCCCAGACCAGGGAACCCGACCCGAACGACAGGACAGTTGCATTCGTGACGAACCCGACCAGCTTGTTCCAACTCGGGAACGGCAGAAAGATGATCAGGCCCATCACGAACGCCACGGCGACGCTCAGCCACGGCACGCCCCGGGACGAGGTCTTGGCCAGCGCGCGGGGCGCGTTGCCGTTGCGGCCCATCGCGTAGGACAGCCGGGCGGTCACCGTGGTGTAGATCAGCCCGGTGTCGGCCGGGGAGATGACCGCGTCGGCGAGCAGGATCTTGCTGAGCCAGGTCAGCCCGATGAACCCCGCGATCGCGGCCAACGGGCCGGCGTCGTTGGTGAACGCCAGATTGGCCCAACCGTGCGAGTGGGCGAGATCGGACGGCCGGACGGCCCCGATGTAGGCGATCTGCAGCAGGATGTAGATGACCGCGCAGATCGCGATCGAGCCGATCACGGCCAACGGGATGTTGCGGCCAGGCTTGTCGGTCTCGCCGCCGAGTTCCACGCCCTGCCGGAATCCGAGGAAGGAGAAGATGATTCCGGAGACGACGATCGAGTGCACCATCCCCTGACCGCCGGTCGGCGCGAAGCCGTACTGGGAGAAGTTGGCGGTGTGGAACGCGGCGACGAAGAACGCGACGATGGTCGCCACGATGATCGCCAGCTTCCACCACACGATCACGTTGTTCAGCCGGGCGAACCAGCGCACGCCCACCAGGTTGATGAACGAGAACAGCAGCATCCCGGCGGCGGCCACCAAGTAGCCCTGCGGCCAGGTCAGCAGATGTTGCGTCTTGTCCCCGTGCGGGCTGTAGGTGAGCCAACTCGCGTAGCTGCTGGCGTAGGTGATCGCGCCAAGGACCTCGATCGGGGCCACCACCGCCGCGGCGAGCCAGGTCACCCAACCCAGTGAATAACTCGCGAACGAGCCGAACGAGAAGTGTGGAAAACGCGCGACCCCGCCCGACACCGGAAACATCGGGCCCAGCTCGGCGTAGACGAGGCCGATCAACATGATCATGGCCGAGCCCAGCACCCAGGCGAAGATCGCGTTGGGCCCGGCGATGCTGGACGCGTTGAAGGCACCGAACAGCCAACCGGAGCCGATGATCGACCCGACGCCGGCGAAGAGCAGCCCGACCGGGCCGATATCGCGTTTCAGCCCGCTGCGAGCGTCCTCGGCGGCGGAGAAGTTGTTCTCCTGAGTTGCGGTACCGGACGACGGTCCTGTCGACATGCTCTGCCTCCTGTTCCACCGGCCTGCCACCCGGACGGCCGACGCCTCGCTTGTCGGAGCAACGCGGGGACGCAGCTTAGCTCCTCGCCCGCTGGGCCGCATGGCGACAGCCAGCTACCCCGCAGGCACCTTACTGTTATTTGCTGTCGACAGGTAAACGTTGCTGGATTGTGACCCCTGTGCGCCCAGTGCTCTCGCAGGACTCAGCTCGCCGGATCCGTCACGGTGCTCTCACCGTCTATAGCGGCACCCAGTTCGACACCGAGATAGGCCGCCCGGAGCGCCGGGTCGTCCAGCAGTTGCGCCGCCGGGCCGGAGGCGACAATCCGCCCGGTTTCCAGTACGTAGGCGCGATGGGAGAGCGCGAGAGCCTGCACGGCGTTCTGCTCGACCAGCAGGATTGTGGTGCCGAGGTCGTTGATCTCACGCAGGATCTTGAAGATCTGCGCCACGATCAGCGGGGCCAGGCCCATCGACGGCTCGTCGAGCAACAACAGCTTGGGCTCGGCCATCAGGGCCCGACCGATCGCCAGCATCTGCTGCTCTCCCCCGGACAACGTGCCGCCCTGTTGCTTACGCCGTTCGGCGAGGCGGGGGAACAAGGTAAGGACCCGGTCCAACTCGTTCGAGGCTCGCCGCGACCGGACGTAGGCACCCATCTCCAGGTTCTCCAGCACAGTCATGCCGGGGAAGATCCCGCGCCCTTCCGGCGCCTGGCTCAGCCCCAGTTTCACCCGCTGGTGACCGGGCACTCCGGTGATGTCCTGCCCGTCGAACCGCACGGTGCCCGCCGAGGGCCGGCGCAGCCCGGAAATCGTCTTGAGCGTGGTGGTCTTTCCCGCTCCGTTGGCGCCGATCAGGGTGACGATCTCACCCTGATCGACCGACAGGGAAATCCCGCCGATCGCCTCGATCTTTCCGTAGTGGACATGCAGGTCCGCAATGTCAAGAAGCATCGGCAGGTGCCCCCAGATAAGCCTCGATGACCTTCGGATCCCGTTGTACCGCAGCAGGTTCGCCGTCGGCGATCTTCTGACCGAAATCGAGCACGGCGACATAGTCGCTCACCTGCATGACCATGCTCATGTCGTGCTCGATCAGAAATACGGTGACACCGGCATCCCGGGTCCGTTTGATCAGGTCCAGCAGGCGAACCTTCTCGGCCGGGTTCATTCCGGCGGCCGGCTCGTCCAGCAGCAGCAATTTCGGGTCGGTGGCCAATGCCCGGGCGATTTCCAGTTTGCGCTGATCGCCGTAGGACAAGGCTTTCGCCGGCTCGTCGGAGAGATCGGGCAGCTCGCAGAAATCCAGCAGGTCGCGGGCCCGCTGCTTTCCGGCCTTTTCCTCGCGGCGCTGCCGACGCAGCCCCAACGCCGCGCCCACGACACTCGACTCGTGCCTGGCGTCGGCTCCGACCAGAATGTTCTCCGCGGCCGTCATGTTGTCGAAAAGCCGGATGTTCTGGAAGGTACGGGCGATGCCCGACCTGGTCACCTGATGCGGGCGCTTTCCGGAAATCTGGTTTCCGGCGAACCACAACGATCCGGACGTCGGGTGATAAACGCCGGTGATCAGGTTGAACACGGTCGTCTTGCCGGCGCCGTTGGGCCCGATCAGCGCGAAAATCGAGCCTTCCTCGATGGACAGGTCGAGGTCGGTCAGGGCGACCACGCCGCCGAAGCGCTGGGTCACCGAACGCAGCTCAAGCAGGGCCGCCATCAGACCTCCACGTCGACGCTCTGGGCCTCAGCGGCGCCGACCTCTCCGCCGAGACTACCCATTCCCCCGGTGCCCTCAGCCAATTCGGCCCGTCTTCGCCGGGACGGAAGAATGCCCTCGGGTCGAACGATCATCATCAGCACCAGCGCGCCACCGAAGACCAGCACCCGGTAATCGGCGAAGGCGCGGAACCGCTCGGGCAGCCAGGCGACCAGAAATGCACCGAGAATCACGCCCGGAAGGTTTCCGGAACCGCCCAGTACGACCGCGCACAAAATGTACGTGGAGAGCAGGAATGGGAAGTTGTCCGGTGTGATCGAAATCTGCTGCGAGGCGAACAGAACGCCGGCCGCGCCGCCGATCGAGGCACCGATCGCGAACGCCCAGAGCTTGTAGCGGAACGTCGGCACACCCATCGCCTCGGCCGCATCCTCGTCCTCCCGGATGGCCGACCAGGCCCGCCCGACCCGGCTGCGCTCCAGCCGTTTCACGAAAATGATGACGATCACGATCAGGATGACGACCAGGTAGTAGAACGGCCTGGTGTCGATGATTCCGTACTGGGTGAACCAGGTGCTGCCGATGCTCTTGGGGAACGGGATCGGCGAGAGTCCGCGCGGTCCGCCGGTGAAGGACAGGTTGTTGGCCGTCTCCCGGATGATCTCGCCGAATCCGAGGGTGACGATGGCGAGATAGTCACCCCGCAACCGCAGCGTCGGCGCACCGAGAATGACGCCCGCGGCGGCCGAGCAGATGACGGCCACCGGCAGAATGACCCAGAAATTCCAGTGCGACTTGATGCCGAAAAGGCCCATCGCGTAACCGCCGATGGCGAAGAACGCAACATAACCGAGGTCGAGCAGACCGGCCTGCCCGACCACCACGTTCAGCCCAATGGCAAGCAGCACATAGACACCGATCGGATAGAACAACACCGCCGACCAGTCGCTCTGCGGGGTCATGAACGAGCCGATCGACTGCGACGGCAGGACGAACGCGCCCACGATCAGCAGCGCGTAGACCGCCAGGCGCACCAGCCGCGGCGCGCCGGACCACCAGTTCGCGAGCGGACCGAGCAGGTCCGGCGGTTTGTGCTTGCTGAGCCACCGGCTGACGATGTTCATGCGCGGGCCCGGGTGAGGGTCTCACCGAGAAGGCCGGTCGGTCGGACCAGCAGTACGAGCACCAGCACGGTGAACGCGATGACGTCCTTCCACTGGGCGCCGAAGATGCTGGCGCCATAGTTCTCGATGAGCCCCAGGGCGAGACCACCCACCAGGGCGCCACGAATGTTGCCGATCCCACCGAGTACCGCGGCAGTGAATGCCTTGATCCCCAGCAGGAACCCGACGTTGTACTGGGTGAGCTCGAAGAACGTGCCGTACAGCACCGCGGCGACGCCGGCCATCACCCCGCCGACCAGGAAGGTCACCATCACGATCCGGTCGATATTGACGCCCATCAGCACCGCGGTGTCCGGGTCCTGCGCGGTTGCCCGGATGCCGCGGCCGAGCCGGCTGCCGTTCACGAACCGGTCCAGCAGCACCATCATGACCAGCGCCGCGATCACCACCAGCAGCTTGTCTGCCCGGACCTCACCACTGCCGATGTGGAACAGGACCCGCTTGCTCATGACCCGCGGGAAGCCCAACTGGTCGCGGCCGTACCGCAACGCGAACACCTCTTGCAGGAAGAACGACGCGCCGATAGCGGAGATCAACGCCGCCAATCGGGACGCACCGTGTTTTCGCAGCGGCCGGTAGGCGATCCGTTCCAGCAGCACCGCAGAGGCGCCCGACGCGGCCGTCGCGGCGAGCACGCAGACCAGCAGTACGCCGACCAGCGCGAAACCGGACTCGGCGTTCTTCACGCCGAGCGCGTGCAGGGTGAACAGGCTGGCGAAGGTGCCGATCATGAACATCTCGGAGTGCGCGAAGTTGATCAGCCGGAGCACGCCGTAGACAAGCGTGTACCCCAACGCCATCAGGGCGTAGATCGACCCCAGCGTCAGGCCGTCGATCGTGGACGGCCAGAACTGTGTGATGAACGCGTGCAACGTTTCCGCCTGTCAGGAAGGCCCGGGTCTGCGGCGCCGCTCAGGTTTGGGCGCCGCAGACCGGGACACGGTTGGTTGCTGCGACGGCCTCAGCTGCTCGGCACCGGCTTGGCGGTCGAGATGTCGCCCAGGTACTTGAGCTTGCCCTTGACGACCTCGCTGACGAAGATCGCGCCGGCCTGCAGTTCACCGGACTTGGCGAACTGGATCTTCTTCGAGACGCCCTGGAAGTTGATCGTCGACAGGTAGCTGTTGATCGCGTCCGGCGTCTTCTTGCCCGCGTCGATCGCCATCAGGAACGCGTTGGCCGCGTCAAATCCCTCGCTTGAGTAGGTGGCCGGCTCGGTCTTGTACTTCGCCTTGTACGCCTTCTCGAACGCCATCACGGCGGGGTCGGTCGAGCCGATCACGGAGCTGCAGGTGCAGGTCAGGACCGAACCGTTGGCGGCCGGGCCAGCGCCGTCCGGGAACTTCTGGTCCAGCGTTCCATCGCCGGACATGAAGGTGCCGGTCACGCCGGCGTCGCGCAGCTGCTTGACCAGCTTGGCGGCCGCCGAGTAGTAACCGCCGAAGTAGACCGCGTCCGGCTTGGCCGCCTTCACGGTGTTGACCGTGCTGGAGTAGTCCGAGCCATTCGGGTCGATCGTGTCGTCCTTGACGTCGGTGGCCCCGTCGGCCTTGATCTGCTTACGCACCGCCTGGCCGAGGCCCAGGCCGTACTCGCTCTGGTCATCGATGACGGCGATCTTCTTGGCGCCGATGGTCTTGACCAGGAAGTCGGCCGCACCCGGCCCCTGCACGTTGTCGTTGGCCAGCACGCGGTGCCAGTACTTGTAGCCGTTCTGCGCCAGCGCCACCGCTGTGGCTGATGCCGAGATGTTCGGGATCTTGGCCGCTTCCAGGATCGGCAGCGCCGTCTTGGACTCGCCCGAGAACGCCGGGCCGATGACGCCGGCGTCCTTGTCCTGCACGACCTTTTTGGCCTGCGAGGACGCCTGGGTCGGGTCACCCTGGGTGTCGTAGATCTTCAACTTGACCTGCGCAACACCCTTCTTCGCGTTGTGCTGCGCGACGGCGAGCTGGGCCCCATCGGAGATGTTGATGCCAAGCTGCGCGTTCGGACCCGTCTGGGCGCCCATGAACCCGAGCGTGACCGAGCCGCTGCCCCCGCCACCGCTGCCGCCGCTCTTGCTACTGCCGCATGCCCCGGCGGCGACGACCACGGCCGCGGCCGCCGCGATCACTCCGGAGTAGCGCAAGACCTGTCTGGTCACGTTCGAGCCTTCCGTTTCAGCCGGCAACCTGCCGGACTGCGAATCCACAACGGGTCCGAGCGGCCGCAGGATCGGTCACTCGAATGGCGGAACACTAGACCACTCACGTTACGAGCGGTCAATGAGTCACACATTCGTAACACCATGCTGCAAGGCGTAACCGCGGGTCCACGGGAAGACTGGCGGATGACGAGTGGATGGTTAGGGGATATCGGTGCCGACCGCGATCACCGCGTCGGCGACGGCGCGCATCGTGGTGCGGCGGTCCATCGCGGTGCGCTGGATCCAGCGGAAGGCGTCCGGCTCGGTCATCGAGTGCTCGGTCATCAGCACACCCTTGGCCCGGTCGATCACCTTGCGCGCCTCGAGCCGCTCGGTGAGATCGCCGACCTCCTTCTCCAGCGCCGAGATCTCTGAGTACCGCGAGACGGCCATCTCGATCGTGGGCAGCAGGTCCTTGGCGCCGAACGGCTTGACCACGTACGCCATGGCGCCGGCCTCGCTGGCCCGCTCGACCAGCTCGCGCTGGCTGAAGGCGGTCAGGATCACGACCGGGGCGATCCGGGCGCCGGCGATCTGCTCCGCCGCGGCCAGGCCGTCGAGCTTCGGCATCTTGATGTCGAGGATGACCAGATCCGGCCGGAGCTCCTTGGCGAGCTCGACGGCGCGCTCACCGTCACCGGCCTCCCCGACGACGGTATAACCCTGCTCCTCGAGCATCTCCTTGAGATCGAGCCGGATCAACGCCTCGTCCTCGGCGATGACCACGCTGCGCGAGGTGGGCACGTCGGTCACGGCGACCCCATTTCGACTATGTCGGCTCTGACAGGTTCTGTAGCGAGGGACAGCCTACCGGGCCGGTTGTCACGGTCCGATGACCGGCGGTCGATCATGTCTTCGGGCCGATGAACGCGTCCGACAGCGCCACACTCCTCCCCCGGGCCACGGACACACTGTTGCGCCGGTTGTGGCGCCAGTCGGCGCCGATCCGGTCGAGCGCGTCACCGCAGATCCGCAGGATATCGCCCGACTCGTTGGCGAACAGGTAACGCGGATACGCGTACTCGCGGCCGCGGACCGTCACCCGGTTGATCGCCCTGCAGCCGTCGGAGTGGATGAGCCCGCGCAGCAGTGGCCGCGGATGCGCGTCGACGATCTCCTGCTGCCACGGCTCCAGCACGATCGGGCGGGTGTGTTTCATCCCGGGCCCGTGTTGCGGCAACAGACAGGGCCAATGCATGGAGTAGCTCTGTACGGCAACGCAGCCGTTTTCGGGACCAGGCTCACCAATGGGCTACGGTGCCTTTGGGCAGGTCGAGCCGGCGCCAGATATCCGCGAACGGCACACCGCAATCGCGCAGCCGTACCGCTTCCGCATAGAGCTTTCTCGAGTGCAGGTGCCGATCATTGCCGGCGGGTATGACAATTCTGTAAGAGTGCCGGGAGCGGGATTCGAACCCGCATGCCCTTGCGAGCAGAGACTTTTGAGGCCTCCGTGTATGCCGTTCCACCATCCCGGCCGGGTGCTGGCTCGTCCTTTACTGACGCACCAGCATACCGGCAGGCGGATGGGACGCGGACGCGGGCTCGGTTTGTGGCGCGGCGGACGTCAGCGGTAGATGACCGAGCGGATGTCGTCACCGTGGAAACGCACGGTCTGACCGTCGACCCGTTCCGCGCCCGGAGCGGCGGCCGAGGCGTCGGCCGCGTCGGTATGGAAGAACCGCTTCTCCAGGACGTAAGGCGCATCCCACACGGTGGGCGGGATCGGATGGGCGCGGTGATGTTCCGCGGCCCGCGAGATGCCTGCTGTGATCCGGTTCCGTGCCTCGCTGGCGGACACCGAGATCGCCGAACCGCGCCCCAGCCCCTGCTTCACCGCCGCCGTGCCGATTCCCGGGATGAGCCGGACCGCCTCGTCGCAGGCGGCCTGCTCCCCGCTGAGGAAGACGAACGGCATCCCGGCCGCACCCCAGAACAGCGCGGACTGGGCGATCTCCCCGATCCGCTGCCCGTTCAGCGTGATGTGGTCGATGTGCGTGCTGCTCTGGGTGTGGTTCATGTTGCTGCTCGCGACGCCGGCCATCGCGTGCTGACCGATGATGATCCCGGCCTCGTATCCGTCCACGACACCGGCGATCACCGAGATCGGCGGCGAGGGACGGCCGTGGATCAGTCTGACGGCCGGGTGCAGGTCCTCATACCAGAGCCCGCCGGCGCCGTGTCCGTCCCAGACCAGGATGTCCGCCACGCCCACCGCCAGCAGACCCTCGACGGCGGCATTCAGTTCCGCGGTCGCCAACCGGCGGGCCCGGTCCAGGTATTTCGCGTCGGCGTAGGCCTCCTCGGTGAATGAGGTGACCCCGGCCGTGCCCTCCAGATCGGTGATGACAAAGGCGCTCTTCATCTAGTGCTGATCTGGGTGCGCGTAATAAACCTGCTCCAGCAGGGTCGACTGCTCATGCCCGAGCCGGTAGCTCTCCACCGCGGTTTCCCGCACATTGTGCAGGTCCGCATTCACGATCAACGGGGTGAACGGCTCGGTCACGGTGCCGATCATCCAGACATTCTCGTCGTGCGCCTTGAGGATCTGCTGACCCAGCGCGGTGCGCTTGTTCTGGTCGGTCTCGACCTTCATCTGGTCGTACCACTGCATGAGCTGGTGGATCTCCGGCGGCGGCGCCTGGCCCTGTTTCCCGTTGGTCGAATACCACTGTCCGTAAAGCGGCGCCCAGTAGGAGTTGGTCGCGACTGGCACGTACCACTCGGGGTCGACGTCCCAGAGGAACCCGGCCACCGTGTAGCCGGCGATATCGACATCGCCGGTGGCGACCCGGCTGAGCCAGAGCGTCTGGTCGATCTTCTTGACCGAAGCCTTCACGCCGATCTTCTGCCAGTAACGCACCACGTATTCGTAGGCGTCGACCGCGGCGACGCCGGTCTCGTAGTCGAACGTCTGGATCAGCAATTGGAGCGTCTTGCCGTCCGAGCGCAACCGGTTCCCGGAGCCGTCTCGCTTGTCCAGGCCGATGCCGTCGAGCAGTTTGTTGGCCTTGTCGACGTCGTAGTCGATGAAGGTCTTGCCGGAGCCCTTCACGTAATACGGGTCCTGCGGAATACCGCAGGGCTGTACGTAACCGCCCTGCCCGCCGTAGAGCGCGGTGTTCATTTCCTTGCGGTTGATCGCCTGGGACAGCGCGGCCCGGAAGTCCTTGTTCTGCAGGAGTTTGCGCTGCACCGGGTCCTTGGCGTACTGGTTCATGTACATGGCGATCCAGGGCGCGTCAG
This sequence comes from Mycobacteriales bacterium, assembly GCA_036267955.1. GTDB lineage: Bacteria > Actinomycetota > Actinomycetes > Mycobacteriales > QHCD01 > DATAVB01. Next base: position 132,816 of record DATAVB010000046.1, on the reverse strand, counting down.
ATTGCCAGTGCCGTACGAAGTAACCCTTGCTTTTCGCATTCCGTGCCATGAGCGGCACGTCCTTGAACGAGATGTTGGTGGTCTGCAGGTCGACCTGACCGCTCGCCGCACGCAGCGCCGTGGCCTCGGCGTCCAGCACGTCGAAGGTCACCTTGTCGATATACGGCAGCTGGCGACCGTCGGGGTCGGTCTTCCAGTAGTACGGGTTCCGCTCCATGGCGGCCTGCGTCGTGTTGGGGGTCAGCGGCTTGGTCACCAACCACGGGTCCATCACCGGACGCTCGGGGTTGCCGAAAAAGTCTTCCTTGGCGACGAAGTACTTGTCCCAGGTGCCGAAACCGGCTTTCTTCGCGACCGCATTCAGCTTGGTCTTGCTGACATAGTCCGGGTGGAACTGCTTGAGATAGTGCTCCGGCGCGATGAGATCGGCGCCGTGGAAGGCGAGCAGTTCGAGCAGCAGTGCCATCGTGCCGGCGAATTCCATCCGCAGCGTGAGATCGTCGACCTTCGTGATCACCGGCGGCTTTCCGTCGGTGGTGATCCAGGTCGGCGCGACCGGGCTGAGGGTCGCGTTGTTCATGATCGACTTCCACACGAACATCAGGTCGGCGGTGGTGAAGGGATGCCCGTCCGACCAGCGCAGGCCCTTGCGCAGGTGGAAGGTGGCGGTCTTGCCGCCGTCGGTGATCTCCCACGACTCGGCCAGACCCGCGACCGGCGTCACGTTGACCGGGTCCCATTCCAGCAGGCCGTGGGTAATGGTCGGCGTGGTGCGCGTGTCAGCGCTGACAATCGTCCGGTGCATGGTGCCGCCGAAGACTCCCGCGCTGTCGAGGGGCTTCAGCACCGCCGGCTTCGCCGGCAGCCGATCCTTCAGCGCCGGCAGCTTGCCCGCCTTCACCCGGGCGGCCAGCATCGGGGCTTCTTTCCCCTTGTAGCCCTTGGTCGCCGCCGAACTCTTGTGTGAGCTGGCATTGGTGGAGAAGAAGCCACAACCCGTCGCTGTCGCCGTCGTGGCGACCGTGACCGCGCCGTACTTCAGGACGTCCCGTCGATTCATCGCATTCATGCGATTGCCCTCCCGGCCGATGATCTAGGTGAGCTTGACGCGCAGAACTCCCGGCCGGAGCAAGCTCCTGACTTCATGAGAGTGTGCATACGCTTGCACGCGCGGCCGAGACTGTCAAGAAGCAGTTCGGGACCGGCTCGCGTTTCGCAGCACGGCACAGATTTCGACCGCGGCGATGTTTCGTGGAGCTTAAGCTGAGCGGTTGGTGCAAACGATTGCGTTAAATCTCGGGAATCAAGACTCCAGCTCAGCGGTGCGGCCCGAGTCCGGCACACCTTCATTCCGGAGCCGCCGCTGCGCGTCCGCGAGCAATATCCGCAGCAGGCCGGCCAGTTCCCCGCGTTGCGCCCCGGTCAGCCCGTCGACCAGCTCGGCTTCCCGCCCCAGCACCCGCTCGACGGTCGACTCGACCAGTTCGTGCCCGGACCGGCTCAGGGTCACCGTCACCGACCGGTTGCCGCCGGCCGACCGGGCGACCAGGCCGGCCCGCTCGGCCCGGGCCACGCGCTGCGAGATGGCGCCGGCGGTGACCAGCGTCCGCTCGGCCAGTTCCCGGGTACTGAGGGCGTACGGCGATCCGCTCCGGCGCAGCACGCTGAGCAGGTCAAGGGTCGCCGAATCGACTCCGGCCGCGGCGAGCACCCGGCGCCGGTCGTCGGCGAACAGCTTGCCCAGCCGCCAGATCCGGGTGACGATCCCGATCGAGGAGACCGGCGTACCCGGCCGTTCCCGTTGCCACGCCGCCGCGATCCCGTCGACCGGATCCAGCCCCGTCTCCCCGTTCGGCATCTGCGCCACCCCTGCTACGTTTAGATCTAAACGATGTCCCACCAGGAACTGTCTCATGACCCGAACCGCATTGATCACCGGCGGCGGCACCGGCATCGGTCTGGCCGTCGCCCGCCGGCTCGCCCTGGCCGGCGACTCGGTCGTCATCACCGGCCGGCGGCTCGACCCACTGCGTCGGGCCGCCGCCGAGCTCGGCGACCGGGTGCGGCCGATCGGCTGCGACCACACCGATCCCGATCAGCTCGCGGCACTGCTCGACCGGCTGCCCGGGCAACTGGATGTGCTGGTGAACAACGCCGGGCCGGGCGGCTCGGTGGTGCACATCGGATCGATCGCCGCGGACAAGGGCGCCGGTGCGTACGGCGCGGCCAAGGCGGGGCTCGCGTCGTGGAACATCGACCTCGCCCGCGAGCTCGGAGCCCGGCAGATCACCGCCAATGTCGTGGCGGCTGGATTCATCCAGGACACCGAGTTCTTCCGCGGCCGGCTCAGCGACACGCGCCGGGAGCGGCTCATCGCCGACACCGCCACCGGCCGACCGGGAATGGTCGAGGACATCGCCGACACCGTGCTGTTCCTGACCTCGCGCGGGGCGCGCCACATCACCGGCCAGGTGCTCAACGTCAACGGCGGCGCGCATCCGACCAGATGATCAGCGAAGCCAGTTGGTCAGGGAAGCTTGTGGCCGACCAGCGGAAGCACCGCCGGAACCCCGGCCTCCCGCAATATCGCCGCGGCGACCGTCACCGACCAGCCGGTGCGCGACCGGTCCGTCACCAGCAGGACCGGTCCGTCCGGAATTGGCGCGTCGAGCACTCGGTACGCCTCCGACAGCTGCGCGACGCGGGCCGCGCCGGCGGCGGTGTCGGCCGGAAACGGGCCGGCCCGCTCCAGCAGCGGCAGTACGGGCAGCCGGCCGACGGCCCCGACATGGGCGGCCATCGAATCCACCCGGCGCGGCCGCTCCCCCGGCAACGGGGTGACGCAGACCGGGCGCTGATCCCATCGTTTGGCCCACCGCGCCAGCACCTCCACCAGCGCCGCCTGCAACGCCTCCGAGGCCGGCGCGTCCGACAGGGCCAGCTCGTTCACCACCTCGCCCCAGGCCGGATCGTCGGCGAAGGCGATCGCCCGGCCGGGGCTCGCGCCGACGATCCGACCCGAACGCCCGGACGATTTGCCCGGCCACATCTTGCGCGGCTCGATCTCGACGTCCCGACCGCGCAGGAACGTCCGGGCGGCGTCGATGAAACCGGTCTGCGGCGTACGGCCCGGCTCGGGCAGCGTGCCGGTGCAGACTGAACAGCGTCCGCACGGGCCGGACTCCGGGTCGTCCAGTGCGTCGGTGAGCACCTGCATCAGGCAGCGCTCGCCGTCGGCGTAGCCGCGCATCGACGCCGCCTCGGCCCGCCGGGCGGCGACCACGCGGCCGTACTTGTCGCCGTCGAAGACCCAGCCGGTGCCGGTCGACACCCAGCCGTCGAGCTCACGCTGGACGGCGCCATCGACGCGCAACGTCTTCAACAGGGCCTCCAACCGCCCGCGGCGCACCGCCGTCGCCGACTCCAACGCGGGCACCGTCATCGGGCCGTCGGCCGAATCCAGCCGGCCCAGCACGGCGTCGGCCGCCTCCGGGTCGGGAATCGTGGCGGTGGCGAAGTACTCCCAGATCCGCGGATCGGACTCGGCGGCCGGCAGCAGCACCCCGACCGCCCGGTCGAGCGCCCGGCCGGCCCGGCCCACCTGCTGGTAGTAGGCCACCGGCGAATCCGGCGAGCCGACATGGATGCAGAAGCCGAGGTCCGGCTTGTCGTAACCCATTCCGAGCGCCGAGGTGGCGACGACGGCCTTGAGTTTGTTGTGCCGCAGCGCGTCCTCGATCGCGGCCCGCTCCTCGGTCGGAGTGCGGCCGGTGTAGGCGGCGACCTCGTGGCCCTGGGCGGACAGGAACTCCGCGAGGCTGTGCGCGGCGTCGACGGTGAGGCAGTAGACGATGCCGGAGCCGGGCAGGCCGGGCAGCGCCTGCGCCACCCAGGCGTACCGCTCGATCGCCGACAGGCCGGGCACCACCGCCAGCTGCAGCGACGCGCGGGCCAACGGCCCGCGCAGCGTCAGGGTCTCTTCCCCCAACTGATGAGCAACGTCCTCGGTGACCCGCGCGTTCGCGGTGGCCGTGGTGGCCAGCACCGGAGTGCCCGGGGTCAGGCCGAGCAGCAGCGAGGTGATGCGTTGGTAGTCGGGGCGGAAGTCGAAGCCCCAGTCGGAGATGCAGTGCGCCTCGTCCACCACCAGCAGGCCGGCCCGGGCCAGCAGCGGCAGCGCCACCTTCTCGAAGCGCGGGTTGGCCAGCCGCTCCGGGGACACCAGCAGCAGGTCGAGCTTGTCGGCGGCGAGCTCGTCAAAGATCGCCTGCCAGTCGTCGATGTTGGTCGAGTTGACCGTCGCGGCCACCAGGCCGGCCCGGGCCGCGGCGTCGACCTGGTCGCGCATCAGCGCGAGCAGCGGCGAAATCACCAGGGTCGGGCCGCCGCCGGCCTGGCGCAGCGCGGCAGTGGCGGCCCAGTAGACCGCCGACTTGCCCCAGCCGGTGGCCTGGACGAGCAACACGCGCCGGCGCTCCTCGGCCAGCGCCGCCACGGCCTGGGCCTGGTCCGGACGGGGGATGGCCGTCGGACCGGCCATCTCCGCGAGGATGCGCGCGAGGATCGGGGTCGACCAGCCTGCTTCGGGTGACATGCCGCCCATCCTGCCCTGGCCGGCCGACAGAACGGTCACTCGTAGGCTGACCGCCATGAAGGTTGAGGAGTTCCGCCGGCACGGCCACCAGGTCATCGACTGGATCGCCGACTATCTGCAGACGATCCAGGAGCGCCCGGTGCTGGCCCAGGTCGAGCCCGGTGAGATCCGGGCCGCGCTGCCCGCGCACCCGCCGCAGGACGGCGAGCCGTTCGACGCCGTGCTGGCCGACCTCGACCGGGTGATCATGCCGGGGATAACCCACTGGCAGCACCCGAGCTTCTTCGCGTACTTCCCGGCAAACGCCTCCGGGCCGGCGATTCTGGGCGATCTGCTCAGCTCCGGGCTGGGTGTGCAGGGCATGCTGTGGGCGACGAGCCCGGCCTGCACCGAGCTGGAACAGGTGACGCTGGACTGGCTCGCCGAACTGCTCGGCCTGCCCGCGACCTTCCGCAGCGACGGCGCCGGCGGCGGGGTCATCCAGGACACCGCCTCGACCGCTGTGCTGGTGGCCCTGCTCGCGGCCCTGCACCGGGTCAGCGGCGGAACGTCGGCCCGGGACGGGGTGGGCGCGGGACGATTCACCGCGTACGCCTCCGCCGAGGCGCATTCCTCAGTGCAGAAGGCGGTCCGGATGGCCGGGCTGGGCGATGCGGCGCTGCGTACCATCGCCACCGACCCGGCCACGCTCGCCCTCTCCCCCGCCGCATTACGGGAGCAGCTCGCACTGGACCGCGCCGCCGGACACACTCCCGCGCTCATCGTGGCGACGATCGGCACCACCTCGACCACGGCGATCGATCCGGTGCCGGAGATCGGTGCGATCGCCCGGGCCGAGAACGCCTGGCTGCACGTCGACGCGGCGTACGCAGGGGTGGCCGCGGTGTGCCCGGAATTCCGCTGGATCCTCGATGGCGTAGCCGAATTCGCCGACTCGTTCGGCACCAATCCGCACAAATGGCTGCTCACCAATTTCGACTGCCACACATTCTGGGTCGCCGACCGGGCCGCGCTGACCGGCGCGTTGTCGATTCTGCCGGAATACCTGCGCAACACCGCCACGGACTCCGGCGCGGTGGTGGACTTCCGGGACTGGCACGTGCAGTTGGGGCGCCGGTTCCGCGCACTCAAACTCTGGTCGGTCATTCGCTGTTACGGCGTTTCCGGCCTGCGGCAGCACATCCGCGACCATGTTGCGATGGCGCAGGAATTCGCCGGCTGGGTCGCCGCCGACAACCGTTTCGAATTGACGGCGCCACACCCGCTGTCCCTGGTCTGTTTCCGGCTGGTCGACGAGGATCCCGACCGCGCCGACCGCCGGAACACCGCGCTCCTGGAGACGCTGAATTCCGGCGGCACGCTGTATCTCACACATACCCGGATCGCCGGGCGGGTTAGTCTGCGGCTCGCGGTTGGCGGGACATATACCGAACGGAGACACGTCGCGCAGGCCTGGCAGGCGATCGAACGGGCGGCGGCATGATCGCCTCCGCCGCCGGACCCGCCATGCATCTCTCGCAGTACGGGGATCTGCTGCTTGCGTTCGCCCTCGCCAGTCTCATCGGTCTGGAGCGCGAGCTTCGCCAGCACAGCGCCGGTATGCGTACCCACACCCTGGTCGGCCTGGCCTCGGCGCTGATCATGTTGGTGTCGAAATACGGCTTCTCCGACGTGATCGCGGCCAACCACGTCGTGCTCGACCCGTCCCGGGTGGCGGCCCAGATCGTCTCCGGCATCGGTTTCATCGGCGGCGGGCTGATCTTCGTCCGCCGCGACGCGGTCCGCGGCCTCACCACCGCGGCCACCATCTGGGTCGCGTCCGGAGTGGGAATGGCCTGCGGCGCGGGGCTTCCGCTGCTAGCCGTGGCCACCACGAGCGGGCATTTCATCGTCGTGTACGCCTACCCGCCGCTGACCCGCCTGTTGCATCAGGCGGTCCGGGTGCCCTTGCAGGTGCGGGTCGACTACCGCGACGGCGAGGGCGTGCTGCGCCGGGTGATGATGGAGACGACGGCCCGCGGATTTGCGGTGTCCGAGGTGGCGGCACAACGCGGCTCGGCTGGTTCGGCGGATGGGCGCGGATCCCGGCGTGACCGGGAGGACGTCGACGAGCCGGCCGGCGTCCGGGTCGTTTCCCTGGTCTTGCGGATCATCGGCAAGGGCTCGCTCACCGATCTCGCCGCAGCATTGTCCGAAGTGGACGGTGTGCTCGCCGTCAATGCCGGCGCGATGGATGACGACGACGAATAGTACGGGTCAGCCGGACGGCATTTCGTTGTGCACGATGCGCTGCAGCAATCCGACCAGGCTCGCCCGTTCCGTGACGCTCAATGAGCTCAACACGGCTTTCTCCGCCTCGCCGATCGCCCGGTCGAAACGGCCGAGCGCGGCCCGACCGGCCCTCGTCAGCACGACACTGTTCCGACGCCGGTCCGCCGGATCCGGTGCGCGGGTGACGTACCGCTCGCTCTCCAGATCGTTCAGGATGGCCACCATGTCGCTGCGATCGACGCCCAGCCGACGGCCGATGTCCGCCTGCGCCGAGGGGCCGAACTCGGCGAGCACGGCCAGTACACCGTAGAAGCCCCGGCGCATTCCCGCCGCCGCCAGCCGCTCCTGGGTGAGTCGTTGCGCGTCGAGCGACGCGCGCCCGAGCAACCAGAATGCGGTGCCACGCAGGCGTGCCGGCGCCCCGTCATGGTGTTTGCACGCGTCGTAGTGGGTCACGGGCCCACCATACCGACGCTTGTTGGCGTCACCCACGAAGCCTGCTAACGTTGGCTTAACCAATGTTGGCCACACCAACATTGATCGAATCGACTCTGAGGCGGGACAGCATGCGAAGAGTGCGTTACCACGAGTACGGCGGCCCGGAGGTCCTGCGGATCGAGGAGGTCGACCCGCCGCGGCCCGAGGCCGGGCAGGTGCTCATCCGGACCGAGGCGATCGGCGGCAGTTTCGTCGACACCGCGATGCGCGGCGGGACCAGTCGGCTCGGCCAGTCGCCACTGCCGGGCAGCCCGCACGGTGACGTGGTCGGGACGGTCGAGGCGCTGGGCTCCGGAGTCGGGAACGTACGGGTCGGCGACCGCGTCGTCGCGCTGGTTGCGGTGGACGCGTACGCCGATTTCGCGCTGGCCGACGCGGACTGGCTGGCGCCCGTACCGGACGGCCTCGATCTCGGGTTGGCCAGTGCGCTGGCGATGCCGGCGCCGGTGGCGCTGCGCGTCCTGCGTACCGGCCGGCTCAGCAAGGGCGAGACCGTGCTGGTGCACGCCGCCTCCGGCGGCATCGGTCAGCTGACCCTGCAACTGGCCCGGCTGGAGGGCGCGGGCACGGTGATCGCCACCACCGGATCGGCGGCCAAGTTCGACTTCGTCCGGGAGAACGGGGCTGACGTCGCCGTCGACGGCACCGCGCCGGACTGGGCCGAGCAGGTCCGGGCCGCCGCGCCGGACGGTGTGGATGTGATCCTCGACAGCATCGGCGGTCGGGTCACGGCGCAGAGCCTCGACCTGCTCGCCCCGTTCGGCCGGCTGGTCCTGTACGGCGCCGCCAGCGGTGAGCTGCCGGAGGTGCCGGTGCAGAGCCTTTTCGGGTTGAAGTCGGTGACCGGGTTCAGCCTGCTGGGCTGGCGGACGGCGCGGCCCGGGCCGGCCCGGGAGGAGATGGAGGAGGTCACCGAGCACGCCGTGGCCGGCCGGCTGCGGGTCTCCGTCCAGGCGACGGTGCCGCTGACAGAGGCCGCCCGGGCCCACGAACTGTTGGCCGACCGCACCCGGCAGGGACGGGTCCTACTGATCCCCTGACCCCCGGCCGCCGGCTGACCTCTGCGCCGGCTGACCCCTGCGCCGGCTGACCCCTGCTCGCTGACTGCCGCCCTTTTTCATGATCGTGATCGGATATTGGGGCTATAGCAACGAAAAACCGATCACGATCATGGAAATCGGCGGGGCGAGCGGGAGCAACCGAGACCGGCGGGTCGGAATGGGTCAGGCGGTGCGGCTGGGTTCGCCGTTCTCCAGGTGGCCAGCGAACCGGCGCCGGTAACCCGCCTCCCCGGCCAGGGTCACCGAAATGTCGTACCAGCCGTTCTCGGCGCGAATCGGGTCGAGGTCGAGACTCAGGCTGTATCGCCGGCCAATCCGGACCGACTGGCGCCGGCACCCTCGACCGGCCACCTCGGCCGTCACGGTCGAGCCGCCGGAATTGCGCAGCCGCAACCGCAGGGACGGGTGCGATTCCCGCCCGACGATCTCCAGTGCCACCTCGACCCCGAGCCGACTGGTCGCCGCGTCGCCGCTGGCCCGGCGCAGGAATCCGTTCGGCCCGTGCACCCACACGTCGTACGCGCCGGTCACCGCTTCCAACTCGACCGCCCCCTCGGCACCACCGCCAGGCGGCAGGTCGAAGCGCTGCGCGGGCCCGGCCAGCGAGTACACCGCAAGCTGCAGCGCCCCGGATCCGCTGTTGCCCATCCGGACCCGGACCGTCCCGGACGTCACCTCCAGGTCAGCGACCGGCTGGTACGGCAGGGCGCGGGCCGGCGCCGTACCGGCGTCCTGTTCCGGAATGGCCTGCCGACCGACCACGGGCGGCGCCGGGTCGGGCAGCGTCGGGTCCAGGTTGTCGGCTTGCGTGCGCAGCGCGGCGGTATCCGGCAACAACGGCAGCGTCCGGTTGGGCCGGGTGAAATCGAAGCAACCGGTCAGGTCGCCGGTGATCGCCCGCCGCCACGCCGAAATGTTCGGTTCGGCGACACCGGTCCATTTCTCCAGGAAACGCAACACCGAGGTGTGGTCGAAGACCTCGGAATTGACCCAACCGCCACGGCTCCACGGTGAGATCACCGACATCGGCACGCGTGGTCCGAGGCCGACCGGAATTCCACCGACATATTCCTGGGCCGTTCCAGGTGGCGCGACCGGCGGTGTGACATGGTCGAAGAAACCGTCGTTCTCGTCATAGTTGATGAAGACGACCGTTGATTCCCACAACTTCGGGTTCTTCCACAGAGAATTCAGAACACCCTGTACGTAAGCCTCTCCGTCCACCGGGCGGGCGGCCGGGTGCTCGGAATAGCCGTACGGCGCCACCACCCAGGAAACGGCCGGCAGCGTTCCCGCCTGACAGTCGGCGGCAAATTGCGCAATAACGTGGTCCACATTCTCGCCGAGGCCAGCGTCCGGCTTCCAGGCCGCACGCAGGCTGGCCCGCTCGGCGAGTTGCCGGGCCTTCGGATCCGACGCGGCGAGCGCATCGTGGTACGCCTGGAACAGCCACAGTGGATTGTCGCCGTAATCGCCGACATACGGATGCGCACCGTCGTCGCCGATCTCGTCGTTGGCGTACACCTGCCAGGAGATTCCGGCCTCCTGCAGGCGCTCGGGATAGGTCTTCCAGGAATAGACCGGGTTGTAGTCGGCCGGATTGTCGATCGCCGGGCCGCCCGCCGTTCCGGCCGGGTCGATGGTGCCGGTCCAGTGGAACAGCCGGTTGGGCGTGGTTGGCCCCTGGATCGAGCAGAAGTAGTTGTCGCAGACCGTGAACGACCGGGCCAGCGCGTGATGAAACGGGACGTCGTCGCCGGTGAAGTACGACATGGTCATGGCCGACTTGGCCGGGATCCAGCCGTCGTAGGCCCCGTTCGCCCAGGCGGCGTGGGTGCCGTCCCAACTGTGGTCGAGGTCGCCGAGTTCCTGGCCGTCGACCTTGCGAGTGTCGACGTGGAACGGGAGCAGGTAGCCACCGTCGGTCCGGGTCGGGTCCGGCTGATGGAAGACGTCCCGACCGCCGGGCAACTGCAGCGCGGTCCGGTCGCCGAAGCCGCGGACGCCACGCATGGTGCCGTAGTAGTGGTCGAACGACCGATTCTCCTGCATCAGCACGACGACGTGCTCGACGTCATCAAGGCTGCCCCGGCGGCGCGGCGCGGTCTCGGCCTCGCCAACACCCGTGAGGCCCGGCGTCGCGCCAAGCAGGCCGGCCGAGGCGGCCACCCCGGCCGCGCCGCCGATGAACCGGCGGCGGCTGAGCGAATGGGACTCGGGCATGGAACGACCTCCGGCGGCGCGATGACGGTGCGATGACGGTGCGGCGATGAGTCTGACTCCGCCGTCATACGGCAGCCCGGAATGGTCGTGAACAACCGATGAACGACTCGGAGCCACCCCTTGCCGGCCCGTCCGCGCTCTCCCCCGTGGGCGTTCGGGTTCAGCTGCGACGCAGGGGGCGCAGCAGGCCTTCCTGTACGACGGAGGCGACCTGGCGGCCCTCCCGGGTCCAGATCCGTCCGGTGGCAAGCCCCCGACCGCCGCTGGCCGCCGGGCTCTCCGACTCGTACAGCAGCCAGCCGTCGGCCCGGAACGGCGCGTGGAACCACATCGCATGGTCGAGGCTGGCCGCCTGCAGGTCGACCGAGAACGCCATGCCGTGCCGCACCGCCACCGATTCCAACAGGGTCAGGTCGCTGGCGAAGGTCAGCGCGCACAGGTGCAGCAGCGGGTCGTCCGGCAACTTTCCCGCCGCCCGCAGCCACACCAGCGTCGGCCCCGGCCGCGGCCCGGACGCCCGCTGCGCCCACGCCGGATCCTGCACGTAGCGCAGGTCGATCGGCTGGGGCAGCCGGGCCCGCTCCTCCAGCGTGTCGGCGAACGGGGCGAGCCGTTCGTCCAGCGTGGGTAGCGATTCCGGGTCCGGCGCGGTCGGCATCCCGGTCTGGTGCTCCAGCCCCTCCTCGGCGATGTGGAACGACGCCGAGAGACTGAAGATCGCCTTGCCATGCTGGATCGCGATCACCCGCCGGGAGGTGAACGAGCGGCCGTCGCGGATCCGATCGACGGTGTAGATGATCGGGATCTTCGGGTCGCCCGGGCGCAGGAAGTACGCGTGCAGCGAATGCACCGCGCGGTCGGCCGGCACGGTCCGGCCGGCCGCGACCAGCGCCTGCCCGGCGACCTGGCCGCCGAATACCCGCTGCATCGACACCTGCGGCGACAGGCCGCGGAAGATGTCGACCTCGAGCTGTTCCAGGTCAAGCAGCCCGATCAGCAGGTCGAGGCTCTCCTGCCGGTCCTCAGACATTCGGCAACTCGTCGCCCAGGCGCCAGACCCGCAGCGCATTGGTCGAGCCGGGGATCCCGGGCGGGCTGCCGGCGACGATCACCACCAGGTCGCCCTCGGTGAAGCGGTCCAGCGACAGCAGGATCTCCTGCACCTGGGCCACCATCTCGTCGGTGTGGGTGGCATGCGCCGTATGGAAGGTCTCGACGCCCCAGGTCAGCGCCAACTGGCTGCGCACCGCGGGATCCGGGGTGAAGGCCAGCAGCGGCAGCGCCGAGCGGTGCCGCGCCATGCGCCGTACCGTGTCGCCACTCTGGGTGAAGCCCACCAGCGCCTTCGCGCCCAGCAACTCCCCCACCTCGGTGGCCGCCATCGCGATGGCACCGCCCTTGGTCTTGGGCCGGTGCAGCAGCGGCGGCACCAGAAACTCCTGGCGCGGACCGCCCGGTGTCGCCGACACGGTCTGCGAGTCGACGCTCTCCACGATCCGGGCCATCGTCGAGACGGCGGCGATCGGATACCGGCCGACGCTCGTCTCGCCGGACAGCATCACCGCGTCCGCCCCGTCCAGCACGGCGTTGGCGACGTCGGATGCCTCGGCCCGGGTCGGCCGTGGGCTGCCGATCATGGACTCCAACATCTGGGTCGCCACGATGACCGGCTTGGCATTCTCCCGGGCCAGCTGCACGGCCCGCTTCTGCACGATCGGCACCGCCTCCAGCGGCATCTCCACACCGAGATCGCCGCGCGCCACCATCAGGCCGTCGAACGCCGCGACGATGTCCTCCAACCGGTCGACGGCCGCGGGCTTCTCCACCTTGGCGATCACCGGGAGCATGGCGCCGGCCTCGCGCATCATCGCCCGGACCGGCTCGACGTCGCTGGGCGACCGGACGAACGACAGCGCCACCAGGTCGACCCGCAGCGCCAGCGCGACCTTCAGGTCGGCCCGGTCCTTGTCGGTCAACGCCGGCTCGCTGACGTCGACGTCAGGCAGCGAGATTCCCTTGTGGTCACTGACCCGGCCGCCCTGAACCACCCGGCAGTGCACATCGGCACCGTCCACCTTGGACACGGTCAGCGCGATGTTGCCGTCGTCAACGAGCAGCTGCGCCCCCGGCGTCACGTCGCCCGGCAAGCCGGCGTACGTGGTGGAGACCCTGTCCCTGCTGCCTTCCACGTCATCGGTGGTGATGACCACCTCGTCCCCGTCGGCCCATTCGACCGGCCCGTCGGCGAAGGTGCCGAGCCGGATCTTCGGGCCCTGCAGATCGGCAAGCACGGCGACCGCCCGACCGGCCGCGTCCGCCGCCTCCCGGACCAGCCGGTGGGCCCGGGTGTGTTCCGCCGCGGTGCCGTGGCTGAAGTTGAGCCGGGCCACGTCCATGCCGGCGTCGATCAGCTGACGTATCACCTCCGGCGAGGAGGTGGCCGGACCGAGCGTGCAGACGATCTTCGCGCGGCGCGTCATGACCCTGACACTATCGGGACCCTATCGGCGACCCCTATCGATGCCCCCTGCCGGGCCGGCAGCGCGGACCCGTCGATCTCGTCATCGCTTGACGTTTCTTGATGGTGGCCGGTAATTTTTCCACATGGCGTCCGGTAGCTACGCGATCGGCGATTTCCGCGCCGGCCAGACCGCCGGCGTCGTCGATCTGTGGAATCGCAGCGCGCCAACCGATCCGATGACCGCCCGCCGGTTCCGAGACCTGATCCTGCTCGACCCGAATTTCGACCCGGCCGGGCTGAAGGTCGCATCCGTGCGCGACAGCCCGGTCGGCGCCGTTTATGCGGTACGCCGGACGGTGGCCGCCGAGGGGGACGACCTCGAGCCGGACAACGGCTGGATCGTCTTCTTCTTCGTCGATCCCGAGCAGCGCCGGCGCGGCATCGGCCGGGCCCTGCTCGATAGCGCGCTGCAGTGGCTGGCCGAGCACGGCCGCCGCACCGTCACCTTCTCCGGTTACACGCCGAACTACGTGCTGCCGGGCCTGGATGCCGACACCTATCCGGCGGCCGCCCGGCTGCTGGATAGGCTGGGTTTCAGCCTCACGTACGAGGCGGTGGCGATGGATCGCGACCTGGTCCGGTACGAGATCCCGCCCGAGGTACGCGCCCAGCTCGCCGAGCTGCACGCCCGCGGCTACCGGCTGGGCCCGGCCACCGACGACGACCTGGTCGACCTGATCCCCCTGGCCCGCAGGCATTTCAATCCGGACTGGGGCCGGGCCATCCGGGAGGGCGTGGCGGCCGGGATGCCGACCGATCGCATCGTGGTGGCGCGCGAACCGGCCGGCCGGCTGGTCGGCTGGGCCATGCACGGGACGTACGAAGGCGTGGTCGACCGCTTCGGCCCGTTCGGCGTGCTCACCGAATGCCGCGGCGCCGGGCTCGGCCGGGCGCTCCTGCACCTGACCCTGGAGCGGATGCGGGCCGTCGGCGCGCACACCGCCTGGTTCCTGTGGACGGACGAGAGCTCCGCGGCCGGGCAGCTCTACCGGAAGACCGGCTTCACCGTGACCCGCACCTTCCGAATATTGCGGAGAGTCGCGTGAGCGGCGATCCGAGTGTGCAACCGCAGAATCAGCCCCTAGTCGCCGGTGAAAGGGAATCCTCCGTGAACGATGGCGTCACCACTGGCAACGGTCTGGCCCACCTCGGCGCCCTGGTCACCGAGCAGATCGATCCACGTCGCCGCCAATTGGAGGCCCTCAGCACGATCGAGTTGGCCGCGGCCATGAATGACGCGGACGCCGAGGTGCCGCGGGCGGTGCAGGCCGCACTCCCGGCCGTCGTCGCCGCCATCGACGCCGCGGTCCCCCGGCTGGAACGCGGCGGCCGCCTGATCTACGTCGGGGCCGGGACCTCCGGTCGGCTGGCGGTCCTGGACGCCGCGGAGTGCCCACCGACCTTCCGCACCGATCCTGAACAGGTGCAGGCCGTCATCGCCGGCGGCGACTCGGCGATACGCAACGCCGCCGAGGGAGCCGAGGACGACTTCGAGGCCGGCGCGGCCGCGCTGCGGGAACGCCGGGTCGGACCGGACGACGTCGTGGTCGGGCTCAGCGCCAGCGGCCGTACCCCGTACGTGCTGGGCGCGGTCGCGGCGGCGACCGCCGCCGGCGCGCTCACCGCCGGGATCATGTGCAACCGCGACGTGGCCCTGGCCCACGCCGTCCAGCACCCGATCGAGGTTGTGGTCGGCCCGGAGGTGCTCACCGGCTCGACCCGGCTGAAGGCCGGCACCGCGCAGAAACTGGTGCTCAACATGATGTCGACGATCATCATGGTGCGGCTCGGCAAAACGTACGGCAGTCTGATGGTCGATCTGAAAGCCACCAACGAAAAGCTGGTCGGCCGCGCTCAACGGATTGTCTCGACTATTACCGGAGTCGAGGAAACCGTTGCGGCACAAGCGTTGCAGGGCGCCGGCGGCGAGGTGAAAACGGCGGTCGTGATGATTGCGAAATCGCTGCCGGCCGATGCGGCGCGGGCGCTGGTCGAGCGGGCCGGCGGTCACCTCGACGCCGTGCTCTGACCGCGACGCCGGCTGCCGGGACGTTCTAAGCTGACGGTATGGGTGAGCAGGGCGTAGAGCCGCTGGAGCTGGACCTTCCCACGGTGTTGTCGGCGCTGGCCGACCAGGGCCGGCTGGCCATCGTGCGCGCCCTGGCCGTCGCCGGCGAGGCCGCCTGCGGTGAGATCCACCAACTTGCCGCCCTGGACTGCGGGAAGTCCACGATGTCGCACCACACCAAGGTGCTGCGCGAGGCCGGTGTCATCCACACCCGGGTCGCCGGCACCCGGCGCTACGTGTCACTGCGCCGGGACCAGCTGCAGGCCAGCTTCCCGGGACTGCTCGACGCCGTGCTCGGCGCGCCCCGAGGTGCCGCTACCGCAGCGACATAGTCGTCGGCGCGATCGGCGCCGGCAACGCGGACTCACCCTCCAGGAACGCGTCCACCCCGGCCGCGGCCGACCGCCCCTCGGCGATCGCCCAGACGATCAGCGACTGGCCCCGTCCCATGTCACCGGCCACGAACACGCCGGGCACGTTCGTGCTGAAATCCGCGTCCCGGGCGACGTTTCCGCGCCCGTCGAGCTCCACGCCCAGATCGGTCAGGAGTCCCTCGCGCTGCGGGCCGGTGAAGCCCATCGCGAGCAGCACCAGCTCGCAGGGCAGCTCCCAGTCGCTGCCCTCGACCTTCTCGAACCGGCCGTTGGCCATCTTCACCTCGTGCAGCCGGATGGCTGACACGTTGCTGTTGGCGTCGCCGACGAACTTCTCCGTGTTGACCGCGTAGACGCGCTCGCCACCCTCTTCGTGCGCGCTGGTGACCCGATAGATCATCGGGTACGTCGGCCACGGCATCGCCTCGCTGCGGGCCGACGGCGGCTGGGCCATGATCTCCAGCTG
Organism: Mycobacteriales bacterium; assembly: GCA_036267955.1. Lineage (GTDB taxonomy): Bacteria > Actinomycetota > Actinomycetes > Mycobacteriales > QHCD01 > DATAVB01. The sequence continues at coordinate 116,740 of DATAVB010000046.1, read as the reverse complement.
GTGGACGCTGGCCGCACCCTGCCGGTGGGCGGTGCCCAGGCAGTCGGCCCCGGTGTCGCCGCCGCCGATGATGACGACGTGCTTTCCGGCCGCCGTGATCGGCGGCGCGTCCAGATCGCCTTCCTGCACGCGGTTTGAGCCCGGCAGGTAGTCCATCGCGAAATGCACGCCGCCGAATTCGCGGCCGGGTGCCGGCAGGTCGCGCGGGATCGTCGAGCCGCCGGAGAGGACGACCGCGTCGTTGTCCGACCGCAGTTGCTCCGCCGTGATGTCCACCCCGACGTTGCAGGACGTCACAAATGCCGTGCCCTCGGCCCGCATCTGCGCCAGCCGACGCTCGAGGTGCCGCTTCTCCATCTTGAATTCCGGGATGCCATAGCGCAGCAGGCCGCCGATGCGGTCGGCCCGCTCGTACACCGTCACATCGTGTCCGGCCCGGGTCAGCTGCTGGGCCGCGGCCAGACCGGCCGGCCCGGAGCCGACGACGGCGACCTTCTTGCCGGTCCGGCGGGCCGGTAGCACCGGCGTCACGTCACCGGAATCCCAGGCCCGGTCGATGATCTCGACCTCGACCTGTTTGATGGTCACCGGGTCGGAGTTGATCCCGAGCACGCAGGAGGACTCGCACGGCGCCGGGCACAACCGACCGGTGAATTCCGGGAAGTTGTTGGTGGCGTGCAGCCGCTCGATGGCCTCGGACCAGTCGTCGCGACGGACCAGGTCGTTCCATTCCGGGATCAGGTTGCCCAGCGGGCAACCGTGATGGCAGAACGGAATGCCGCAGTCCATGCACCGGGTCGCCTGGTTGCGCAGCTTGTCCGGCGGGAAATCCTCATAGACCTCACGCCAGTCCATCAGCCGCAGCTCGACCGGCCGACGCTTGGGCAGTTCCCGCCCGTACTGAACGAAACCCGTCGGGTCAGCCACGAGCCGCCTCCATAACCGCCTCATCCACCGAACGTCCGGCCGTGGTGGCCTGCCGGGTCGCCTCGAGCACGCGCTGGTAGTCGCGCGGCATGATCCGGGAGAACCGCTTGACCCGCCGCGGCCAGTCCGAGATCAACGCCCGCCCGATCGCCGAATCTGTCTCCTCGACGTGCTGCTCGATCAGGTCCCGCAACCAGTCCTCGTCCTCGGCTGTCAATCGCTGCACGTCCACCATGCCGGGGTTCACCAGATCGGGATTCAGATCCAGTACGTACGCGATCCCGCCGGACATTCCGGCCGCGAGGTTGCGCCCGGTCGAACCGAGAATGACCGCGCGGCCACCGGTCATGTATTCGCAGGCGTGGTCGCCGACGCCTTCCACCACCGCGGTCGCGCCGGAATTGCGCACGCAGAACCTTTCTCCGACGATGCCGCGGACGAAGATCTCGCCCGAGGTCGCGCCGTACCCGATGACATTGCCGGCGATGACCTGCTCCTCGGCGACAAAGGGCGCATTCTCGTGCGGTCGGACGATCAATCGCCCGCCGGACAAGCCCTTGCCGAGATAGTCGTTGGCGTCGCCGTGCAGGCGCAGCGTGATGCCGCGCGGGACGAACGCACCGAACGACTGCCCGGCCGAGCCGGTGAACCGGACCGAGATCGTGTCATCCGGCAGGCCGTCCGCACCGAACTTCCGGGTGACGTGCGAACCGAGCATCGTGCCGACCGTGCGGTTGACGTTGCGGACCGGCAGGTCGAGCGTCACCGGCTTAGCGTCCAGCAGGGCTCCCTCACAGAGCTGGATCAGCGTGTTGTCCAGCGCCTTGTCGAGGCCGTGATCCTGCACGGTGACATTGTGCAGCGGCGCACCCTCGGCCAGTTCCGGCGACGCGAAAAGCGGCGCCAGATCCATTCCGGCGGCCTTCCAGTGCTCGATCGCCGTACGGGTGTCCAGCAGCTCGCGGTGACCGATGGCCTCCTCCAGGCTCCGGAAACCCAAGGCCGCAAGGTGTTCGCGCACCTCTTCGGCGAGGAATTCGAAGAAATTGACGACGAATTCCGGCTTTCCGGTGAATTTCTTGCGCAGCGCCGGATTCTGCGTCGCGACACCGACCGGGCAGGTGTCGAGGTGACACACCCGCATCATCACGCAGCCGGAGACCACCAGTGGCGCGGTCGCGAAACCGAACTCCTCGGCCCCGAGCAGGGCGGCCACCAGGACGTCCCGGCCGGTCTTGAGCTGTCCGTCGCACTGCACCACGATGCGGTCGCGCAGACCGTTGGCCAGCAGGGTCTGCTGGGTCTCGGCCAGCCCCAGCTCCCACGGCGCGCCGGCGTGTTTCAGCGATGTCAGCGGCGAGGCGCCCGTACCGCCGTCGTGGCCGGAAATGAGCACCACGTCGGCATGCGCCTTGGAGACGCCGGCGGCCACCGTGCCGACGCCGACCTCCGAGACCAGCTTGACGTGCACCCGGGCGGCCGGATTGGAATTCTTCAGGTCGTGGATCAGCTGGGCCAGATCCTCGATCGAATAGATGTCGTGGTGCGGCGGCGGGCTGATCAGTCCGACGCCGGGCGTGGAGTGCCGGGTCTTGGCTATCCACGGATAGATCTTGTATCCGGGCAGCTGGCCACCCTCGCCGGGCTTGGCCCCCTGCGCCATCTTGATCTGCAGATCGTCGGCATTCACGAGATATTCGCTGGTGACGCCGAACCGTCCACTTGCGACCTGCTTGATCGCACTGCGCCGCAGGTCGCCGTTGTCGTCCCGGACGAAACGGTCGGCGTCCTCGCCGCCCTCGCCGGTATTCGACTTTCCGCCGAGCCGGTTCATCGCGATGGCGAGATTCTCGTGCGCCTCGCGCGAAATGGAGCCGTAGGACATCGCGCCGGTCGAGAACCGCTTGACGATCTCGCTGACCGGCTCGACCTCCTCCAGCGGCACTGGCTCGCGGACGCCGTCCCGGAAGGCGAAGAGCCCCCGCAGCGTCGCCGCGTCCCGGGACAGTCCGTCCACAGTGGACGTATAGCGCCGGAAGACCTCAGACTGCCTGGTCCGGGTGGCGTGCTGCAGCAGGAATACGGTCTCGGGGTTGAAGAGGTGGATCGGGCCCTCGCGGCGCCACTGGTATTCGCCGCCGACCTGCAGCCGGCGGTGGGCCCGCTGGCTCGGGTTGCGCGGATAGGCGACGCGGTGCCGCGACTCGACCTCCGCGGCGATGACGTCGAGCCCGACGCCGCCGAGCTTGGACGAGGTGCCGGTGAAGTAGTCGTCGACGACCTCCTGGGACAGCCCCAGCGCCTCGAAGACCTGCGCCCCGGCGTAGGAGGCCACCGTGCTGATGCCCATCTTGGACATCACCTTCAGCACGCCCTTGCCGAGCGCCCTGACGTAGTTGCGCACCGCCGTGCGCTCGTCGATCCCGGTGACGATGCCGGACCGCACCAGATCCTCGACGGTTTCGAACGCGAGGTACGGGTTGACCGCGGCCGCGCCGTATCCCAGCAGCAGCGCCGCGTGGTGCACCTCGCGGCAGTCACCGGCCTCGACGACGAGCCCGACCTGAGTGCGGGTGCGCTCCCGGACCAGGTGGTGGTGCACCGCCGAGGTGAGCAGCAGCGAGGGAATCGGAGCGTGGGTCGCGTCGCCGCCCCGGTCGGACAGCACCACGATCCGGGCGCCATCCGCGATCGCGGCCGACACCTCGGACCGGATCCGCTCCAGCGCGTCGCGCAGCGCCGCTCCCCCGCCGGCCACGTCGTACAGCCCACTGATCGTCACCGCGGCGAATCCGGGCAGGTTGCCGTCGGCGTTGATCTCGGAGATCCGGGCCAGGTCGGTGTTGTCGATCACCGGGAACGGCAGGACGACCTGCCGGCAGGCGGCCGCGGTCGGCTCGAGCAGGTTCTGCTCCGGGCCGATGGTGGCGCTCAGCGAGGTCACCAGTTCTTCCCGGATCGCGTCCAGCGGCGGGTTGGTGACCTGCGCGAAGAGCTGGCTGAAGTAGTCGAAGAGCAACCGGGGCCGCTCGGACAGCACGGCGACCGGCGAGTCGGTGCCCATCGAGCCGATCGGTTCGGCCCCGGTCTTGGCCATCGGGGCCAGCAGGATGCGCAGCTCCTCTTCGGTGTAGCCGAACTCCTGCTGCCGCCGCACCGTCGTCTGGTGGGCATCGTGCGCCGGCGGCGTGTGCTCGCGCTCCGGCAGATCCTCGAGGTGGATCAGCCCGGCGTGCAGCCACTCGTCGTACGGATGCTCGGCGGCCAACTCGGCCTTGATCTCGTCGTCGTCCACGATCCGGCCGCGGGCGGTGTCGACCAGGAACATCCGGCCCGGCTGCAGCCGCCCCTTCGCGATCACCTTGTCCGCGGGGATGTCGAGCACTCCGACCTCGCTGGCCAGCACGACCAGGTCGTCGTCGGTCTGCCACCAGCGGGCCGGGCGCAGACCGTTGCGGTCCAGCACCCCGCCGATGACCGTGCCGTCGGTGAAGGTGACGCTCGCCGGGCCGTCCCAGGGCTCCATCACGGTGGAGTGGAACTGGTAGAACGCGCGCCGCGCCTGGTCCATCCCGGCGTTGTTCTCCCACGCCTCCGGAATCATCATCAGCACCGCGTGCGGCAACGAGCGACCGCCGAGGTGCAGCAACTCCAGGACCTCGTCGAACGAGGCCGAGTCACTGGCCTCCGGTGTGCAGATGGGAAAGAGCCGTTCCAGATCACCGGGAATGACATCACTTTTCAGCAACGCCTCGCGGGCCCGCATCCAGTTTCGGTTTCCCTTGATGGTATTGATCTCGCCGTTGTGCGCAATGAAACGGTACGGGTGCGCGAGTGGCCAGGCCGGGAACGTGTTCGTCGAGAAACGGCTGTGCACCAACGCAATAGCCGACTCCAGCCGCTCGTCGGTCAGGTCGGGAAAGAATTGCGGGAGCTGGTCGGTGGTGAGCATTCCCTTGTACACGACCGTCCGCGAGGACAGTGACGCGAAATACACCGCACCGGCGGCTTCCGCGCGCCGGCGCACACAGTAGGCGCGACGCTCGAGCGCTATTCCGGACTCGCCCTCGGGTCCGCCAAGAAACAACTGGGCGAATGCCGGCATGACCGCGCGCGCGGTATTGCCGAGGTCGCCGTCGTGCACCGGCACGTCGCGCCACCCCAGAACGGTGGCGCCTTCATCCGCGGCGAGCCGCTCGATCTCGGCGACCGCGCTCGCCCGTTCCGCCGTATTCTGTGGCAGGAACGCCATTCCGACCGCATAACGATGCGAGCCGTCGTCGGCCGGCCTGGGCAGTTCGAAACTGACTGCAGCGCGCAGGAATTCGTCAGGAATTTGCAGCAGAATTCCGGCCCCGTCACCGGAGGACGGCTCGGCGCCGGCGGCGCCGCGGTGTTCAAGATTGTGCAGCGCGGTGAGTCCGTGCTGGACGATGCGGTGCGATCGGCGTCCCTTCGCGTCCACCACGAAGGCGACGCCGCAGGAGTCGTGCTCATTGGCCGGGTCATAGAGACCACTGGCGGCAGGCACAGCAGAGAAGATCGGCATGCTGGGTCTCCCGTCGTCGGTGGTGCTTCTTGTGCTGAGGCACGGGACAACGTCGGCCCGGAAGTCGATGCGCACCAGGGTAGCGCGCCACGACGCGCGTTCGTGCGTTCGCCTGCATCGTCAATAGCCACTGTTGCCGACGTCACCGTTGAGACCGGCGGGGCGACAGTGACCGCGCAGAGCATAGTGGTTCACGTTCCTGGAGCGTAACCAGACGGTCTCCCGCCTCAGCCGCAACCATATCGCCGCCGGGTCGCCCGGTCCCACCGCATCGCCGAGGCCGGGTCGCGACCGTGGCGTTACGTAGTGTTCTCGTCACTCTTCGTGCGCGCCGCGAGGGCGGTCCGGGCCGGCCAACCGGCGGCAACCGACGCTGTCCACAATCGACACACACCCGCCCCGGAAAGCGCGGCCGGATCGTTATGCTGCGCGCATGCGCGTCGTACCGGTCCGTGACGACAGCGGCTCGATCATCCCGATGATCCTGATGGCGTTCGTCGTGGCCGGGCTGGTCATCGTCGGCAGCGTCGTGGCCGGCAGCGCGTTCCTCGCCCAGCGCGATCTGCAGTCGGTCTGCGACGGTGCCGCCATCGCCGGCGCCCAGGCCCTCGACGATCCGGAATTCTACAAGAGCGGCGTCGGCTCAGACGGGGCCCTGCCACTGGGTGGGGTGCAGAGTGCCGTCGAGCAGTACGCCGGCTCCGGGAGCGACCGCGCCGCGGTCACGGCGTCGGTGGCCGACGACCGGGTCACCGTCTCGGTCGCCTGCGCCAAGACCTCGCACCTGACCTTCGGCGCTGTCTTCGGCTACGGCTCCGGCCTGCAGCAGCACGCCACCGCGCACGCCCGCTCACGGACCGACGTCGCCGGCTGAACCGACGTCGCCGGCCGGCTCTCAGTCGAGATAGAGCTCGATCACCGGCACGGCGACGTCCGGCCGCTGGATCGGCAGATCCAGGGTCACGGTGTCCGCGGCAAGCCCACCCATTGTCGTGTTCTGCGCCCGCGTTGCCGGGTCATGCACGGTGAATTTCACCTCGGACGCGTCGTGCAGGAACTGCGCGTAGCGGACCCGGCCGCCCAACCCGGCGAGGTGCAGATGGCGCATCGGCCACGCGAACACGTGCAGGTAGAGCCGACCCCCCCGCTGGGTGTAGCGGCAGTCCGGCGGCGGCGTCAGGTCGCTCGGCCCGGCGCCGTAGATCGACCGGGAGTGCTGACGCATCCAGTCGCCGATGCCACCCAGCGTCACCAACGCCCGCGGGTCGAATTCGCCGCGACCGGTCGGCCCGACGTTGAGCAGCAGGTTGCCGTCCTTGGACACCGAGTCGACCAGCATCCGGACCAGCATGTCGACCGGCTTCCAGTCCAGGTTGTCGCGGTCATATCCCCAGCTGCCGTTCAGCGTCTGGCAGGCCTCCCACGGCATCGGCCTGCCGTCCCGGGTCATCGGCCCGGCCGGCTGGTACTGCTCGGGAGTCAGGAAGTCGCCGGGAATGTCCAGCCGGTCGTTGACCAGAATGCCGGGCTGCAATTCGCGGATCTGGGCCAGTAGCTCGGCCGACCGCCAGTCCGCCTGTCCCTTGCCCGCCGGCGAGCCGTCCTGGAATGTCCGGCCTGGGTACGAGAAGTCCAGCCACATCACGTCGATCTGGCCATAGCGGGTGAGCAACTCCCGCACCTGGCCGTGCAGGTAGTCGGCGTATTTGCCGACATCGCGGCCGGCCGACCGCCGGCGCGCCTCGAGGTCGTTGCGTTGCGGGTGCACGACGTCGACCGGGAATTCCGGGTGATGCCAGTCGATGAGCGAGTGGTAGAAGCCGACGCCCAGGCCCTCGGCCCGGAATGCCTCCACGAACGCGCCCACGAGATCCTTACCCCAGGGCGTCTTCGTCGCTTTGTAATCGGTGAGATCCGAATCCCACAAAGCGAATCCCTCGTGATGCTTCGTGGTCAGCACCGCGTACCGCATACCCGCCGCTTTCGCCGACCGGGCCCACGCGGTCGGGTCGAAAAGGTCGGGGTCGAAGTTGTCGAAATACCGCTGATACTGCTCGTCAGTCAGCTCTTCGCGGTTCTTCACCCATTCGTGCCGGGCGGCCAACGCGTAAAGACCCCAATGGATGAACAACCCGAAGCGTCGGTCCCGGAGTTGCGCGATCGCCTTTTCCTGGGCATCCATGAATAGCTCCATCCAGCCGCGTGGAATGGTAATTCGCCGACCAGACAAGGAAATCGGGGCCGGTCGGGTCACGTGGTCCTGACCGACGACCTTAGTGTCCGACCACTGGGCAGACAAGAGATCTGGCGTATTTCCTACACGATGTGGCCGGACTTGGTCACGGCTGCGGCGATCCTCCTGGTGCGCGCCACATCCCCGGCCGTACGCCGCCGACTTGACAGATATTGAACGAACGTTCAGCATACTTAACATGCGTTCAGTCGATGACCTCACGGCCCGCAGCCGGATCCGGGACGCCGCGCTGGCGCGTTTCGGCAGGGACGGGGTCGACCGCACTTCACTGCGATCAATCGCCAAGGACGCCGGTGTCTCGGCCCCCCTGGTGCTGCACCATTTCGGCTCCAAGGACGGCCTTCGCCAGGCGTGCGACGAACGCGTCTTCGCCCTGGTGCAGGAGAAGTTGCAGATCGGCGAGCGAGAGCCGGACTCGGCCGGGCTGGCGGCGTTGACCGACCTGATGCGCGAGGCCGAGCCGCTGCAGGCCTACATCGCCCGGTCGCTGACCGACGGCTCGGAGCACGCCGCCGCTCTTTTCGACCAACTGGTAGCCGCCTCGGAGAGCTATCTGGAGCGCGGCGAGGCGCGCGGCGAGATCCGGCCCGGCGCCGATCGACGCGGCCGGGCCGTCATGTTGGTCAGCTGGGCCATGAGCTTTCTGGTCCTCGGCGACCACATGGCGCGCGCCATCGGCGCCAAGACATTGGACCGCGCCGGCCAACTGCGCCTCGGTGCGAGCGTTATCGAGATTTACACCAGCGGCTTCTACGCCGACGACCGCTGGGCGAGTGTCGTGGACAAACTGTCGGCGCAGGAGGGTGCATGAGTAGGGCCATTGCCACCACGGCGCTGTGCAAGAGCTATGGCAGGCACGAGGCGCTGCGCGACCTCAACCTGCGGATCGATACCGGAGAGGTTTTCGGTTATCTCGGCCCCAACGGCGCCGGAAAGTCCACCACGATCAGGCTGTTGCTCGATCTGCTCCGCCCCACCTCGGGTCGCATCGAGGTGCTCGGACACGATCCGCGCGCGGGCGGGACCGAGCTGCGTCGGCGGATCGGCTATCTGGCAGGCGATTTCATTGTCGGCGGCCGGCAGACCGCGGGCGAAGCACTCACCCTTCTGGGCAATCTGCGCGGCGGTGTGGCCGCTGCCCGCATCCGCGACCTGGCCAAGCGGCTCGATCTCGATCTCGGGCGCACCGTCAGGGAGCTGTCCAAGGGAAACCGGCAGAAGGTCGGCCTGGTGCAGGCATTCATGCACTCCCCCGAACTGCTGATTCTGGATGAGCCGACCTCAGGGCTGGATCCGTTGCTGCAGCAGGAATTCCTGCGGATGGTCCGGGAGGTCAGGGCCGATGGGCGGACCGTATTCATGTCCTCGCACATCATGTCCGAGGTCCAGGCCACCGCCGACCGGGTCGGAATAGTCCGCGCCGGCCGACTGATCACAGTGGACACTGTCGAGGCCCTCCGCGGCCACGCCGTGCGTAAGGTCGCGATCCAATTCGCCGGATCGGTTCCGGTCTCCGATTTCGCCGAGCTGCCGGGCATTCAGGGCGCCGAGATCCGTCCGGTGGACGGCGGCAGCGTGTTGCACTGCCACCTGTCCGGGCACGCCGACGATCTGGTGAAGGCGGCGGCCCGCCACACCGTACTGACCCTGGAGGTGGAGGAGCCCGATTTGGAGGAGCTTTTCCTCACCCTCTACACCGACAATTCCATCGACCAGAAGGCCGCCAGCCATGTTGCTGCGTAATGTGTTCGGCGCGACTCTGTGGGAGGCTCGACGCAGCCTTTTCGGCTGGATCGTCGCCATGGCGGGCGTGACCTTCATGTATTCCGCGGCGTACCGGAGCCTGGCCAAGGGAAAGGCGTCGGTGATCGACGGCTATCCCGAGAGCCTGCGCAAGGCGTTCAACCTGGAGGATTTCGGCTCGCCGGCCGGTTATCTCGGCTCGACCGTGTTCGGCCTGCTGCTGCTGTTGCTCGTGACGGTCTACGTCATCATCACCGGCACCAGAGCCATCGCCGGTGACGAGGAATCCGGGCTGCTGGACCTACTGCTGGCGCACCCGATAAGTCGGCGCCGGCTGCTGCTGGAGCGGATGGCCGCCATGATGGCTGTCCTGGTCGCGATGGGCGTTGTCGTGCTGCTGGTGCTGCTGGCGATCCGCGGCCCGGGGAAACTGACGGTGGACCCGGCGAAGTTGGCCGCGATGACCCTGCAATGGGTACTGCTGGGTTGCTGCCTCGGCTCGCTCACACTGCTGGTCGGCGCCGCGACCGGTCGCCGCTCGGTGACGATCGGCACCAGTGTGGTGGTGGCGCTGACCGGCTACCTGGCCGACAGCTTTCTGCCGCAGATCAAGGGACTCGGCTGGATCCGGCACCTCTCTCCGTATCACTGGTACACCGGCGGAGAGCCGCTGCGCAACGGCCTTCAGCTCGGTGGCTGTGGATTGTTGATCGGCGTGACCGTGCTGGCACTGGCCGCGGCGGTGGTCCTGCTCGACCGCCGCGACATCAACGTCTGAGGCCACCCGAGCCGCGCACGCGATGTCTGCGTTATGCCGGGCAATAGCTCACACCCGAGCCCGATGAAGTCTGCGTTATGCCGGCTATCACCGGCACAACGCAATCACGATCACGCCCGGAACCGGTATAACGCGGTCACGATCAAGGCCTCCGACCCGCACCCGCACCCGCACCCGCACCCGGCTCATGATCAAGGGGCCGGCGTACACAGCCCGCTGGGTGCAACAGCACCATGATCATGGAAATGGGCGGTGGAAATCGAAAAGCCGGCGAGGATCAGCGGCCGCGGCGACGGGTGAACCAGAGCGCCAGAATCGCGACCGCCAGGGCCGCGACGCTGACCGCCGCGCCACGCCGAGCCTGCGACCGTACGGCCACCGCTCCGGCAATGCTGGTCACTGTGGCGAGCGGGGCATCCGGCTCGACCGGCGGTTCCGGCCGCTGCTGCCACCCCCGAGATTCTGACCGCGCGACCGCTTCCTCCGGCTCCGCCAGCGATTCCGGCGACGCAGGCGGTACCGGCGACGCAGGCGGTACCGGCGACGCTGGCGGTACCGGCGACGCTGGACGCGAACCCGAGGCAGGCGCCTCCAGCTCGACAGGCTCCGGTTCGACGCCGTCGAACGAGTCCTCGGCGGGCACCCGTTCGGTGACGGCCTCGACGAACCGGTCGAGCAACCGACCACCCGCCTCGCGTACGGCTTCCGGATCGAACCCGTCGATCCGACCCGACCCCGCGGCCGTAACGCGGACCGTCACCTCGGTGCCGGAATCCTTGCGCTGCAACCGAATCCGTACCGAAGCCGACACCTCACCGGCGCCGCGCGCCTCACTGCCGGCACCGTCAAGCTGGATCAGCCCGCCCTGCTCGTCGGCCATACGTAGATCCAGCCGACCCACGTAGGTGACCTGGTTGGAACCGACCCGCAGGCGCAGTCGCGCTCCGATGCCGGACTCGTCGATCTCCGGCTGGGTCAGCGCCGGCAGGCATTCGACGAGCCCGCCGAGATCACCGACCACGCCCCAGACCGCACCCGGTCCGGCCGGCACTGTGAAGACCCGTTCCAAGGCCGTTCCTCCCCCATTGGACTGTGCTGTGGGAGGACCTTACTCGCCCGGCGATCAGCCGAGGCCGACCCCGACGGCACGGCCGATTCCGTACGTGACGGCGGCGGCCAGCGCGCCGAGCGCGAGCTGCCGCAGGCCGCTGTAAAGCCAGCCCCGGCTGGTGAAACGGGATACCAGCGCGCCGGCGACGAAGAGCCCGACCGCACTCAGAATCGCCGAGGCCCAGAGCGCGGAGGCGCCCAGCAGGTAGGGCAACAGGGGCAGGATCGCGCCCACCGCGAACGCGGCGAACGACGAGCTGGCCGCGGTCCACGGCGACGGCAGATCGTCCGGGTCGACGCCCAGTTCTTCGCGGGCATGGATCCGCCAGGTCTGCTCCGGGTCCTGCGACAGCTGCTCGACCACCCGCCGGGCCAGCTCCGGCTCGACGCCGCGGGAGATGTAGAGCTCGGTCAGCTCGGTCCGCTCCGCATCGGGCCGCTGCGCGATCTCCCGCTTCTCCACCGCGATCTCGGCCCGGGTCAGCTCGGTCTGTGAGGAGACCGAGGTGTATTCGCCGGTGGCCATCGACACCGCGCCGGCGATGAGGCCGGCCAGGCCGGTCAGTGCGATGGTGTGCGGCGACGCGCCACCCCCGGAGACGCCGGCGATCAGCGAGACGTTGGAGACGAGGCCGTCCATCACACCGAAGACAGCGGGCCGCAGCCAGCCGCCGGTGACGTCGCGGTGATCGTGGTGGACCTCGGCGGCACCCGGGTCGGAAAACGTGTCTGCGGTGGTCACCACGATCGCTCCCTCGTTACGTCAGCTGTGGCGCTCGGCGTCACTCCCTGCTTCAGCCGGCCGCTCGGACTCGCCTGAGGGTACGTCCACCGGCTCGCCGGCACCTGCCGTGGCGGTGTCGTCTTCGGCACGCTGGTCAGGCTCACCTTCCTCGACGGCAACCGAGGCGTCGTCGCCGGCGTCTGGCTGTAGTTCCGGCTCGGCATCCGCCCGGCCCTCGGCGACCTCCTCGCGCGGCCCGCGGCGCAGTACGAAGAACGCCAGCGCGGCAATGAAGACGATCAGGCAGGTCCAGTCGTTCAGGCGCAGCCCGGCGAACCGGTTGGCCGGGTCGATCCGCAGGTACTCGATCCAGGCCCGACCGACCGTGTAGGCCATCACGTAGAGCGCGAACGCCCGGCCGCGGCCCAGCCGGAACCTGCGGTCGGCCCAGAGCACCAGCCCGGCGACGCCGAAGTCCCAGATCAGTTCATAGAGGAACGTCGGGTGGTAGTGCCCCGGAAGTGTGTCGACCGATTTGTGCGTGTCGGGGTCGATGTCATGGACGGTCAGGCCCCACGGAAGGCTGGTCGCCTTTCCGTAGAGCTCGTTGTTGAACCAGTTGCCCAACCGCCCGATGCCTTGTGCGAGTGCGATTCCCGGCGCCGCGGCGTCCGCGAAGGCGGCCAGACCCAGCCCGCGCCGGCGCAGCCCGATCCAGCCGCCGACCGCGCCGAGCAGGACCGCGCCCCAGATGCCCAGGCCGCCGTCCCAGATCTTCAGCGCGTCGATCGGATGTTTGCCCGAGGCGAAATAGAGCTCCGGGTCGGTGCAGACGTGGTACAGCCTGGCCCCGACGAGGCCGAACGGCACCGCCCACACGGCGATGTCGGTGACGGTGCCGCGCCGGCCACCTCGGTCGACCCACCGCCGCTCGGCCAGCCAGATCGCGACGACGACCCCGGCGATGATGCACAGTGCGTACGCACGGATCGCCAACGGGCCCAATTGCCACGCGTTGACGGTCGGGCTGGGTATCGAGGCAACGTTCACCTGCCTAAGGTACGGCGTCGGCCATCTGGCCGTATCCGCACCCATGCCCAGCTCGACCGGAAACCGCTGGCGCCCGGATCAGTTCGTTCCGAACCGGCCTCACACAGCGCGGCGACGGACCCCGTCGGCCAGGTCCTGGGCCAATGCTGCGGCGGCCTTGCACCCGGCGTCCACGTCCGGGGCGTCCAGCAGGCACCGGACGAATGCGGACCCGACGATGACCGCGTCGGCGAAGCCGCCGACCTCGGCGGCCTGGTCGCCGTTGCGCACCCCCAGACCCACGCCCACGGGCAGATCGGTGGTCTTCCGTACCCGGGACACCAGCTCCGGCGCCAGGCTGCTGGTCTGCTCGCGCGCACCGGTCACGCCCATCACCGACGTGGCGTAGACGAAACCCCGGCTGGCGGCGGTGGTCGCCGCGATCCGCGCGTCGGTGGAGCTCGGTGCGACCAGAAAGATGCGGTCGAGGCCGGCGGTATCACTGGCCTGCAGCCAGTCGGCGGCCTCGTCCGGAATCAGGTCAGGGGTGATCAGCCCGGCGCCGCCGGCGTTGGCCAGATCGGTCGAGAAGCGTTCCACGCCATAGCGGACCACCGGGTTCCAGTAGGTCATGACAACCGTTGGAACGCCGGTCCGGGCGACCGCCTCGACGGTGTGCAGCACATCGCGGATCTTCGTCCCACCGCGCAGCGAGATCTCGGCCGCCTCCTGGATGGTGGGGCCGTCAATCACCGGGTCGCTGTAGGGCAGGCCGACCTCGACCGCGTCGACCCCGGCCTCGACCATCGCGGTGATGGCGGCGATGCCGCCCGCCACCGTGGGGAATCCGGCCGGGAGGTAGCCGACCAGCAGCGAGCGGCCCTCCTCGCGGGTCGTCGCGAATGCCGCGGACAGACCACTCACGACGCAACCTCCGGGGCGGCGCCGCCCTCGATGAGGCCGAACCAGCGGGCCGCGGTGTCGACGTCCTTGTCCCCGCGACCGGAGAGATTGACGACGATGATCGCGTCCGGGCCGAGCTCGCGGCCAAGGTCGAGCGCGCCGGCCAGCGCATGCGCGGACTCGATGGCCGGAATGATGCCCTCGGTACGGCTGAGCAGCCGGAACGCGTCCAGCGCCTGCGCATCGGTGATCGGCCGGTAGACCGCCCGTCCGGTGTCGTGCAGCAGCGCGTGCTCCGGCCCGACCCCCGGATAGTCCAGACCGGCCGAGATCGAGTGGCTCTCGATGGTCTGCCCGTCCTCGTCCTGCAGGAGATAGGACGCGGCGCCATGCAGCACGCCCGGCGACCCACCGGTGATGGCCGCCGCGTGCCGGCCGGTCTCGACGCCGTCACCGCCGGCCTCGAAGCCGTACAGCTTGACCTCGGCGTCGTCCAGGAACGCGTGGAAGATGCCGATCGCATTGGAGCCGCCGCCGACACAGGCGCAGACGGCATCGGGCAGCCGGCCGGCCTGCTGCTGGATCTGCTCCCGCGCCTCGACCCCGATCACCCGCTGGAAGTCGCGGACGATGGTCGGGAACGGGTGCGGACCACCGACCGAGCCGATCAGGTAGTGCGTGGTGTCCACATTGGTCACCCAGTCGCGGAACGCCTCGTTCATCGCGTCCTTCAGCGTCCGCGAGCCGCTCGTCACGGGAATGACGGTGGCGCCGAGAAGCTCCATCCGCGCGACGTTGAGTGCCTGCCGCCGGGTGTCCTCCTCGCCCATGTAGACGACGCATTCCAGGTCGAGCAGGGCCGCCGCAGTGGCGGTGGCGACACCGTGCTGGCCCGCGCCGGTTTCAGCGATGACCCGCGGCTTGCCCATCCGCTTGGTCAGCAACGCCTGACCGAGCACATTGTTGATCTTGTGGGCACCGGTGTGGTTGAGGTCCTCGCGCTTGAGCCAGATCTGCGCGCCACCGGCGTGTCTGGAGAAGCGCAACGCCGGGGTGAGCAGACTCGGCCGGCCGGCATAGTTGGTCAGCAGGTCGCCCAGCCGACCGGTGAATTCCGGATCCTGCATCGCCGACCGGTATTCCGCCGCGAGCTCGTCCAGCGCGGCGATCAACGCTTCCGGTACGAAACGCCCGCCGTAGGGGCCGAAATGACCTGTCGCGTCAGGACTGTCCACTGTGTTTAGTGACGCGGTGGAAATCGATTCGCTCATCGCGAGTGTCCCGGGGTCGCCGGGTGGGAGCCGGCGGTGACCAGGTCAGCGACGGCCTGCCGGGGGCTGTCCTTGGTGATCAGGCCCTCCCCGACGAGTACGGCATCGGCGCCGGCGGCGGCGTACCCGATCAGGTCGTGGGTGTCGCGGACCCCGGACTCGGCCACCTTGACCACCTGCGAGGGCAGCCCGGGCGCGATCCGCTCGAAGACGCTGCGGTCCACCGCGAGCGTCTTGAGATTGCGGGCGTTGACGCCGATCACCTTGGCATCGGCGGCCAGGGCCCGGTCGGCCTCGGCCTCGTCGTGCACCTCGACCAGCGGCAGCATGCCGAGCGACTCGACCCGCTCCACCAGGCTGACCAGCGCGTTCTGCTCGAGCGCCGCCACGATCAGCAGCACCACGTCCGCGCCATGTGCCCGCGCCTCGTGCACCTGATACGAGGAGACGACAAAGTCTTTACGCAGCAGGGGAACATCGACCGCCGCGCGGACGGCGTCGAAATCCTCCAGCGAACCGTGGAATCGGCGCCCCTCGGTCAGCACGCTGATGATCCGGGCCCCGCCCTCGGCGTATTCACGGGCCAGCGCGGCCGGGTCATCGATGGCGGCCAGTTGGCCGGCCGACGGGCTGGCCCGCTTCACTTCAGCGATGACCCCGACGCCGGGCGCGCGCAAGGCGGCCATCGCGTCGCGGGGCGCCGCCTGGCGCTCACATAGTTTCTTCAGCTCGGACAAGGGCACGGCCGCTTCACGGCTGGCGAGATCCTCGCGAACTCCCACGAGAATGTCGCCGAGAACGCTCACAATGTGAATCCCCTCATGTTTCATCGGGCGATCTCATGCTATCCAGCACGAACCCACCCGATCCGTTGCCCCCCAAGGGCGCCGATCCGCAGGCAGTCAGCCGGAATCCTCGCCGGCTGTCGGATCCTCACCCCGATCGAGCGCCTCCCAGAGCCGCCGCTCGGTTGCCGGCGCGCGATCCGATCCGGCGTCCCCCGCGGCAGTCGCGCTCCGTACGGACGTGTCGCTCGGCTCGACGGCCTCGCCACCCGAGCGGCCGGAGGTGTCCGATGTCTGCCTCGGCCGATCATATCGGCTGCCCATCGCCGGCCAGCCCCGCCCTCGTGCCGCCGCGGCGAGGCCGCCGATAGCGAGCATGACCGCGCCGGTCAGAGCGACGGCAACCCAGAACAGATGCAGATCCACGGTGACCCGTGCTCCGGCCGACACCCCGACCACCGGCCCGCCGTCGTCCAGGAGCGACTTGGCCCGGTGCGCCGACATGCCACGCAGGTCTCGCACAAGCCAGACCAGCACCACCACGGCGACGACGGTGACCAGAGCGCCGACGATCTGCCGCCCGGCCCGCCGGGTGGCCAACAGCGCCACCACCGCCGCCAGCCCGACGACGGCGAGCGCGGTCAGCAGTGGCTGCGCATGCGCCCCGGAGACCGGGCGTTTCAGGTCGGCCAGCGGTCGGCTCCGGGCGACCGAGAGCGTCACCCAACCGCGGCTGCTGGCCAGGAAGAGCAGTGCGGAGCCGACGATGAGCAGCACCACCACCAGGCCGAATTCGCGCCGATCGGACACCGCCGTGTCCGATCCGGCTGGGTGCCCTGTCATTGCCGGAGCGTCTCCGCGGCCGCGACGGCCCGCAGCACCGCGCGCGCCTTGTTCTGCGACTCCTGCTCCTCCGCCACCGGATCGGAGTCGGCGACGATGCCGCCACCCGCTTGTACATAGGCGTTTCCGTCCCGCATCAAGGTGGTGCGGATCGCGATCGCCATGTCGAGGTCACCGGCGAAATCGAGGTATCCGACGGTGCCGCCGTAGAGCCCGCGGCGGACCGGCTCCAACTCCTCGATGATCTCCATCGCCCGCGGCTTCGGGGCGCCCGACAGGGTGCCGGCCGGGAAGCAGGCGGTGAACGCGTCGAAGGCAGTCCGCCCCTCCTGCAGCTCACCGACCACAGTGGACACCAGGTGCATGACGTGGCTGTAGCGCTCGATGTCCATGAAGTCCACGACGTCGACGCTGCCCGGCCTGCAGGTGCGGCCCAGGTCGTTGCGCCCCAGGTCGACCAGCATCACGTGCTCGGCCCGTTCCTTCGGATCGGACAGCAATTCGGCCGCCAGCCGCGCGTCCTCGTCCGGGGTGTCGCCCCGCCAGCGGGTGCCGGCGATCGGGTGCAGCAGCGCGCGGCCGCCGGTCACCCGGACCAGCGCCTCCGGCGAGGAGCCGACGATGTCGGTGCCGTCCGGGAACCGCAGCAGGTACATGTACGGGCTGGGGTTGGTGGTGCGCAACACCCGGTAGACGTCCAACGGCTCGGCGTCGGTCTGCATCTCGAAGCGCTGCGACACGACGACCTGGAACGCCTCGCCGGCATGGATCTCCTCGACCGCGCGCTTCACCCCCTCGCCGATGCCGTCCGGCGAATGCGAGGTGTAGCGGGGCTCGGGAAAACGCAACGCGGTGACCGTCGCCGGGGTCGGCTCGGTCAGCTTCTCGTGCATCGCATCGAGGCGGGCCAGCGCGTCGTCGTAGTGCTGATCGGCGCCGTCACTGCTCTCCGGGAACGCGTTGGCCACCAGCAGGATCGAGCCGTCCGAGTGGTCGAGCACCGCCAGATCGGCGGCGAAGAGCATCGCCAGCTCGGGCAGCTGCAGATCGTCCTCGGCCAGGTCCGGCAACCGTTCCAGCCGGCGTACAGCGTCGTACGCGACATAGCCGACCAGTCCACCGGTCAGCGGTGGCAGGTCGGTGAACCGGGGCGTGCGCAACCGCTCGATCGTGTCCCGTACGGCCAGCAGCGGGTCCTCGGGCGAATCGTCGAACGGCGGAGCGACTCGCGAGCGGAGCCCGGATGACGGGGCGTCGCCGAGCCAGGCGGTCTTGCCGTCGCGCTCGGTCAGGACCGCCGGGCAGCGCACCCCGATGAACGAATAGCGCGACCAGACGCCGTGCTCGGCCGACTCGAGCAGGAACGTGCCGGGCCCGCCGGCGAGCTTGCCGTACACGCCGACCGGGGTCTCGCTGTCGGCGAGCAGCCGGCGGGTCAGCGGGATGACGCGGTGGCTGGCCGCCAGGTCGCGGAACTCTTCGCGGCTCAGGTCTGCGGTCGAGGTCACGCCGGCTGGCTCCCCACCGAGTCGCGCGGGCGCTCGCCGACCACGGCGTCAAGCAGGCCGGCGTCCCAACACGTACGGTCGCCGGTGTGACAGGCGGCGCCGACCTGGTCGACCTTGACCAGCACGGTGTCAGCGTCACAGTCCAGCGCCACCGACTTAACCCACTGCTGGTGGCCGGAGGTCTCCCCCTTCACCCAGTACTCCTGCCGGCTGCGGCTGTAGTAGGTGCAGCGGCCCGTGGTCAGGGTGCGGTGCAGCGCCTCGTCGTCCATCCAGCCGACCATCAACACCTCGCCGGTGTCATGCTGCTGCGCCACGGCCGGGAAGAGGCCGTGCGCGTCACGCTTGAGCCGGGCGGCGATCGCAGGGTCGAGGGCGGAAGGGCGGGCAGCTGAGGTCATGCGGTCCATTGTGCCGGGCACCTCGCGCGACACGTAATCCGCCCGGCCCCGCCCGACAACCAACCCCGCGCGCGCCCGATACCAGGCCCACCCGGAAAGCGCTCTCCCGCGCCGAGCAACACGCCCGCCGCGGCCGCGATCATGCAGAAAGGGTTCGCGACACGCCGTACGGACGAGCCTTTTCTGCATGATCACGCCGCCCAGAGGCGGGGAAACCGGTCCGTCAATCGGGCCGCGGCTCCCAGGTCGATCGAAATCCAATTCCACCCGGATATCCGTGCGGCTCGTCAATTCGGATCAGGCGGCCCAGCCTGCCTACACAGAAGGACTTTCAGCCGCGCACAAATCCAGCGTCTCCCGCAAAGGCGCGCAACTCACCTACGCCGGCGTCGATCAGATGGTGCGGACCACGGCGCCGGATTTCGCCAGCGCCTCCTTCACCTCGGCGATCCGGATCGTGCCGAAGTGGAAGACACTCGCGGCCAGGACCGCATCGGCGCCCGCGTCAACCGCCGGGCTGAAGTGCTCGATCGCACCCGCACCACCGCTGGCCACGACCGGAACGGTGGACTTCTCCCGTACCGCCTGGATCATCTCGACGTCGAAGCCGTCGCGGGTGCCGTCGGCGTCCATCGAGTTGACCACGATCTCCCCCGCGCCCAGCGCCTGGCCCCGGACGACCCATTCGATCAGGTCGAGCCCGGTGGCCTGCCGGCCGCCGTGCGAGGTCACCTCGAAGCCGCTGCGGGCCTCCGCGCTGCGCCGGGCGTCGACCGAGAGCACCACGCACTGCGAACCGAAGCGCAGCGCCGCCTCGCGCAAGACCGCCGGGCGGGCCACCGCCGCGGAGTTGAGCGACACCTTGTCCGCGCCGGCGCGCAGCAGCGCGTCCACGTCACCGATCGTCCGGACGCCGCCGCCGACGGTCAGCGGGATGAACACCTGCTCGGCGGTGCGCCGGACCACGTCGTAGGTGGTCTCCCGCGCCTGCGCCGAGGCGGTGATGTCGTAGAAGACGAGCTCGTCGGCGCCCTCGGCGTCGTAGTACCTGGCCAGCTCCACCGGGTCACCGACGTCCCGGTTATCGGCGAACCGGACGCCCTTGGTGACCCGGCCAGCGTCGACGTCCAGGCACGGTATGACTCGGACCGCGACGCTCACCTGGGCCTCCTCGCTGTGGTTCCGGTGGTGGGGCGACCCGCCTATTGGATCACGTCGGAGCGGCTCAGGCAGAAACCGCGGCGAGCGCATCGGGCAGGGTGAACGACTTCTCGTAGAGCGCGGTGCCCACGATGGCGCCCTCGACCCCGTCGATGGTGGCGATGGCGCGCAGGTCGTCGAGGGTGGTGATCCCGCCGCTGGCGACCACGGGCCGCTCGGTGAAGGCGCAGACATCCCGCAGCAGCTGCAGATTGGGGCCGGCCAGCATCCCGTCCTTGCGGACGTCGGTGACGACGTAGCGGGCACAGCCGTCGCGGTCGAGTCGGGCCAGCGTCTCGTACAGCTCACCGCCCTCGGCGGTCCAGCCGCGCGCGGCCAGGGTGGTGCCGCGGACGTCCAGCCCGACCGCGATCCGGTCGCCGTGCTCGCCGATCGCCTTGCGTACCCAGTCCGGATTCTCCAGGGCGGCGGTGCCGATGTTCACCCTGGTGCAGCCGGTCGCCAGCGCCGCGGTCAACGAGTCGTCATCGCGAATACCGCCGGAGAGCTCGACGTCGATGTCCAGCGCGGCGATCACCTTCGCGATCAGCTCACGGTTCTCCCCGCGGCCGAACGCGGCGTCCAGATCGACGAGGTGCACCCACCGGCCGCCGTCGCGCTGCCAGGCCAGAGCCGCGTCCACCGGATCGCCGTACACCCGCTCGCTGCCGGCCACACCCTGGGCCAGCTGTACGGCGCGGCCCTCGGTCACATCGACGGCGGGGAGCAGAGTCAGCGGCACGGCAGGTCTCCTGGGATGTGCGGATATACGGATGTGTCCGGGCGGTTGGCTACAGATTATCGGGTGCCCGATAAGGCACTGTGCCGGTAGCCCGGATGGCTGCTGATAATTGCGCCGAGCAAATTCCAACCGGATTCCCGCCGTCCGCATCTACCTGACTGCGTACGGGAAGTGCCCGTCACACAACGCTTCCAGGGGGAATCATCATGAACACAGTTCGTCGTCTGACCGGTATCGGAGTCGGGGTCGCCATGCTGGCTGTCGGGGCCGCACATGGCGCCGGAGCTGCCACTCCGGTAAAGAGCGCGTCGGTCAATCCGGACTACACCGCCTGCAGTTTCACGATCACGCACCCGACCGTCATCTACAAGCAGGCCAGCTTCACCGGCGGGCATTTCGGCGGCGGAAAGCACACCGGGCAGAAGGTCACCTCGTCCTGGACCTGCCCATATTTCGACAGTGGCTTCCACCAGGTCAACTTCGCCGGCGGCGGTGAGGGCTGGATCTACGCCTCGGACCTCGGCCGGCCGAGCCCGGAGCCGTCCGTCCAGTCCCGCTACCAGATCACCGGCACGGTCAATGTCCGGAACGCGCCGAGCACCACGCACGGGGCGGTCATCGGGACCAAGAGCAAGGGCCAGATCGTCACCTCGCCGCTCGGAAAGAGCGATTTCGAGAACGGCGGCTTCGCCGAGGTCCTGATGGGCAACGGCAATCTCGGCTGGATCTCCTCGGCCTACGTCCAATAACGCCGTCCAGTAACGCCGTCCAACTCGCCGACCTTGACCTTGTGGCGGTCCGTTGACCGCTTTGTTCAGCCATAGGTCAAGATCGGCGAGGCAGGGCACGCGGGTCACGCGAGGCGTCAGCCGACGGTGCCAAGCCAGTTCTTCAGCAACTCGGCACCGGCGTCCCCGGACTTTTCCGGGTGGAACTGGGTGGCGGCCAGCCGGCCCCGTTCCACGGCCGCCACGAACTGCTCACCGTGATGACTCGTCGACACCGTGCCGTCCGTCATCGACGCGGCATAGGAATGTACGAAATAAAAGCGGGTATCGGCCGGAATTCCGGCGAACAATACGCTTTTCTCGGCGGCCTGTACCGTGTTCCATCCCATATGTGGCAGCACATCCGCGTGCAGCCGGCGGACCGCGCCGGACAGCATTCCCAGTCCGTCGGTACGCAGCCCGTGCTCCTCCCCGCGTTCGAAGAGGATCTGCATTCCCACGCAGATCCCGAGCACCGGCTTGCCCTCGGCGAGCCGGGCCCGCACCACGTCACCGCCGCCGGCCTTGACCAGACCCTCCATGCAGGCGGCGAATGCGCCGACCCCCGGCACGACCAGCCCGTCGGCGGCCCGGGCCACGCTGCGGTCCGCGGTGACCGTCACGTCCGCACCGACCCGGGCCAACGCCCGCTGCGCGGAGCGGAGATTTCCCGAGCCGTAGTCCAGGACCACGATCCGCGGTGAGCTCATCCCTCGTATCTCCTCACACCAGTCGAAGGACGCCGCCGGCCAGCGCCAGCGCGGCACAGACCAACAATGCGACCGCGAAACCCTTGGCCTGCCGGGCTTTTCTCGGCTCCTCGTTGCCGGCGCCCTGCGTCCACACGCTGTAGGCGCCGCCGACGAGAAAGCCACCGACCACCAGCAGCACGGTCGCCATCTACAGAACGCCCTTGGTGCTCGGCACATCGGTAACCCGCGGGTCCAACGCGCACGCCATCCGCAGCGCTCTGGCCACCGCCTTGAACTGCGCCTCGGTGATGTGGTGCGCGTCCCGGCCGGACAACACCCTTACGTGCAGGGCGATCCGGGAGGCCGTCACGAACGACTCCCAGATGTGCCGGACCAGCGTGCCGGTGAAGTCGCCGCCGATCACCACGGTCTCCATCACCGCCGGCTCGTCGTGCACCAGGTACGGCCGGCCGGAGAGGTCGACCGCGACCTGCACCAGGGCCTCGTCCAGCGGCACCAGCGCGTCGCCGAACCGGGTCACCCCGCGCCGGTCGCCCAGCGCGCCGGCGAAGGCCGTACCCAGTGCGATCGCGGTGTCCTCGACGGTGTGGTGAGCGTCGATGTGCAGGTCGCCCTCGGTCCGGACGGTGAGGTCAAAGCCGCCGTGCTTGCCCAGCTGAGCCAGCATGTGGTCGTAGAACCCGACCCCGGTGGAGACATCGGCTCGGCCACTGCCGTCCAGCTCCACCTCGACGAGGACCTTGCTCTCGCCGGTGACCCGCTCGACGCGGCCGGTCCTACTCATGCGGTCTCCTCCGTGGTTGTCCCCATCACGGTATCGATCCCGGTAGCCAGCACACCAGCCAGCGCGGCGAGGAAGGCGCTCGTCTCCTCCTCGGTGCCGGCGGTCACCCGCAGCCAGCCGGGAATTCCCACGTCACGGATCAGGACACCGCGCTCGAGCAACGCCTGCCAGGTCGCGGCCTTATCCGGAAAGTGCCCGAACAGTACGAAATTGGCGTCGCTGGGCACCGAGTGCAGGCCGAGTCGCGGCAGCTCGGCGACGATCCGGTCCCGCTGTTCCTTCACCAGTTCCACCGAGCGCAGCAGGGCCGGCGCGTGCCCCAGGGCCACCCGGGCGGCGGCCTGGGTCAGCGCCGAAAGGTGGTACGGCAGCCGGACCAGCTGCAGCCCGTCCACCACCGCCGGGTCGGCGGCGAGATAGCCGAGCCGCAGACCGGCCATCCCGAAGGCCTTGGACATGGTGCGCGTGACGACGAGCCGCGGGTGCCCGGGCAGCAGCGTCAGCGCGCTGTCCGTACCCGGTCGGGCGAACTCGGCGTACGCCTCGTCGACCACCACCATCCCCGGCGCGACCGCCAGCACCGCCTCGACCACGTCCAGGTCCAGCGCCGTACCGGTCGGATTGTTCGGCGAGCAGAGGAACACCACGTCCGGCCGGTGCTCGGTGACCGCGGCCGCGGCATTCTCCGCGCTGAGGGTGAAGTCGCCGGCCCGCATCCCGTCGATCCAGGCGGTGCCCGTGCCGGTCGAGATGATCGGGTGCATCGAGTAAGACGGGGTGAAGCCGAGGGCCACCCGGCCCGGCCCGCCGAACGCCTGCAGCAACTGCTGCAGGATCTCGTTCGACCCGTTGGCGGCCCAGACCTGTGCCGGGGTCAGGCCATGGCCCAGATATCCGGCCAGATCCGCCCGCAGCGCCACCGCGTCCCGGTCCGGGTAGCGGTTCAGGGTGGCCGCCGATTCGCGGGCCGCCTCGGCGATGTCGTCGATGAGCTGTTTGGGCAGCGGGAACGAGTTCTCGTTGGTGTTCAGCCGGACCGCGACGTCCAACTGCGGCGCGCCGTACGGGCTGCGGCCGCGCAGGTCGTCCCGCAGCGGGAGATCAGCCAATGTGATGTCCACAGTGGACTTTCCTTCCGGCGCGGTCATGATGCGTTGTCCATCGGTACGTCCTGCGCGGTGGCGGCTCGCACCTGTACGGCGGCGGCGTGCGCGGGCAGGTCCTCGACGTAGGCCACAGCGGCGATGTGGTCGCTCACCCCGGCCAGCGCCTGCTCGTCGTACTCGATGACGTGGATCCCCCGGCAGAACGTCTGCACCGACAGCCCGCTGGAGTGCCGGGCGGTGCCACCGGTCGGCAGCACGTGGTTGGAGCCGGCGCAGTAGTCGCCCAACGCGACCGGGGAGTACGGGCCGACGAAGATCGCGCCGGCGTTGACCACCCGGGCCGCGACCGCGGCGGCGTCCCGGGTGAGGACCTCGAGGTGCTCGGCGGCGTAGGCGTTCACCACGGCCAGGCCCTGCTCGAGGTCCCGGACCAGCACCACGCCGGACTGCTCGCCCGAGAGTGCCGCGGTGATCCGCTCGACGTGCTTGGTGGCCTGGGTCTGGGTGCCCAACTGCCGTCCGACCGCGTCGGCCAGCGCCTCGCTGTCGGTGACCAGCACCGAGGCCGCCAGGGTGTCGTGCTCGGCCTGACTGATCAGGTCAGCGGCGACGTAGGCCGGGTCGGCGGAGTCGTCCGCGAGCACGGCGATCTCGGTCGGCCCGGCCTCGGAGTCGATGCCGATGACGCCGCGCAGCAACCGCTTGGCCGCCGCCACATAGACGTTTCCGGGGCCGGTCACCAGATCAACCGGCTCGACGGTATCGGCGATCCCGTAGGCGAACATCGCCACCGCCTGGGCTCCGCCGACCGCGTACACCTCGTCGATCCCCAACAACGCCGCGGCGGCGAGGATCGTCGGGTGTGGCAGGCCGCCGTATTCCTTCTGCGGTGGGGAGGCGAGCGCAATCGACGGCACGCCGGCCACCTGCGCCGGCACGACGTTCATCACCACGCTGGACGGATAGACCGCCAGCCCGCCCGGGACGTAGAGCCCGACCCGGCGCACCGGCACCGAGCGCTCGGTGACCACGCCACCGGGCACAACCTGCACCGGCACGTCGACCGGACGCTGCGCGTCGTGCACGATCCGGGCCCGGCGGATCGACTCCTCCAGGCCGGCCTGGACGGCCGGGTCGAGCACGGCCACGGCGTCGGCGAGCGCCTCGGCCGGCACCCGCAGGTGCGGCGGCACCACGCCATCGTGTTCCTGGCTCAGCTCGGCGATGGCGGCGGCGCCCCGGGTCCGGACCGCATCGAGCACGGGCTGCACCTGATGGCTCACCGAGGCAACGTCGACCGCTGCCCGCGGCAGGACCGCGGAGAGGGGGCTCGAGTCGTCGGTGGAGCGCAGATCGATGCGGCGCAGCACGATGTGTCCTTTCTGGTGGTCTTCCCTGTTTCGGTTGCACCAGCCTAGCCGCGGTGGTCGGCTGCGGCCGACCGCATATCGGGTCGGCCGACCGCCCCGTCCGACCGGCCGCCGCTCATATTGCTGGGTAGGTTCTGGCCGGCATGGGCACGTCGGGCTCGAATCGGACCCGGCCGAGTCCTAGGCTGGCCAGGTGGTCGACTCGCTCCCGCTCTTTCCGCTGCCCTCGGTGCTCTTTCCCGGTGTTGTGCTGCCGCTGCATGTCTTCGAGGAGCGTTACCGGGTCCTCGTGCAGCGGTTGCTGGACATGCCCGAGGGCCTGCCCCGCCGGTTCGGCGTGGTGGCGATCCGGCAGGGACTGCTCTCCGGGCAGGGTGGCGGCCCGTTCGCCGGAGCCGCGGAGACGCCCGCCGAGCAGGCCGACGAGCCCGCACCGGAGTCGACCGAGGAGCCGACAGGCAGCGAGCCGGACGACGCGGTGCTCAGCCAGGGCCGGGCCGACCGCGCGGTCGGCGCGCTGCACCCGATCGGCTGCACCGCCGAGCTGCGCCAGGTCGACAACCGCGAGGACGGCACGTACGAGATCGTGACCGTCGGCGTCGAACGGTTCGCGCTGCGGGCCGTTGACGCCACCACCGAGCCGTACCTGGTCGGCGAGGTGGAGATGCTGCCCGTACAGAACGAGAGCGGCCCGGAGGTCGATCTGCTGGCTCAGCGGGCCGGCGCCCTGTTCGAGGAGTACATCTCGGCGGTCGCGTCCATCGGCGGGGCCGAGGTCGCGGCGATCGAGCTGCCCGATGAGCCCGATGTGCTGTCCTACCTGGTCGCGTCCACCGCACTGCTCACCCTCGATGATAAGCAGTCGCTGCTGGAACAGGACGGCACCCGCGACCGGCTGCGCGCCGAGATCCGCCTGCTGCGCCGGGAAACGGTGCTGGTCCAGGAGCTGCGGGTCGTCCCGGCGCCGGCATCGGAGTTTGGCAACACCCCCGGCCGCAACTGACCGGCCAGCGACTCCTCCGTACAACCGTCCTAATAGGACAGCGACACCGACGACTACCCTTCGGTCGGCGTATCGGGATATCCGGTCCGCGCCGCATCCGGTTGAGCGGTCCGATCGTGGTCCACCCGAGGGTCATCGCCGTGACCGAGGTCGGTACGGCGGGTGAAGCCGGCCGACAGCACCGCGGCCAGGACGGCACCGATCGGCTGGAAGAACAGCACTCCCTTGGCCTGCATGGTGATCGCCGGTTTGAAGGTGTTCCCGTTACGGGCGAAGATCGGGATCAGCTCCGAATGGGTGGGATGCCGCCCGACCCACAGGCCGAAGCGCCACGCAACCACCGCCCCGAGCAGCGAAGAGACCGCGAGCACGACCATCAGGAACCAGCCGCGCGCGGCCCGCCACCGCCAGGCCACGACACCGGTCACCAACCCGACACCCGCCCCGATCAGGGCGAACCAGCCGTCGACGCCGACCTGCGCCTCGGACTCGACGTCGTTCTGCTGAGCGAGGTGCTGGCCGGTGTCGACCACGGTGTAGAGGGCCCGGGGGGCCACATGCGCCCACACCAGGCCGACCAGCAACCCGACCAGTGCCAGGCCGACCAGGAGGACGGCACCCAGCCGCAGCTCGGCGACGCTGACCCGCAGTCGGCGCGCGGTGGCGGCCGCCGGAGCCGCCGCGGTCATCCCGCCGGGCACGGCAGGGAAGGAGCCGGGCTCCGGGGTCTCAGTCACACGTACCAGTCTCCCAGGCCCGCTGCCGAACCCTCGATCGAGGCCCCTCGGCCACAGTCGTCACAGTCACCGCCGACACGGCTATCGCCGTACCCATCGGCCGGTCACTCATTCCAGGCAGCCAACGCCCAGCAGCTCCTTGATCTCCCCCATGAACGCGGTCGACGGATCGACCCGGAAATCGTCGTCGATGGCGAGCATCAGGGACCGGGACGGCCCGCGCAGCTTGAGCTGAATGGGGATGTCGCCGGGATGCGCCTTCAACATGTGCCGCAGGTTTTCCACCAGGGTCGGCGTGACCTTGTCCAGGTGCACCCCGACCACGATCGGCGCATCACCTTCCGCGCCGACTCCCGAGATGTCCAGGGTCATCAGCTCCATGCCGATGAGGCTGATGTTGCCGTCCCGCTTGGAGACCCGGCCACGGACCGCCACCGCGCTGTCCTCGGCGAGATCGCCGGCAACGTCGTTGTACGACTTCGGAAAGAACAGCACCTCGACGCTGGCATCCAGGTCCTCGACCGTCGCGATCGCCCAGGCGTCGCCGTTCTTGGTGATCCGCCGCTGCAGCCCGGAAATCATGCCCGCGATCGTGATGATCGCGCCCTCTTCCTTCTCGTCCACCGCGAGCGAGGCGATCGAGCAGTCGGAGTTCTTCCGCAAGATGCGCTCGGCGCCAGCCAGCGGATGGGAGGAGACGTAGAGCCCGAGCATGTCGCGCTCGTTGGCGAGCAGCTGCTTGCGATCCCACTCCTCGACGGAGAAATTGAGATCGAGGCCCAGCGGAATCGTCTCGGTCTCGGTGTCGTCGTCCATCCCGCCGAAGAGGTCGAACTGCCCGCGCGCCTCTTCCCGCTTCGTCGCGATCACCGCGTCGACGGCGATGTCGTGCTGCTGGCAGAGCCCGAGCCGGGTGTGGCCGAGCGAATCGAACGACCCGGCCTTGATCAGCGACTCGATGGTGCGCTTGTTGCAGACGACGACCTCGGCCTTCTGCAGGAAGTCCACAAAGGACGTATAGCGGCCCTTCTCCTCGCGGGTGGCCACGATGGCGCGCACCACGTTGGCGCCGACGTTGCGGATTGCGCCGAGCCCGAACCGGATATCGGTGCCAACCGGGGTGAAGTTCAGCGCCGACTCGTTCACGTCCGGCGGCAGCACCTTGATGCCCATCCGGCGACATTCGCCGAGATAGATCGCCATCTTGTCTTTGTTGTCGCCGTTGCTGGTCAGCAGCGCGGCCATGTATTCGGCCGGGTAATTCGCCTTCAGATAAGCGGTCCAGTACGCGACCAGCCCGTATCCGGCGGTGTGCGACTTGTTGAATGCGTATCCGGCGAACGGGAGCATGACGTCCCAGAGCGCCTGGGTCGCCGCGGGCGAAAAGCTGTTGGCGGCCATTCCGGCCTTGAAGCCCTCATATTCCGCGTCAATGATGGATTTCTTTTTCTTACCCATCGCGCGGCGCAGCAGGTCGGCTTTTCCGAGTGAATAGCCGGCCAGCTGCTGGGCGATCGCCATGACCTGCTCTTGGTAGACCAGCAGGTGGTAGCTCTCGCCGAGGATCGGCTCGAGCGCCTCTTTGAGCTCGGAGTGGATCGGCTCGATCGGCTTGCGGCCGTTCTTGCGGTCGGCGTAGTTGATGTGCGCGTTGGCGTCCATCGGCCCCGGCCGGTAGAGCGCGAGCACGGCCGCGAGGTCGCCGAACTTGGTCGGCGCCATCAGCTTGAGCAGTGACCGCATCGGCCCGCCGTCCAGCTGGAAGATGCCGAGCGTGTCGCCGCGGGCGAGCAGGTCGAAGGTGGGGCCGTCGTCCAGCGTGAGGACGTCCAGGTCGACCTCGATATCCCGGTTGGCTTTGATGTTGTCGACCGCGTCGCCGATGATCGTCAGCGTGGACAGACCCAGGAAGTCCATCTTCAGCAGGCCGATGTCCTCACACGACGGGTAGTCCCAGCCGGTGATGATCGAGCCGTCGTCCCGCTGCCACAACGGCACCACGTCCAGCAGCGGCTGGGATGAGAGAATCACCGCACAGGCATGGACACCGGCGTTCCGGATCAGCCCTTCCAGGCCGCGCGCCGTCTGGAAGATCTTGCCGACGTCCGGGTCGTTCTCGACCAGCGCGCGAACCTCGGAGGCCTCCTTGTACCGCTCATGCTGCGGGTCGACGATGCCGGACAGCGGAATGTCCTTGGCCATGATCGGTGGCGGCAGCGCCTTGGAGATCTTGTCGGCGAAGGCGTATCCCGGCTGTCCATACAGGACTCGCGCCGAGTCCTTGATGGCCGCCTTGGTCTTGATCGTGCCGAAGGTGATGACCTGCGCGACGTTTTCCGCGCCCCACTTGTCGACCGTGTAGCGCATCACCTCGCCGCGCCGCCGGTCGTCGAAGTCGAGGTCGATGTCCGGCGGGCTGACCCGCTCGGGGTTGAGGAACCGCTCGAAGATCAGCGAGTGCTCGATCGGGTCCAGGTCGGTGATCTGCAGGATGTATGCCACCAACGACCCGGTGGCCGAGCCACGACCCGGGCCGACCCGGATCTTCTGCGCCTTCGCCCAGCGCACCAGGTCGCCGACGACCAGGAAGTAGGCCGAGAAGCCCATCTTCGATATGACGCCGAGCTCGAAGTCGATCCGGTTGCGGTATTCCTCGGTCATTCCGTCCGGGAACCGGCTGGGCGCGTAGTGGTCGACCTCGGCCCGCAGCAGCGAGTCCTCGGTTTCCCCCTCCGGCAGCGGGAAGCGCGGCATCCGGTCGAGATAGGTGAAGACGTCCTCGTACGACTGAACCCGATCGGCGATCAGCAGCGTCGAGTCGACCGCGCCGGGGACCTGCGAGTCCCAGAGCTGCCGCATCTCGGCGGCTGATTTCAGGTAGTAGCCGTCACCGTCAAGCTTGAACCGGGTCGGGTCTGAGAGCGTCTTGCCGGTCTGTACGCACAGCAGCGCCTCGTGGCTGGGCGCCTGATCCTTCGTCACGTAGTGCGAGTCGTTGGTGGCCAGCGGCCGCAGGCCCAGCTTGCGGCCGATGTCCAGCAGCCCGGCCCGCACCGAGGTCTCCAGCCGCAGCCCGTGGTCCATCAACTCCAGGAAGAAGTTGTCCGGGCCGAAGATGTCCCGGTAGTCGCTGGCCGCCTGCAGGGCCAGGTCGGGCTGGCCCAGCCGCAACCGGGTCTGTACCTCACCGGACGGGCAGCCGGTGGTGGCGATGATCCCCTCGGCATGCTCGGCGATCAGCTCGCGGTCCATCCGGGGCTTGCGGTAATACCCCTGCATCGAGGCGAGCGAGGAGAGCCGGAAGAGGTTGCGCAGGCCGACCGAGTTTTCGGCCAGCATCGTCATGTGGGTGTAAGCGCCGCCGCCGGAGACGTCGCCGCCTTCACCGAACTCGTCCATGCCGCGCTGATTGGCGTTGCCCCAGAAGACCGGCTTCTTGTGGAACCGGCTCTCCGGCGCGATATACGCCTCGATGCCGATCACCGGCTTGATCCCGGTGGCCTTGGCCTGCTGGTAGAACTCGTACGCGCCGTACATGTTGCCGTGGTCGGTCATGCCGACCGCCGGCATCTCCAGCCGCTCCGCCTCGGCGAACAGGGCTTTCACCTTCGCCGCACCGTCGAGCATCGAATACTCGGTGTGCACGTGCAGGTGAACAAAAGACTCAGCGCTGCCTGCCTCTGGCACGGAGCGTCGACCTCCTCAAGGTGGCATCGCGACCCGGCCGGCGGGTCCTGCGGTACGGCGTGGATCTCTAGTTTTACCCTGCCACACCGACAACTCCATCACCGCGGGCGCGTGTCCGAGTGCCGACTACAGATCGCGCGCGAACTCGTACTCGACGGTGACGGAGAGGTCATGCAGCTCCCGGGTGCGCCCGGTGTTCGCATACCCCAGCCGGGTATACAACCGGTGCGCGTCGCGGAACCGGGTGTCGGACCAGAGCACGATGCCGGTCGCCTCGGCAGACCGGGCCGCGGCCTCGACCACGCCCACCAACCAGCCGCCCAGCCCGCCCCGCCGAGCTGCCGCAGCGACGTACAGGTTCTTCAACTCACTCGCCGAACCGGCATGCGGCTTGTGCCCGACACAGGCCACGACCCGGCCGCCGAGCTCGGCCGCCCAGAGCCGGCCACCGGCCTCGGCATAGGCCGACGCGGGCCGGCGCAGCCACGGCTCCTCGGCATCGACGGCCAGCACGCAGCCCGGGTACTCCGCGAAGCAGCCGCCGATCAGGTCAATCAGCGCCGCGGAGTCCGCATCGATGGCCGGACGCAGCACCGGCAGCGGCTTGCGCATGGTGACGTGCTTGAGCCCGGCCTCCAGGAACGGTTCGCCGACGGCGACGTAGCCGGCCCGCTCGTAGAAGCCGTACGCCGAGAGCTGCGCGTGCAGTTCGACAGCGACCAGTCCGCGGTCCCGACCGACCCGTTCCAGCCCGGCCAGCAGCGCCGCGCCGATGCCCTGCCCGCGCCGGCCGGCCCGGGTCGCGATCCGGCCGAGCAGCCCGGTCGGTCCGGTCTGCACGAGCCGGCCGGTGCCGACAAGTTCGGCGCCGTGCACCGCCACCAGCTGCACCGCGGAGTCATCGTGCCGGTCGCGGATCAGCTCGACCGGGACACCCTGCTCCGCGCCGAACACCTCCAGCCGCAGCGCGTGCAGCCCGGCCAGATCGTCGAGGCCGGCCGGTCGCACGATCAGTCCCTCAGGCCCCATCGGGCACCGCCTCCCCGGATCGGCGCAGCGGCAACACCGGCACGATCAGCACTCGCAGATCGATCAGCACGTGATAGGCGATCGGCAGCAACAGACTGCCGGTGCCGAGAAAAAGCACCGCCAGACAGCCGCCCAGGATCGCCGTGACCACGATCCCGGCCGCACCCTGGTAGGCGTGCGCCAGGCCGAAGCCGACGGCGGCGACCCCGATGGTCCGAGCCGGTCCGACGTCGGGCGCCAGCGCGGCGAGCACGGCCAACCCGAACCCGCGGTAGAGCAGCTCTTCGCAGATCCCGGCGGTAACCGCCACGGCGGCGAAGGTGCGCCGCTCGGCGGTGGTCCGCGGCATGAGATCGAGCACGGCCGAGGGCCCGCGGACCGCGCGGCCCGCGGCCGGCACCCGGCCGCGCAACGCCGCCAGCCCGGCCGTACTCAGGGCCAACCCCACGAATCCGACCAGGGTGTACGGCAGCGCGCCGCCGGTGAACCCCGGCGTGGTGAGGCCGAGGTCGCCCGGGCTGATGTCCCCACTGGCCACGATGACGAGCAGCGCCACCACCACCAGCGCCCATTCCAGGATGATGGTGCGGTGGTAGCGGTCCAGCCGGGCCCGCGGGTCCGTGCGGGCCCGGATCCGGAACCGGCGCGCGTTCCAGGCGCCGACGAACGGCTGCCCGGCCACCAGATAGCAACCCAGCACCACCCCGAGCACCAACCCGAAGCCGTCCAGTCGCACCCCGGCGGCGACGATGTGCATCAGCCGGACCGGACGACTTCCAGCGCATGCGCCAGATCGTCCGGATAGTCGCTCTGGTATTCCACGTATCGGCCGTCGGCCGGGTGGGCGAAACCGAGCCGGTGCGCGTGCAACCACTGCCGGGTCAGGCCCAACCGCTCGGCGAGGGTCGGATCCGCGCCGTAGGTCAGGTCGCCCGCGCACGGATGCCGTACGGCGGCCATGTGCACCCGGATCTGATGCGTACGGCCGGTCTCCAACCGCACGTCGAGCAGGCTGGCCGCCCGGAACGCCTCGATGGTGTCGTAGTGCGTCACGCTCGGCCGTCCGCCGGCGACGACGGCGAATTTCCAGTCGTTGGAGGGATGCCGGTCGATCGGCGCATCGATCGTTCCGCGGCTCGGATCCGGATGGCCCTGCACCAGGGCGTGGTAGCGCTTCTCGACGGTCCGCTGTTTGAAGGCGTCCTTCAGCACCCGGTACGCGTTCTCGCTGCTGGCCAGCACCATCACGCCACTGGTCCCGACATCCAGCCGGTGTACGACGCCCTGCCGTTCGGCCGCGCCGCTGGTGGCGATCCGATAGCCCATGGCCGCCAGGCCGCCGACGACCGTCGGCCCGGTCCAGCCGGGGCTCGGGTGCACGGCGACGCCGATCGGCTTGTCGATCACGATGATGTCGGCATCCTCGTGGATGACCCGCAACCCGTCGACCGGCGTCGGGACCGCGGTCGGCGCCGGGCCCTCGTCCAGCTCGACCTGCAGCCAGCCGCCGGCCAGCAACCGGTCGGACTTGCCGACCTGATGGCCATCCAGTTGCACGCTGCCGGCCTCGGCCAGCGCCGCCGCCTTGGTGCGGGACAGTCCGAACAGGCGGGCCAGCGCGGCATCGACCCGCAGCCCGTCCAGCCCATCCGGAACGGGCAGCTCGCGCACCGTCGGGCCGGCCGGGTCAGTCACGTCGGGAACGCATGGTCAGGTCGCGTCCGAGCAGCATCAGGATGACGGCACAGACACCGCCGCAGACGATGGCCGAGTCGGCGAGGTTGAACACCGGCCAGATCCGGCCCTCGGGGTCGAAGAGGCTGATCCAGTCGACCACGGCCCCACGCAGTGGACCGGGAGCGCGGAACAGCCGGTCGGTGAGATTGCCGGCGGCCCCGCCGAGAATCAACCCGAGCGCCACCGCCCAGCCGGTCGAGCTCAGCCGCGAGGACACCCGGACCATCACCACCACCACGGCCGCGGCCACCGCCGTGAACAGCGCGGTGTATCCCTCGCCGAGATTGAACGCGGCGCCCTTGTTGGTCACCTCGAGCAGATAGACCGCGCCACCGGCGACCTTCACCGGGTCATGACCGGTCAGCCTGGCGACCACCAGGGACTTGCTGATCTGGTCAATCGCCAGCACCACGATCGCCAGCAGCACCATGATCAGCGTGCGGCGGTGGGCCAACGCCGACGCTCCCTCGGTGGATGGCTCGTCCTCGTCGATCAGGTCGCCCGGATCCTCGGGCTGCGATTCAACCGGCTCCAGGGCAACGGCCTCCGGGTCGATGGTCGGCTGAGCCGACGCCTCGGAACCATTCACGGGCGTCGCCGGCTCGTCCGCCGCCACGGTGTCGGTGGTGACGGTCTCGGTGGTGACGGTCTCAGTGGTCACGATCTCGGGGGTCACGATCTCGGGGGTCACGATCTCAGTGGTCACGGCGGACGGCGCTTCGACGGTGTCGGCTGGCGAGCTGGCGGGCTCGGTCGATGGCTCGGGCACGGGACCATTGTTCCTGCTCGCCGACAAGCCCGGTGGTGAAGGGTCGGACTTGCCGGATTCCCGCGGCTCCGGACCGTCCGGCAGCGACTCATCCGGCGGGGAGGACAGCCGCCGGCTGCTGGCGGTCAGCGCCGCTCCTGTCGTTGCTTGCAGCTGACGCAGCGGGTGGCGCTGGGGAACGCCTGCAACCGGGCCTTGGCGATCGCCTCACCACAGCCCTCGCATCGGCCGTAGGTGCCCGATTCGATCCGCTCCACAGCGTGCTCGGCCTGGGTGATGAGGTCCTGCTTGTTGTGCAGCAGTGAGAGCTCCTGCTCCCGCTCGAACGCCTTGCTGCCCGCGTCTGCCTGGTCGTCGCCCGCGCCGTCGTTGGCGCGCTGCTGCAGATCGTCCAGCTCGCTCATCCCGTGGGCGAGCTCGGCTCGCAGCTCGCCGAGCTCCCGGTTGAGTTCGCCGAGCACCTCGGCCACCTCGTCCCGACTCCAATCCGACGGCAGTGCATTCGCGGCGGGCAGCGCATCGCTGTTCCCTGCATTGTCGGTGGCCGCCTTACTCGTAGCTGTCTTTTTGACAGCTGCGGCGCTCTTTGCCGCCGTCTTAGCCGGAGCACTCTTCTTCGCGACTGCCTTTTTCGCGACTGCCGTCTTCGTCGAGGCCTTTTTCGTCGCGGCCTTTTTTGTCGGGGCCTTTTTCTCGGCTACCTTTCGCACAGCCGCTTTTTTGGCTGGAGCCTTCGCGGCAGTCTTCACCGGCGCCCTCGTCACGGCCGCTCGCCTGGCCGGCGCTTCGTCGCCGGATGACGCCACCGTCTCCAGATCCGAGTCAACGTCCGCCACCACGCGCACCACCTCCATACCCGGGCCAGCGCCAGGAGGCGGTGCCAGCAGAATCGATAATCGAGCACAAGTGACGGCCCAGGATACGGTCCACCGGCCGCGCGGACAACGACATAGCGCGCAGCCACCGGACGACCGGCCGAGCTGTCAGCGCTCAGCGACCGCCCTCGACGTTGGGCGTGTCGCGCCACCGGGCCAGTCGACCCGACCTGCTCACCGCCCGCAGCCGCCGCTCGGTCGCCTGCCGGGCGGCAGCGGTGACGACGAGCAGCAGCATGTCGCCGCGGTCGATCCGGGTCTGCCGGTCGGGCACGAAGCTGATCCCGGCCCGCACCACCAGCGACAACGCAGCCCCGGACGGCAACCGCAGCTCGTCGACGTACACACCGTGCAGTCGCGACCTGGCACTGACCTGGACGTGCAACAGATCCGCGCCCAACTCCTCCAGCGGAGCGGATTCGAAGCTGATCTCCCGCGGTGCGGTGTCCTCGACGGTGCCCAGCCGGCGAGCTACCCAGGGCAGCGCGGTCCCCTGCACCAGGGTGAAGATCACGACCAGAACGAAGACCACATTGAAGATCCGGGTCGCTCCCGGGTGGCCGGCGGTGATCGGGATCGTGGCCAACACGATCGGTACGGCACCGCGCAGCCCCGCCCAGGAGAGCAACGCCTGCGCCCGCAGCGGCATCCGGAACCAGCTGGCGCAGGCCAGCACCGACAGCGGCCGGGCCAACACCAGCAACACCAGCCCGACACCGAGGGCCGGCAGGATCGCGCTCGGCAGACTCGGCGGGCTGACCAGCAGGCCCAACAGTACGAACAGCCCGATCTGGGACAGCCAGGCCAGCCCCTCGGCGAACCCGAGAGTGGCGTGCCGGTGCGGCAGGGTGGCGTTGCCGAGGACGAGGCCGGCGAGATAGACGGCCAGGAAGCCGGAGGCGTGCGCGGCGGTACCGACGGCGTACGCGAGCACGATGAAGGTGATGGTGGCCAGCGGATACAGCCCGGCGACCGGCAGGGCGCTGCGCCGCAGGATGTACGCGGCCAGCAGGCCGGCGGCGACGCCGATGATCGCGCCGGCGACGATCTCGTACGTCATGGTGATGGCCGTGTGAGCGATCGAGTGACCGTGCTCCTCGGTCAGCAACAGCACCAGGATCACCGTCGGAGCGTCGTTGAAGCCGGACTCGGCCTCCAGGATCGCGCCCAGCCGTCCGCGCAGCGGAAGCCGCCGCAGGGTGGCGAAAACGGCGGCGGCGTCGGTCGAGGAGACGATCGCGCCGAGCAGGATGCCGTCGCTCCAGTTGACACCCATGATCAGCACGGCGGCACACGCGGTGATCACCACGCTGATGCCTACGCCGACGGTCGCCAGCATGGCGCCGAGCGGAATGGCCCGCCGGACCTTCGACCACCGGGTCGCCAGGCCACCCTCGGCGAGGATCATGACCAACGCGAGCATCCCGATCGTGCGGGTCAGGTTCGCGTCACTGAAATGGATGCCGAGGCCGGATTCGCCGATGGCGACGCCGAGACCGAGGTAGATCAGCAGGGTCGGTAGGCCGAAGCGGCTCGACACCCGGACAGCCAGCACGGACACCAGGACGATTGCGGTGCCGAGCAGAAGGGCGTTGTTGACGCCCGAGCTCACGGAGCCGACAGGTTATACAACGTGTGAGCAGGGACCATCATTGGTTAAGTTTGCCTTATCGCGCCCAACGGGCAGGCACCTGGGCGTGCGACCAGCCCTGAGCCGCCGGCCCGGAAATCAGCCGTCGCCGAGGCTGCCTCTGGCCCGGTCGGCGATCGTGCTATCGGGGTGGCACCAGGCACAGGGCGTGAATTGCGCCTCGCGTGCCTCCGAAACCGGCAGCGGGATCGTCTCGCGGGCGACCAGGTGGCGACAGCCCGCGAGGTGATACCGGGGCCTGCCGTCGACCACCAGCACCTCGTCGAGGAGATCGACGATCCGCAACACGTCCGAGGCCGAGACATCTTCCTCAGGCGGCTCATCCGGCGGGTCTGGATGGTGACCGGCAGGTTCGGTGTCGGAATGCCCGTCAGTGGTGCCCGGACCGCCATCACTGTGCCGGCCGCTGCTGGCCCCGTCATCACCGGTCGCCCGATCACTGGGCGGCCGTGGTGCGTCGATCAGGCCTGACTTCTGGCCCACCGCCAACGCACCGTGTCCCTGCAGGGCCGCGGTCAGCGGACTACCGGACTCGCCGCGCCGACGCACCACCGCCGTCGCGAGCGACAGCGCCGCGGCGATGCTCGCCCCGATCGAGGCCCAGATCAACACCTGGTGTGCCTCGGCCAGACCCAGCACGAGCATGACCGCGGAACCGAGCACCAGCAGCAGGCTGACAACAATCACCGGAACGCTCGGGACCTCTCTGACCTAGAGCGACGCGCGATGGTCGGACTCAGCCGCCGTGGCTGTGCTGACCCGACGGCACTGCACCGGCGTCGTCGTGCCGACCCGGAGCCGTGACGGCGGGAGCGCCGTACGAACGGCTGCCGTCGGACTGACCCGGTGCTGCATTGCCGTTGACCGGACGGGCGCCACCAGCAGCAACACTCGCCGGAGCACCGGACGGCTGGGCCGAGCCGCGGGAGTTGAGCTCCTGCAGCTGGGACTCCAGGTATCCCCGCAGCCGGGTGCGATATTCGCGCTCGTAGGCCTGCAGTTCGGCGATCGCCTTCTCCAGATCGGTCTTCTTCAGCTCAAGGCTGCCCATGATCTGGTTGTGCCGACGCTCGGCCTCGGCGGTGAGGGCCGCGGCCTTGGTGCGGGCGTCCCGCTCCATGGTCTCGGCGCGGCCACGCGCCTCGCCCTGCATCGAGTCGGCCTTGGTACGCGCCTCGCTGATCAGCCGTTCCATCTCCGCGCGAGTCTCGTGTCGCACCCGGTCGGACTCGGCCTTCGCCTCGGACACGTGCTTGTCGGCGGTCTGCTGGGCCAGCGCGAGCATGTTGACCGCGGCGATGTGGTCGGACTCGCCGCCGCTCTGGGCGGCAACCGGCTGTTGCACCGGCGCCGGTGCGGCCGGAACAGGGGCCGGTGCGGGCTCGGGAGCGCTGCGCCGACCGGCGCGCCGCTCGGCCTCGGCCGCGTCTGTCTGGTTGCGGCCGTCACCGCCTTGGCGATTCCCGTCCGCCCCCGCTCCGGACGCGGAGCGCCGCTGAATCTCCTCGACCTGACCCTTGAGGTCGTTGTTCTCCTCAATGAGTCGGGCAAGCTCGGTTTCGATGAGGTCGAGGAACTCGTCCACCTCGTCCTCGTCGTAGCCGCGCTTGCCGATCGGCGGCTTTTTGAACGCGACGTTATGAACGTCAGCGGGGGTTAACGACGGCATCGGATCACCTCAGGACTGTCGACGGTCGCGCCGGCCGCGAAGCCGGCCACCGGTAGGTGTGGCTCATATAATCACGTTTTGGTCACGCACGTCCTGCAACCACATTCATCAGGACCAAGACCACAAAGAACAGCACGATGAACCCCAAGTCAATGCTGATTCCTCCCAGTCGCAATGGTGGTATGAGCCTTCGGAGCAACTTCAATGGTGGGTCAGTAGCTGAGTAGACCACTTCAAGGCCCGCTGCCACCAATCCGGCTGGCCGCCACGACCGTGCGAGTTGCATGACCCATTCCATCACAAAACGGGCAATGAGCAACAAAAGGAACACAAGAAGAATGAAGTGGAGCGCTTCCCAGAATGCGTGCACCGACGTCAGCTCTGATTGAAGAAGCCGCCCTCGGCGAGCCGAGCCTTGTCCTCGGCGGTCACGTTGACGTTCTGGGGCGAGAGGAGAAACACGCGATTGGTCACGCGGTCGATGCTACCGCGCAACCCGAACGTGAGTCCGGCGGCAAAGTCCACCAGCCGCTTGGCGTCCGAATCGTCCATCTCGGTGAGGTTCATGATGACCGGCACGCTGTCCCGGAAGTGTTCCCCGATGACCCGCGCCTCGTTGTAGGTCCGCGGGTGCAGCGTGATGATGCGAGACAGCGCCGTCGGCTCCTGCTCGATTTCCGGCTCGATCAACGCGGTGGAGCTCCGTCCGGTGTAGCTGGAACGGTCGCTGTAGCTCGACCGGTCCGCGAAGGTGGCCCGTTCCGGGCCGGCCACGCGCCGACTCGCCGCCGGCT
The DNA here is from genome assembly GCA_036267955.1 of Mycobacteriales bacterium. GTDB lineage: Bacteria > Actinomycetota > Actinomycetes > Mycobacteriales > QHCD01 > DATAVB01. Next base: position 77,282 of record DATAVB010000046.1, on the reverse strand, counting down.
CGACCGCCGCCGGGCGCTCGGCCAGCTCGCTGCGGTCGCTCCACGATCGCGTCGAAGCCGAGGTGGCTGCCGACGCCGTGACGGACTCCCGCCGGGGCGTCGCGGTGGCCGGCTCGGGCTCGTACTCGCTGTATTCGGCGTAGTCGCCGTCAGCCTCGTAGTCTCCGTCGTCGGCGCGCTCGTCCTCGACGAGACCGAGGTAGATTCCCATCTTGCGCATGGCCCCGGCCATATCGGGCTCCCTTCCTCGGTCGACACGTGAGTCAACGTGAGTGTCCGAAACCGCCCTATCAGCGGCTTCCGAGCGGACATTACCTGACGATTGCGGGTCGACCGCCGAGCAACGCCGTGCCAATTCGTAGGTGTGTCGCGCCGTGTTGTATGGCCGACTCCAGGTCATGACTCATGCCGGCCGACAGCATCGCTGCCGTGGGATGCCGATCGGTGAACTCGACGGCGATCTCGGCCAGCCGTCGGTACGCCGAATCGGGATCCTCCCCCAGCGGCGGCACCGCCATCAGCCCGCGCAACCGCAGCCGGCCGGACGATCCGACGGCCGTCGCCAACTCCGCCAACCCGGCGGGCGAGACGCCACCACGCGCCGCGGCCGGGTCCGGATCCAGGCTCACCTGCAGCAGTACGTCAAGCTCCCGGTCCGCCTGCTCGGCTGCCTTCTGCAGCGCGGTCACCAGCGCAGCCCGGTCCACACTGTGGACGACGCGGGCGTAGCTCAGCACCGAGCGCGCCTTGTTGCGTTGCAACTGACCGATGAAATGCCACCGCGATCCCGGCAGCGCCGCGGCCTTCTCCCGGGCCTCGCCGTCCCGGTTCTCGCCGAAGTCGGTCAGGCCGAGCGCGGCGAGCCGTTCGACATCCACGGCCGGAAAGGTCTTGGTGACGGCGATGAGGGTGAGCTCGGCCGGGTCGCGACCGGCCGCTTCGGCGGCGGTGACGATGCGCCGGCGGACGTCGCGCAGGTTGGCCCTGAGCTCCTCGGTGCGAGGGTCCGCGGCGCGGGAGTCCGCCCCGGCCGGCCCGGCATTCTCGGACGCCACGCCGCCCTACTCGATCCAGGCCACGCCGGCCTGCCGACCGGTGACCCCGTCGCGCCGGTAGCTGTAGAGCTCCGGATCCTCGGCCGTGCACCGCGGATCGACGGTCACCCGGCCCACCCCGGCCTCGACCAGGATCCGGGCCAACCCGGCCCGCAGGTCCAGCCCGCTGGTGCCGGCGGCAGTGGAGCACGCGCTGCCGGGCAACCGCGCCTCGACGTCGGCCTGCATCTGCGGTGGAACCTCGTAACAGCGGCCGCAGATCGCCGGGCCGAGCAGCACCTCGAGCGACTCCGGCCTGGCGCCGGCTTCGGTCATCGCAACGACCGCCCGCTGGCCGATCCCGGCCGCCGCACCGGGACGGCCGGCATGGGCGACCCCCACGACCCCGGCATCGACGTCCGCCAGCAGGATCGGAACGCAGTCGGCAACCAGCACCACCAGCCCCAGGCCGCGCGTCGTGGTCACCAGGCCGTCAGTGCCCACCACTCCGCCCGGCCGCGGGCCGTCGACGGCAACCACCTCGGCTCCGTGCACCTGGTCCATCCACACCAACCGGTCTGTGCTCAGGCCCAGCTCGCCGGCCAACCGGCCGCGGTTGGCCGACACCGCGGCCGGATCGTCACCGACCGCGCCGCCGAGGTTGAAGCTGTCGTACGGCGCGGCACTGTGTCCACCAGACCGGCTGGTGAGGACCCGTCGGATCCCCACCGGTTACGACCGGTCGTTCTTCAGGAAGTCCGGCACATCGAGGTCTTCTTCGAATTCCACCCGGCGCGCCGGCGGGCGGACCGGCGGCGGACTCGAGGACACCGGCGCCGGGCTGGGCGGCAGCGGACCGGGACCACTCGACCGGGACCCGGTCGACGGCGACTCGTAGGCGGGTCGGCTGGACGGCTGCGACCCGGACCCATTGCCCGCGTCCGACCGACCGAGTCCGCCCAGCGGGCGGGAGCCGGGCAGCCCGGAACTCGGCGCGTACTGTCCGCCGTCCGGCCCGGCGCCGGTCCGGCCGCCGTACGAGCCGTACTGTCCGGCGCCGTATTGGCCGGACCCGTTGCCGGATCCGTACTGCCCGGCGGAACTGCCGTTCCCGTTGCCGTTCCCGTTCCCGTTCTGACTGGCGCCGTTCTGGCTGTTGGCGGCGCTCTCCTCATCCGACCGCGCCGGCGAATCCGCCTTCTTGTAGGTGGGTGCGCCACTGTCGAAGCCCGCGGCGATGACGGTCACCCGCACCTCGTCGCCCAGCGCGTCGTCGATGACCGCGCCGAAGATGATGTTGGCGTCCTGGTGGGCCGCGTCGGCGACGAGGGTCGCCGCCTCGTTGATCTCGAACAGGCCGAGGTCCGAGCCACCGGAGACCGACAGCAGCACGCCATGGGCGCCGTCCATGCTGGCTTCCAGCAGCGGGCTGGCAACGGCCATCTCAGCGGCCCGCACGGCCCGGTCGTCGCCGCGGGACGAACCGATGCCCATCAACGCCGAGCCGGCGCCACTCATCACCGACTTCACGTCGGCGAAGTCGAGGTTGATCAGGCCCGGCGTGGTGATCAGGTCGGTGATGCCCTGGACACCGGAGAGCAGCACCTGGTCGGCGGATTTGAAGGCGTCCATCACGCTGACCGTGGCGTCGCTGATCTGCAGCAGCCGGTCGTTCGGGATCACGATCAGCGTGTCGCAGTTGTTGCGCAGCGCCTCGATCCCGGCCTCGGCCGAGCCGGCCCGGCGCTTGCCCTCGAAGGTGAAGGGCCGGGTGACCACGCCAATCGTGAGTGCACCGAGCTTGCGCGCGATGTCGGCTACCACGGGCGCGCCGCCGGTGCCGGTGCCGCCGCCCTCCCCGGCCGTCACGAAGACCATGTCGGCGCCCTTGAGCACCTCTTCGATCTCTTCGCGGTGGTCCTCGGCGGCCTGGCGTCCGACATCCGGGTTGGCGCCGGCACCGAGACCGCGGGTCAGTTCGCGACCGACATCGAGCTTGACGTCGGCGTCGCTCATCAGCAACGCCTGCGCGTCGGTGTTGATCGCGATGAACTCGACGCCCTTGAGCCCGACCTCGATCATCCGGTTGACGGCGTTCACGCCGCCGCCACCGATGCCGACCACCTTGATGATCGCTAGGTAGTTCTGCGGAGGTGTCATGCGGCTACCTTTCGTTTGCCTTCGGCGCGTGCCCCGGCCGTGTACCCTCATCCTCAAGTTGACCGTTATAGTTATGTCAACCTGAGCAATAGGGCGGACATTAGGTACGGCATTGGGTCGCGGCAAGCACCACGGCGCGTGTCGGAGGAAAAGCCTGATCTATTTGGCTTTTTCTGGCTGGATGGCGGGTGCGACCGCCGATCCCGACTCGTCCGGCGACGGGCCTCGGCCACTCGTCCCGGCCACTCGTCCCGGCTGCGCGTCCGGCCGGCGCCCGGGATCCCGCACGGCTCCGGTCCCCGATCGAAGCGCGCTATGACCGGAACAGTCGCATCTCCTGCCGATCGAAGCGCGCTTTACCCAGCACAGTCGCGCAACCCACCGATCGAAGTGCGCTTTGATCGGGCCATACCGCAGTCCGCCACCAGCCCGCAGCACCAACCGATCCAAGCGCGCTTTACCCGGCAGAGACGGCACCGCGCGCGGTCAAAGCGCACTTCGATCGGAAAAAATCTCGCGTTCCCGCGGACCCCGAACACCCGAACACCCGAACCCGAACACCCGACATACCAGGGATCCGGGGCCAGCCGCGTCAACGGACAGCGACGACCTTCGGGCTCTGCACGTCGTACACCGTCCCGGACTGTTTCAGCAGCGCCTGCAGGACCTGAGCCTTGTCCGCGTCCCGGGTCGCTCCACCCCACTGCACCGTGCGTCCCTTGGTCAGGCTCAATGTCACCGAGTCCGGGGTCTTCGCCGTGATGCCGATCGTCCGGACACGCAGCCAGGTCGGCAGGTCGGCCGCCACCCGCAGGGCCGCTCTGGTGGCGGCGTCGGGTTTGCCGTTGAGCGCCGGAGTGAGCCGCGGAATCCCGGAGACCGTGCCGCGCAGCCGCTGGAATGCCACGCCGTCGGCGTCCAGCAGCCACTGCGCGCCGCCGCGCTCGGCCACCACGACGCCGGCGCGTTCGGTCACCACGATCCGCACCCCGTTGGGCCAGGCCCGCCGCACATCCACCCGGGCCACGCCCGGCAGGGCGGCCACCCGGTCCTGGATCGGCTTGAGATCCAGGCGCGCCAACGGTTTTCCCTCGGGCACCTTGGCGACGGCGAGCACGCCCTTCTCGGTGAGCCGGTGCAGCCCGCTCACCGTCACCTTGTGCACGGCGAGTACGGAGGTGAATCCGGCGATGTAGATCGTGACGATCGCCAGTGCGAGCACGATGCCACCGCCGACGGTGTACGTCTGCCGGCGCAGCATCCGGGCCGGCAGGATCTTGCCGGCGAGTCCGCTCATCGCGACCGGTCGCTCATCACGTCGCCGCGCCCAGCTCGGTGAGCACCTCCGGCCCGACCAGGGTCACGTCGCCGGCGCCCATCGTCACGACCAGGTCGCCGGGCCGGGCCAGCCGGGCCAGCAGCGGCGCGGCCGCGGACCAGGACGGCTCGTAGTGCACCCGCTCGGCGGGCAGCGGGATCGCGTCGGCCACCAGGGCTCCGGTGACTCCCGGCACCGGGTCCTCCCGGACGCCGGTCACCTCCATCACCACGACCTCGTCGGCGAGTCCGAGCGCCTGACCGAACTCCGGGGCGAAGGCCTGGGTACGGCTGTAGAGATGCGGCTGAAACGCCACGATCAGCCGCCCCCCGGCGGCGACCACCCGGGCGGCCCGCAGCTGCGCGGCCACCTTGCTCGGGTGGTGGGCGTAGTCGTCGTACACCCGCACGCCGGCCACGGTGCCCTTGAGCTCGAAGCGGCGACGGACCCCGCCGTACGCAGCGAGCCCCTCGATCAGCTTGTCCGCCGGCAGCCCCAGCTCGAGCCCGGTCAAGAGGGCGGCGGCGGAGTTGAGTGCCATGTGCCGGCCGGTCACCGAGATCTCGATCGGCACCGGGGTCCCGCCGTCGAGCACCGCCTGGTAGCTGGTGCCGGTTGCAGTGATGTCGATGTCGGTCAGCCGCAGGTCCGCGTCGGCCGCCTCACCGTAGGTGCGGACGGTGCCGATGGTGTCGCGGGCCAGCTCAGCCAGCCGGCGCGAGCCCGGGTCGTCGGCGCAGCAGACCAGGATGCCCGGCCGGTGCAGCCGGCCGAGGAAGTCGTCGAACGCCTTGGCGTATGCCTCCGGAGTGCCGTGCTGGTCGAGGTGGTCGACCTCGACGTTGGTGACGATCGCGGCGTCCGGAGCGAGCAGCAGGAACGAACCGTCACTCTCGTCGGCCTCGGCGATGAACAGGTCACCGGTGCCCTGGTGGGCGTTGGAGCCGGACTCTCCCAGGTCGCCGCCGATGGCGAAGGACGGATCGACGCCGCAGTGCTGGACCGCGACGGTCAGCATCGAGGTCGTGGTGGTCTTGCCGCTGGTGCCGGTCACCGCAACACCGCGCCGGCCCGCCATCACGGCGGCCAGGGCGGCGGCCCGGCGGATCACCCGCAGGCCGCGCCGGCGTGCCTCGACCAGCTCCGGGTTGCTCTCCCGGATCGCCGTGGAAACCACGACCGTGTCGGCGTTCTCGACATTCTCCGCGCGCTGTCCTATGTAGACAGTAGCGCCGAGCTGGCGCAGCGCCTCGACCCCGGTCGAGTCCTTGGCATCGCTGCCGGAGACCGTGCTGCCGCGGGCCAGCAGGATCCGCGCGATGCCGCTCATTCCGATGCCGCCGACACCGATGAAGTGCACCCGGCCCAGCTCGTCGGAGGACTGGACCCTACTCATCGACTACTCCTCATGATTTCCCTGTCACAGAACGCTTTTCGGCTACCGCGATGACCAGCCGGGCCAGGGCATCGTCGGCATCGGGATGACCGAAGTCGGCGGCCGCCCGGGACATCTTCGCGCACCGGTCGGTGTCGGCGAGGACCGGCAGCACGTGTGCGGCGACCCAGTCCGAGGTCAGCGCGGCATCGTCGACCAGCAGCCCACCGCCGGCGGCGATGATCCCCATCGCGTTGAACCGCTGCTCGCCGTTGCCGATCGGCAGCGGCACGTAGGCGGCCGGCAGGCCGACGGCCGTCAGCTCCGCGCAGGTGTTGGCGCCGCTGCGGCACAGCACGAAATCGGCCGCGGCGTAGCCCTTTTCCATCTCGTCCAGGTAGGGCAGCACGACGTACGGCGCCGCACCGGCGGTGACCTCGACGGTGTTCTTCGGTCCGGTGAGGTGCAGCACCTGTACGCCAGCTGCGCCCAGCGCGGCAGCCGCACCGGCCGCGGCGTTGTTCAGCGAACGCGCGCCCTGGGAGCCGCCGGTGACCAGCAGCGTCGGACGGTCCGGGTCCAGGCCGAGCTCCAGCCGGGCGGACTCCCGGCGGGCCGGCCGGTCCAGCGTCGTCACCGAGCGGCGCAGCGGGATGCCGATCACCTGGGCGTGCGGCAACCGGATGCCCGGCCCGGCTACGGCCACGGCCTGCGCGAAGCGGGCGCCGATCCGGTTGGCCAGGCCCGGCCGGGCATTGGCCTCGTGCACCACCAGCGGGGTCCGTCCGCGGGCGGCGAGATAGGCCGGCAGCGCGACATAGCCGCCGAAGCCCACCACCACATCGGCCTCGACCGCGGCCAGCACGGCCCGCGTCCGGCGTACCGCGGCGTTGACCCGACTCGGTACGCCCAGCAGCTGCGGGGTCGGCTTGCGTGGCAGCGGCACCGGGGGGATCAGCTCCAGATCGTAGCCATGGGCCGGGACCAGTCGGGTCTCCAGACCGCGCTCGGTGCCAAGCATCGTGAGCCGCGCGTCCGGGACCAGCCGGCGCAGCGCGTCCGCGGTGGCCAGCGCCGGTGAGATGTGGCCGGCCGATCCGCCGCCAGCCAGCACGACCGACAGTGCGTTCACGAAGACGCCATCCTTTCCGAGTAACCGGGCAGAGCACAAACAGGGCGGCCGGGCCGACCGGTCACCGCCGCCGGCCCCCGTCGGTACCGGTGCGATTGCCCTTCGGCGGCGGATTCGGGACGGTACGGCGGGCCCGGGACCGCTCGGCACCGGTGCTGCGCCGGGCGCCGGACTGTTGGGTGCCTCCAGCTTGCGCCGTCCGGCCGGATCGCGCCGCCTTTCCCGGCTGCGCCGCCTTTCCCGGCTGCGCCGCCTTTGTCCGCGCTGCGGGCGGTTGGGCGCCGCGCCGGGTGGCCGGCCCGTCGGCCCGCCGTGGCGCCGGCACCGGCGGTCGGCTGCGCCGCGGACGCTTGCGGACCGGCGTGAGGTAGCCGAGATCGGGGACCGGCAGCAGGAACAGCCGAGCCGACCGGCTGCGCCCCTTCTTCTGCAGCGAGGCCACCGCCTCCGGCTCGTGCCGGGCGAACGAGGCGAGCATGCCCAGCCCGAAGAGGGTGGCGATCAGGGACGTTCCGCCGAAGGAGATCAGCGGCAGCGGGATGCCGGTGACCGGCAGCATCCCGGTGACGTAGCCGATGTTGATCAGGGCCTGGCCGGTCAGCCAGATCGTGACCGAGGCGCTGGCGAGCCGGACGAACGGATCCGTCGTACGGCGGGCGATCCGCAGCCCGCTGTACGCCAGCACGGCGAAGAGCGCCAGCACCAGCAGGCAGCCGAGCAGGCCGAGTTCCTCGCCGACGATCGCGAAGATGTAGTCGGTGTGCGCGTTGGGCAGCAGGCCCCATTTGAACCGGCTCTGCCCGAGCCCGACACCCAACCAGCCGCCGCTACCCAGGGCCTGCAGTCCACGTACGGCCTGATAACCGTTGCCGGAGGCGTCCGAGGCGGGATGCAGGAAGCTGGTCAGCCGGGCCAGCCGGTAGGGCTCCCGGATGATCAGCGCCACCACGACGGCGGCGGCGCCGCCCACGATCATGCCGAAGAGCCGCAGCGGCGCACCCACTGTCCACAACAGACCGAACAGCACCAGAACGACGCACATCGTCGTACCGAGGTCGGGTTCCAGCATGATCAGCGCGGCCGCCGCCGTCGCGACCGGTACCAGCGGGATGAGCAGATGACGCATCTGACCGCAGAGCTTTTCCTTGCGTACCAGCAGGTCCGCACCCCACAGCGCGAGGGCGAGCTTCGCCGGCTCGGACGGCTGCAGCTGCAGCGGGCCGATGTCGATCCAACGTCGCGCGCCGCTGACCAGCAGACCGACGCCGGGAACGAGCACGGCGAGCAGGCCGACGAAGGACAGGATCAGCGCCGGGTAGGCCAGCCGCCGGTACGCCCGCGGTGGCAGCCGGACGCCCAGCCAGAAGATCGGCGCGCCAAGCACCACCCACATCAGCTGCTTCTTGAACACGCTGAACGCCGAGTGGGTCAGGGTGATCGAGTCGATGCTCGACGCGGACAGCACCATCACCATTCCGATGACGGTGAGCAGGCCGGTGGTGACCAGGATCAGGTGGAACGAGGCCAGCGGCCGGTCGAGCAGGGCGGCCAGCCGCGGCGCCGACTCGGAGTCTGACTCCGAATCGGCACTGGTACCAAGCTTGGCTTCAGCCGCCGCGGTCATCCGGGCCTCAGGGCTCGTACCGCCGCGGCGAACGCGTCCCCGCGGACGTTGTAGTTGGCGAACATGTCGAACGACGCTGCCGCGGGCGCCAGCAGCACGGTGTCACCGGGGCGGGCCTGCCGCCTGGCCTCCGACACCGCATGCACCATGGGCTCATCGTCGTCGTTCGCCACCTGCAACACCGGTAGATCCGGTGCGTGTCGCGTGATTGCGTGGGCGATCTGCTGCCGATCGGTCCCGAGCAGCACCGCGGCCCGGAGCCGGGGCGCGACGGTCGCGACGAGCTCGTCGATGTCCGCGCCCTTCAGCAGCCCGCCGGCAATCCAGACCACCGGGTCGTACGCGGTCAGCGACGCTTCGGCCGCGTGCGGGTTGGTCGCCTTGCTGTCGTCCACATAGGACACATCGTCGACGACGGCGATGAATTCGTTGCGGTGGCCCGCCGGTACGAAGGCCCGCAGGCCGGCCCGGATCGCCTCAGCGGAGATTCCGTAGCCGCCGGCGAGGGCCGCGGCGGCCAGCGCGTTGGCGACGTTGTGCCGCCCGGCCGGCCGGACCTCCTCGACCAGCGCGAGCCTGGCGCCGTCGGCGCCCACCAACCAGCCGTCGACCACACCTAGCTGGCCGGGTGCCCGCTCCCCGAGCGTGAAGCCCACCACGTTCGGCAGCCCGGCGGCCAGCTCCCGGCAGCACGGGTCGTCGGCGTTGATCACATTGACCGCGTCGGGGTGGAAGATCCGCGCCTTGTCGGCGGCGTATGCCTGCATCGTGCCGTGCCAGTCGAGATGGTCCGGCGCCACATTCAGGATCGCCGCGGCGGCCGGACGCATCGAGCGGGTGAAGTGCAGTTGGGCACTGGACAGCTCGACCGCCAGCGCCTCGTACGCCGGCTCGGCGGTGACCGCGGCGGCGATCGGGAAGCCGACGTTGCCGGTGGCCACGGCCCGCAGCCCGGCGGCGCGCAGCATCGATTCCAGCATTCCAACGGCGGTGGTCTTGCCGTTCGTACCGGTCAACGCGAGCCAGGCGCCCGCGCCGGCTGGGCGGAGCCGCCAGGCAAGTTCGACCTCGCTGATCACCTCGATCCCGGCCGCATCGGCGGCGGCGAAGAGCGGATGGGTCGGGCGCAGGCCGGGTGAGGTGGCGACCAGTTCGGTCCCGGCGGGAAGCTTCCCGGTGTCCGGCTCGACCGGGATGCCGGCCGCGGCCAGCCGCCCGTCGGGATCGGTGACCCGATCCGCAATCACCCGAACCCGGGCTCCGACGTTCGCCAGCGCGACGGCCGAGGCGACTCCGGCGACCCCCGCGCCGACCACCACGACGGAGACATCGGTGAAGCTGCTCATCCAGGAAGCCCGTAGGAGATGTATTCGGCGTAGAACACGCCCAGCCCGAACGCCACGGCCAGCCCGGTGATGATCCAGAACCGGGTGATGACCGTCGTTTCCTTCCATCCAGCCAACTCGAAATGGTGATGGATGGGCGCCATGTTGAATATTCGTTTTCGGGTCGCCTTGAAGACCGCCACCTGGATCATCACCGACATCGTCTCGACGACGAACAGTCCACCGAGGACAAAGAGCAGCAGCTCGGTGCGGGACAGGATCGCCAGTGCCGTCATCAATCCGCCCAGGGACAACGATCCGGTGTCACCCATGAAGATGCGGGCCGGTGACGCGTTCCACCAGAGAAATCCGAAACAGGCGCCCAGGGCGGCCGCCGCGATCAACGTGAGATCAAGCGGGTCGCGGACCTGGTAACACCCGCCGGTGGTGCCTTTGATCGCACCGCAGGCATTACGGAACTGGTAGAAGGAGATCACCACGTACGCACCGAACACCATCGTGGAACTGCCGGCCAGCAGGCCGTCCAGCCCGTCGGTGAGGTTGGCCGCATTGGAGAACCCGGTGATCAGCAGCAATGCGAAGATCACGAATCCGACCGTGCCGAAGCTGATCGCGCCGATATCGCGGACGAAGGACAGGTGTACGGAGGCGGGGGTGAGATGCCGGCTGCCGCGGAATTGCAACGCCAGAATGGCGAAACTGATGCCGGCGAACACCTGACCGACGATCTTCCCGGTCTTGTTCAGCCCGAGGCTGCGCTGCTTGCTGAATTTGATGTAGTCGTCCAGGAAGCCGACGATGCCCAGCGCCACCATGAGGTAGAGCGCGAGCAGGCCCGACGCGGTCGGCCCACGCCCGCTCTGGTTGACGACGAAGAGGTGCGCGACGGCGTAACCGAGCAGGGTGGCGATGATGATCACCGTGCCGCCCATGGTGGGCGTGCCCTGCTTGGCCAGGTGCGACTTGGGTCCGTCGTCCCGGACCTCCTGCCCGATGCCGCGCCGGGACAGCACCCGGATCGCCAACGGGGTGCACAGGATCGAGAAGGCCAACGACACCAGGGCCGCTATGAGGACCGATTTCACTGTTGATCACCCAGTAGCGCCAGCGCCACCCGCTCCAGCGCCTCGGCGTGGGATGCCTTCACCAGCACGATGTCTCCCGTGATCACCTGCGTCGTCACCAACTCGATGGCGGCCCGGACATCCGGCACCACCACCGACTCGCCTCTCCAGCCCGGCTCGGCGACCGCCGCCTCGTGCAGCGGCCGGGCCTGCGCACCGACAACCACCAGACGGTCCACCCCCAGCTCGGCGGCCAGCCGTCCGGCCTCCGCGTGCGCCGCCACGGTGTCGGCCCCCAACTCGGCCATGACGCCGAGCACCGCCCAGACGCGTCGCCCGGTCGAAATCGCCGCCACCGCGCGCAGCGCCGCGGCCATCGACTCCGGGTTGGCGTTGTAGGCGTCGTTGACGATAGTCACGCCGTCCGGGCGGGTCGTCACCTCCATCCGCCAACGACTCGCCGGCCCGGTCACGCGCAGCACCTCGGCGGCCTCGGTCAACGGCAGGCCCACCTCAGCGGCGATCGCGATAGCGGCCAGGCTGGCCGGCACCTGGTGCTCCCCCACCGACGCCAGCGTGACCGGTGTCTTCTCCCCTCGCGCCAGCAGCACGTAGCTGGGATGGCCGGAGCCGTCCAGCCGGATGTCGACCGCCCTGAAGTCCGCGTCGGCCGCGGTTCCGGTGGTGACCACCCGCGCCTGCGTACGGGGGCGCATTGCGGCGACCAGCGGATCGTCGGCGTTGAGGATCGCCACCCCCTCGGCCGGCAGCGCCTCGATCAACTCGCCCTTCGCCTGCGCGATCGCCGCCCGTGAGCCGAACTCCCCCACGTGCGCGCTGCCGACATTGAGCACCGCGCCGATCCGGGGCGGGGCGACGGCACACAGCGCCGCGATATGCCCGATGCGGCGGGCGCTGTTCTCCAGCACCAGGAAGCGGGTCTGGGCATCCGCCTTCAGCGCGGTGTGCGGATGCCCGATCTCGTTGTTGAACGACTCCGGCGGCGCGACGGTCGCTCCCACCCGGCGCAGCAGCGCCGCGGTGAAGTCCTTGGTCGTGGTCTTGCCGACCGATCCGGTGATGCCGATGATCGTGAGGTCCGGCAGCCGGCGCAGCACCTCGGCCGCCAGCGCGCTGAGCGCCACCAACGGGTCGTCGACCACCACGGCGGGAACACCGACCGGCCGGGCGGCCAGCACCGCCACGGCGCCGCCGCGTACGGCCCGGGCGGCGAAGTCATGCCCGTCGACCCGCTCGCCCGGCAGCGCGACGAAGAGGCCGCCGGCGGTGACGGCCCGGGAGTCGAACTCGACGGTGCCATTGACCACCGCTGCCGGGTCCGGCACGTCCACCAGTCGCCCACCGACCGCCGCGGCCACCTCGTCCAGCCGGAGCGGGATCACGACCGCCCCCCGAGGAGTTCGCGCAGCACGACCCGGTCGTCGAACGGTGTCACGATGCCGCCTGCTTCCTGTCCCTGCTCGTGTCCCTTGCCCGCGACCACGACCGTGTCCCCCGCGCCAGCCCGGCGTACCGCCTCGGCGATCGCCTCCCGCCGCCCTGGAATCTCCACTGTGGTGGCGCCCGGCACGCTGTCGGCGCCGGCTCTCATTTCGGCCCGGATCGCCGCCGGGTCCTCGCTGCGCGGATTGTCGTCGGTCACGATAAGCAGGTCCGCAGCCCGGGCCGCGACCGCACCCATCAGCGGCCGCTTGCCGCGATCCCGGTCTCCGCCGCAGCCGAGCACGATGATGAGCGACCCCTTGGTCAATGGCCGCAGCACCCGCAGGATCGCCGCCACCGCGCCTGGTTTGTGCGCGTAGTCGACGAATGCGAGGAACTCCTGGCCGGCGTCGACCCGCTCCAGTCGGCCGGGCACGGCCACGTGCCGCATGCCGGCAGTGGCGGCCGCCGGGTCGATCCCGCTGGCGTGCAGCGCGGCCAGCGCCTGCAACGCATTGCTGGCGTTGAACGAACCGGCCAGGTCAAGGGACACGTCCAGCCGCAGGCCGTCCGGGCCGACTGCGGTGAACGCCGTACCGCCCCCGGCCGTGTCCACCACGTGTTCCGCGCTCCAGACCGCGCGCTGCCCGGCCGCGGAGACGGTCACCGTGCCCGGCCGCACCAGGCGGGCCGCCCACTCGTCGTCGACGTTGACGATCTCGGCCGCAGACCGGCCGTCGAACAGCTTGGCCTTGGCGGCGAAATAGTCGTCCATGTCGGCGTGGAAATCCAGATGATCCTGGCTGAGGTTGGTGAAAATGCCTGCGGCGTAAGCGGTTCCGTCGACCCGGCCGAGCGCCAGGGCGTGGCTGGAGACCTCCATGGCCGCGGCGGTGACCTTCCGCTCGCGCATCGCCGCGAACAACGCCTGCAGCTCGGGCGCCTCCGGCGTGGTCCGAGCACTCGGCACGGTCGCGCCGGCGATCACAGTCTCCACGGTGCCGATGAGTCCGGTGACGTGGCCGGCGGCGCGCATCCCGGCCTCGAGCAGGTAGCAGGTGGTGGTCTTGCCGTTGGTGCCGGTGACCCCGATCAGCGCGAACGCCTCGGACGGCCGGTCGTACAGCCAGGCCGACACCGCCCCGAGCACCGCCGCCGGGTCGGCCACCACCAGCACCGGCAGCGCGCCATGGAGCCGCGTCGCGCCGGCCGGGTCGGTGAGCACCGCGGCCGCCCCCGCGTCCCGAGCCGCGCCGACGAAGTCGGCCCCGTGGACCCGCGCTCCCTGCCGGGCCACGTACAGGTCGCCGGGCAGCACCGACTGGGCGACGTGGCTGACTCCGGTGAGCGTCGGGTCAGCGACCGGCCGGGGCAGTCGGAGCAGGTCGGCAAGATCGCCGAGAGAGCGCGGCCGGACGGATTTCGGCCGGAGGGGTCTGCTGGTCGTTGGCACGGCTGGCAAGGCTACCGGTCACTGCGCCAGGATCGGCAGATGAGCCGGCGCAGCCCCCGTCGGCGGCACTCCGCCCTGCTTCAACGCGTAGCTCATCACCTGGTGGAACAGCGGCGCGGCGACGTCGCCACCCATGTAGTCGGTCTGCGGGCTGTCGACCATCACCGAGATCACGTAGCGCGGCGAGTCGGCCGGTGCGAAGCCGGCGAAGGTCGACCAGTACGAGCTGTCGCTGTAACAACCACAGGCGGAGTTGAGCTGCTGACCGGTGCCGGTCTTGCCGCCGACGGTGTAGCCGGGGATTGCCGCCTTGGGTGCGGTGCCGCCGGTCTGGGTCACCATCTGCAGCATGTCGCGCACGGTGGCCGCGGTCTTGGCGCTGACCACCCGGGTGCTCGGCGGCGCGATCGGCGTGGTGGAGGTGCCGTTCGGCGCGGTCACCTTTTCGATGATCCGCGGCGGGATCCGTACCCCGTCGTTGGCGATCGCCTGGTACATGCTGGCCAGCTGCAGACTGGTGACGGCGACGCCCTGCCCGATCGGCAGGTTGCCGAACGTGCTGCCCGACCAGTCCTTCATCGCCGGCAGCAGCCCGGCGCTCTCGGCCGGCAGGCCGATGCCGGTCCGCTGGCCCTCGCCGAACTTCTTCGCGTAGTCCATCCAGGTCTTCGGCCCGAGCTTGTCGGCGATCATCAATGTGCCGACGTTGCTGGACTTGGCCAGGATGCCGGTGGCCGTCCACTTCACCGGGCTGTGCACCCAGTCGTCGTGGATGGTCCGGTCGGCGACCTGGATCGTGCCCGGGACGGTGAACGGCGTCCGTGGCGTGATGAGGCCGTCCTGCACCGCCCCGGCGAAGGTGATGAGTTTGTTCGCCGAGCCGGGTTCGAAGACCGACGAGACATTCGGGTTGCTCAGCAGCTGCGGCGTGGCCCCCGGATTGTTGGCGTTGTAGGTCGGGGTCGCGGCCATTGCCATGACCTTGCCGGTCTTGACGTCCTGGACGGTGAGCTGGCCGCCCTTGGCCTTGGTGCCCTTGACCGCCGCGTCCAACGCGTTCTGCGCGTAGTACTGCAGGTCGCTGGAGATCGTCAGCTGAGTCGAGGACCCGGGCACCGCCGGGTCGTCCTTGTGCACGCTGGCCGGGATGATCTCCCCGGCCCGCCCCCACATCGCGCTGAGCAGTCCGGGCGAGCCGGTCAGCGACTTGTCGTCGGCCTGCTCGATGCCGGCCTGGCCGATGCCGTCGGCGTTGGTGAAGCCGACGATATTGGCGCCGACATTGCCGGCCGGATGCAGCCGCTTGGACTCGGGCAGTTGATAGATGCCGGGCAGACCGAGATTCACGATCTGGTCGCCGACCTTCGGCTCCAGCCCGTGCGCCAGATAGACGAAGCCCTTGGGCTGGACCAGCTGCGCCTCCAGCGCGCCGGGCGACTGCTTGAGCAGCGGGGCCAGCGCCATGGCCGTCTGGACCGGATCCTTGATCAGCTTCGGGTCCGCGTAGATCGCACGCGCCTCGACGCTGTACGCCAGCACATTCCCGGAGACGTCCACGATCTTGCCGCGCTGGGACGGCAGCACCTGGGTGTACGTCCGCTGGTTGCTGGCCGTCGTCGCGTAGTGCGTGCCATCCAGTCCCTGCAGCTGCACCAGCCGCCCGCCGAGCACGAGCACGAGGACGGCCAGCGTGACAAAGCCGATGGTGATGCGTCGCCGGCTGTTTCCGAGCCGCAGCATCCGGGTCGGCCTGCGTTTGGGCGCCTGCCGACGGGCCTGGGTACGCGACGGCACGGGTCGGCGTGGCTGACCGGTACGTGGCCGGGCGGAGCGGGGCGGTGCCGCCGACCGTGACTGGCCGGTGCGTGATTGGGCCGACCGTGGCTGAGTGGTCCCGCGGCGCGGTTGACCGCCGGCCGTGGACCGGGGCGCCGGCCGTGCTCCGGACCCGCGGGTCTGCGGTCCGGATCGGTTCGTCGGTCTGCGTGGCGGCTGTGCCGTCATCGGTGACCCCCGTGAGCCTGTTGGTGCTGCGCTGCGGTGGTGTGATGCGCCGGCGGCGACGATGCCGTGCCGGGTGTCGGTTTGTTGGTCGCCTTGTGCTGGGTCGCCTTGTGCTGGGTCGCCTTGTGCTGGGTCGCCTTGTGCTGGGTCGTCTTCCGCTGCGTCGGCGTAGGGGTGGCGGTGGGCGCTGGTGGCGGCGGGACCGGGTCGGCGGTCGCACCCGGATCGCCGATGATCTTCGACGAGCCGTTCTTCAGCAGCTCCAGGAATGCCGGATCGGGGCCCGGCACCATCCCCAGCCCCGCGGCGGCCTTGGCCAACGCCTGCGGTGCGTCCATCGCGCTCACCTCGCGCTGCAACGCCTGCTGCCGCAGGGTCAGCGCGTTGTTGCGGTCCTGCAGGGAACGCTCACGGAAGGACGAGCTGGCGGTTGCCGTGTTGAGCAGCAGCAGGCCGACCAGTCCGAACACCAGCAATCCGATGATCAGCAGCACGAACGGGGTCCGCGGCGCGCGGCGTGGCGTCGGGCCGACCAGCCACCTGACCGGGCGGGGTGGGGCCGCCGGCTTCGCCTGGCGTGGCTGGGCGATCGTCGCCCCGGCCGCTGCCGTCCGGGTAGCAGTCTTTGTCCGGGTAGCAGTCTTTGTCCGGGTAGCAGTCTTCGCCCGGGTAGCAGTCTTCGTCCGGGTAGCAGTCTTTGTCCGGACGCCGGTCGGCGTCCGCACTTTCGCTGGGGCGGTCATGACGCGACCCTTTCCACGGCACGCAACCGGACCGACGCAGCCCGCGGGTTCGCCGCCAGCTCGGCCTCGTCCGGCCTTTCGGCCCCCCGGGTGAGCAGCCGCAGCGTCGGGCCGTGTTCGGGCAGCTCGACCGGCAGGTCGACCGGGGTCCGGCTCGCCGCACCTGCGGCGAGCGCGCGCTTGGCCAGCCGGTCCTCCAGCGACTGGTAGCTCATCACCACCAGGCGACCACCGAGAGCCAGTGCGTCCAGGGCCGCGGGCAGCGCCGACGCGAGCGCCTCCAGCTCACCGTTGACCTCGATGCGCAGCGCCTGGAACGTGCGCTTGGCCGGATGCCCGCCGGTACGTCGGGTGGCAGCCGGCACGGCGTCCCGCACGAGCTCGGCCAGCCGGGCACTGCTCGTCACCGGACCGGATCGGCGTTCCCGTACCAGAGCGGAGACGATCCGCGAGGCGAACCGTTCCTCCCCGTACTGCCGCAGGATCCGGACCAGATCCTGCGGCGCGTACTCGTTGACCACTTCGGCGGCGGTGAGCTCCTGGGAGGGATCCATCCGCATGTCCAGCGGCGCGTCCTGGGCATAGGAGAAGCCGCGTCGGCGCTCGTCCAGCTGCAGCGAGGAGACCCCGAGATCGAACAGCACCCCGTCGACCCGGTCCAGATCCAGATCGGCGAGCACCTGCGGCATCTCGTCGTACACCGCGTGCACAAGCCGCAGCCGCTCCGCGTACGGGGCCAGCCTGCGCCGGCTGCGCTCCAGCGCCTCACCGTCACGGTCGAGCCCGACCACCATCAGCTGGGGATGATCGGCGAGCAACGCCTCGGTGTGCCCACCGAGGCCGAGGGTGGCATCGACGAGGGTGGCCGGACGGTCCCGCAGGGCAGGAGCGAGCAAGGCCAGCACCCGCGGCAACATCACCGGGATATGCGCCGGTGAGCTGTCGGGCCGGGTGTCATCGGGTCGGGAGTCCTCGGGCGGCGGCACGGTCAGGCCCGCCCCGCGAGCCGGGCGACCGTGACAACGACCCCCACGACGAGAACAAGGAGGGCCAACAGGAGAAGGGTGCCGCCCACTTCGCCCGCGAGGGACGGCGTGGCAGCCGGTGCGGCGCCCGGTGGTATAGCCGGTGGCGCCGGTGTGATGCGTTCGTTCATCTCGACCCTCACGTCCTTTCCCGCCCCCACGGGTTGCCGATCGCCGTACGGCGAGGTCCCCGCCCGCCTGGGACCTGGCACCGGGGAAGGTGCGCCAGGGCCCTTGGCGGGGGGAGGCCACGTCGTGCGGATGACGTCCGCCCTGACCGGGACGGCGTCGATGTCGTCACAGCACGCCCGGTAGCACCTCCGTCTCCAGATCCGCGAACGACTGCTCGCGGTCAGCGAGGTACGTGTCCCAGCTGGCGGTGTCCCAGATCTCGACCCGGGTGTTCGCGCCGATGACCACACACTCTTTTTCCAGTCCGGCGTACTGCCGCAGCGGCGCCGGGATGGTGATCCGACCCTGCTTGTCCGGCACCTCGTCGGAGGCGCTGGCGAAGAACACGCGGCTGTAGTCCCGGACGGCCCGCGCGGTGACCGGAGCCGCGGACAGCGCCTCGGTCACCCGGCCGAACTCGGCGACCGGAAAGACGAAGAGGCAACGCTCCTGCCCTTTGGTCACCACGACGCCCTCCGCCAACTCCTCGCGAAATTTCGCCGGTAGGAAGAGCCGCCCTTTGTCGTCGAGCCGGGGATGGTGCGTGCCGAGAAACATCGCCACCACCTCCCCCAACTGGGAGCTCATCCACCACTTCGCGCCACCATACCCCACGATCCCCCACAATCGGTGACGCTCGCTCCACCGGGGCCACCACGGCCGCTCCACTCGGCCACATCCGCGCCGGCCGGCGACGGCCAGCGGCGGCGGCCGGCGGCGGCCGGCGACAGAACTCGGCCGTCGGGACTTCCGGGGACACCGGAGGCCAATCCGGCGTTATCGAACTGGTCGGCAAGCGAAGCGCGCGACGATTTGACAGACTGCCTGTAGGCAGGAACATGACGAGTCCCAAAGAGGCGCTCGTGCTGCCGAGCCGCGTCACCGCGCGGCCCTGCCGGAGGAGGAGATCGGTGGTACTCGACAGCGCATTGGGAGACTCCTCCGAGGCGCACCAGCAGCCACTGAACGGGGTGCCGGGCGATCCGCTGCACGCCGTGCCCACCACGCCATTGGCCTCCCTCGCGGACGCGGCCCGACGAATCACCGACAGCATTGACCGGGTCATCGAAGGCAAGCCCGAGGTCGTCCGGCTGGCCGTGATCGTGATGCTGGCCGGCGGCCACCTCCTGATCGAGGATGTGCCCGGCGTCGGCAAGACCAAGCTCGCCAAGGCGCTGGCAAAGTCGATCGACTGCTCGGTGCGGCGGTTGCAGTTCACCCCGGACCTGCTGCCCAGCGATGTCACCGGGGTCAGCGTCTACAACCAGGAGACACGGGACTTCGAGTTCAAGCCGGGCGCGGTGTTCGCCAACCTGGTGGTCGGCGACGAGATCAACCGGGCCTCGCCCAAGACCCAGTCGGCGCTGCTGGAGTGCATGGAAGAGCGTCAGGTGACCGTCGACGGGACGACGTACCAGCTGGAAAGTCCGTTCATGGTGATCGCGACGCAGAACCCGATCGAAATGGAAGGCACCTACCCGCTTCCGGAGGCGCAACGGGACCGCTTCACCGCTCGGCTGTCGATGGGCTACCCCAACCGGGAGGCCGAAGTGGCGATGCTGCTCGACCACGCCGGCAACGACCCGCTGGACGCACTGCGTCCGGTCTCCACCGCCACCGAGGTGCGCGCCCTGATCGCCGCCACCCAGACGGTCCACGTCTCCGACCCGATCCGGCACTACGCCGTCGATCTGGTCAACGCCACCCGACACTGCACCGACCTGGCGCTCGGCGCCTCACCGCGCGCCGCCCTGCAGCTGCTGCGCACCGCCAAGGCCCAGAGCGCGCTGGAAGGCCGCAATTACGTACTGCCCGATGACCTTCAGCGGCTCGCCGTTCCGGTCCTGGCGCACCGGGTGATCCTGACCGCCGAGGCGCAGATGGCCCAACGCACCGGAGACAGCATCGTCACCGATCTGCTGCGGCGCGTTCCGGTCCCGGCCGTCCAGAACGGCCAGCAGCCTGGGTATCCGCGGCCGCACCACGAGCCGTCGCACCGGGCCGGCGGGCGCGGCTAACTCCTATGCGGTTGGCGATGCGCGGCCTCACCACCCGTGGTCGATGCCTGCTCGCGGCCGGCTTCGCCGCGGCGCTGTGTTCGCTGTTACTCGGCGAGAAGGATCTGTTGCGGGTTGCCGTCTTCCTGGTCGCGCTGCCGCTCCTGTCAGTCGCGACGCTGGCGCGCACCCGGTTCAAGCTGGCCTGCTCCCGCAACATCGGGCCGGACCGGGTGGCGGTGGGTCAGACCGCCGAAGTCGAGCTCGTGCTGCACAATGTTTCGCTGCTGCCGACCTCGCTGCTGCTGCTCGAGGACGAACTGCCGTACACCCTGGGCGGGCGGCCGCGCTTCACGGTCGAGCGGGTCAGTGCCGGCACCCACCGGACGGTCCGGTACTCGGTCCGCTCCGACGTGCGCGGCCGGTTCCCGGTCGGGCCGCTGCGGCTCCGGCTGACCGACGCGTTCGGCCTGGTGGAGCTGACCCGCAGTTTCTCCGCCCGTGACCGGCTCACCGTCGTCCCGGCGGTGCAGTCGCTGCCGCCGGCCCACCTGCCCGGGGCCTGGCTGGCGGGCACCGGCGCCACCGCCCGTTCGGTCTCAGCCCGCGGCGAAGAGGATGCCGCCACCCGCGAGTACCGGCACGGCGACGACCTCCGCAAGGTCCACTGGCGGTCGACCGCGCGGGCCGGGAAGATGATGGTCCGCCGCGAGGAACGACCGCGCCAGGCCCGCGCGACACTGCTGTTGGACAGCCGGTCGAGCGCCCACTGCGGCGACGCGCCGAACTCCAGCTTCGAGTGGTCGGTGACCGCGGTGGCCAGCATCGGAGTCCACCTGCTGCGCAACGGCTTCGTACTGAACCTCATCACCGACAACACCAACCCGATCGCCGGGGTCGCCTCCGAACGGGTCCTGCTCGACGCCCTCGCCGACGCCCGGCTGACCCGCAACCGCGGGCTCGGCGGCCTGTCCGCGGCGGCCCGCAGCATCGCCCGCGAAGGCACGTTGATCGCCGTGGTTGGCGGGATCAGCGAGGACGAGGCGGGGCGACTGGCCAACGTACGGACCGGACTGAGCTCCAGCATCGCGATCTGCGTTGACCCGAACTCGTGGTTGGCGATGGACTCCAGCGGCCGCGAGCGATCGGCCAAGGCAGCGGCACAGCGCGACAAGGCCTTCGCCACCCAGGGGTGGCGGGTGCTCGCCGCGGACCGGCGCACCCCGATCGCCCAGGTGTGGAGCAAAGTGGGGCGGCAGGGCGACGCGGCTCCCGCCACGCCGAGTTCGTACGCGACGCTCACCGCGGCCCGGCGCCGATGACCGACTCCCGGGGCGGCATCACATGACCGGTCAGACGCGGGTCACGCTGACCGCCGGGGTGGCGACCCTGCTCGGCGCCATCCCACTGGCCGGCGGCTTCGCCCAGCAGCGCTGGTTCGGCTACGCCACGATCGCCGTCGCGGTCGTGACGCTGATCGGCATCCTGCTGCGGCGGTTGCGCGCCCCGGCCGCGGTGACGCTGATCCTGCAGTTCCTCGGTCTGCTCGTTTTCCACACCGTCACCTTCGCCTCGAAGGTCGGCTACGGCCACATCCTGCCCAACAGCCGGACTCTCTCCGAGCTCGGGACGTCGTTGTCCGACGGGCTGCACGACATCCAGTACCTAGCCGCTCCGGTGCCGGCCCGGACCGACATCGTCGTACTCACCTCGCTCGCGGTCGGCCTGCTCGCCATCGTGGTGGACTTCATCGCGGTCTCCGTGCAACGTCCCGCTGTCGCCGGCCTCGCCCTGCTCGCACTGTTCGCAGTCGCCACCGCGGTGAGCGCGCGGACACTGTTCTTCGAGTTCGCCGGCGCCGGTGCCGGATATCTGCTGCTGCTGGCGGTGGAGGGACGGGAGCGGCTGGTCCGTTGGGGCCGGGTCGTCACCGCGGACGATCCCGCCGGCGCCAATACCGAGCACTATGTGGTGCGCACCCCGAGACATGGCGCCGCCGGCCGGGTCGGGGTCGCCGCCGTCGCCGCCGCACTGATCATCCCGATGCTGGTGCCCGGCTTCACCCGCAACGTCCTCAGCACCATCGGACATGGCTCGTCCGGGATCGGCGACGGTCCGCAGACGCTCGGCTCGGGGCTCAACCCGTTCACCCAGCTGCAGGGGTCACTGCAGCAGTCGAAGACCTTCCCGGTCCTGTCGGTGAAATCCAAGACCAAGGATGACCCGTGGTACCTGCGGGTGACGGTGCTCGACGAGTACACGCCCAACGGCTGGCGGCGCAGCCAGGCGCCGACCCGACTCGTCCCGGTCTCCAAGTCGATGCCCGTATCGGATCAGGTCAAGAGCCTGCAGCAGGAGAACCACACCCGGTCGGTCGAGGCCACCATCACGATCTCCGGCTACCACGACAACCGACTGCCGATCTACTACGCGCCGACCGGAGTCAACTCCGGCGCGGACAAGGACTGGTCGTACGACAGCGCCAGCTCCGAGATCGAGAGCGACAAGCGGACGACCTCCTCAGGCGACACCTACACCGTGACGGCGGCGGAGCCGGACCCCACCAGGGAGGAGTTGGGACGGTCCCGGGCCATTCCCAGGCAGGACCCGATGATGCAGCGTTGGGGGCAGGAGCCGATCGTCACGGCCAAGGTCCAGGCCATCACCAAACAGATCATTCTCGGCGACAAGACCCCGTACGAGCGCGCGCAGTCGATCGACGACTACTTCACCGACGGCACCCAGGGCTTCAGCTACAGCCTGCAGACCAAGTCCGGGACCAGCACCGACGCGTTGTCGAACTTCCTGCAGCAGAAGCAGGGCTTCTGTGAGCAGTACGCGTCGGCGATGGCAGTGATGCTGCGGTTGGCCGGAGTGCCGTCGCGAGTGGTGCTGGGCTACGCCCAGGGCAGCTACGACGACAAGTCCAAGAGTTGGAAGGTCACCAACCACGACGCGCACGCGTGGGTCGAGGGATACTTCGCCGGGATCGGTTGGGTCGAGTTCGACCCGACCCCCCGCGATGACGGGCACACCTCCCAGCCGGGCTGGCAGCAGGCGACCAACAGCCCGGGCACCACCACGCCGAGTTCCTCCGCGGCATCGACGGCTCCCTCGTCCAGGACGTCACAGCTGCCGGGCACCACCCAGAGCCAGAACCCACTCGCCGGCGGCGGTGGGCCATCGAACGGCACAAACTCCGGTGGATCCGCGGCCCCGGCGACCGTCGGCATTCTGCTCGGCGTACTTGCGCTGCTCGTTGTTCTGTTTCTGCCCGCGGTTGCGCGATACCGATATCGGCGACGGCGGTACGCGACTGCCCGAGGCCCCTCACCTGGCGAGGCGGCGCACGCCTGTTGGTCGGAGGTGCTGGCCACGATGGTCGACCTCGGCATCCCCTTGCTCCCGTCGGAGTCACCACGTGGCACCGCGGCCCGGCTGTCCGGCGACCGTGATCTGGATCCGACCGCCCGGACCGGGTTGAGCATCGTCGCGCTGGCCGAGGAACGGGCCCGCTACGCGGCCGAGGCCGGCATCGACGCCGACCTGTCCACGGCCCTGCGGGCGGCGCGGGCCGGACTGCTCTCGCGGACCGGCGCCTGGCGCCGGATCTGGATCACCGTTGCACCCCCGTCTGTCCTGCAGAGCATCGCCGAGGCGATGACACGCGGCTCGGCCCGGGTCAGCGCGGCGGTGTCCGGCCTGGGCCGGGCAGTGCGCCCGGGCAATGCCCACCGCTGAGGGTCCACCGCTCACAGCCCACCGCTCACAGCCCACCGCGCTGGTCGCTCCAGAAATTGGCTCTAGGCAGCAACAAACCACCGTCAGTCCGGGATGTCTCCCGGGACTGACGGTGGTCAGTGCATCCAGTCAGTGCCCGCCCAATGCGCGGTATCGACGCGGACAGCGGCGACGAGGCGCTCGATGTGACGACCGATTGAACAGCTACCGCTCGTCGAAGCGGCGTTTGAAGCGCTCCTCCAGACGGTGCAGCGGCGAGGACCGCTGTTTGTGGACCCGTTGAACGCTCGGACCTTCGCTGCCGGCGACCCGCAAATCGGGCCGACCCAGCCGGCGTTTGTACTGTGACCAGCCGTAGACGGCGGCGGCAAGCATGATGCAGAAGCCGAGAACCCCCAACGCCGGGAACGTCCCGCCGAGCATGTAGGGGTAAACGGCACCGGCGATCAGGACTCCGAGTCCGACGACGAACAGTCCAGCGGCGAGGCGCATCCGTCGTCGAGCGACGGTGCGCAGGTCAGTCGAGCGCACCGTCGAGGCGAACTTCGGGTCCTCGGCGTAGAGCGCTTGCTCGATCTGCTCGAGCAGGCGCTGCTCATGCTCCGAGAGCGGCACGGTGCTCCTCCCAGCGACGCACCCGCTGCGGGAGAAACCTCGCGGCGGTCGATCACACCAACAGATCCCCAAGACCTGTCTGACTCTGAGGATACGAGTCCGCGGGCAGGTGCGAAAGCCGGACTCACTGACAGGTCCGGACTTGATACATCTTCTGGTGGCCGCAATGGGTCTTCGGGCCCTGTCCGGGCTCCAGTCAGGGGTACGAAACGCCCATTTACTCCAGACCGGCCGGTCGCCCGGCTGGTCGCTCAACTGCGGCGTCGCGGGCGACCCACCGCGTGTTGCGACCCGGCGTGGCGGATCGGGTCGACGGTCCGTCGGCGAGCAGCGTCGCCGGGCGGATCGCGTCGCTGCCGAAGCGGGCCGACGCCGCGTCAACGGCCTGGTCGGCCTGGCGCCAGCCGTTCTCCGGGGTGCCGAGCTGCAGCTGCTCGGCCGTTCCGGCGACCTGCACGATGCCTTCCAGCCGGACGCCGATGAGTCGGATCGGCGCGCCGGCCCGATCCACCGCGTCGAACAGGGCTCGCGCCACGGCGTAGATCTCCTGTCCGGAGTCGGTCGCCTGACCAAGCGTCCGGGATCGGCTCAGGGTGGTGAAGTCGGGCAACCGAACCTTGATGGAGACGGTCCGGCCGCGTTGCCCGGAGGAACGCAGTCGGGCCGCGGTCTTGGCCGAGAGCCGGAGCAGCTCGCGGTGCAGCACCCGCACGTCGCCGACGTCGGTGTCGAACGTCTCCTCCGCACCGATCGACTTGTCCGGCTCGTGCGGCACGACCGGACGCGGATCGTGGCCGTGCGCCAGAGCGGAGAGGTGCGCCGAGGCGGCCGTGCCGACGAGTCGCTGCAGCCGGGTCTGCGGCACCCGGGCCACATCGCCGATCGTCCGCAACCCGACCCGGTGCAGCTGCTCCTCGGTGCGCTCCCCCACCCCCCACAGGGCACCCACCGGCAGCGGATGCAGGAAGTCGAGCACCCCGTCGACCGGGATGACCAGCAGACCGTCGGGTTTGCAGCGGGTGGAGCCGATCTTGGCCACGAACTTGGTCGGCGCGATCCCGACCGAGCAGGTCAGCCGCTCCTGCGCGGAGACGGTGGCCCGGATCGAGGCGGCAATGGCGGCTGGTGACCCGAGCCGGCGACGGGCGCCGCGTACGTCCAGGAAGGCCTCGTCCAGCGAGAGCGGCTCAACCAGCGGCGTCACCGTCGCGAAGATGTCCATGATCGCCCGGGAGGCTTCGGCATACCCGGCCATGTCGGGCGCGATCACCGCGGCGGCCGGGCACAGGCGCCGCGCCCGCGACATTGGCATCGCGCTGCGCACGCCGTACCGCCGGGCCTCGTAACTCGCCGAGCTCACCACGCCGCGCGGACCGATGCCGCCGATGATCACGGGCTTGCCGGCCAACTCCGGGCGGCTGCGCACCTCGACGGACGCGAAGAACGCGTCCATGTCGACGTGCAGGATGTCGCAGCCGGTGTCGTCGGCCAGCGGGCCCTGTTGCGGCCCGGACCGCGGCACGGACTGACTGCGCCCCACCGCACCTCCCGACTCCGTATTGCCGACCAGCCAGCTGCGGCTGGTCGGGTCGCCCCGACTCCGACCGCACGCTACCCGGCGACACCGACAGACAACGGCAACCGATCAGCGGCGGGCCAAAACGTGCAGCTGCGCGGCGATATCCCGGTACGGCGGCAGTGCCGACGCCGCCGCCTCCAGCAGCCGCAGCTCTTCCAGCGCACCGGACTCCCGATCCAGCACGGCGCCAGGCACCAGATCGGCGAAGACCCGGACGCCGTGCACCGACTCGACCTGCAGTCCGGCCGGATTGAGCAGCGCCGCGAGTGCTTCGGCGTCGAAACGGCGCTGCACGCCGTCGGCCGCGCCCCACCTGCCGTCGCCGCGCGAGAGCGCGCGGTGGGCGTCGGCGAGGTGACCGCCGAGTGCGCGGGCGAGCACCGCGGCGGCCCGGTTGGCAACCAGCAGGCTGACCGCGCCGCCCGGCCGCATCGCCCCGGCGAGGATCTCCACCGCCACGGTCGGATCGTCGACGAACTCCAGCACGCTGTGGCACAGCACCAGGTCATAGCCGGCCGGCTCGACGAGATCGAGCAGCCCGTCGACGTCGCCCTGCAGGCCGCGCACCCGGTCGGCGACCCCGGCCTCGGCCGCCCGGCGGCGCAAGGTGGCCAATGCGTCCGCGCTGGTGTCGACCACCGTCACCGCACAACCGCGCTCGGCCAGCGGGACCGCGAGCACGCCACTGCCGCCGCCCACGTCCAGCACATCGGCCGCCGACTCCCGCCGATCGAGCTCGGCCCCGAGGACCGACCACACGATCCCGGCCCGTACCGCCGAGGAAGAACGGTCCACCGTGCTGCACCCACTCTCTGCCGACTCTCTGCCGACATAGTCCGGACCCGACCCTAGTGGCCGGCGCCGACGGGCATCGGAACGCCGCCCGCTCGACCTCGCAAGATCGTGTCACCCAAACGCGGCATCCTCAGCGGGACGCCGGCGGTCAGCCCGGTTCGGGCTCCTCGGTCAGGATCCGGGCCGCGTCCCGGACCCGACGCAGCGCCCGCCGGGCGTACTCGGGGCTGGCGCCGGCGAGCCCGCAACTGGGCTGCAGCACGACACCGGCTCCCAGCTTGTCCGGCGCGAAACCCAGCCGGTGCCAGAGCCGGCGCGCCACATCGGCCGTACGGTCCACTGTGGACAGATCGCGGTCGGTGCCCGGTACGACGCCGAGGAAGAGCGGCAGCCCGGCCTCGACCGCGACACCGAGCGCGTCATCGTCGGCCGGTCGCAGCAGGCTCGCGTCGATCGATAGGCCGGCGGCGCCAGCCCGGCGGAGCAGGTCCAACGGCGCCCCGGCGGCACAGCAGTGCACCAGCACCGGAGTGTCCACCGCATCCAGCACTGCTGCCAGCGACTGCACCGCGGTCTGTTCCTCCACCGTCCGCAGGGTTCCGTACCCGCTCGCGGTCGGCACCCGGCCGGCCAGCACCATCGGCAGCGACGGCTCGTCGAGTTGGAGCAGCAGCGAGGCACCGGGGACCCGGCGGCGAAGCTGCGCGAGATGCAGCCGCAGCCCCTCGGTGAGCGACTCACGCAGATCCCGGGTCGCGCCCGGGTCGGCGATCACCTTGTCACCGCGCGGCAGTTCGACCGACCCGGCAAGCGTCCACGGCCCGGTGGCCTGCACCTTGAGCAACCCGGTGTAGCCCTCGGCGACCTCTTCCAGCGCATCCAGGTCGCGCGACAGGAAATCGCTGCCGCGCCGCAGATCGATGCCCCGGTTGGGGACCAGCCGCCAGCCGGACGGCTGCAGGTCGACCGCGAGATCGACCAGCAGCGCGGCCGTCCGCCCGATCATGTCGGCGCCGGGGCCGCGGCCGGGCAACTCCGGCAGGTGCGGCAGGTCGGGCAGCTCACCCAGGACCAGCCGGCAGGCCTCCATCGGGTCGTCACCGGGCAGTGACCCGACACCGGTGGCAATCCCCGCGGCGACCTGGAGCGTGGCCGGAACGGTCACTAGGCGGCTTTCTCAATGGTCGCCGAGCCGAGCACCAGGTCGCCGTCGTAGAGCACGATCGCCTGCCCGGCCGACACTCCGCGCTGCGGCTCGTGCAGCCGCACGCTGAGGCCGTCGCCGGTGAGCGTCGCGGTCGCGGTCGAGACGCGGCCGTGGGCCCGCACCTGGGCCAGGCAGTCGAACGACGGCGCCGGCGGCGTACCGACTGTCCACACTGGACGTACGCCGGTCACGTCGGTGATCGCCAGCCGGTCGCGCGGGCCGACGGTGACGGTATTGGAGACCGGCTCGATCGACAGCACATAGCGGGGATGACCGTCCGGGGCCGGCCGGCCGAGGGCGAGACCGCGCCGCTGGCCGACCGTGTAGCCGAAGGCACCGGAGTGCTGGCCCACCACCGTGCCGTCCTCGACGATGTCACCCGGTCGCTCGCCGAGCCGGTCGGCCAGGAAGCCACGGGTGTCTCCGTCGGCGATGAAGCAGATGTCGTGGCTGTCGGGTTTTTCCGCGACACCGAGCCCGCGGCGGGCGGCCTCGGCCCGCACCTCGGCCTTCGTCGTGTCGCCGAGCGGGAACATCGCGTGGGACAGCTGCTCGGCGGTGCAGACGGCCAGCACGTACGACTGGTCCTTGCCGAAGTCGACGCTGCGGCGAAGCTGCCCGTCGGCGAGTCGGGCGTGGTGGCCGGTCACCACCGCGTCGAAGCCGAGCGCCAGCGCCCGGTCGAGCACGGCGGCGAACTTGATCTTCTCGTTGCAGCGCAGGCAGGGGTTGGGCGTGCGGCCGGCGGCGTACTCGGCCAGGAAGTCATCGACCACGTCGGCCTGGAACCGCTCGGCCAGATCCCATATGTAGAAGGGAATCCCGAGCACGTCGGCCGCCCTGCGAGCGTCCCGGGAGTCCTCCACCGTGCAGCACCCGCGGGCGCCGGTGCGGACGGAGGATGGCGCCGCGGACAGCGCAAGATGTACGCCGGTGACGTCGTGTCCCGCCTCGACCGCGCGGGCCGCCGCCACCGCGGAGTCCACCCCGCCGGACATCGCCGCGAGTATCTTTAGCCGCCGCTCCGCGGCAGGAATCCTCATCGGCCGCTTCCCGCCAGTTGGGCCCCGGCCTGCCGGGCCCGCCCGACCGCCGGGCCGATGGCCTCGACCGCGGCGACGACGTCGTCATCGGTGGAGGTGTGGCCGAAGGAGAACCGCAGCGACGCGCGGGCCTCGGGCTCGGCGACGCCCATCGCCAGCAGCACATGGCTGGCCCGCGCCACACCGGCGGAACAGGCCGACCCGGTCGAGCACTCCACCCCGGCGGCGTCGAGCAGCATGAGCACGGCATCCCCTTCGCAACCGGGGAAAGTGACGTGGGCGATGCCGGGCAGCCGGTCGACCGTCTCGGCGTTGACGACGACGTCGGGAACCGCGCGCCGGATGCCGGCCACCAGGTCGTCCCGCAGCGCGGTCAGCTGCCGGACGTGGTCGTCGCGATGCGCCGTAGCTTCCCGGACGGCAGCGGCGAACCCGGCGGCGCCCGCGACGTCGAGGGTGCCGGACCGGACGTCGCGCTCCTGGCCCCCGCCGTGCAGCACCGCCTCCAGCGTGGCGTCCCGGCGCAGCAGCAACGCACCCACCCCAACCGGACCGCCGAGCTTGTGCCCGCTGAGGGTCAGCGCATCCACCCCGCTGGCGGCGAAGTCCAGCGGCAGCACGCCGGCGGCCTGCACCGCGTCGCTATGGAACGGAACGCCGTGTGCGTGGGCGATCTCGACCAGCTCGGCGATCGGTTCGATCGTGCCGACCTCGTTGTTGGCCCACATCACAGATACCAGGGCCACGTCATCGGCGGCGGCGAGTGCCCGGGTCAGCGTCTCCGGCTCCACCCGGCCGGCGCGGTCGACCGGCAGCCACTCGACCACCGCGTCCTGCCGGTCGGCCAGCCACTGCGCGGCATCGAGTACGGCATGGTGCTCGACCCCGCTCACCAGCAGCCGGCGCCGGCGCGGGTCGGCGGCGCGACGGGCCCAGTACAGCCCCTTCACCGCGAGATTGTCGCCCTCGGTGCCGCCGGCGGTCAGCACCACCTCGGCGGGTGCGGCGCCGTAGCGCTCGGCGATCAGCTCACGCGACTCCTCCACCACCCGCCGGGCCTGCCGGCCGGAGCCGTGCAGGGACGAGGGGTTGCCGATCCGACCGAGTTGCTCGCCCATCGCGGCAATCGCGCAGGGGAGCATCGGGGTGGTGGCGGCGTGGTCGAGGTAGTTCATCGGACACCAGACTACCGGCGGCTATCTGGCGGTGAGGCGCGCGCAGGGTATGCGGGCCGCCCAGGGCGGCCCGGGGTCGACCGGAACCGCGACCAGGGCCATCGTCGTCGTCCGGCACGCGTGCCGGGCGAGGTCGAGCCGGGCACGCCACGTCGGGCCTGCGTTGGCGCCCGAGACCGACGAGATCGACAGGGCCGCGGCGGCGAGCACGACCGCGACAGCGACGCCCGTGCCGGCCAGGCGCAACCGAACACGGTGGCCGATCGCCGACCGGCTGAGCACTGATTTCATGCCAACCACGATGGCGGTCACGACCAGCAGCATGGGCACCACGTCGTACCGGCTGTTGCCGTTCAGGTCACGGCTCGGCCGCGCCACCGTGCCCAACGAGTGGCGCCACCCCAGCGCGAAGAGCACCAGGCTCGCCGCGATCAGGTAGAGCACGAGGGCGGCGGTGGGTCGGTCGGCCCGGAGGCCGGGCAGGAGCACCATGGCGAGTAGGACCACCGCCAGCAGCAGCACCGCGATCCGGAGTGATCCGGTGACCAGGTGTCCGGCCGCGCTGTGTCCGGTCAGCAACGCCACCAGAATGCGCGCGTCGTAGGCGCGGAGGATCTCCACCCAGCCGACCGGTCGGACCTGGACCCGGCTGGCTCCGGCGACAACCGTCAATTGCACGACGGTCGCGACAAGAAAGCCCGCGGTCACCAGATGATCGCGGCGCCGGCGCAGTGTGATGCACCGGGCCAGCACGATCGGCGCGATGATGAGGGTCAGCGGGTCGCTGCACACCGCCGCCGCGACGACGATGGCCGCCATCGCGTTCTCCCAGCGGGATGCGGGACGCCACAGCGCCGCCCAGATGGCGGCGTACAGCAGATACCAATGCAGATTCGCGACATTGTCGAGCGTCTCCCCCGACGGTACGAGAATGAGAAAGACCGCCAGGAAAGCGCGTAACGGCGCCGACCGCACGTGGCCGGCCGACGCGCGGAACACGAACAGCGCCAGTAATGCCCGCAGCACGGCGCTTCCCACTCCGAAGAGCACGGCCGCATCCGACACCGGAAATACCCGCGCACCGAATCCGAACAGCCGCGGCACGAGGTGCATATAACCCTCACTGGGCCGGAATACCGGCGAATACCAATGCGCGGTCAGCGACTGCGACAAGAATACTTTGCCGTCCTCGGCCCACAGGCTGTCCCACACCGAGCGGCCGGCCGGCAGCGCGAGCAGAACCAGCACCGCCGCAAGACAACCAGCCACATAGCCGGTCGCCGTCAACAGCGCGCGCGACGGTCGCGGAATCGGCCCGGGAAACCACGCACCACGCAATTCCCCGGGGTCATTCTCAACCGCGGGCCCGCCGAGCAGGTCGGACCGAATCACCATGATGCGAGCATGCTGCCACAGCCCGCCCTTACCCGTCCTGACGCACGCCCCGGGCGCGCCCGGCCAGCACCGATCCGGACAGCGCGAGCACGGCCATGGTGATATCCACCAGCCGCAGCGCCACCGGCAGGGACAACAGCGAATGGGCCGCCGCCGCGACCATGACGCCGCCGACCCCGACGCACAGCGCGCTGCCGATGACGTCGCAGATCTGCAGGGCAGAGCTGTTCTTCCCGCGCTCGGCCACCGGCGAGAAATCCAGCACCAGCAACGACAGCGTCGGCATTACGAGCCCCATCCCCGCGCCGCCGACCAGCCAGGCCAGATAGGCGACCCAGCCCGGGGTCTGGTGCAGCGTGAGGGTGCTCATGGTGAGGGCGGCTATCGCGACGAAACCGAACCCGGCCCGCACGTAGCGGTGCCGGTGGGCTTGCTGGCGGTGCCCCTGCACCCAGGAGCCGGCCGACCAGCCGAGGGCGCCGATCATGAGCGGCATCCCGGCCAGGGTCGCGCCGTAGCCATGCAGGTGGCTCAGGGTCAGCGGCACGAACGAGTCCACCGCGAAGAACGCGCCGGCGAGCATGCCGCGGAATGCAACCACCGCCGGCATGCCGCGGCGTACCCGGACGGTGCCGGCCGGCAGCAGCCGGCGCAGCGCGCCGACGAGCAGCACCAGACCGATCACGAACGGCAGCAGTGACAGCCAGTGCAGTTCCTGCCCGGCGTACTGCAGCGTCGCCACTCCAATAGCCGCGATCAGCGCGATCCGCCACCGGGTCAGCCGGGCCCCGGAGCTTGGATGCGGCGCCAGCGACCGTAACGCCGGCATGATCAACAGCAGCGCCAGCACGATGAACGGCGGAATGCTCAGGAAGACCAGGCGCCAGGTCAGGTGCTGGGTCAACGCCCCGGAGATCACCGGACCGACCAGCGACGGCAGCACCCAGGCTGCTGACAGCGCGGCGAAGATGCGCGGCCGGAGCCGATCGTCGTACACCTCGGCGATCACGATGTAGACCGCGATGATGACCAGCCCGCCGCCCAGCCCCTGCACCGCCCGGCCGAACACGAACGCCGCCATGTCGGGTGCCGCACCGGCGACGATCAGCCCGGCGGTGAAGACGGCCAGGCCGGCCAGCAGCGAGCGGCGCGGGCCGTCGCGGTCGCAGATCTCGCCGCCGGCGACGACGCCGACCACGTTGGCGACGAGGAAGCCGGTGAACGGCCAGCCGTAATAGGCCAGGCCGTGCAGCGCGGCGACCGCTGTCGGCATTGCGGTGGCGACGGCCATCGCCTCAAATGCGATCAGGGTGACGACCATCAGGATGCCGATCGTGGCCGTGCGGTGCGCACCGCTCAGCAGGCTGGTGTTCGGCGGTGGTTCGGTCTGCGCCTCAGCGGAGTTTTCGGTGGTCGTCACAGCTGTTGAGACTACGCAGCGGCGGACCCGGCGGCCCTGGCATTTCTACCGGGTCGGCCTAGGCCGATGGTCCTAGGCCTCGCGGCCCTACCGTACGAGAGCCAGTGGGCGGGTCAGCGTGTTGATCGCCAGAAACGTCCGGAAAAGGCGCAGCGGCTCGTCATCGGTGACCGTCACGGTGCGCGGGCCGGTCTGCTCGACCCGGTCGCCGAGCACCTCGAGGGCGCCCGCCATTTCATCGGTCCGGAATTCGATTCGCAGCGCGGCCGGCAGGTCGATCGCAGGCGGCCGGAATTCGCCGGCGGCGAGCCGTCGGACGACCCTTTCGGCGGCGGCCCTGATCCGTACGCAGGCCTCCTCCGGATGCAGGCTGCGCGCGGCCGTACGGCTCACCGAATCCTTCACCCGCACCGTCTCGATTCCGGGGCAGAACGGCGCGGCCTCCGGGCCGACGAACTGGTCGCCGGTGATGAGCACCACCGGCACACCGTGTGCCTGTGCCACCAGCGCGCCGAGGCCGGACTCGCCGGCCACCGTCCCGTTGAGTTCTATCCGGGCGAATGCGGCGGGATTGTAGGTATGCGACAGCACGCCGGCGGTGCCGGCCGAGGCGTGGTACGAGATGAAAAAGACCGCGTCGAACGACGCGTCCAGACCCTCCATCATGTACAGCGGTTTCGCCTGGCCGGAAAGGTATTCGGCCCGGGCGTGCAGTCGCGTCGGCGGCAGATTGTGCATCGTGGAATGCGAGTCATTGACGACGATCTCGTTCGCCCCGGCCGCCACCGCTCCGTCGATGGCGGCATTCACCTCGGCGAGCAGGAGCTCGCGGCCCTCCTCGTACAACGGACCGGGACCGACGCACTGCGCCCAGTCCACGATCCCGGCCGTCCCCTCCATGTCCGAGGAGAGATAGATCCGCATGTCGCTCAGCCCTTGCGCCTGCCAATTTCCTCGGTCAGCTGCGGCACCACGGTAAAGAGATCGCCGACGACCCCGAAGTCCGCCAATTCGAAAATAGGCGCCTCCGGGTCTTTGTTGATGACCGCGATCGTTTTGGAGGTCTGCATGCCGGCCCGGTGTTGGATCGCACCGGAAATGCCGACCGCCAGATAGAGCTGGGGTGAGACGGTCACGCCGGTCTGGCCGACCTGGTGCTGATGCGGATACCACCCGGCGTCCGTCGCGGCCCGGGAGGCGCCGACCGCGGCGTCGAGTGAATCGGCCAGCTTCTCGATGAGCGCGAAGTTGTCGGCCGACCCGACACCCCGGCCACCGGAGACGACGATCTGCGCCTCGGTCAGCTCCGGCCGATCGCCCTTGTCCTCCTGCTGCCGGTCGACCACTCGCGCGCCCCTGGCCGCGGCGGACAACGCCACCTCGACGTCCTCGCGGGCACCGGCGCCGGCCTGGTCGACCGGCGCGAAAGCGTTGGGGCGCAGAGTGAAGATCGGGGTGCCGACGCGAACCCTGGAATGCACCGTGACCCCGCCACCGAAGATCGACTGGGTGCCGACGCCTTCAGTGGTGAGATCGACGACGTCGGTGAGGAAACCGGAACCGGTCCTGACAGCGAGCCGGCCGGCGATTTCTTTTCCCTCACCGGTCGCCGCGATCAGCACCGCGGCCGGGGACTTGTCGGTCACCAGTTTCGCCAGCACCTCGGCTTTCGGCGCGACCAGAAACGCGTCGATGTCGTCGGACTCGGCGGCGTAGATCTTCTCGGCGCCGTGTTGGATGAGCGCGTCAGTCAGGGCATCGGTGGTGCCGGCCGGGCCGGTGACGACCGCGGCCGGCTCGCCGAGCTGCCGGGCGGCGGCCAGCAGCTCGAAGGTCACCTTTTTCGGTGCGCCGTCGGAATCTTCGACCAGGACCAGAACGTCAGACATAGCTACCTCCGCAGTGATCTTCGGTCAGATAATTTTCTGGGCGCTGAGGAAATCGGCGAGCTGCACACCGCCGGCTCCCTCGTCGGAGACGATTTCGCCCTTCTGCTTGGGCGGACGGGGCGCGAAGTCGACCACCTCGCTGGTGGCGCCGGCGAGGCCGACGTCGTTGGCGTCCAGGCCGAGGTCGGCGATGCCGAGGGTCTGCACCGGCTTCTTCTTCGCCGCCATGATGCCCTTGAACGACGGGTAGCGCGGCTCGTTGATCTTCTCGATCACGCTGATCACAACGGGCAGGTCGGCCTCGACGGTTTGGAAGCCGGAGTCGACCTGGCGCTCGATTCGCGCCGTCTGACCGTCGATGGAGACGCTGCGCGCGCCGGTCAGGGCCGGCACCTCCAGCCGCTCGGCGAGCATCGCACCGAGGGCGCCGACGCGGGCGTCCGACGCCTCCGTACCGACCACGACGACGTCGAATTCCAGCGTCCTGAGTGCCGCCGCCAGCACGGCGGAGGTACCGACGGCGCAGGACCCGTGCAGCGCCTCGTCGGTGACGTGCACGGCCTTGTCGGCACCCATGGCCAGGGCCTTACGGATTGTTTCGCTGGTCCGCTCCGGGCCCATCGACAGGACGGTGACCTCGCCGCCGTGCGCCTCTTTGAGCTTCAACGCCTCTTCAACGCCGTGCTCATCCATCTCGTTGAAGACGGCGTCGGCAGCATCACGGTCGACCGTGCGGTCGTCATCCCGCAATTTCCGATCGGACCACGTATCGGGCACCTGCTTGACGAGTACGACGATATTCATCGGCGGCTGACCCTCCCTGCTCGGTCTCCATTGGCGCGAGCGTACGCGTGCACCAGTCTGCATGTTACCCACCAGTAGCATCGAGCGGCGGGCGGCCGGGGTCGTGAGCCTGGTCACGGGTTACGCGGTATCGTCTCAAGTCAAACCCTCGGAGGTGCGCGATGCGACGGATGCTGCTGTGGGCGCTGTCTGTGTTGGTCCCGGTCGGCGTGCTCCGCCTGCTGCACCTGACCTGGATCATCGTGCTCATCACGATCGTGCTGGTGGTCGTCGCGCTCGTGGTGAGCGCCAGCCGCCGCCGGCCGAAGCGCACCTGACCCGGGAGAGCGCCATCAGCGAGAGCCAGGATCAGGCCCACCCGCTGGCGCTGACCGGTGAGCGCACCCTGCCCGGCATTGCCGTCGAGAATTACTGGTTCCGCCGGCACGAGGCGGCCTACGACGCCATCGACGTGTGGTGCCGCGGCGCGACGGTATTCGAGGCCGGCTGCGGCGAGGGGTACGGAGCGCACAGCCTGGCCCGTACGGCATCGAAGGTGATCGGGCTCGACTACGACGAGGCGGCTGTGCAGCATGTCGCCGGCACCTATTCCGACATCAGGGTGGTGCGCGGCAATCTGGCCCAATTACCCGTACGTACCGGCGCCATCGACGTGGTGGTCAATCTGCAGGTCATCGAACATCTCTGGGATCAGCCCGCCTTTCTCGCCGAGACGGCCCGGGTGTTGCGACCCGGTGGCACCCTGCTGCTCAGCACTCCGAACCGGCTGACCTTCTCCCCCGGACAGACGGCACCGCTCAATCCGTTCCACACCCGCGAATTGTCCGCCGATGAATTGAGCGGCCTGCTCGCGGACGCCGGGTTTTCGATGCTCCGGCTTTACGGTGTCTGGCACGGCCGGCGGCTGCGCCGGCTCGACAAGCGCCACGGCGGTTCGCTGATCGACGCCCAACTCGCCGGGCCGGCGGCGACCTGGCATCCCTCGCTCCGGGCGGATGTCGCCTCGGTGCGGGCGGCGGATTTCGATATCCGCACCGACGACATCGACAACAGCCTCGATCTGCTCGCGATCGCGGTGCAGCCCGGCTGAGCGGTCACAGCTGATCTGGTCACGGCGCCGGCTGGCTCCCGGAGATCGGCCCGCGCAGCACCGGCTTCCCGGCCGCCCAGTCGACCCGGTCCAGCCACATCGTGCGACCCGGCGGCTTGCCGACGGCGCCGGCATTCCAGGCGTGATAGACCATCCAGGTCACGCCATCGACCTCGATGAGATTGCAGTGCCCGGGCCCGGCCGCCCGACCGGCGCTGGCCAGAATCGGGTTCTCGGCCGCCTTGACGCAGGGGCCGAGCGGTCCGTCGCAGACCGCGTATCCGACGGCATAGTCGGCCCGGTCAAAGGCATTTCCGGAATAGAACAGGTAATACCGGCCGTCGTGCCGCCACATCACCGGCCCCTCGACAACGTGTCCCTCCCAGGCCGCATCCTGCCGGAACAGCGGCACCGCGTCGCCGACCAACTGCAGTCCGTCCTCGGACAGCCGGGCCCCGTAGATAAAGGTGTCCCGGCCCACCGCGTTGCCGTCGTTCTTCCAATAGAGATAGAGGGTGCCGTCGGCATCCCGGAACGGGCTGGCGTCGATCGACCCGCCGTCGGTGTCGCAGAGCAACGGGTGCGCCGAATCGTCGTAAAAGGGGCCGGTCGGTGACTCCGACATGGCCCGGCCCACGCATTGCACGCCCTCGGTCGCGCCACGGGCGGTGTAATAGACGACGTACGAATCGCCGATCGACATGACCTCGGGCGCCCAGGTGGCACCGGTCACCGCCCATTCGCCGAGCCGCGGCATCGCGTCACTGGACGGCGTCCAGTGCACCAGATCGTCCGACCGCAACACCGGCAGGTTCGTTTGGCCGTTGTTGGTCGCGTACGCGTAATAGTCCGATCCGGAACGCAGAATGAACGGATCGGCGAAATTCGACGGATAAATGGGATTGCTGAATTCCACGATGTCCCTCGTTCGTGGTCCGGACAGTCGGCACGGCCGACCCATCGGGCCGACCGCGCCGGGCTGACGCTAGTGCGCCTCGAAGCGGAATACGGTCGTCGAGTCGAATTTCTGCCCCGGCCGCAGGATGGTCGTGGGATAACTCGGCTGGTTCGGTGAATCCGGGAAATGCTGCGTCTCCAGGGTGAAAGCGTCGCCCTGCCGGTAGGTCTGCCCGCTCGCGCCCACCACAGTGGCGTCCAGGAAGTTTCCGGTGTAGACCTGCACGCCGGGTTGGTCGGTGAAGCATTCCACCGTACGACCGGATTTCGGGTGCTGCACCCGCGCGGCCAGGGTCGGCGGGGCGCCGGCCGGCCGATTCAGCACCCAGTTGTGGTCGTATCCGTGGGCATTCACGATCTGCTCCACGCCGTCGTGGATCCGCTCGCCGAAGGTGTGCGGCCGGCGGAAGTCGAACGGCGTGCCCGATACCGACGGCAGCGGCCCGAGCGGAATCGAGGTCGCGTCGATCGGCGTGTAGCGGTCGGCATTGATCATTGCGACGTGGTCGTACACCTCGCCGTTGCCCTCGCCACCCAGATTGAAGTACGCGTGGTTGGTGAAGTTGACGATCGTCGGTTTGTCGGTCGTGGCGTGGTAGTGGATGGTGAGAGCGCCGCTGCGGTCGACCGTGTAGGTGACGACAATGGTCAGGGTCCCGGGAAAGCCCTCTTCGCCGTCCGGGCTGACATAGGTGAACTGGACGCCCACCTTGTCGTGCTCGTCGATCTCGACCGCGGCCCAGATCTTCTTGTCGAAACCCATCGCCCCACCATGCAGCGCATTGACCCCATCGTTGGGCGGGATCTGGTACTTCGTGCCGTCGATCGTGAACTGGCCCTTGGCGATCCGGTTGGCGTACCGACCGATCGTCGCACCGAAGAATGGGCTCTTGGCCTGATAGTCCTCGATGGTGTTCAGGCCCAGCAGCACGCTGTCGCCGAGGCGGCCCCAGCGGTCCGGGGTATGGATCGACTGGATTGTCGCGCCGTAGGTCAGCATGCGCACCCACAGCCGGTTCTTGTCCCCGAACGAATAGCGGTCGACCTGCTTTCCGTCCGAGGTGGTGCCGAACGAATCCTTGCTGATCGAGAGCTGCCCGCTGGACCGGGCCGGCTTTGCGTCGGCCGTCGCGGCCTGCGCCGTCCCGGACGCCGCGGATACCGCGACGCCACCGATCCCGGCGGCCGCGGCCGCCCGTAGGACATTTCGGCGAGGCAGGTTGTTGGTCATCGCACTCCCCTAATTGATTCGGCGGCTGAGGATTATCAGCCTTTGATGCCTGATTGGGCGACGCCCTGGATGAGGTATCGCTGGAGGAAGATGAAGATGAGGACGAGTGGGGTGATGGCTACGGCGGCGGCGGCGAAGAGTTCGTGGAGGTTGATGGTCTGGGCGGTGATGAAGGTTGACATGACGACCTGGACGGTTTGTGAGGTGTCGGATTGGCCGATGACCAGCGGCCAGAGGAACGCGTTCCAGTTGCCGATGAAGGTGATGACGGCGATGGCCGCGAAGAAGTTGAGGGAGTTGGGGACGACGATGCGCCAGTAGGCGCCGAGGTGGCCGAGGCCGTCGACACGGCCGGCTTCTTCGAGTTCTTTGGGGAAGTTGAGGAAGTACTGCCGGAACAGGAACGCGGCGAATCCGGAGAACAGGCCGGGGATGATGAGGCCGCGGAGGGAGGAGACCCAGCCGAGGGAGGAGACCAGGACGTAGGAGGGGACGAAGGTGACGGCGCCGGGGATCATCAGCGTGATGAGAATGGTGTAGAAGACTTTGTTGGCGTGTTTGTACGGGATGCGGGCCAGGCCGTAGCCGGCCATGGAGGCGAGCAGGATTTGTCCGCCGGTCTGGACGATGCCGATGATGGCGGAGTTTTTCAGACCGGTGCCCATGGGGATGTCGGTGAACAATTC
Organism: Mycobacteriales bacterium; assembly: GCA_036267955.1. Classification (GTDB taxonomy): domain Bacteria; phylum Actinomycetota; class Actinomycetes; order Mycobacteriales; family QHCD01; genus DATAVB01. The sequence goes on along the minus strand of DATAVB010000046.1, from coordinate 37,766 downwards.
CTTGAAGTTGGACCAGTGCAGGGTGTGCGGGAAGAACGTCCAGTGTGGGGAGGTCAGGTCGGCCTCGGAGGACAGGGCGTTGCGGATGATGAGGTAGAACGGGAGCAGGAACAGCAGGGACAGGATGATCAACGCCGTGTAGACCGCGACGGTGGCGGCGATGGATTTGCCGGTGCGGGGTTTTTTGTTCCGGACGATCGGGACGGTGGCCGGCGGGGTCTGGGTGGTGGTGGCCATTAGTCGGTTTCCTTCCCGAACCCGAAGAGTTTGAACTGGCCGACGGTCACGATCGCGATCAACAGGGCGAGGATGAGGGCTCCGGCCGATCCTCGGCCGTAGTCCTGGGTGGCGCCGAGGGAGATGTAGTACAGGTAGATCAGGGGTGGTCGGGCGTAGTTGACGTTGCCGATGAGGTTGTAGAACTCGTCGAACGCCTGATACGCCGCGATCAGGTTCAGGATCAGCACGGCGACCGCGGTGCCCCGCAGTTGCGGGAGGGTGATGAACCGGAAGGTCTGCCAGCCGGATTTCGCGCCGTCCATTTTCGCGGCTTCGTACAGTTCGGTCGGGATGCGTTGCAGGCCGGCGATGAACAGGATCATGTAGAACCCGATCTGCAGCCAGAGCCGGAGGGTGACCAGGACCGGCCAGTACCAGGGTGGGGACACCGTGGTCAGCCAGGAGATCGGGTCGTGTCCGAAGAACCCGAGAATGGTGTTCGCCAGGCCAAACCGGACCCCGTTGAAGATCGACAGTTTCCAGATCAGCGAGGCCACCACGTAGGAGCAGGCGGTGGGGATGAAGAACACCGACCGGAAGAACGTCTGCGCGATCGTGGCCCGGTTCAACAACAACGCCAGGCCCAACGAACAGGCGAACGTCAACGGGATGATGAACGCCGCGAAAATGGTGAAGGTCACCAGACTCGAGGTGAACTGGTGATCCCGCAACATGTCCGTATAGTTCCGGAACCCCACAAAATCCGTAGGCGTGACCGTGCCCTGCGCGTCGAAGAAACTCAACACCGCCGACCAAATGATCGGGATATACGCAAACACCAACAACCCGACCAGGAACGGCCCCACAAACACCCAGAAAGTCAACGCCTGACTACGCGACTTCCGCCGAGCCTGCTTCGCCCTCTCCGACCTGCGGGCCGGCGCCGCCGGCCGTACGGCAACGTCAGAAGAACTCACCGATCACACCTCCGCGCCAGGCTGACACAATTCTTGCGGTCGTGCCGAGACATTACTAGCCGAGCAGACGCTTGAGCTGCGTCTGCACCAACTTCGCCGCCTTGGCAGTTTCCTTCTTCGGGTCATTTCCCTTGCGCACGATATTGGTCAGCATGTCGCCGTAGGGCGCACCGACATTCGGCGTCCAGGTCGGATTGTCGGCCATGCCGTACTGCGAGTTCAGCTTCACCGTCTCGGCGGCCGCGCCGCTCTGCAGCTTGGTCGCCTTCGCCGCCAGGCTCTTGCGCGGTGGAATGTGGAACCCGTAGTTGAGTGACCAGTCCTCCTGGAACTTCTCCTGGTCGATCCACAACCATTTCAGAAATGCCTTCGCGGCGTCCTGATTCTTGCTCTTCGCCGCCACAAAGGCGGTCCAGCCGCCCGTGTAGACGATCGGCTTGCCGGCGGCGCCGATCTTCGGAAACGGAATAACCCCGAAATCGTCCTTGAACTTCGCCTCGATCTGCGGCATCGCCCACATGCCGCACCACTGCATCGCACACAACTCATTCAGGAACGAACCCGGATCCGTCCAGTCCGTCGGCGCACCCATCAACAGACCCTTGCTCTTGCCCAGCGTCCGGAGGCTGGAATATGCCTCGATCGCATCGTCGCCGGTGAAGCCCGGCTTGTTGTCTGGCGTCAACTGCTGGCCACCGGCCGCGTGCAGCGCGACGATACCGAAAGCGCCGGCGCCGGCGTCGTTTCCGGCGAAGAGGCCCTTCATCTTGCCCTTGGCCAACTCGTTCGTCGCGTTGATCAGTTCCTCGATCGTTGACGGCGGCTGCAGACCGGCGTTCTGCAACAGGCTCTTGCGGTAATACAGCAACTGCGGGTCATCGATCATCCGGATCCCGTAGAGCTTGCCGTCCAGCGAGTTTGTCTGAATGTCGATGTCGCTGAAATCGCTCTTCGCATCGCCGATGATGTCGTCCAACGGCACCACCTGCTTGGAGTGCACCAGCTGGATGTTGAACTGCGACTCGAACACGTCCGGCACATTGCGGCCCAGCAACGCGGCCGATAGCAGGGTGCCGTAGTCGCCGACCTTCCAGTTGACCTGGACCTTCTTCTTCTTGTAGGCCGCCGCGTACTTCTTCGCCGCCTGCTCCGTCCCCTTCTCGCCGTACTGGTGATACCACTGCTGCAGCTCACCGCTGCCGCCGCTGCCGCCGTTGTTGCCGCACGCCGCGGCAGCGGCACCGGTGGCACCCAGGACGGCGAGACCGCCAGCGCCCCTGAGGAAGGTCCGGCGGCTGGCCGCGGGCGGGATGTTGAGTCCGGTCATGAGAATTACCTCCGTGTGGACGTACCGGTGAAATACGAGTTATGAAACTGCGGGCGGCGCGAGCCGAATGAGATTCCAGGAAACCGGCGGCAGCGTGGTGGCCATTACGCCGTCGTCGACGGCCACCGCGGCGACGTCGCGGGGCCGCACGCGCTGCGGATCTTCGGCCGTGTTGCGGGCATTCCAGTCCGCGTCGTACAGGGCCGTGTGCGTCGCCGCCGCACGGCCGGGCAGGGCCCGCAGGTCGACCTGCAACGGGACCGCGTCCCGAGACCTGTTGACGACGAACATCGCCACCGCGCCGTCCGGGTCGATTGTCGCCGTCGCATCGACCACCGGGACGTCGCCGTGCCGGGCGGTGTCATAGGTCGGCCCGACCGGCTCGACCCGGAGCACCTGCTGGCCGGCGTATCTCGCGGTCAATGCGAAAGGATGGAAGATGGTCTGCGCCCAGGCCGGCCCACCCGGTTGGGTCATGATCGGCGCAATGACATTCACCAGCTGGGCCAGGCAGGCCACCGAAACCCGGTCGGCATGGCGCAGCAGGCTGATCAGGAGGCTGCCGACCACGACCGCGTCGGCGACGGTGTACTGATCCTCGATCAGCCGCGGCGCTCGCTGCCACTCCAGATTCTCCGGGCCGGAGAAGGCGCCCTGATACCAGACGTTCCATTCATCGAAGGACAGATTGATCTTCCGGCGCCGCCGGGTCCGCGCCGCGACATGGTCACAGGTGGCGATGACCGCGTCGATAAAACGGTCCATCTCCACGGCCGAGGCGAGAAAGCTGTCGAGGTCGCCGTCGGACGGGTCGTAATAGGAATGCAGCGAGAGATAGTCGACGTAGTCGTAGGCATGCTCCAGCACGGTGGCTTCCCACGAACCGAAGGTCGGCATCGTGCTGTTCGAGCTACCGCAGAGGACGAGCTCGACCTCCGGGTCGAGGAGTCTCATTGCCTTGCCGGTCTCCGCGGCCAGCCGGCCATATTCGTCGGCGGTCTTCCCGCCGATCTGCCACGGCCCATCCATCTCGTTGCCGAGGCACCACAACCGCACGCCGTGCGGCTTTTCCACACCATGTGCCGCACGCAGATCCGACAGATAGGTGCCGGACGGATGATTGCAGTATTCGAGCAGGTCGCACGCCTCCTGCACGCCACGGGTGCCGAGATTGACCGCCAACATCGGCTCGGTGCCGGCGTCGGCGCACCAGCTCAGGAATTCGTTGACTCCGAATTCGTTGCTTTCCAGGCTGCGCCACGCGAGGTCGAGCCGATGTGGACGGTGCTCGACCGGTCCGACGCCGTCCTCCCAGCGGTAGCTGGAGACGAAATTGCCACCCGGATAGCGGACCACGCTGACGCCGAGCTCGCGTACGAGCTCCAGGACGTCGCCGCGCGTTCCGGCGGCATCGGCGGTGGGATGTGACGGCTCGTAGATTCCGCTGTAGACACTGCGCCCCATATGTTCGACAAACGAACCGAAAAGCCGTCGATCGACCGATCCGATCGCGAAAGCCGGATCGAGCGCGAATCGCACCGCCGCCATGACCACCTCCCTGAACTGAGAGTTCTACCACTTATTCCAACGTTGTAAAGTGCCTGAGTCAACCTGATAGCGTTGCTGTGACGAATCTGTGACGGGGAGTCTGCACGATGGCCACCAGCCTGCGCGACGTTGCAACCCGCGCCGGTGTGTCGGTCAAGACCGTGTCCAATGTCGTCAACGGCTACGAGCACGTCAGCGTCGCCACCCGGGAACGGGTCCAGCGGGTCCTGGACGAACTCAACTACCGGCCCAATCTCTCGGCCCGAAATCTGCGCAACCGACGCTCGGGCATTGTGGCGCTGGCCCTGCCGGAACTGGATCTGCCGTACTTCGCGGAGCTGACCCGATGTGTCATCAAGGCCGCCGAGGCGCGTTCCTGGACCGTTCTGATCGATCAGACCGACGGGCTGCCCGAGCGCGAGTCGATCGTGCTGCAGGGCATCCGCGACCAGCTCATCGACGGCCTCATCTTCAGCCCGCTGGCCTCCTCGCGGGAGCAGATTACCGACCGCCTCGACGACACCCCAATGGTGCTGCTCGGTGAGCTGGTCGCCGAAGGCTCGGCCGACCACGTGGTCATCGACAACGTGCTCGCCGCCCGCCAGGCCACCGACCACCTGATTGGTCTGGGCCGGCGGCGGATCGCCGCCATCGGCGACCAGGCCCGCAGCGACCTCGGCACCGCGCCGCTCCGGTTGGCCGGCTACCGCGAGGCGCTCGCCACCGCCGGAATCCCGTACGACCGGCGGTTGGTGATGCCGGCCGCGAGCTATCACCGGGCCGACGGAGCGGAGGCGATGCGGCGACTGCTCGAGCTCGAGGATCCACCGGACGCGGTCTTCTGCTTCACCGACCTGCTGGCGCTGGGCGCGCTGCGTACCCTGCTCAGCCGGGATATCGCGGTGCCGGAGCAGATCGCGATCGTCGGTTTCGACGACATCGAGGACGGGCGGTTCTCCACCCCGACGCTCACCACGATCGCGCCGGACAAGGACGAATTGGCCCGGGTCGCGGTCGAATTACTGGCCTCCCGCATCGCCGGTGAACCGCAGGCCCCGCCGCGCGAGGTGCAGGCCGCACATCGGCTGGTGGTCCGGGAAAGCACCGTTGGCCGCCACGGGTAAAGCGCACCTCGATCGGGAACTGATCGGGGCGTGATTCGAGCAGATCTGCCGGTGGCCTAAATTGCAGCCCATGGAGTCCAGACTGCGCGCCCTGTGTGATCTCTCCGTCCCGACGGTCCGGGAGTATTCCGGGCGGCACGAGTACGACGGTGTCGTGCAGGACCTTTCGGCCGCCGGCGTGGCGCGAGCGCTGGCCGCGCTCGGCGGTCCGGCGCTGGCGGATTCGCACGACGACGCGCATCTTGCCGCGTTCGAGGAAGCCACCCGGGTCGTATACGGCGAGCTGGAACAGCACCGCAGCAATCCGCTGTACCACGTCGCCAATCTTGACCTTGCCTGCTACGAACGGGAGTACGCGCCGCTGGCCGAGCGGGAACAGGCCCGCGCCAAGCACGTCGCGGGTTGGCCGGAGGCGATCGACGCCGCGGTGACAACACTCGACGCCGTCGCGGCGCCCATCGCGGCCGCGACCCTCGGCGCCGCCCGCGGTCTCGGCTCCGGGCTGCGACCGGGCGACGGCGGCTCCGAGGACGCCGCACTGACGGCGCACTTCAGGCTCGTGCAACACCTGACCGGGCTGGCCCGGACCGGCTCGCCGGACACCTCGCTCGGCGGCCCCGCGCTGGCCCGCCTGCTCGGCAGTTCCGAGGCATTGCCGGTCGACCTGGACGCACTCGCCGGCCGGGCCGACGCCGAGCGGGATCGCCTGCGCGCCATGCTGACCGAGGCATGCGCCCGGATCGCCCCGGGCGAGCGGGTCGAGGCCGTGGTGGCGCAGCTGCTCGCCGACCATCCCGACGCCGAGGGCGTGCTCACCGAGGCCCGGCAACTCACCGCCGAGGTGATCGAGTGGACCGAGCGCCATCAGCTCGCGCCCTTCCACGACGGGGAATGCCTGGTCGGGCCGGCGCCGGAGTCCCGGCAGTGGTCGATGGCGATGATGTCCTGGGCGGCGCCCGGCGAGCCGGCCGGACCATCCTGGTACCACGTGACTCCGCCGTCGCCGCAGTGGCCGGAAGAGGAGCAGCGGGAATGGCTCCAGGTCTTCAGCGCGGCGACCCTGCCGGCGATCACGGTGCACGAGGTGGCTCCCGGTCATTATTCGCACGGGGTCGCATTGCGCCATGTGGACAGCCCGGTCCGGCGCACCTTGCTGGGCGAGGCGTTCATCGAGGGATGGGCGCACTACACCGAGGAAATGGCGCTCGACGAGGGTTTCCGCGCCGGGGACGCGCGCTATGCGGCGGGTGTCGCGATCGAGGCGCTGGTACGGGTGACCCGGCTGGCCTGCTCAATCGGGCTGCACACCGGGACGATGACGGTCCGCGACGCCACCCGGAGATTCGAGGCGGACGCATTTCTGGCCGGGCCGGCGGCCTCGTCCGAGGCGCAACGCGGCACCTTCGACCCGACGTACGGCCGTTACACCTGGGGGAAACTGGCGATCCTCGACCTGCGGGAAAAGGCCCGCCGACAATGGGGATCGGATTTCAGCCTGCCCCGGCTGCACCGCGCGCTGCTGGAACTCGGCGCTCCCCCGCTCGGCCTGATGGACGCCGCCCTCTGATCCCGCCTATTCTGACGGGAATAGGCGCTCCAGTTGTTTCTCGTACGGTCCGATATCCAGGCCGCGGCCGGCCAACCATTCGTCGTTGTAGTAGGTGTTGGCATATCGCTCGCCACCGTCACACAGCAGCGTGACCACACTGCCCGGCTGTCCGGCCGCACGCATTTCGGCGATGATCTGGAAGACGCCCCAGAGGCTCGTCCCGGTCGAGCCGCCCGCCCGCCGACCCATCACCTTGCGGAGCAGCCGAATCGCCGCCATCGACGCCGCGTCGGGCACCTTGATCATCCGGTCGATCACCTGACCGACGAAACTCGGTTCGATACGGGGCCGGCCGATGCCCTCGATCCGCGATCCGCCGGCGACGACAGACGTCGGGTCGTCATGCGACCAGCCGTCAAAGAATGCGGAATTCTCCGGATCGACCACGGCCAGGCAGGTGTCGTATTGCCGATAACGGATATAGCGGCCGATCGTGGCGCTCGTGCCGCCGGTGCCGGCGCCGACGACGATCCAGCGCGGCACCGGATGGCGTTCCATTGACAGCTGCTCGTAAATCGATTCGGCGATGTTGTTGTTGCCACGCCAGTCGGTCGCCCGCTCGGCAAAGGTGAACTGGTCCATGAAATGCCCGCCGGTTTCGGCCGCCAGCCGCCGCGATTCCTCGTAGACCTTCGTCGGGTCCTCGATGAGATGACATTGTCCACCGTGGAATTCGATGAGCTCGATCTTCTCCGGGCTGGTAGTCGCCGGCATCACCGCAACAAAGGGCAACCGCAACATCTGCGCGAAGTACGCCTCCGAAACGGCGGTCGATCCGCTGGAGGCCTCCACGACCGTGCTGGACTCGGTGATCCAGCCGTTGCACAGCGCGTAGAGGAAGAGCGACCGGGCCAGCCGGTGCTTGAGACTGCCGGTCGGGTGGGTCGACTCGTCCTTCAGATAAAGGTCGATCCCCCACTCCGGGGGCAGCGGAAAGCTGATCAGGTGGGTGTCGGCCGACCGGTTCGCGTCGGCCTCGACCTGGGCGATGGCGTGGCTGACCCAGGCCCTGCTGTCGGGACAACATCGGTCGACTGTGGACGCATCGGCGCTGATACTCACTACGCGACCCTAACCGACGGTCTTCGGCCGCGGGCTCTCCCGGGGATCGAGCCGGCTGCGGACCACCTTCGCCGGCACGCCGACCGCGATGCTGTACGGCGGGATCGTCCCCCTCGCCACGCTGTGCGCTCCAAGGACCGAGCCACGGCCGATCCTGGTGCCGCGCAGAACGGCCACCTTCGTACCCAGCCACACATCCGGCCCGATCCGGACGGATGACTTGACCACGCCCTGATCTTTGATAGCGATTGCGATGTCGTCGGTGATGTGGTCGAAGTCGCAGATGTAGACGTCATCGGCAATGAGAACCGCGGGTCCGATTTCGACGTCGAGATAGCAGTTCACGGTGTCGCCGCCACCGAAGACGGCCTTGTCCCCGATCCGCAGGGTGCCTTCGTGGCAGCGGATCGCGGTCCGGTCACCAATGTGGACCCAGGCGCCCAGGATGATCCGGCCGTGATCCTTGCGTGCATAGACTTCGGCCCGCCGACCCAGGAAGACGAATCCCTCGGTGACGATGTGCGGGGACCGCAGGCGCAGGCGCAGGAATCGCCAGTACCGCACCAGATACCACCGGGTCCAGGCACGGTGTCGCACCACCCAGCGCAACGACGCCCAGGTCAGAAACCGGGCCTGACGTGGATCACTCACGCCGGTGACGGTAACAGCCGAGACGGCCGAGCCCGCCTCGTCACGACGTGATGTCGCGACCAGACGGGCTCGGACCGATCGGCTCAGACGGGGCGGACGTTCTCCGCCTGCGGGCCTTTCTGGCCCTGCGTGGTGTCGAACTCCACCCGCTGTCCCTCTTCGAGGCTGCGATAGCCATCAGATTGAATTGCCGAATAGTGAACGAAGACATCCGCTCCGCCACCGTCTACGGCGATGAAACCGTAGCCCTTTTCAGCGTTGAACCACTTGACCGCGCCTTGTGCCATTCCTTGTGCTCCCCGGGATACGGTGCGACGCCCGCACCTCGCGGACGCCGAGTCGTATGGAACCGGCGATGAAGCCTGCTCCCTGCCGTAGTCCCGCATACGTGCCAACACGACTTGGAACATCGACCGACTTGGGCGACCGTAGCACGCGAAATCGCTGAACGGGAGGACTCGTTTACGGTTGTTATGGCTTTATGCCAGTGATCAGGGCGTTGTAGAAGAGCCCGGCTGGGACGAACTTCGCGAAGACCGCGGCGTCGACCGCCGAGAGCCGCTGCCAGGCGCGGTAACTGAACATCGCCCAACCCCAGCCCAGCTTCTCCCGCGCCACCGCGTACTCCAGGGTGCGCGCAGGCCAGCCGAACCAGGCCGCGGACAGTTCCTCGGTACGAACCTCGACATCCACGGCGCCGGCGGCGATGCCCATTCGGCGCAGCCGCGCGGGTGGGAAGGTATGCAGATCCACCACCGATTCCAATGCCGCGGCCCGGGACGATTCGTCGAGTTCTTCTTGTGGGCGCCGCCACGCGGCCAAAACCGGCAATCTGGTGGCCCGGGTGGCCGACCACCAGGTCGCCCGCGACAACCTCCGGGCGACGGCGTCACCGGCCCGGGTCGGCTCGCCGGCGAAGACGAACCGGCCGCCGGGCTTCAGGACCCGCAGCACCTCGCGCAGCGCCAGTTCCACATCGGGGATGTGGTGCAGGATCGCGTGTCCGACAACCACGTCGAAGGACTCGTCCGGATACGGAATCGACTCCGCATCGGCCACCCGGCCGTCGATCTCGAATCCGAGCCCGCGCGCGTTGGCCTGGGCGGCAGCAACCATCCCCGGACTGATGTCGGTAACCGCGACCTGATCCAGAACGCCGGCCTGTTTGAGGTTCAGCGAGAAGAAGCCGGTGCCGCAGCCCAACTCCAGAGCGCGCCCGTACGGCCATCCGGCCCGACCGGCAACGAGTTCGAAACGACCGCGGGCATAGTCGATGCAGCGCTCGTCGAACGAGATCGACCATTTCTCGTCATAGTTTTGGGACTCCCAATCGTGATAAAGCACGTTGGCGAGTTTCGGGTCCGTGAACGCCGCCTGAACCTCTTCGGCCGAAACCTCCGTACCGGCCCCGCCGGTTGCAATTCCGCTGGGCTCGGACATCAGCGACCCACGAAACGGGCCTGGCCCGGCCCGTTCTCCACAAACGACGTCATTCCGATGGTCCGGTCCTCGGTGGCGAACAACCCGGCGAACAGGTGGCTTTCCAGTTTCAGCCCGGAGGCGAGGTCGCCGTCCAGGCCGCCGTCGATGGCCGCCTTTGCCGCCCGCAGCGCCATTGCCGGCCCGGAGACGAACGTCCTGGCCCACTCCAGCGCGGCCGAGTAGACCTCGGCCGACGGAACCACCCGGTTGACCAGGCCGATCGTCAATGCCTCCTCAGCGGCGATGAAACGACCGGAGTAAATGAGTTCCTTGGCCCGCGACGGGCCGATCAGCCGGGACAGCCGCTGCGTCCCCCCGGCGCCGGGAATGATGCCCAGCAGGATCTCCGGCTGCCCCAGCCTGGTGTCCTGCGCGCAGACCCGGAAGTCGGCGGTCAGGGCCAGCTCGCACCCGCCGCCGAGCGCGTATCCGGTGACCGCGGCGATCACCGGCTTGGGGATCTGTGCCACCGCATCCAGACAGCCGGTGAGAGCTGCCGCCCGGGCGGCCATGTCGGGATAGCTCATGCCGACCATTTCCTTGATGTCGGCGCCGGCGGCGAACACCTTCTCCCCGCCGTAGACGATGACGGCCCGTACGTCGTCGCGGCCGCCCGCCTCGACGGCGGCAGCCCGGATCTGGTCCTGGATCTCGGCGTTGAGCGCGTTCATCGGCGGGCGATCCAACCGGATCGTGCCCACCCCGTCCTCGACCTGTAGTGACACCGCCTGCACCACGTCCGCGCTCCTCTCCTCAGGTGCGCCGAGCCTAGGACATCGCGGTGGGAGGCTCTCCGGTCGCTCGCGCGAAGTACCGGTCGCCGGCCCGCTCCAGGGTCAGCGGCAGCCCGAAGGTGGCGCTCAGGTTCTCCGAGGTGAGCACGTCGGTGAGCAGGCCCTGCGCCACCACCCGGCCCTCGCGCAGTAGCAGCGCGTGGGTGAAACCGGGCGGGATCTCCTCGACATGGTGGGTGACCAGGATCAACGCGGGCGCGTCGGCGTCGGCCGCCAGCCGGCCCAGCCGGGCGACCAGGTCCTCCCGGGAACCGAGATCCAGCCCCGCCGCCGGCTCGTCGAGCAGCACCAGCTCCGGGTCGGTCATCAGGGCCCGGGCGATCTGCACCCGCTTGCGCTCGCCCTCCGAGAGGGTCCCGAACGCGCGGGCGGACAGGTGGCTCACGCCGAACTGGGCGAGCAACGTCGCGGCCCGGGCGGCATCGACCCCCTCGTACGACTCCCGCCAGCGGCCGATGACCGAGTAGCCGGCGCTCATCACGACGTCGTCGACCCGCTCGCCGCCGGGGATCCGCTGCGCCAGCGCGGCGCTGGTCAGCCCGATGCGGGGCCGCAGCTCGAAGATGTCGACCCGGCCCAGCCGCTCGCCGAGGACGTACACCGTGCCGGTCGTGGGGTGCAGGTATGCGCTGGCCAGCTGGACGATCGTGGTCTTTCCGGCGCCGTTCGGCCCCAGCACGACCCACCGCTCGTCCAGCTCGACCGACCAGTTGATGTCGCGGACGAGGTGGGTCTGGCCGCGCCGCACCCCGGCGCCGGCGAGCCGGACGACAATGTCGCCCGATGGGCTTTCCTCAGCGGCGTTGTGAACGGTGGAGTTGCTGCTGTCGGCCGGTGCAACCGCGCCGTCCGTACCTGTCTCTGCCACTTCCCCATCCAACCTCACGTCCGGGTCGGGCTCCCACGCACCCACCGGCGCCCGATCCGGCTCCGGCTCCGGCCCCTGCTCCCCACCCGGACCGTCGTCCCGGCCGCGGTGGCCGGCGAACAGTTTCCGCATGAAGGACATGGGATCAGAGGTTGGACAGCTGTTGTCCGTGGTCGGCGCAGGCCTTCTTCACCCGGCTGCGGACCGTCCCCGGCACGTCCTGCGGCTTGGAGGCGGACACCAGTTCCTTCGCGTCGCTCACCCACTGCTTCTGATCCGCGGACAGACTTCCGCTCTTCTGCAGGGTTCCCAGTCCGGCCGAGGCGAGCTTCCTGGCCACCGTGCCGGCGCCGAGCGCGGTGTCCACCAGCGGGCAGCCCACGGCGTACGCGTCCTGCTTGCTGACCGCTCCCGACGAATGGTGCGTCGAGGAGCCGCCCGAACCGCCGGTCGATCCATCGTCACTCGAGCAGCCCGCGGCCAGCAGGGTGATTCCGGCGAGACCGCCGATGACAGCAATACGGGTACGCATGCTTTTCACGGTATCGCCCACCCGGCCGGCTGTCCCGACGGGCTACATTGGCCGTCCACGCGCCACCCCGGCCGCGCAGTGGCAACGGCGCCGCGTTTCCCTGTGACAACTCTGATCCGAGGTTGAGAATGAGTGACCTTCCGCAGACCCGTGGGCTGCGTGTCGTCGACGTCGAACGCTGTCACGTACGGGTTCCGTTCACCGAGCGCACCCGCCCCTGGAACGAAATTCTGGTCGGGCAGTGGGGCGTGGTGGAGGTCATCCGGCTGACCACCAATGCGTCCGGGATCGTCGGATACGGCGAGACGCTGCCGCACTACAGCTGGTCGGATGTCAGCGACGAGGCGATCGCCGCCGTCATCGGGCAGAATCCGGCCGAATTCCTCGGCCACGACGAGCTCGGCTCTGGTCTGCAGATGGCGTTGTACGACGCGGTCGGTCGGGCGATGGAGGTGCCGGCCCGGCGCCTCTTCGGATTGCCGCAGGTCCGCGACCGGGTGCCGTTGGCCTGGTGGAACACCAAGATGGCTCCGGAGGTGCTCGCCGAAGAAGCGGCGGAGGCGGTCCGCTCGGGATATCTGCACCACAAGTTCAAGGCCCGCCCGTGGTTCGACGTCTTTGAGCAGGTGGCCGCCATCGCCGCCGTGACACCGCCGCACTACCGGTTGGACATCGACTGGAACGAGATGCTGCGCGACGTCGGCACCGCGGCGCCCGTGCTGCAGGAGCTGGACCGGGAAGAGCGGGTCGGCATCTACGAGACCCCGATCCGATTCGGCGACCTGGAGGGATTCCGCCGGCTGCGGGACAAAACCTCGCGCCCGATCGCCGACCACATCAAGCAGAGCGCCTTCTCCGCCGCGGTCCGGGCCGAGGCATTTGACGGGTACGTGATCGAAGGCGGCGTGGCCAACGCGATCTCCGGCGGCCTCAACGCCGACGCCTTCAACAAGCCGTACTGGCTGCAGATCGTCGGCCCCGGCCTGACCACCGCCCTCACCCTGCAGTTGGGTGCCGTCCTGCCCGGCGCGGTCTGGCCGTCGGTGACCTGTCTCAACATCTACTCCGACGATCTCATCGTCGACCCGATCGAGATTTCCGGCGGATACGCCACCGTGCCGGACGGGCCGGGGCTCGGCGTGGAGGTCGACGAATCGGCGCTGACCCGGCTGGCGATGGAAGCACCGTACACAGTGGACTATCCGGTGAGCATTCTCACGATCAGTTGGCCCGGCGGGCGGGCCTGCCACTATGCGACCGTGCAGGACATGTGGCAGGACTGCCGGATCGGGAACGTTCCGGCGCAGGACCGCGGGGCGCGGCTGACGGTCCGGCACGACGATGGAACCGCCGAATTCGCCGCGCTGCGGGCGAAAGCGGCTGTGCACCCGGTCCGCGCATGACGACACCCTGGCCCGGCCGCGGCACGCCGCTGGGTGCCACCCCGGACGGGGACGGCACCAACTTCGCACTCTGGAGCAGCACCGCCGACTCCGTCGATCTCTGCCTATTCGACGAGTCGGGCGCCGAGACCCGGATTCCGCTGCCGGAGAAGACACATCACGTCTGGCACGGCTTTCTCCCCGGAGTCGCGCCGCGGCAACGGTATGGATTCCGGGTGCACGGCGGATACGACCCGGCGAACGGATTGCGGCACGATCCGGCGAAGCTCCTGCTCGACCCGTACGCGAAAGCAATCGACGGCGAATTCAGTCCGCAGCCGGACATTTTCACCGTCGGCGCCGATTCGGCCGGCTACGTGCCGCGGTCGGTCGTCGTCGCCGCGGCGCAGCCGCCGGCCGGGCCGAAACCGCTGGTGCCGTGGGATGAGACCGTGCTCTACGAACTGCACGTACGCGGCTTCACCCGGTCGCACCCGGCCGTTCCGAAGAACCTCCGCGGCACGTACGCCGGGCTGGCCCATCCGGCCGTGATCGACCATCTCACCGGCCTCGGCGTCACCACCGTCGAATTGTTGCCGGTGCATCATTTCTGCACCGAGCCGCCTATTTCTCAGCGTGGCCTGACTAATTACTGGGGTTACAACTCGATCGGTTTCCTGGCGCCGCACGGCGGTTATTCCGCATCCGGCACCCGGGGTGAGCAGGTAACCGAATTCCGGGAGATGGTGGCCGCATTGCACGCCGCCGGCCTGGAAGTCGTGCTCGACGTCGTCTACAACCACACCGCCGAGTTGGGCTCCGACGGCCCGACACTGTCGTTCCGCGGCATCGACAATGCCGGCTACTACCGCCTGGCCGGGGACGACCGGTCCCGCTACATCGACTACTCGGGCTGCGGCAACACGCCCGATGCCCGCGAGCCGTACGTGCTGGGGCTGATCCTGGATTCGCTGCGCTACTGGGTGACCGAGCTGGGCGTGGACGGATTCCGCTTCGACCTCGCGCCGGCGCTGGCCCGGAGCGAGTCCGAAGTGGACCGGCTCTCCCCCTTCTTCGACGCGGTGCATTCGGACCCGGTGATCTCGGCGGCGAAACTCATCGCCGAGCCCTGGGATCTCGGGCCGGGCGGATACCAGGTGGGCGGCTTCCCGCCGCCGTGGGCGGAATGGAACGGCAAGTTCCGCGACACCGTACGGGATTTCTGGCGCGGCCGGTCCGGCGGCGTGCAGGACCTCGGCTACCGGTTGACCGGATCCTCCGATCTCTACGCCCGCGAGGCGCGGCAACCGTTCGCCTCGGTCAATTTCGTCACCAGCCACGACGGATTCACCGCCTTCGACCTGGTCAGTTACAACGCGAAGCACAATGAGGCGAACGGCGAGGCGAATCGCGACGGCACGGACGACAACCGTTCGTGGAACTGCGGCGCCGAGGGGCCGACGGACGACGCGGCCATCAATGCGCTGCGGCTGCGCCAGGTGCGCAACCTGCTGGCCACCACCCTGCTCTCCACCGGCGTGCCGATGCTCGTCGCCGGCGACGAACTACTGCGCAGCCAGGGCGGAAACAACAACGCGTACTGCCAGGACGACGCCACCTCCTGGGTGGATTGGGAATTGTCGGACGACGCCACCGGCATGCGGGAATTCGTCGGCGAATTGGTGCGGCTGCGCCGGAAATCGCCGGTGCTGCGGCAGCGCGATTTCTTCGACGGCAGGCCGGCGCCGACCGGCGACGCCCGCAAGGATCTGGCCTGGTTCCGATCCGACGGGGCCGAGATGACGGCCGACGACTGGCACTCCCCCGGCACGGTCACGCTCGCCATGTACCTGGACGGGCTCGGCCTGCGGCAGCGCGGACCCCGGGGCGAGCGGGTCACCGACGACAGTTACCTGCTCGTCCTGCACGCCGGCGGTGACGACACCGAATTCACCCTGCCCGGCGCCGAATGGTCGACCTCCTACGAGGTCGTGTTCGACACCGCGGCGGATTCCGGGCTGGCGGCGCCAACCACCTACAAGGCGGCAACCGCGGTGGCGATGCGGGCGCACAGCCTGCTGCTGCTGCGCGCGACGGATGGGGACGACTGATGCGACTCCTGGTGATCGGTGGCTCCGGGCACGTCGGCAGCATGGTGCTGCCGACTCTCGCCGCGGAACACGAACTGCGGGTGTTCGACCTCAAGCCGCCCCGTTCGGACGTAGCCGGCGTGGAATACACCGGCGGCGATATCGCGGACTTCGATGCCCTGTCCGCGGCGATGGTTGACCAGGAAGCCCTGGTGTACATGGCGATGGGGCCGATCGGAGAGTGGGGTACGCCGCGAACTGTCGCCGCGCATTTCGACGTCGCGGTCAAGGGTTTGCATCTCGCATTGCGGGCCGCGCACGAGGCGGGCATCGACCATGCGGTGTTCACCAGCAGCATGTCGGTCTACCAGGAGCCCCGGGACGCCGACAATCCCTATCCCGACGAGACGGTGCCGCCGGACTGCACCGATTTCTACGGACTGGCCAAGCGCTGCGGCGAGCAGGTCTGCCTCAGCGCGGCCGCCGAATACGGAATGAGCGTCGTGGCCCTGCGGCTGTGCCATCCCGTGCCGGACGATCAGTGGCCGCCCGCGGATCCCGGAAAGGCGTCGATCGGGACCTCGGGTCGGGACACCGCCCGCGCCATTCTGCGCGGCCTGGGCTATCGCGGCCACGGCTTCGAGCCGTTCACCATTTCCGGAAATGCCAGCGGGCGGTTGCTGAGCATCGAGAAGGCGGGCCGGGTGCTGGACTGGGCGCCCCTGGACCCGGTCGCCTGAAGGCAGCACAAACCCAACAGACCATGATCATGAGGCAATTTCGGCGGCGATTCGCGGCTTTATTGCCTCATGATCATGGTCGAGAGGGGTGGTGCGAGGAATGCGTCAGGCGACCGTGACCACTCCGAGGTCCGCCGGCGAGACCAGCAGCTCGTACTTGGGCAGAACCCTTACCGTGTAACCGAATGCGCCGGTCCGGCGCAGCGGCACGTCGCCGGCGAAGTGGTAGAGCCCGTCCCCGTCGCCGCCGTAGGTCATGGACGACGTGCCCACATCGTGCAACCCGCCGGCGTCGTCGACCCGGCCGTACACGGCCTGCACATCGACGTCCTCCGGTGACAGTCCACCCAGGACAACCTCGGCCCGCAGGTGCAGGTTGGAACCGAGCCCCGGCATGTCACCGACACCACTGGACTCCACGTGCTGCACCCGTACCGCGTCCCATTCGCCGAGCACCCGGATCCGCCAGGCCGACAGCTCCTTCGCTTCGGCGTAATCGTCGGCGGCCAGGCGATCGGAGGTGACCGCCGCCGGGGCGTACAGGTTCTGCACATACTCCCGCACCATCCGGGTCGCCTGGACCTGCGGCCCGAGCGACTGCAGCGTGTGCCGCACCATCTCGACCCAGCGCTCCGGAACGCCCGCCGCGTTGTGGTCGTAGAACCGCGGCGCAACCTGCGACTCGACCAGCTCGTAGAGGGCCGCAGACTCCAGATCGTCACGCCGGTCGGGATCATCGACGCCGTCGGCGGTGGGGATTGCCCAACCGTTGGCCCCGTCGAACATCTCATCCCACCAGCCGTCGCGGATCGACAGGTTCAGGCCGCCGTTCAGCGCGGCCTTCATCCCGGACGTGCCACAGGCCTCGAGCGGACGCAGCGGGTTGTTCAGCCAGACATCGCAGCCCCAGTAGAGATACCGCGCCATGCCGATGTCGTAGTTCGGCAGGAACACGATGCGGCCGCGCACCGCCGGGTCGTCGGCGAATCGGACCATCTGCTGGATGAGGGCTTTTCCGGTGTCGTCGTGCGGATGCGACTTCCCGGCGATTATCAGCTGCACCGGACGTTCGGAATGCAGCAGCAGGGCGCGCAGCCGCTCGGGATCGCGCAACATCAGGGTGAGCCGCTTGTACGTCGGCACCCGCCGGGCGAACCCGATCGTGAGCACGTCCGGATCGAAGGCGTGGTCGATCCAGGCCAGCTCCGCCTCGGTCATGCCGCGCTGCCGCGAGGACTCCCGCAGCCGCCGGCGCACCTCGACGACGAGCCGCTCGCGCATCGCGCGGCGTACCGACCACAGACTGTCGGCCGGCAGGCTCTCGACGCCATTCCAGTCACCGCCGGCCCACAGACCGTCCGGGTCGGAGCTGCCGGCGACGAGGTCGAGCATTTCCCGGCCCATCCAGGTCGGCGCGTGCACGCCGTTGGTGATCGAGCCGATCGGCACCTCGGCGGAATCGAATCCCGGCCACAGGTTGCCGAACATCTCCCGGCTCACCGCACCGTGCAGCTTGCTGACCCCGTTGGCCCGCTGGGCGAGCCGCAGACCCATGTACGCCATGTTGAACAGGGCCGGGTCGTCCTCCGCGCCCAGTTGCACGACCCGGTCGGTCGGCAGCGCCTCGGAATCGTACGACTTCCCGAAATAGGCCGAGATCAGTTCCCGGGTAAAGCGGTCGATACCGGCGGGCACGGGTGTGTGGGTGGTGAAGACGGTGCCGGCGCGCACCGCCTGCAGCGCCTCGTCGAACGTCATCGCGCCATCCGCCGTCAGCTCACGGATCCGCTCCACCCCAAGGAATCCGGCGTGCCCCTCGTTGGTGTGGAACACCTCCGGCTCGGGCGTGCCGGTGATTCGGCAGAACGCCCGTACCGCACGGACACCGCCGACCCCGAGCAGCAGTTCCTGCTGCAGCCGGTGGTCGACATTTCCGCCGTAGAGCTTGTCAGTGATCTGCCGCTCTGACGCCTCGTTCTCCTCGATATCCGAATCGAGCATCAGCAGCGGAACCCGGCCGGCCTGGGCCTTCCAGATCTGCGCGGTGACCGATCGGCCGTCCAGGAGATCAACCCGGATCTTGACCGGGGACCCGTCCGCCTCCCGCACCAACGCGAGCGGCAGACCGTGCGGATCCACCGACGGGTACTGCTCGAGCTGCCAACCGTCGGGCGAAAGGGACTGGGCGAAATAGCCCTCGTGGTAGAGCAACCCGACGCCGATGATCGGGACGCCGAGGTCGGAGGCGGCCTTCAGGTGGTCGCCGGCCAGAATGCCGAGACCGCCGGAATACTGCGGCAGCACCTCGGTGATGCCGAATTCCGGGGAGAAGTACGCGATCGAACGCGGCAGACCTGTTTGCTGCTGGTACCAGCGGTCTTCGGCCAGATAGGTGTGCAGTGCGTCCGCTACCCGGCCCAGGCGAGCCAGGAAATCACGGTCTTGGGCAAGTTCGGCGAGCCGGTCGGCGGAAACTTCGCCGAGCAGTCGCACCGGGTCGCCGCGGCATTCCCGCCACAGCTGCGGATCAACAGACTCCAGGAGATCAAGGGATTCGGAATGCCACGACCAGCGCAGATTGAGCACGAGCTCGTCCAGGACGGCGAGCTCCGGCGGCAGGGTGGCCCGGACTGTAAATCGACGTAGCGCTCTCACGTCGGCAGACGATACCGGCGATCCCTGTGACCATCACCAGGGCGGGGTCGGCCGCCCATGGGCCGGGCGTGTCGAGCCGTTTCAGGACCCTTTCGCCCAGTCCAACAGCCGGTCCGCCGGCCAGGTGTTGACGACCGAATCCGCCGCCACACCGCAGGCGGCCGCCCGCTCACAGCCGTACGGCTGCCAGTCCAGCTGGCCCGGCGCGTGCGCGTCCGAGTCGATGGTGAACCGGCACCCGGCCTCGACAGCCAGCCGGAGCAACCGCTTGGGCGGGTCAAGGCGTTCGGGGCGGCTGTTGATCTCGACCGCCACGTCGAATCTGGCACAGGCCGCGAATATGATCTCGGCGTCGAATTCCGACGGCGGCCGGTGCCTTTTCCCGCGAACCATCCGGCCGGTGCAATGACCGAGCACCGAGACCCGCGGATTCGCGATCGCCGCCACCATGCGCTCGGTCATCGCATTGCTGTCCATTTTCAATTTACTGTGGACACTCGCCACGACGATGTCCAGCTCGCCGAGCAGCTCGTCCTCCTGATCGAGTGTCCCGTCCGCATTGATATCCACCTCGATTCCGGTGAGCAGCCGGAACGGCGCCATTTCATCGGAAATTCGCCGCACCTGGGTCAACTGCTCGCGCAGCCGCTCCGGCGACAGTCCACTTGCGACAGTCAACCGTGGAGAGTGGTCGGTGACGGCGATGTAGTCGTGGCCGAGATCGCGGGCCGTCCGCGCCATCTCCTCGATCGGCGAACCGCCGTCGGACCATTCGGTGTGGGTGTGCACGTCGCCGCGCAGGGCGGTGCGCAGTGCGGCTCCGCCCTCGGCGACCGGCGTACCGGCGGTGGCCTCGAGCCGCCGCAGGTAGACCGGCGTCTCGCCGTCCAGCGACTCGGCCACGCACCGGGCGGTGACCTCACCGACCCCGGTCAGCTCGGTGAGCGTGCCAGCGGCGGCGCGGGCGGCAACCTGTCCGGCGTCGATCTGGTCCAGGGCGGCGGCGGCCCTGCGGAACGCGCGCACCCGGTAGGTCTCCTCCTGGGCCCGTTCCAGCAGGAACGCGATCCGGCGCAGATCGGCGATTGAGTCCCGTTGAGTCGGCATGGCGACCACTCTCCCACCGACGGCGCCCGCGGATGTGAATCACCGCCCGCGGCGCAGTCGTGGCAGTCTCGCAGGCGTGACGACGAATTCTCCGCTGGCCGCCACCCTGCAACGCATCGAACGCGCGTCCGGCTCGCTGGCCACGCAGAGCGTGGCCCTGATGGACGAGCAGCTGGCCTGGTTCCGGGCCATGCCGCCGGACCAGCGGTCCTGGATCACGGTCGTTGCCCAGGCCGGCATCGCGTCCTTCGTGAACTGGCTGCGGCACACCGGCACCAAGCCGTCCCCGATCGGCGACGTATTCGGCACCGCCCCGCCGGAGCTCGCCCGGGCCGTCTCGCTGCAGCAGACCGTCGAGCTGGTCCGGATCACCGTGGAGGTGGTCGAGTACGGCGTGGAGCACCTCGCCGCGCCGGGCGAGGAGGCGGCGCTGCGGGAGGCCGTGCTGCGCTACAGCCGGGAGGTCGCCTTCGCTGCCGCCGAGGTGTACGCCGGGGTCGCGGAGAGCCGGGGCGCCTGGGATGCCCGACTCGAGGCCATGGTCGTGGACGCGCTCCTGTCCGGCGAGCCGGACGACACCATGCCGAGCCGGGCCGCGGCCCTGGGCTGGGCGACCGTCTCGGAGGTCCTGGTCATCGTCGGCACGGCGCCGGCCGGCGATCCGCAGACCGTGCTGGACGCGATCCAGCGCTCGGTCCGGCCGGCCCGCACCCCCGCGCTGGCCGGGGTGCACGGCGACCGGCTGCTGGTGGTGCTCGGCTCGGCCGGCGGCACCGGTGACAGCCGCACCAACGGAGGTGATCACGCCAGCCCCGGCAGCGCCGCCAACACGGCCCGTACGGTCGTCGCCCCGCTGCTGGCGGAGTTCGGCGACGGCCCGGTGGTGATCGGGCCGACGGTGCCGAATCTGGCGCAGGCGAGCCGTTCGGCCGCCGCGGCACTGACCGGACTGCGGGCGGCGCCCGGCTGGCCCGGCGCACCACGACCGGTGCATGCCGCCGAACTGCTGCCCGAACGCGCGCTGGCCGGCGACGAGGACGCCCGTCGGGAACTGGTCGCCGAGATCTACACGCCGTTGGTCGAGGCCCCCGGGCCGCTGCTGGAAACGGTCGCCGGATATCTCGAACGCGGCGGAGCATTGGAGGCCACCGCGCGCGATCTCTACGTGCACCCGAATACCGTCCGCTACCGGCTGCGGCGGGTCGCGGACCTCACCGGCCGGTCTCCCACCGAGCCGCGGGACGCCTTCGTGGTGCGGACCGCCCTGGTCCTCGGGCGGCTGACTGAGCCGAGCGTCACAGCGCCGAAAACGTGAGCAGCACAACAGCCGGCGGCCGAGGTACGGCGACACGCCGTTCATTCGCCGTACCGTTGTAGGTAACCTCCAATGTCGCGGCCACCGACTTCGTGCGCGTCGCCATCGCTTCCACCACCTCAGACCAGGGAAGGTCAACGAGTGCTCGCTCTCCTCGCGCCCGGCCAGGGCGCCCAGACACCCGGAATGCTCGCGCCCTGGCTCGAGCTGCCCGGCGCCACCGCACGGGTGCGGTGGCTCAGCGCGCTCACCGGGCTCGATCTGCTGACACTCGGCACGACCGCCGGTGCCGAGGAGATTCGCGACACCGCGGTGGCCCAGCCGCTGATCGTCACCGCCGGCCTGCTGGCTGCGGCCGAGCTGCCGCTCGAGGACGTCGGCGTCACCGCCGGACACAGCGTCGGCGAGCTGACCGCCGCGGCGGTCGCGGGCGTCTTCAGTCCGGAGATCGCCGTCGCGCTGGCGGCTTTCCGCGGCCGGGCGATGGGCGAGGCGTGCGCCCGCGCGGACACCGGGATGTCAGCGGTGCTCGGCGGCGACCCGGCCGAGGTGATCGCGGCCATCGAGCGGTACGGGCTGACGCCGGCCAACCGCAACGCCGCCGGACAGACCGTCGCGGCCGGCGCAACCGCGGATCTGAAGCGGCTCGCCGAAGACCCGCCGGCCGGTGCCCGGGTGCGCCCGCTGGCCGTGGCTGGCGCCTTCCACACCGAATACATGGCCACGGCCCAGGCGGCGCTCGCCGAACTGGCCGATGGCATCACGACCAGCGATCCCGGGCCGCTACTGCTGTCCAATGCGGACGGAGCCGCCGTTTCGACCGGCGCCGAGGTCCTCAAGCGGCTCGTCGGCCAGCTCACCTCACCGGTCCGCTGGGACCTGTGCCAGTCGACCCTCCAGGACCTGAGGGTCAACGCGCTCATCGAGCTCCCCCCGGCCGGCACGCTGACCGGCCTGGCGAAGCGCGAGCTGCCCGACATCCCGCGGTTCGCGGTCAAATCTCCCGAAGACCTGGCCGCCGCCCGACAGTTCATCGCCGACGCGGCGGCCACCGGCCGGGTCACGGTCAACCCGGAAACCAACTCAACGCCTCACAACAACGCAATGGAGGCCACTCGGTGAAGGCCACATCCGGCGCCCCAGGCGCACGCATCCTCGGTCTGGGCGACTATCGCCCCAGCCGGTCGGTGTCCAACGAGGAGCTGACCAAGCTGGTCGACACCAGCGACGAGTGGATCCAGTCCCGGGTCGGCGTCCGGTCCCGGCGCATCGCCGGCGACGACGAGACGATCGTGGACATGGGTACGGCGGCTGGCGGCAAGGCGCTGGCCGCCAGCGGCCTGGCCCCGGAGGACATCGACCTGGTCATCACGGCCACCTGCACGCTGCAGGAGGCGATGCCCGGCGCAGCGACCCGGATCTCCGCCCGGCTGGGCATTCCGGCGCCCGGCGCCTTCGACGTGGACGCCGCCTGCGCCGGCTTCTGCTACAGCCTGTCGCTCGCCAATGACGCCGTCCGGTCCGGCTCGGCCCGCAATGTCCTGGTGATCGGCGCGGAGAAGCTGTCCGCACTGCTGGACTGGACCGACCGCTCGACCTGCATCATCTTCGGCGACGGCTCCGGTGCCGCCGTCGTCGGCGCCTCCGACGAGCCGGGCATCGGCCCGGTCGTGTGGGGCAGCAAGGGCGAAGACGCGGACACCATCACGATGACCGAGGCCAATCACATCCAGATGAACGGCCGCGCGGTCTTCCGGTGGGCGACCACCGAGATGGGCAAGGTCGCCCTGGAGGCCTGCCGCCGGGCCGGCGTCGAGCCCAGCGAGCTCACGGCGATCGTGCCGCACCAGGCGAATCTGCGTATCGTCGAGTCGATCGTGAAGCAGCTCGGCGCACCGGATGCCATCGTGGCCCGCGACATCATCGACACCGGAAACACCTCCGCGGCCTCCGTACCTCTCGCCCTGGCCAGGTTGGCCGAGCGCGGCGAGATCAAATCCGGTGACCTGGCGCTGATCGTGGCGTTCGGTGCCGGGCTCACCTATGCCGGCCAGGTCATCGCCTGTCCGTAAGATCGCCACCCGTTGCCGAAATCGTCGGGGACGCGACAGACCGTTCCAACCCGTAATCACCCAACCGAAAGGACCGCACATCGTGACGACAGAGGAGATCCGCGCCGGCCTCGCCGAGACGCTCGAGGAGGTCGCCGGGGTCGCACCTGCCGACGTGACGCCGGACAAGTCCTTCGTCGATGACCTCGACGTGGACTCGCTGTCGATGGTGGAGGTCGCGCTCGCGGCGGAGGAGAAGTTCGGCGTCAAGATCCCCGACGACGAACTGTCCAACCTCAAGACCGTGGGTGACGCGATCACCTACATCGACAAACACCAGGCATAACACGGCTTTCAGCGGCGAAATCCGTTAACAGAAGGGTCAGGCAGATGCCAGAACACGATGTCTACGTGACCGGTCTCGGTGCGACGACACCGCTGGGCGGCGACGTCGACTCGACCTGGGCGGCCATGCTCGAGGGCCGCTCGGGCGTAACCACCCTCGACGATGAGTGGGCCAGGGACTTCCCGGCCCGGATCATCGCCAAGCTGGCCGTCGATCCGTCCGATGTCATCCCGCGGGTCCGGGCCCGGCGCCTGGACCGCTCACAGCAGGTCGCCGTGATCGCCGCGGAGCAGGCGTGGGCGGACGCGGGGCTGGCCGACGGCGCCGCCGACCCCGAGCGGGTGGCGGTCACGATGGGCACCGGTATCGGTGGCGCCCTGACCCTGCTGGCCCAGGACGACCTGCTCGAGGAACGCGGCCCGGGCCGGGTCTCGCCGCTTTCCGTACCGATGTTGATGCCGAACGGTCCGGCGGCGGCGGTGAGCCTCGCGCTCGGCGCCCGGGCCGGGGCGCACACCCCGGTCAGCGCCTGCGCCACCGGCGCCGAAGGCATTGCCTGGGGCATCGACCTGATCCGCTGGGGACGCGCTGACGTCGTCGTCGCCGGCGGCGCGGAGGCCTGCATCCACCCGATGCCGATGGCCGGATTCGCCCAGGCCCGCACGCTCTCCACCCGCAACGACGATCCGGCGGGCGCGTCGAGGCCGTTCGACAAGGGCCGGGACGGTTTCGTGCTCGGCGAGGGCGCCGGAGCAGTCGTCCTGGAACGGGCCGAGCACGCCAAGGCTCGCGGCGCGCACGTGTACGCCGTGGCCGCTGGTGCCGCCATCACCTCCGACGCCTACGACATCGTGGCGCCGGAGCCCAGTGGCCGGGACCAGATCCGCGCGATGCGGATGGCGATGGAGCGTGCCGGAGTCACGGCCGCGGACATCGGCCACGTCAACGCGCACGCCACCTCCACCCAGGTCGGCGACATGATCGAGGCGCTGGCCATCACCGCGGCGATCGGCACCCACCCGGTCGTCGCCGCCACCAAGTCGATGACCGGGCACCTGCTCGGCGCGGCCGGCGCGGTGGAGGCGATCGCGACGGTGCTGGCGATCCGGGACGGCCTCGTCCCGCCCACCCGCAACCTCGACGACCCGGACGACGAGCTCAAGTTGGACGTGACCCGGATGGAGCCACGCAAGGTTCACCTCGACGCCGCGGTCAACGACTCGTTCGGCTTCGGCGGACACAACGTGGCCATCGTCTTCACCCGGGCCTGACGGGTCTTTGTGAAGTACCAGTTCGAGTACGACACCAGGATCCGGTGTGCGTTCATCGGCGCTGGCGGGCATTCGTTCCGCAACGTCTATCCGGCGCTGCAGTACGCCCCGGTAGACCTGGTTTCGGTGTGCGACGTGGACGGCGACCGGGCCGCAAAATACGCCGGCCTGTTCGGCGCCTCGTCGCACTACACCGACTACCGGGAAATGCTTACAGAGCAGCGGCCGACCGCGGTATTCATCGTCACCAGCTATCACCCGGACGGCCGAGTGCAGGCGACCGACATCGCCGCGGACTGCCTGGCGGCCGGGGCCCATGTCTGGATGGAGAAACCGACGGCGAGCTCGGTCGCCGAAATCCAGGAGCTGCGCCGGATATCCGATGCCACCGGCCATTTCGTGATGACCGGCCTGAAAAAGATATTCACCCCGGCCATGGAGAAGACGAAGCAGATCATCGATTCCGCCGAATTCGGCGGGGCCCGTTCCATTTCAGTGCGCTATCCGCAGAGCCTGCCAGCCCAGCGCGATCCGCGTTCCATGGTCGGCTTTCTGGACCACATCTACCATCCGGGCGCCGTCCTCAACTATCTGATGGGGTCGGTCGCCCGATTCTCCTATGAGCGGGAGGCCGTGTCCGGGGCGAGCGTGACCAACCTGCGGTTCACCTCCGGGGCGGTCGGCACGATGCACCTGGCCGCCGGCTCGCCGGTGACCAGCCCCCTGGAACGGGTCGAGGTGACCGGCGACGGGGCGACCGTGGTCATCGACAACAGCGTCGAGCTCACCTATTACCGGCCCGGCGGGAAGCTCCCCTATGGACGATCCGGGTCGTACATTGTGGACGATGATGCGGCTCCGCTGCGCTGGCAGCCGGAGTTCTCCTTGGGTCAGCTGTACAACAAGAACCTCTTCTATCTCGGTTACGTGCCGGAGATCCTGCATTTCTGTGAAAGCGTGCTGGCCGGTGAGCTGCCGCAAAAAGGCACCCTGGAGGACTCGTTGGAGATCATGCGGCTCTTCGAGGCGTACCGGCATCAGCCCGAGGGCACCACGATCACCCTCGACCGCTAAACCCGCCATTCACCCGTAATTCGCGCCGTACCTCGCGCCCGCGTCGATGCCGGCCGTGATCATGCAGAAAAGGTCCGCGACACGCCGTGCGGACGAGCCATTTCTGCATGATCGCCGGAGGCGGGCTAGCAGGCCTGCAGGTTGATCCTCGAGATTCCGTTGACGTCGATGCGCAATGCGTCCTGGTACGGCCGCAGGGAGAACGAGATCCACCAGCGCAGGCAGGGGTGCCCGTTGCCCAGCTTGGGATCCTGACGACTGGTGAAATTCACCGACACCCGCACCTGGCCGTTCTGCCCCTGGCGCAGCTGCATGATCGAGATGTCGGTGTCCTCGGTCGTCCGGTAGCCCCGGTAGTCCTCGGCCGTGCCGCGCCCGGGCTTGGGGACGAGCGTGGCCTGCCAGACGCCGTACTGGTTGTGCGCGTTGATCGCCAGGAAATAGCGATTCAGCAGGCTTCGGGCGGCTTCCAGCGCCGGTGAGTCCGGCACCGCGGGCGCGACTCCGACAAGGTTGAGCGGTCGGATCGGTCCCGTAGCGCTGCTGAGGGTGGTCGGCGTGGGCACCGCGGCAGTGCCCAGCAAGCCGGGACCGGCGACGGCCAGCGGCGCCGTGCCGCCGTCCGTTGCGCCGCCGACATGGGTCAGTCCGTACGCGACCGCCACGACGACGGCCACCAGGGCGACCCCGGCGGTGATCAGCGCGCGGCGGCGCCGGTTCGGTTGCTCGGTGCCGGCGAGCAGTTCCTCGTTGTCGTCGTCGAGACCGTCCGGCGGCCGGTTCGACCAGCTCGGCGCCGGTAGCTCGGCGACCGGCTCACGCCGCCAGCGCGGCAGCTCCGGCGGCTCGGTGCCGGCGGCCAGGCCGCAGCGCGGGCAGTAGCGGTCGCCCTCGGACAGGTCGGCCGCGCAGCCCTGGCAGGTGGTCACGACCGGACCCGATCAACGGCCGTACGGACAACCGGCCGAGCCTCGAACAGCCCCGCGACCCGCGGCGCCAGAAGACCGAGCGCGGCGCCCCAGACGAACGGCAGCACCAGTGCCCAGGCCGCGGCCGGCAGCAGCGATGCCCGGTCACCGCCAGCCGGTGTCGAATGCAACCCGAGCCGGCCCGCCACGTACATCAGCACACCCAGACAGCCGAGCCCGCCGACGTATCCGGCCAGTACGCCCGGTCCGGGCCACCGGCGGTGCACCACGACAGCCGCGATCAGCAGGATGGCTGCCGCGCCGATTGGCAGGAACGCCGCCAGCGGGACGCTGCCGGCCGCGTCGAGCACGGTCACCGACCGGTGCAGCCCGAACCCGTCCAACCGCCCGGACAGCCGCACCGGTACGCCCAACCCCAGTGCGGCCGCGTCCCAGATCACCGTCGGGGCCAGGAGCAGCGCCAGAGTCAGGGCCAGACCCGCGGGCAGCCGGCCGCCGTACAGCAGCGCCGACACCACGCCGAGATCGCTCACCAGCGCGACCAGCACGAGCACCGGCAATCCGACCGCCAGCAGGGCGATTCCGCAGCAGCCCGCCGCACGCAGCGCAGCCGCGATGCGCGGAAAGTCCGCCAACGCCACGGCGGCGGCCGCCAGCGCGGCGACCACCGCGGCACCGACCGGCGTAGCGACCAGTCCCGCCCGCACCGTGCCGTCGACCAGTTCGACCCGGCCCACCACCGCCAGCAACAGGCCGATGACGGCGAAGCCACCGGCAAGGACGCCCACGAGCCGTACGGTGTCCGCCCGGCGACCGGCGGCGCGGCGGTCACCACCGCGTGCCGCGACCACGACAGCGGCGACGGTCAGCACGCTGAGCGCCAGCGGCATCGCGGTGACGGTGAGGTGACGGGTGAGCGAGTCCGCCGACTGCGGCGGACCCAGGAGTCCGTGCGGGCCGAGCGCCGAGATGTGGCCGGCCAGCGGACCGTCGATGTGCAGCCGGCCGCCGAGCGCCGCCGCCGCCAGCAGCAACGGCAGCCGCCACGCCAGCGCCGACGGGACGTGGGCTGGCAGCGCCAAGAGCAGGGCGAGCGTCGCGCCGGCCGAGGAGATCAGCAGCGTGAGCACGCCGGCAACCAGCCCCCGGACCGCACTCGAAGACCACACGCTGCTCACAGTAAGGGAGACGGCCAGATCGGCCCCGCCGTTCGATCAGGCCACCATTGCGATCAGGTCACCATTGCGACCAGGCCGCCGTTTCGAGTAGGCCGCCGTTTCGATCAGGTCACCGTTTCGAGCAGGCCGCCGTTTCGATCAGGCCGCCGTTTCAAGCAGGCCGCCGTTCGGGCCGATCAGCCGACCTGATGCAACCAGGCAACCTCGGCGCCGTCGCCGGCGTGCCGGTACGGCTCGAGCTCGGCGTCCCAGGCCAACCCCAACGCGGTGTCGATGGCGTGGGTGAAGTCCTCGGCGCTGGTGCATTCGGCCCGGATCGCCCGCAGCTGCTGCTCGCCAATGAGGATGTCGCCGTTCGCGCCGGTGATGGCGCGGTGCGCGCCGCGGCCGGGGACGTGCATGATCCGCTCCCCGTCGCAGCCTGGGCTGGCGTCCTCGGTCACCTCGAAACGCAGCATCGGCCAGGCCCGCAGGGCCGAGGCGAGCTGGCCCGCCGTGCCGGAGGCTGCGCTCCAGGCGCATTCGGCCCGCAGGGTGCCCGGGGATGCCTCCTGCGCGGTCCAGGGCAGTGAGACCGGGGTGCCCAGCACAGCAGAAATTGCCCACTCGGCATGTGGACACACCGCCGGTGGGCAAGAGTGGACGTATACGACGCCATGGCTTGCCACGGTGACCTCCATTCGACGAGGGACGCCTTCCCCAGCGACCTCGACCGGAAGTACCGTGCGCCCATTGTGCCTGGTGTGATCGATGGTGCGCCAGTGAGGGCTCAATCCACGCCGTGATCATGAAGATTTCGGCGCGACACGCCGACGACACGCCGGCGCTCGCGTCGGAAATTTCATGATCACCGCGGGTTGGGGCGCGGCCACCTCAGCCCTTGACCGCTCCGGCGGCCAGTCCCTCAACCAGGAAACGCTGGGCATAGCCGTACGCCACGACGACCGGCACGCTGATGATGATCGAGGCCGCCGCGAGCTGCCCCCACGGCACGACGTCGCCGACGATCATCGACTGCATCCCCAGCGGGAGCGTCTTCGATCCGTCGTTGGTGATGAACACGAAGGCCAGCAGGAACTCGTTCCAGGCGTTGGTGAGGGTGAACAGCGCGATGGCCAGCAGGGCCGGTCGAACCAGCGGCACGATGACCCGGGTGAACGCCTGGATCCGGGTCGCGCCGTCGGTCATCGCGGCCTCCTCCAATTCGGCCGGGATGCCACGGAAGTAGCCCATCAGGAACCAGCACGCGAACGGGAGGGTGAACGTCGGGTAGGCGATGATCAACGCCCACAGGCTGTCGATCACGTGCAACTTGCTCAGGATCGCGTACAGCGGGATGAAGAGCAGCGAGCCCGGCATCATGTACGTCAGCAGCACCGAACCGCTCAGCGACCGCCCGCCGCGGAACCGCAGCCGGGCCAACGCATAGGCGGCGAGCGCGGCGAGCACCACGGCGACCACCGTCGACACCCCGGCCACGATGAGGGTGTTGCGGAACCAGATGCCGAACGGGTTGGCCGAGAACAGGTTGCGGAACTGGTCCAACGTCCACGGCGACGGCCAGAGCAGGCTGGTCCGAGTGGTGATCTGCAGGTCCGGCTTGAACGCGGTCACCACGATCCAGTAGAGCGGCGCGAGGACGAAACACAGCAGCGCCGCCATGCCGACCCAGATCGGCACCCGCGCGGGCAGACCGCCGGACCTTCTGCGGTCCCCCAGCGACGCCAGGAATTCCCAGCCACGGCCGAGCAGGACGCCGACTCCGATGAGGACCGCCAGCACGGCCACCGCTCGGACGAACAGGCCGCTGTCGATCCAGACAAGCAGGCCCACGACGACGGCCAACAGACCACCCAGCAGAGCGGTGCCGTACCGGTCGAAGAAACGGTCGGTCCGGCTCTGGCCGGAAATACCGCCGGGCCGCAGATACCGTGCGGCGGCGAAGATCAGCATCGCCGAGATCGGCAACAACATGATCGCCGCGGCCGACCCCAGTCCGGGCTGCAATTGTTCAATCGCCTGTTGGTAGGCGTAGAGGGTGTACATCGCGGTCGAACTGCCCGGCCCGCCCTGGGTCAGCAGCCACACCACGTCGAAATTGTTGAACGTCCACATCGTGGACAGCAGCGTGCTGACCAGAAGCACATAGCGCAGCCCGGGCAGCGTGACGTTCAGGAAGCGTCTCCACGCCGTGGCGCCGTCGACCGCCGCCGCCTCGTAGAGCTGCGAGTCAATCACCTTCAGGCCGGCGAGAAAGTTGATCGTGAAGAAGGGAATTCCCTTCCACACATTCACCATGATGACTGCGGGCATCGCCAGGTGCGGATCACCGAGCCAGGCCGCGGGCCACTGCTGTACGAGATGCACCTTCTGCAGCAACGGGCCGAGGTGTAATTCGTTGAGCGTGTAATTCAGGCTGCCGAACAGCGGGTCGAAGATGGACCGCCAGCTCACCGCGGTCACGACGGTGGGAATGATCCACGGCAGCAGCACGAGACCGGTCGCCAGGCCGCGCCACCGACGCAGGTGGTGCAGGAGCAGCGCGGCCATCAACCCGAGCGTCACCTTGAAAATCTCGGAATAGGCAGTGAAGACCACCGTGTTCTTCAGGGCCGTGCGGAAGAACGAGTCGCCCCACAGCCGCCGGTAGTCGTCCCAGCCGACGAACACGTTCGAGCTGCCGTGCCGCGCGGTGAAGCTCAGCCGGATGGCGTCGATGAACGGAAACGCGACCAGGCCGACCATCAACAGGACCATCGGCCCGACAAACAGGTAACCCTCGCGCCAGTCCGCGCCGAATACCCGCCGGACGGTCAGCGGACGCCGGCCCGGCGTCCGCTCCGTGCGAGGCCTGTCGCGCAGCAGCGTCACTGCTTGATGCCGAGTTGCTCGAAGGTCTGGATAATTCGCTTGTTGGCGGTCTTCACCGCGTCCTTCGCGCTCTGACCCTTCTGGACCATCTGCCCGAGCATGTCGGTGAGAATGTAGGCCTGCAGCACCGCGTTCCGCCCGGCGCTCGCGGTCTGCGGGAAATGCAGTCCGGTCGAGGTCGGCAGCGGCAGCTTTTTCGTGACCGTCTCGTGGGTGGCCTTGTAGATCGGGTCGCCGTTGAGATAGTACGGATCCGAGGTCCAGACCTTGTCCCAGGCCGGCAGGACCAGGCCGGCACCCGCCCGCTTGACCAGCGACAGGAAGGTGTCGCCCGTCGCCATGTACTGGGCGACGAGTTTGCCGAGCTCCGGATTCTTGCCGTTCTTGAAGATCACGAATGCCGACAGATCGGCCGTGGTCAGATTCGTCTTGGTGGCCGGACCGGCGAATCCCGGCACCACGGCGGTCTTGCCGTAGATCGGGTTCTTGGTGTCCTTCGATTGCGCGTAGAGGCTGGCCTGGTTCAGCGTTATGCCGACCGTGCCGGCCAGCCAGGCCTCGTTGTTACCGGTGTCCGTCCAGCTCAGAATGCCCGGCGGGAGCATATTCTTGTACTTCTTGTTGGTGAAGATATCGGAAATCCAGCTCACCGCGTCGATCGTCTCGGGCGAATCGAAAATGACCTTCCGCCCGTCGTCGGCGTTGATGGCACCGCCGTACGTGTTGATCACGCCTTCGATGAACCCGTTCGCGTCCCCGCCGCGGTTGACCGTGACACCCCAGCCGTACTGGTTCTTCGAGGGGTCGGAGATCTCCAGGGCGGCGTCGCGTGCATTCTCCCAGGTCGTCAGATCGGCACTCTTGATTCCCTTGGCCGACAACCAGTCCTTGCGCAGAAAGATGCCCGCACCGATGGTGTAGAACGGTATTCCCCACCATTTTCCGTCGAGCTTCAGCACCTCTTCGGCAATACCCGTGGGTGCGCCGTACTTTTGTTGCATAGCGGCAACAACATCCGAGACGTCGACGATGTCGTCGAGTTCGTGGAGTTGCGGAACGAAGCGCGACGCGGTGACGAAGGCCATGTCCTGCACGTTGTGCGCCTTCACCGCCGCGTCCTGTTTGGCGACCAGGTTTCCCGCATCACCGTTGACGCCCGCGTTCGTGATGGTGACACCGGTCTGTTTCGCGAACGCCTTGTATGCCTCGTCAATCGCGGTATCCGTTGACTTCAGATACTGCTGTTGCGACAGCACGGACAACTTCTTGTTCGATGTCTTCTTGGCCGCGCTGACCAGACCGGCGGGTACTTTTCCGAAGCTGGGCTGCGGTGTCGAACCGCTCGAACTGCCGCCGCCGCAGCCGGCCAGCCCCGGCAAAGCCAGCGCTGTGCCGATCAGGCCCGCATGGGCCAGGAGTCGCCGCCGACTCAGGGCGTCGTTATGCTCCATTGGGCTCCCATCTCTGCGCGATTAGGTCCCGGTGCGTTGCCGTAAGCTTGTCCACGGACTCGATCAACCGCATAGGCGGACGTTTATCGTCGATATGGTTCCGAAAGATTTCGCAACCCCGGCCGCCTTGCAGACGGCAGAATATGCGGCCCGAATCCGACCCGTCAAGGATGTGTTCCCGCATCGTTGCGAATACGCGATGCATCGAGTGGGCCGATCATTCGGAATACCGAGGGAAGAACATTCGGAATACCGTCGTGTTACCACAGCCCGAAGGTCGAGCTAATTGCCGCTTCGTCGGCCGGACAATTCCGCAGACAATTGTGCGACCGTTCCCGCAGGCCCGGTTGCCGCTATTTGGCGATCCGCTCGAGTTCCTTCTGCACGGTCGCGGCGGCCGTGGCCAACTCCTGACCTGAGTCCTTGTTCTTCTTGATGATGTTGGTCAACGCGCCCTGGTAGGCCGTGCTCATCACCGGCGTCCACAGTGGAGGCGAGGCTGGATGGCCGTGCTGGGTGGAATAGGAGACGGCGTCGGCGGCCGGGCCGGTCTTGAGCTTGCTCGCCTGGGCCGCGATGCTCTTGCGTGGCGGCAGGTGGAAACCGTAGTTGAGGTTGAAGTCCTCTTGGTAGTCGGTCTTGTCGACCCACAGCCACTTGATGAAGTCCTTGGCCTCGTCCTGGTGCTCGCTCTTCGCGTTCACCATCGCAGCGTAGGTCCCGATCGGCACGGACACCTCACCCTTGCCGTCCAGCTTCGGGAACGGCAGCACGCCGAAGTCGTCACCGAACTTGGCCAGCACCGCCGGCATCGCCCACAGCCCGCTCCACTGCATGGCGGCCAGGCCCTGCGTGAACGCCGACGGGTCGGACCAGTCGGTCGGCGCACCCAGCAGCAGGTGACCACTGCCGTACAACGATCGCAGCTTGTCGATCGCCGCGCCCGCGCGCGGGTCGTCGAATCCGGCCGAGCCGCCATCGGTGGAGAGCAGATCCAGGCCGGCCGACCACAACAGCGGCCCGCCGAGCGGCGTGATGTTGCCGCTGCCGTCGCTGTCGACGAAGTTGCCGAGGAACAGGCCCTTCACGTCCTTGGTGGTGAGCGCCTTGGCCACCTCCGCGAGCTCGTCGAGCGTCGTCGGCGGCGCCACCCTGGCCTTCTTCAGCAGGCTCTTGCGGTAGTAGAGCAGCTGCATGTCCTCGACCATCGGAATGCCGTAGACGCGTCCGTCGACGGTGTTGGTGGCCAGCGCCGCGTCGACGAAGTCGCTCTTGGCCATGCCGAGCACGTCGTCGAGCGGGATGACCTCCTTGGAATGCACCAGCTCGACGTTCAACTGGTCCTCGAAGACATCCGGGCCGGAGCTGCCGAGCAGGCCGGAGGACAGCGCGGTGACGTACTGGCCGGGGATCCACCGGACCGACACCTTGGCCTTGGGGTACGCCGCCGCGTACCGTTTGGCCGCCTGCTCGGTGCCCTTCTCTCCGTACGCGTGGTACCACTGCGCCAGACCGCCGCCGGACGCCCCGGAGGCGCCACCGTGGTTGGAGCCGCAGGCGGCGAGTGCGCCGAGCATGGCCAGACCGCCGGTGCCGCGCAGGAAATCCCGCCGACTCGCTCGGGCGCCATCCCTCATTACTGCCACACCTCCGGATTGGCGCTGCCGGGGCGAATCCGCCAGCAGCTCACCAGATGTCGACAATAGAGAGCCCGCCCGGCGCGCCTGTGTCGGGCGCGCCGGGCGGGCTTTGTTATCCCGGTATTACTGCAGGTCGGAAACCGGCTCCCGCACGACGGCCTCCGGCTGATGCCGGCCGCCTTCTGTACGCCGCTCATCACCGTGCCCTGGCCACCAGGCGCGGTGCCCGATCAGCGCGGTGAGGGCGGGTGTGAAGAACATCGCCATCACGAACGCCGACACCGCGATGCCGAAGCCGAGCGCGAAGCCCATCTCGGCCAGCAGCGAGTTTCCGGCCAGCGACAGCGAGCTGAACGACCCGGCCAGGATCAGCCCGGCCGCCGCGATCGTCGGCCCGGCGTGCTTGACCGCGATCGCCGCCGCCTCCCGCGGAGACCGGCCCTCGCGGGCCTCCTCGCGCAGCCTGGACACCATCAGGATGTTGTAGTCGGTGCCCAGCGCGACCACGAACATGTACATGATCACCGGCAGCATGAACATCAGGCCGGACTCGCCGCGGATGTTCTGGAACAGCAGCGTCGTCGCGCCGAGGGTGGCCGCGAAACCGAGACCGACCGAGGCCATGAGGTACCACGGAGCGACCAGACTGCGCAGCTGCAGCCCCAGGATCAGCATGATCAGCAGGGCCGCGGTGATGAACACGACCAGATAGTCCCGGTTCATCGCCGCGTGGATGTCCACGTATACCGACGTCGTACCGCCGACCAGCGCGGTCGATCCGGCCGGAGCGTCTCGATGCGCCGCATCTCGCAGCGGACCCTTGACCGTCGCCAGCGCCTTGTCGGACGCCGGGTCGTTCTTGAGGGTGACCGTGTAGTCGGCGGTCGCCTTGTCCTTGGACAGGGCCGGCGCAGCGACCTCGCCCACGCCGCTGACACCCTTGAGCTGCTGGCCGTAGCTGGTCAGGGCGGCGTTGGCGAGCTGACCGGAATTGCTGTGCAGGTAGACGTGCGTCGGATCGGTGGCGCCCGAGGGCAGCCCCTTCTCCAGATCCGTCAGCGCCACCTGGGACTCCGCGGTCTTGGAGGTGGAGCCGGCGGCGAGGTCGAACGTGGGATTGAAGTTGAGGGCACCGAGCGCCAGCGCCGCCATCACCACACCGGCAACGGCCGCGAACACCGCGGGACGCCGCCGCATCGACGCGCCGATCGCGGCGAACCGGGCGCCGGTCGGCTCCTTCTTCCACGCCTTGGACGGCCAGAACACCTTCGTGCCGAGCAGCGACACCACGGCCGGCACCAGGGTGAGGCCGGCCAGCAGGGTGACCGCCACCGCGATGGCCAGGGCCGGGCCCATGGACCGCAGGAAGGCCAGCGACGACAGCGTCATGGCCAGGAAGGCGATGATGACCACGCCGGCGGCCGAGGCGATCGCCTCGCCGACCCGGGTGACCGCGGAGACCATGGCCTGCTTGGGGTCCTCCCCCATCCGCAACCGCTCTCGATAGCGGAACATCAGGAAGAGGATGTAGTCGGTGCCGATGCCGAACAGCACCACGATCAGCAGCTGGCTGATCGACGGATCTGTCTTCAGGTCCAGGGCCTTGCTGATGTCAGCGATCAGGCCGTTGGCCATCTGGGAGACGATCGCGATCAGGACGACCGGTAGCAACGCGATGATGGGACTGCGGAAGATCACCAGCAGCAGGAGCAGGATCAGGCCGATGGTGGCGATGAAGATGATCGCGTCGGCGCTGTTCCCGGACTTTTGCTGGTCGTAGCTCTGGGCGACCGATCCGGTGGTGCCGACCTTGAGATTGGTCCCGTTCAACATCGGTTTGACGTCGTCGCGCAATGTCTTGACCGAGTCGATGACCTTGTCGTCCCTGGACGATCCGGTGAGGTCCGGCATCTGGACGCCGACCGTCTGCACAACCTTGTTGGGCGAGGCCGGGCCGGGCAGGACCTTCTCCACGTATTTGATGTGCTTGTCTCGCAGCTGCGCCGCGATCTGGTTGACCTTCGTCGAATCCGCGGCAGTGAGTTTCCCGCCGTCCGTCCGTTGGAAGACCATGATCGCCGACGGCGTGAACGCGGCCGGGAAGGCCTTGTCCTGCAGATCGATCGCCTTGATCGACTCGTAGTGCTTGGGCAGGAAGTCGCTCTCCTGGCTGGTGCTGGTGAGTTTCGACGAGAAGCCGATGATGGCGATCGCCGCCACGATCCAGACGCCGATCACGCGCCACGGGTGGGCGACGACGGCTCGGCCAAGTCGGGCAAACATCTACGGTCCCCCATGAGGTGGCTGTGGACAGCGTTAGGTGATATCTAGTGTTGTGACAGGAACAGCACGCACTGCTGCTGATACGTACGATTCGGCGGCACCACGGGTTCCCGGGTGTGATCGTGCCTACTTCGCCCTGTGAGAACGCTGAGGATCGGCGGCGGTGTCGCCGGGCTCACATGCAGCGTCAGCGGCGGAAGCCCGTGGCGACCTTGGCCGTCAGCTCGAGGTAGGACCGCTTCGTCCGGCCGGACAGCGCGTCCCAGTCGAACCAGCCGCCGCCGACGAGGCTGCGCTCGTGTGGAATGACCACGACGTTGGCGCACCTCTGCTGGAAGGCGGAGGTCAGCGCGGAGATCGGCACCTGGTCGCGACCGGACTCGTCCACGATGGCCACCACCGCGTTCTCGACGAGTCGGCGGTATCCGCGGTGCTCGACCGTCTCCAACGTCTCCCAGGCCAGGCCGGCGACGTCCTGCGCGGTCGACGCGGCGACGACGAGGGTGTCGGTCAACTCCAGCACGGCGTCCACGACCGGGTTGGTGAGGTCGATGCCGGTGTCGGTGATGATCACCTGCCGGAACGCGCGCACCACCTGCTGCACGGTGCGGTACTCCTCCGGGGTGAAGGCTCGCGCCTTCACCGGGTCCCGGTCCGCCGCGATGACCTCGAACCGGGACGGCGCCTGGTTGGTGTAGCGACGCAGCGCATTGTCACCGGTGATCTGGTGCAGGTTGTCCAGCATGTCGCGGATCGTGTAGGTGTGCTCCTGCCCGACCCGCTGGGCCAGGTTGCCGCGGTCGGGGTTGGCGTCGATGCCGATGCACCGGTCCCGGCGGTAGGTCGCCAGCACCGTGCCCAACGCCATGGCAGTGGTCGTCTTACCGGCGCCACCCTTGATGTTCATGGTGGTGATCGAATGGCTGGAGACCGGGGCGCGGATGACCCGCAACCGCTGCTCGAGCTCGTACTCCGCCGGCGACATGCCGACGTTGATGGTCTTGCCGGACAGCCCGTACAGCGCCCCGCGCCAGCCCGTCTTCGGCACCTTGGCCGGCACCGGACGCTTGCCGGGTGGGGTTTCCCAGGGCGCGTAGATGAAGTCCTCGCCGTTGCGCGGCGGGGGCGGCTCAGCCAAGCCATTCAGAGCGTGCTCCGGCTCTTCGTATCCGGCCGGGTCTTCGTAGTCG
>DATAVB010000045.1:0-30696 GCA_036267955.1 Mycobacteriales bacterium | reverse complement strand
TCCCGGGACGAGCAACCACGCAGTCGGATCGACGAGCGCAGCCGTGACA
Organism: Mycobacteriales bacterium; assembly: GCA_036267955.1. Lineage (GTDB taxonomy): Bacteria > Actinomycetota > Actinomycetes > Mycobacteriales > QHCD01 > DATAVB01. Next base: position 30,647 of record DATAVB010000045.1, on the reverse strand, counting down.
TGGGTGCCGCCGATCTCCAGGACCGGTATCGCCGGCGGATGGCCGGATCCCACGGTCACCGGCCCAGCCGGAGCACGGCGACACCGTAGGGCAGCAGCGTCACCGCGCCGGTCAGCACCGCACCGGCCAGTGATTGCAACGACCCGTCCGACGCCACCACCGGTTTGACCTCGACCTCCTCGGAGCTGTGGCTGACCAGCCAGACCAGCTGCCCGTCCGACTCGTGATCCACCGTGTCGACGGCGATCCGCGGATCGCCGACCGTCACCGGCCGGCGGACTCCGGCGTGCCGGGCCAGCGCATCGTAGAGCGCCGGCGTCGCGTCCGGATTGACCCGCGGCGTCACCGCGGCCATCTGCTCGATCGGGTACGTGCAGAAGACGATCGAACCGGCGCCGATTCGCCGCAGCAGCAGGGCCGGACGCCCGTGCGCATCCTCCGCCAGCACCTCGGCCTCGGTGGCGCGGACCGGCAGATAGGCGCGGCTGTGCGGGGTGCCTGCGGCGGTCCACTCCAGCCGGCTGCCCTCGCTCAGCCCGCCGAACGGCCGGGTCAGGGTGAAGGTGATCGTGTCGTCCTCGACCGGGTCGACCAGGCCGTAGCGCAGCTGATGTTCCACCCCGAACATCCGGTTCAGGTGCGAATGCCACGGGCCGCGCTGGTTGCCGTGCGCTCCGGCGGAGTACGAGACGTAGACGCAGGCTCCGTCGTGCGCGAGCCGCTCCAGCTCGCGCCAGGTCGGCCCGAGCAGTTGCTTGACCGACGGCACCACGTACAGCCGCGCGTCCTGGCCGATGCCGTCGCTCTCCCGGGTGGCCGCCATCGGCACGTCGGCGAGCCGCCCGGAGACGTACGCCTGGCGCAGCGTGGTGACCAGGTCGGTACGGTCGGCTTCGACCGTGAACGGATAGATGGTGTCCAAAAAGGACGGTACGACCAGGGCCGTGTCGACATCGCTGCGGGTGCAGTGTTCGAAATCGACGTCGCGCAGAATCTCCGCGAATGCCTTCAGTTCGCGCAATTGCGGCTTTGGATTGCCCCGATGGTCGGTCAGGCCGAAATGCAGCTCGAATGGATGATGGCGATACGGGTCCTGCTCGATCAGGTCGTCGTAATCCGTGTTGTTCCAGGCAATCCAGCCGGTCGACCCGGCCAGCAGGCTGTTGTGCAGCGACTGGCGGTAGTAATGCGCGCCATTCTCGTCGGAGGTGAAATCGGAGCTGACACCGAATTCCTCGAGCACCACCGGTACGCCGTAGGTGCTGGCCAGCTCGCAGACCCAGGCGGCGGAATAGTGCTGCCGGATCTCGTCGTCCTCCATCCGGTAGACGTGCGGACCGAGGAAGTCGCAGAGCTTAACCTGGTCGTGCATCGAAAATCCGGTGTCGCGGCCGCTCATCTCCAGGCCCCAGGCGCCGTCGCCGAGCGACACCGGCTGCCGCCCGCCCGCGCCCCGGATGGCCTCCACCACCAGCTCGGCCCAGGAGGCCACCGTCTCCCGGCTGGCCTCCCCGCCGTAGATCGGCACCTCGTTGCTGACCAGCCAGCCCGCGATGGCCGGATGGTCGGCGAACCGCCGGACGATCTCGCGGGCGAACCACGCCTGCCGGGCGACCATCCACACGTCGCCGTAGAGGTCACGGCCGTTGCGCCAGGCCGGATCCCAGTTCTCCCCGGACATGTGGCCCACGATGAACGTCGGGATCGTCGTCATCCCGGCCGCGCTGTGCCGGTCGAGGAAGTCGGCGAACCGCTCGACGAGCTGCTCGTCCAGCCGGTCCGGCTCGGGCATGAAGTCCGGCCAGTAGAAGAACGACCGGGTCAGCCCCAGGCCGTGCTCGGCCAGGACCGCGAGCTCCTGCTCGATCACCGCCGGGTCGTAGTTGCGCCACATCAGCGGCCCGCCGGTACGGGACCAGAAGTTGGCGCCCAACCACGTACTACGCTGTCCGTTGACGGTGATGGCAGCGGTACTGCGGCGCATAGGTGACGGCTCCCTGGACGGTATGTCGCGTGGCCCCGGAGTGGACCAGAGGGATACTATACCGGTTAAGTCGTTCTAGCCACAGTCAGTCCTGGTCACCTATGGCCAGCGGAATCGAAGGATGCCGGTGAAGCGCCCCACCATCGATGACATCGCCCGCGAGGCGAAGGTCACGAAGGCGGCCGTCTCGTTCGCCCTGAACGGTAACCCGGGCGTCTCGCACACCACCCGGGAACGGATCCTCGCCATCGCCCGGGAGGTCGGATACCAGCCGAGCAGCGCGGCGCGCGCATTGTCCGGTGGCCGGGCCGACGCGTTCGGCCTCGTGATCGACCGGCCGGCCCGGACCCTCGGGATCGAGCCGTTCTTCATGGAGTTGATCTCGGGCATGCAGTCCGAGCTGGCCCGGGTGCCGATCAGCCTGCTGTTCACGGTCGCGGAGAACCAGGACGACGAGATTGCGCTCTACCGCGCCTGGTGGGCGCAACGCCGGGTGGACGGCATCTTCCTGGTTGACATCCGGCGCACCGACCACCGGTGGGAGGTGCTGGCGGAGCTGGGCATGCCCGCGGTCGTGCTCGGAAATCCCAGTGACACCCGCGATTTCGCGGCCGTCTGGAACGACGACGCGGCGGCGATGCGTACCGCGCTGGAATACCTCGCCGAGCTCGGCCACCGGCGGGTCGCCCGGGTAACCGGCCTGACCTCGCTCCGGCACACCGAGATCCGCAATGCGGCGTTCCGGTCCACCGGACACCGACTCGGCATCACAACGATGACCCGGGCCGCCGACTACACCGGCGAGCAGGGTGCCGCGGTGACGCGGGAACTGATCGCGTCGGAGGATCCGCCGACCGCGATCGTCTACGACAACGATGTGATGGCGATCGCCGGGATGACCGCGGCCCAGCAGGCCGGACTGTCTGTGCCGGGCCGACTGTCCATTGTGGCCTGGGATGATTCCCCGCTCTGCGAGTTGGTGCACCCCGCGGTGACCGCGTTGCACCGCGATGTTCCGGCGTACGGAGCGCACGCGGCCCGGCAGTTGATCGCCGCGGCCCAGGGCCGGCCCGTCGCCGGCGAGCACGAAGCGCCGACCCAGCTGACGTTGCGGGGCAGCACTGGTCCGGCCGCCGGATGAGATACCCGCCCGGAGCGCGCCGCTCGCGCCGGCCCGAGGCCCATCCCTGTGGGCGATGTGGCGCCCTGTGCGGCCGCTGGTACGGCGACTGTGTGGAATGCACCGTGGTGGTCGAGCGGCTCTGGCTGCCGGACTGGATCGCGCTGCTCCGCCGGGAAAACCTCGACGCCGATTCGCTGGAGGAGCGCCTCCTCGCGGCGGTCGTGGTCGACGAGCAGGCGCGGCACCCCTGGACGGTGACCGACATCGCGCTGACGCGGCTGCGCTGCAACGAATGCGGCTCCGAGCTTGCGACCGGGCCGCTCGATTGCCTGCCCTGCAAGGTCGCCGACGAGAACCGCTGGGCCTGGGATCACCAGGCGCGGTGGCCCGCCGCGATGACGCCGAACGAGCACGCGCTGCGAGTTGGCCGCGTAGTGCTCCGCGCGCCGCACCGGCAGAAGCGGGCGATCGTCACCGGCTGGGGCATTACGCTGCCGTTCCTGCTCGCCGGAATGGTGCCGGATCCGGACCTCGGCCGCGCGGTCAAGTGTGCGGTGGACGCCGGCCGGACTGCCGAGCTGGAAAAATGCCGGACGGACGGGGAATTGCGGGCCGCGGCGCTCGGGTGAAACAGTCGGGAACCGGTCGCGGGTGATCAGTGACCATTGCCCGCCGAAGGATCTCCAACGACGCTGATCGCGTCCGTCCCGAGGGCCGCTGCGGGCCGCGGTCAGGAGTCGGAATGCAGCCGCGGCGGTACGAATGCGGCGACCGGCACGGTAGGCCCGGGAGTCGGCTTGGCCGGCTCGGCCGGTGGTGTCGCGGTCTCGAACGGTTGCGTGGCCGGCCTGGCCGGCCGCGGCTCGGGCTGGCCCGACTCGTCCTTGGCCTCGTCCCGGGGCGTCTCGCCCGACGCCGGCTTGGCGGGCTTGTCCCGTTCCTTCGTGGTGGCCCGGCCCGGCTTATCGGCCGGCGGTACGGATTTGGCCGGCTGTGCAGGCGATGTCGACCGGGCCGGCTGGATTGGCTGTGCGGGCTGCGTCGGCGGTGCGGGCTGGATTGGCGGTGCGGGCTGGATTGGCTGTGCCGGCTGGATCGACCGTGGCGGCTGCACCGTCGACCGGCCGGGTCGGGCCGATCTCCAATCGGAACGGTTGTGCACGACAACCGACGTCTCGGAGATGATCTCGATGCGGCTGGCGTCACCGCCGGCTTGGCGGAGCGCGTCAGTCCATACTTCTGGGTGCACCGTGGTGACGGTGACCGGCTCGGTGGGCTTACGACGGGGCATGACAGGAACTCTAGACGCCGGCCCGGACCGACTTCGGAATGTGGTGAGAGACGTGTCGATCGAGGTGCCCGCGCGCTTCGCCGAGCTCACCATTCTGCGGGAGGGCGATGCCGGACGTGCCTGGCTGGCAGGCCTTCCGGCCCTCGTCGACCGGCTGTGCGTCGAATGGAAGCTGCGGATCGACGGCCCGATCCGGCACGGCGGGATCGGGTTGGTGACGCCGGTCACCCGGGCGTCGGAGCGCTATGCGTTGAAGGTGTCCTGGCTCAGTGCCGAGGTTGCGTTGGAGACGCGGGCGCTGTCGGCCTGGGCCGGGCACGGGACGGTGCGGCTCGTCGATTGGCGGATCGCCGATGGAGCATGCCTGCTGGACTGGATCGACAGCGACCGCACGCTGGCTGATGTGCCGAACGAGGAGGCGCTGACCGAGGCGGCCCGACTGATCCGCCGGCTTGCGATCCCGGCGAAGCCCGGCTTTCCGCGGCTGTCCGAGCTGGCGCGGGAATGGTCGACGGCGCAGGGCCCGCGGTCCGAGCGGTTGGGCGGCGTCGTGCCGGAGCGAGCGCTGGCGCAGGTCCGCGAGGCGTGTACGGAACTGGGGCCGGCCGCGGCGGACGTCATGGTCAACCGCGATCTGCACTACGAAAACGTGGTCGACGACGCCGGCTCCTGGGTGGTGGTCGACCCGAAACCGGTGGTCGGCGACCCGGAATTCGCGCTGGCGCCGCTGTTGTGGCGGCGGCTGGAGGAGACCGGCGGGCGGGCCGGGTTGGACCGGCGGCTGCGGTTGCTTCTCGATGTGGCTGGCCTCGACGAGCATCGTGCTCGCGGCTGGATCCTTCTGTACACAGTGGACTATTGGCTGTGGGGTCTGGAGGTCGGGCTGACCGAGGATCCGGTGCGCTGCGCGGAAATCGTCGACTGGTTGCTGGAATAGCGTGGGCCGACGGGGCGGGTCTTCGTTGACACCGCTGCCGCCGGCTGATCAGGGGCCGTACCAGCCGGTGTGGTGCCGGCTCAGACTTCCGGCGCGGGCGGCTCGCCCGGCTGGCAGGGTGTGGCGCGGCGTATGTGGTACGCCGCCGCGACCGCTGTCGCGGCGGCAAGCCGGACGGTGGTCGCGTGGGAATCCAGCTCGGCTGCCTGCGCCCGCAGCCAGGCCGGATCAGGCGCTGCGCTTGCGCTCACGGGCATGCTCACGTTCGGCCTGTGCTGCTTTGATGGTGCGCAGCATGTTCTCGTAGGACACGACCGTCGCACGGATCTCATCCGGGGTTTTCCGCTGGTTCATTGCCGTACCTCCTGCCGTGGGGAGTAGCTACTGCGGGTTCATTGTGAATAACTTTCGAGTTAGGTGTCCGCCGGTCCGGCCAAGTGGCTCCGTGCGGTCCAGTCGACGTGGCGTTGGAATCAACGCAGGTGGCGCTTTCTGGCCCATTCTGGGTCTGCGCACCACACCGTGCGCGGGCTCGCAGCTCCGGCGGCCCGCCGCTGAGCCCCGGCGGCGCAGGAACGTTTCTTCAGCCGGGTGAGATCAGAGTCGGGGAAGATCACGGTCGGGAGATCAGAGCATCGACGCTGGAATTTCCGAGCCCCAGTTGAGTTTCTTAGCCAAGCGGTAGTCCGGATGCGATTTCGGCACCGAAACACGGCGCAGTCCCGATCTGGTGCAGGCCGTGAGATCGACCTTTTTCGGCGGCCGGGCGGGATGCCGCAGCACCCGTCCGGCGACCCGGTCGGGCACCGAATTCCGGGTGAATACCAGATAGCTGAATTTCTCGTCCTCATAGGACAGATCGGCGCTCTTTACCTGACGGTGCAGGGTGGAGCGCTGTATCCGGGACGAGAAATGACACCAGTCGCCGCCGCTCATCGGGCAGGCGTCCTGGTGTGGGCATGGGGCGAGGAGCGGCGCGCCGCCGGCAATCAGGCCTTCGCGCAGGGTCCGGATCATCTCGAATCCGGCTGGAGTCCCCGGCTCGACGATGAGCAGCAGGCCACTCGTCGCGGCCCACATCGCCTGTGCCGCAGCCATTCGGGGCTCGGCGCCGAGCTCGCCCAGTGTGTAGGAGGCGATCACCACGTCGTACGACGGGAATTCCCGACCAGCGACGTCGCCCTGCTCCCAACTCCAGGAGCGGTCGGCCGGACGGGAATCGGCGGTGTGCAATCGGCGCCCGATGTCGATCATGTTCGGGTCGGAGTCGAGCAGTGTCAGCGCCTTGAGGCCTGGCCAGACCGCAGTGGCAGCCCAGGAGGCGGCCCCGCTGCCCGCGCCCACGTCGAGCAACGAGGTCGGGGCGAAGTCGGGATCGAGGTCGCGCGCGGATCGGCAGACATCGGCGGCGGCGGCAAAGGTCGCCGGTAGTCGGGCCGCCGCGTACGCGGCCGAATCGATCGCGGACCGTACCAACTGCGCACCGTCGCGCGGGCCGCGGTAGCGCTCGGTCAGGGCCCGGGACGCCTCGGTCAGCCCGCGGCGGGGTATGCCGCTGAGGACCTGTTCGATCGCCGACCGCAGCGCGGTGTCGGTCTCGACGAGATAAGGGTCCATGGCCTGGCGATTCTCGCATAGTGGCGCCGGTTGCTCCGAGGTGTGGCGATGCGCCATTTGCGCCACAAACTATTGGTGCAGACAGCCTCGTTGCCGTGTAAGCCATTCGGCCGTACAGTACCCGCAACTCGCAACGGGTGGGTTGGCGACGGGGCGCTGTCGACAACACACAGGAGGAATCTGTTGGCTACCATCACAACAGCCTCGGACTTCAGTTTCACCAAGCCGCTGCAGGACTCTTTCACCACTCTGCTGAACTACATTCCCCGGCTCATCGGGGCGCTGATCGTCCTCGTCATCGGCTATTTCATCGCCAAGTTTGTCGGTCGAATCGTCACCATGCTGCTGCGCAAGGTGAAATTCGACCAGACGATGGAGCGCGCCGGGGTGCAGACGTTCCTGGCCCGGTCGGGTACCTCGCTGACCCCGTCCAGTCTGCTGGGCAAGGTCGTGTTCTGGCTGGTCTTCATCATGACGTTCACGATGTTCGCCAGTGCACTCGGAGTGCCAGAGATTTCGGGATTCCTGAACAGCGCACTCGATTTCATCCCGAACGTCTTCGCCGCCATCGCGATCGTCTTTCTCGGCCTGCTGCTATCGAATTTCCTGGCCGGAATTGTGCGCGGTGCCTCCGGGTCTGAGGGCTTCGCCAAGCTGACCCGCTACATCATGATGGTGTACGTCGCATTCGTGGCGCTGTTCCAGCTGCACATCGCACAGGCGCTGACCGGACCGACCTTCCTGATTCTGTTGGGCGGGGTTGCCCTGGCGGCCGGACTGGCCTTCGGTCTCGGCGGTCGGGACCAGGCGCAGGCGGTCCTGGATCGGCTGGTCGCCTCCCGCCCGACCGGTGCCGGTTCTGGTGCCGGTTCTGGTGCCGATTCCGGTGGCGGTGCTGCTGCCGGTGCTGCTGGCGGTGCTGCTGGCGGTGCTGGCGCGGCGCCGAGCGGTGGCACCCACTCCTCGCCGGAAACGTACGACGACCCGGAGCGGCGCAACTTCTAAATCCGCGCTGTCGCACCCTCCCTAGTTGGATCGAAGTGCGCTTTACCCGCTGCTGCATCGATTTCTGGCGGGTAAGGCGCACTTCGATCGGAGGGTGGCGGAACAACGGCGGTCGAAGCGCACTTCGATCGGTGCGGTGCGGTGCGGTGCGGTGCGGTGCGGTGCGGTGCGGTGAGGTGGTCGGCGGCTGTCTCATGATCATGATCGCGTTATGCCGGCTGGGCTGGACCCGATCCATGATCGTGACCGCGAAATGCCGGCCAGGGCCGGCCTAACGCAAACATCATCACCGACTGTGGGCGGTTCCCCCGAGCTCTGATCCAGGGGTGCCGAAACCGCGCCACACCGCTCAGCCCCGATCAAAGCGCACTTCGATCAGAGTAAATCGCGGTTTTCGCGGTCAGAGCGCACTTCGATCGGAGGAATTCGCGGGTTTCGCGCACTGCGATCAGAGACGGTTGGGTTGATCCCGGTCGAAGCGCACTTCAATCGGAGACGGTTGGGTCGATCCCAGTCGAAGCGCACTTCGATCGGCCGGCTGCCGAGGTGGACTCTGGCGGTCAGAGCGCACTTCGATCGGGGCGGCGGCCCGGCTCAGCGGCCCAGATCCTCCAACACCACAACACCGGGCAGCCGGGCCAGGAGCGCCCCCGGGACCACCAGTTTCGACCGGCGCACCCCGCTGCCGATGATGACCTGCGGTGCCGCGACCACCGCGGCGTCGACCAGGAGCGGCCACTGCCCCGGCAGCCCGACCGGGGTGATCCCGCCGTACTCCATGCCCGTCTCCGCCACCGCGGTGTCCATCGGCGCGAACGACAACTTCCGTACGTCGAGCTGCCGGCGCACCAACCCGTTGATGTCCGCGCGGGTGGTGGCGAGCACGACGCAGGCCGCCATTTTCGTCTCGCCGCCGCGCCGTCCGGCCACCACCACGCAGTTGGCCGACTCCTGCATCGGCACCCCGTACTCCTCGCAGAAGGCGGCCGTGTCGGCCAGCTCCGGATCGATCTCGGCCACTCCCGCATCCGCCGCCAGATTCCGCAGCGCCGCGACGACCGGAGGCGCGAGCAGGTCAGGGTGCGAGGCGGCCGGTTGCACGGCGAGAGAGCCCATCGTCAAGGTCATGACGACGACTCTAATCGGCCGAGATTCACCGTTCTCATTACCTCTCGCGTAATCGACACGGTGATCGGTGGATGTGATCGTGACTTTCATCAACGACACATCAACTGGTCCTGCAGCGGCAGGGCAGAGCGACCGATCAGGAGCACCGGAAATGACCACAGCCACCCGAGAACCGATCGCGGTTTCGCCGGAGATCGACGAGCAGCCCTCCTGGGGCGCCCTGTTCGTCGTGTTGACCGGCGTCTTCATCACCGTGCTCGACTTCTTCATCGTCAACGTTGGAATCCCTTCCATGCAGGCGGATCTGCACGCCGGCCCGGCTGCGGTGCAGTTCATCGTCGCCGGATTCGGCGTCGCCATCGCGTCCTGCCTGATAACCGGCGGCCGGCTCGGCGACATCTACGGTCGCCGAAAGCTGTTCGGCATCGGCACGGCGCTGTTCACCGTCGCCTCGGCGGCCTGCGGATTTGCCCCGACGGCAGGCACTCTGATCGCCGCCCGGGTGTTGCAGGGTGCGGCCGCCGCGCTGCTCACCCCGCAGGTCCTGGCAATTCTCGGCACTGTCTACACCGGACACCGCCGGGCGAAGGCATTCAGCGCGTACGGTCTGGTGCTCGGTCTGGCTGCCGTCTTCGGGCAGTTGATCGGCGGCGTTCTGATCACCGCGGACGTGGCCGGCACCGGCTGGCGCAGCATCTTCCTCATCAACATCCCGTTCGGCGTGCTGACCCTGGTGTTGCTGCGCCGGCTCGTCCCGGAATCCCGGGTCGAGGGGCAGTCCCGGCTCGACCTGATCGGCACCGTACTGGTCACCGCGGGGCTCACCGCGATCGTGCTGCCATTGGTCGAGGGCCGGCAGCAGGGCTGGCCGGCGTGGACCTGGCTGTGCCTCGCGGCCGCGCTTCCGTTGCTCGCCGGCTTCGCCGCGTACCAACACCGGCTCGGCTCGCGCGCCGGTTCGCCGCTGATCGACCTGAGCCTTTTCGGCGAGCGGGTGTTCTCGGTCGGTCTGATGACGGTGCTCGCCTATTTCCTGGAGATGTCCTCGTTCTTCCTGGTGCTCGCGCTCTACCTGCAGCAGGGTCGTAGCCTGTCCGCGCTGGATTCCGGAATCGTCTTCGGCATCATCGGGGCCGGATTCTTCATCGCCTCGGCCGTGGTGCCGCGGATCGCGCCGCGGTTGGGTCGGCAGATCATCGCCGTCGGCGCGCTCGTACAGGCGATCGGGTACGGCGTGGTGGCCGAGGTCGTGTCGCGCATCGGGGTCGGCGGGAATGTCGGGGAATTGGCGCCCGGTCTGCTGATCGCCGGTCTCGGCATAGGACTGATCGCCGCTCCGTTGCCCTCGATCGTGCTGGCCGGGGTCGCTCCGCGGCATGCGGCGGCCGCCTCCGGGGTGCTGTCCACGGCCCAGCAGGGCGGCGGCGCGATCGGGGTCGCGCTGATCGGGATCGTCTTCTACAACGCCCTTGGTACAGGGGTAACCGGCTCCGCGGTCGGGCACGCCTTCGCGGTCAGCCTGGTCGTGATGGTGGGCCTGTCGGTGGCCGTGGCCGCCCTGGTCCAGTTCATGCCCCGCAGCCGCCCGAGCGCCTGACCGGTCCATCGTTTCCCGCCAATGTGGCGTTGGGGTGGCTAGATTGCCCCAACGCCACATTGGCGGGAAATGGGACCGGAGCGGTCCGGCGGCGCAGCGGGACGATCAGCGGCGTCCCGGTCTCCGGGTCGGGAATGACCCGGCAGGCCAGCCCGAAAACCTCCTCGACCAGCTCCGCGGTGACGATGTCGGCCGGCGCGCCCTGGGCCACGATCGCGCCGTCCCGCATCGCGATCAGGTGCGTCGCGTACCGGCAGGCGTGGTTGAGATCGTGCAGCACCGCCACCAGCGTGTGACTTTGCGACTCGTGCAATTCCGCGCAGAGGTCCAACACCTCAACCTGGTGGGCGATGTCGAGAAAAGTGGTCGGCTCATCGAGCAGTAGAATGCGCGTCTCCTGGGCGAGCACCATCGCCAGCCAGACCCGCTGCCGCTGACCACCGGAGAGTTCGTCGACGAACCGGTCAGCGAGATCGGTGATATTCGTGGCCGCGAGCGCCTGGGTCACCATCGCCTCGTCCTCCCGCGACCACTGCCGCAACAGGCGTTGGTGCGGATACCGGCCGCGGGCCACCAGATCGGCCACGGTGATGCCGTCCGGCGCGATCGAGCTCTGCGGCAGCAGCCCCAGCCGGCGAGCGACCTCTTTGGACGGTTGGGTGGTGATGACCGAGCCGTCGAGATAAACCGCGCCGTGCCGCGGTTTGAGCATCCGGGACAGTGCGCGCAGCAGGGTCGATTTCCCGCACGCATTCGGGCCGACAATGACGGTGAACGAGTTGTCCGGGATCGACACGCTCAGCTTCGAGGCGACCGTGCGCTGGTCGTACGCCAGGGTCAGATCCTCGCCATAGAGCCGATTATCAGGCACGTCCGGACCTCCATTCATTGGCCAACAGCCAGGCCAGATAAAGCCCGCCCACCGCGCCGGTCGCCACTCCCACCGGCAACTGGATCGACGGATACACCCGCTGGGCGGCGTAATCGCTGATCGTCAACAGAAACATCCCCATCAACGCCGAGGAGAGCAGCCCGACACCAGGGGCCCGGGTCAGCCGGTGGGCCAGCTGCGGCGCGGCCAGCGCGACGAACGCCACCGGGCCGGCGGCGGCGACCGCGACCCCGGTCAGCGCGACCCCGACGAGCAGCAGCGACAAGCGGGACCGTTCGGCCCGTACGCCCAGAGCCCTGGCCGCGTCGTCGCCCATTTCCAGCAGGCGTAGCTGCCGGCCGAGCAGAAATGCCGCCGGGAGCAGGATGGCCAGCGCGACGCTGATCGGCCGTACATGTTCCCAGCCGCGGCCGTTCAGGCTGCCGGTCAGCCAGACCTGGGCGTTTTCGGCGTCGTTGATGTTGGCTCGGGTCAGCAGGTACGAATTCACCGAGGCCAGCATTGCGCTTACCCCGATGCCGATCAGGATCAGCCGGTAACCCTGCACGCCGCGTTTGAAGGCGAGCAGATATACCGCGAGTGCGGTGGCCACACCGCCGACCACGGCGCCGCCGGCGATCTCGATCGTGCTGCCGTGGAAGATCAGGATCTCCAGCACCGCTCCGGTCGCAGCACCGGTGGTGAACCCGATTATGTCGGGGCTGCCGAGCGGATTGCGGGAGAGGCTCTGGAAGATCGCGCCGCTGCAGCCGAGCGCGGCACCCACCAGGGCGCCGGTCAGCACCCGGGGCAGCCGCAGGGTCTCGATGATGAAGGACGTCGCTCTGGTGCCACCACCGAAGAGGGTGCGGACCACCTCGGGAACCGGGATCCGGTAGTCGCCGGTGCTGATCGCGACGACCGCCACCACCAGGGTCGCGAGCAACAAGCCCAGGCAGACCACGGAGGTCCGGATATCGACCCGGAACGAGATCCGCCTGGTCCGGACGGTGCGGGTGCTCACAGTTGGGCCACCCGACGCCGGCGCACGAGCGTGATGAAGACCGGTGCGCCGACGAATGCGGTGACGATGCCGACCTGCAGCTCGGACGGCCGGAGCACGATGCGGCCGATGATGTCCGAGCCGAGCAGCAGGATCGGGGCGAGGACCAGCGAGTACGGCAGGACCCAGCGCTGATCCGGGCCGGTGATCGCCCGCGCCACATGGGGCACCGTGAGTCCGACGAAGCCGATCGGCCCGACCGCCGCCGTGGCCGCTCCACAAAGGAGGGTCACCGCGAGTGCGCCGAGTGCCCGGGTCCGGCCGATGTGCGCGCCCAGCGCCCGCCCGGCATCGTCACCGAGCGCGATCGCGTTGAGGGCGCGCGCGGACAGCAGCGCGAGCAGGACGCCGACCACGACGAACGGCGCGACCTGGGCCAGCACCGTCATCCCGCGGCCGGACAGCGAGCCGACGGCCCAGAAGCGGAACTGGTCGAACGTCTTGGGGTCGATCAACACCATTGCCGAGGTGAAAGCGGACAGCGCCGCGGCCACCGCCGTACCGGCCAGCGCCAGCCGTACCGGGGTCGCGCCGGCCCGGCCGCGGGAGCCGAGCAGATACACCGCGACGGCCGCGAGGGCGGCGCCGACGAAGGCGAACCAGACGTAGCTCGTCACGCTGGACAGGTGCAGCACGCCGATCGCCAGCACCACCGCGGCTGCCGCGCCGGAGTTGACGCCGAGCAGGCCCGGGTCGGCCAGCGGGTTGCGGGTCAGCGCCTGCATGACCGCGCCGGCCAGCCCGAGCGCGGCGCCGACGGTGGCACCGATCAGGGTCCGGGGAAGGCGCAGGTCGCGCACCACGATCTGGTCGTAGCTGCCGTTGTAGTGGAACAGCGCGTCGAAGATGGTGTGCGGTGCGACGGTGCGGGCGCCGATCGCGATGCTGGCCAGCATCACCAGCAGCAGCGTGACCACGGCGATTGCCAGCCCGGTCGCCCGGACCGCGTTGCGGCGGCCGAGCGCGCCTGCGGTCCGGGCGCCGCCGCCGTCCCGGGTCGCGGGACTGTCGGCTGCGCTGGGCGTCAGGTCGGTCCTGACCGGCATGCGCACCTCGTGTCGGTCGTCGGTGTACGGGAGAATTTAGGCTAACCTAACTCGATCCGGCGCGGCAGTGTCGGGGCCGACCTGGCCACTCCGCGACCGATCGCTGAGCGCGAAAACTCGGTCGACGGGCCTGGCGGCGCCCGGCTAGCGTTGTGCCTCGCACAGCTCCGCTGAAACGGCCCCTCCGAGAAAAGGTGACCGGAATGGTCATGATCACCCGTGTCCGCGGGACGGCGATCGCCGTCCCGACTGTCCACACCGGACAGTCCTGGTCGGCGCCGAGCGCTGCACGGTCCCGAGTGGCATTCGACACCGCGCGGTGCGCACTTCCTTTCCCGCGCCCTGGCTGCCCGGCTGGTCGATGAGTCCGACCTCCGGTCCGGCGAACTGGTCTTCGATCTCGGTGCCGGTCAGGGCGCCATCACTGCTGCGATAGCCGCGGCAGGTGGCCGGGTCGTCGCGGTTGAGCGTGATCCGAAACTGGTTGGTCGGCTGGAACGGCGATTCTCCGATAATTCCCTGGTCCGTGTCGTACACGGTGATGTTCGAACGGTTCCGCTGCCACGTAAGCCTTTCCGAGTGGTGGCGAATATTCCGTTCGGCGTGACGACGGAATTGTTGCGGCGATTGCTGGACAGCCCGGTGAATGCCGCTGACATCGTGGTTGCAGCCGGGGTCTGCATTGCTGTTACGGCCGACCGGCCGGGGAATATCAGGGTATTGCGATGGGCGACACGGTATTCGCTGCGCCGCGGCCGTCGATTGCCGGCACACTGTTTCCGGCCGCCGCCGTCGGTCGACGCCGGAACGCTGGTGATCCGGCGCCGTCCGGAGCCGTTGTTGCGGTCGCCGGCCCAGCGCCGTGCCTTCGATGCCCTGGTGGCGGCGGGTTACCGACATGCGGACGGCCCATGGGAGCGGTCGGTGTCCGGGTTGCTCACGCATCGGCAGGCGGTGCGGATCGCGGCGTCCCGGGAACTGCCGCTGGGAACGGCGGTCCGGGAGTTGTCCGTCCACGACTGGGTCGCCGCCGCGGAGATCGTCGCCCGCTGACCCTCCGATCGAAGTGCGCTTTGACTGGGAATCTGGCCGGCGCGTCCATGATCGTGAGTGGATTTGCTACCCCTGGAGGTACCAAATCCACTCACGATCATGGATCGGGGCCACCGATCGCCGGTAAACGCCCGATCGAAGTGCGCTTTGATCGGGACGAGCGCCACACCACGTCGAGAGCGGGGTTACGCGCCAATGCCACGTTGGGGCACTCTAAGCACCCCAATGTGGCATTGGCGCAGAAACAGCATTGGCGCAGAAACAGCATTGGCGCAGAACAGCGTTGGCGCAGAAACAGCGTTGGCGCAGAAAGAAACCTACGGCTTCTGCAGGACGAAATCGGTGGTGACCGTCTTGCCCTTCACCACCTTCACGGTCTTGACCTGCGGCTTGAAGCCGTCCTTGGCCACGATCATCTGCAACGGGTTGTTACGGACGTCCAGCCACAGCGCATAAGCGCCGTTCTTGTCGGTCTTCAGCGTGTAACTCGAGGCCCAGCTGTCGATCTCGACCGTCGCGCCGGGGATCGGCGCGGACCCGTCGGTGACCGTGCCGGTCACCTTCCCCCAGCTCGCCGGCGGCTTCACCGTCAGTGCCACCGACACCGGCGGCACGCTGTACGGCGTATCCGTCGCCAGGACCAGCGAGGCGTTGAACGTGCCCGGCTGGGTGATCTCCGGGACATCCGCATTCAACGAAACCGTGATCTTGGCGCTCTTACCCGGTGCCAGGGTCAGCTGCGTCGGGTCCTCCGAAACCCAGGTGACGTCGGTGTTGTCACCCTGGTCGTACCCCGGCAGCGTCTCCGCGGTGGCCAGCGGCGGTGCGCCGAATCCACCCGGATTGCCGCCCACCGCGTAGAAGCCCAGCGCGCCACCCATCCGGTACAGGCTGGCGTTGGCGCCCGGCAGTGCGGTCCAGGCGTCGGTACCCGGGTCGTACGCGTAACCCTCATTGGTGATCGCCGCGCCCGCGTTGACCGCGCCGCCGGAGACGACCAGCTCACCGTTGGCCGCGGCATAGGCGGAGCCCCACAGATCGGCCGGCATATCGGCGAGCTGCGTCCAGGAGTCGGCGGCCGGATCGTAGACGTAGCTGTGCTTCACGCTGCCGGCGTCGGTCGTGCCGCCCGAGCAGTACAGCTTGCCGGCGATCCCGCCACAGGACTCCCAGGCGATCGGCTCGGGATAGGCGGCGAGCGACGACCAGCTGTCGCTGCCCGGGTCGTACGCCGTGACGTCGGTGCTGCCGCAGGCGTCGGCCGTGCAGCCGCCGACCACGTACAGCTTGCCGCCGAGCGTCGCGCTGCCGGAGCCGGCATACGGCTTCGGTGTCGCGGTGCCGGTCGACCAGCTGTCCGACCCCGGATCGTAGATCTCCAGCTTCGGGTCGGGGTTGCCGTCGGCGCCCCAACCGCCTGCCGCATAGAGCTTTCCACCGATGAACCCGTGCGCCGGCGACTCCCGGGTGTCCGACGCGCTGGCCAGCTTGCTCCAGCTGCCGCTGTCCGGGTCGTAGGCGTAGAGGTCGGCGCTGTCGGCCGTTCCGGTGTAACCGAAGGCGGTGTAGACCTTGCCGCCGTCGGCCGCGACCGCGTCGTCCTGCAGGGTCACCGGCAGGTCGGCCACGGTCTGCCAGGGATCCTCGGCCGGAGCGACATCCTTCGGCACGGCCGTCTTGCTGCCCTTCGCCTTCAGCATCGCCAGTTTCGAGGTCCTGGCCGAGAGTCGATGCGTCGCTGCGCCGTGCTGAGCCAGCGGTACGACGGATCCGGGCTGCTCGCCCACCGTCACCGTCGCCGGCTGCCCGCCGGTGTTCTTGACCGTCACCGTCCCACTCGCCGTACCGCCCCAGGGCACCGTCCTGGCCAGGCTTCCCGGTGTGACCGAGAGCCGTCCGGCGGTGAGGGTGAAGTCGGCCGTGGTGGCGTAGTTGGTCGCCACGTTCACCGTCTTGCTGGCGCCGGTGTAATGCGCCTTCGCGGCGGCGAAACCGTGATTCCCGGTGAGCGAGGAGAACAGCCAGTAGAAGCCGTCGCCCGAGCCGGAGGCGTACGAGGTGCCGTGCTCGGCCGGCTTGTCGGCGCTGGTGACGGCGACGCCGTTCAGCCCCGAGCCGGTGTTGGCGTCGGTGGCGGTGCCGACCACGAGACCGCCGTGCACCGGCGTGTA
The DNA here is from genome assembly GCA_036267955.1 of Mycobacteriales bacterium. Taxonomy (GTDB): domain Bacteria; phylum Actinomycetota; class Actinomycetes; order Mycobacteriales; family QHCD01; genus DATAVB01. The sequence continues at coordinate 13,761 of DATAVB010000045.1, read as the reverse complement.
GGACCGGTTGCCGACGAAGACGTTGTCCAGCTCCCACCATTCCGCCCAGTTGCCGGTGTAGTGAAAGCGCACCGAGACCGTGGCCTTCCCGGCGGCCTGCGGCAGCGGTACGTCGATATGCCCATTGGTGCTGGCACTCGCCGTCCACACCGTCGTCCAGGTCTTGCCGTCGACGCTGACCTCGGCGTCGGCGGTCGAGGTGTCGAACGCGTTGTAGTCGGTGTCGAACTGCAACTCCGGGGCGGTCGCCTTGGAGAGGTCGTAGGTCTGGCTGACCAGGTAGGTGTCCTGGGTCTTGCCCTGGCCGAGGTTGTCGCTGTCGACGATCGCGAAACCGCCGGTGCCGCCGGTCAGGTTGCCGCGCGCCCCGGCGTCGTCAAACACCCAGCCGCCGCCGTCGGCGTTGTCGTTCTGCACGGTCCAGCCGGCCGGCGCGGTGGTGGCGTCGAAGGGCTGGGTCGGACCGTCGAACTTCACCGAATAGCCCGGTGCCTCGGTCGAGGTGGTGTCGATCGTGACCTTGATGTTCTTGGTGATGTCGGCCTTCTTGACCGCGACGGTGGTGTCGACGGCCTGGTAGCCGGGGTAGTTCGACGTCACGTGCAGCGTGTACGTGGCGCTCTCGGCGAGGTCGAGGCTGTAACGGCCGGTGGCCGGGTCGGTGTGGACCGGCCCGCCGGGCACGCCGTCGGCCGTGATCGTGGCGGCGAGCGGCCAACCGTGACCGGAGCCGTCGGTGATGGCGCCGGCGACCGTGTGGCTCGGAACGCTGGCCAGATCGGCATTCTCGGTCACCGTCTTGCCGTCCGCGACGGCGACGTTCTTGATCGTCTTGGTGGCGTAGCCGTACGCGCTGATCGTCACGGTGTACGTGCTGGCCGGCACGGACAGCTCGTAGTGCCCGTCCGCGTCGGTGGTGGCCGAGGCGTCGCCGGCGCTGACCTTCGCGCCCGCCAGGGCCTTTCCGGCGCCGGTGACGGCTCCGCTGACCTGACCGTGCGGCCCGGAGGTGAAGGCCGCGAGACCGTTGGGCGTGCCCAGGCCGGTCGGCCCGTCATAGCCGGCGGCCGCGGTACACAGGTAGGCCGGGGTGCAGGTGCCGTTGTTGCCGGTGGTCACGTCGTTGAGCGCTGCGGTGTTGGCGTACGGGTAGGAGTTCGGGTAGCTGCCCGCGGCTGGGGTGCCGGCGTCGGCGTAGGTGGCGGCGATGAGCGGCGAGGACGCGCTGGTGCCGCCGTACTGGGCCCACGGGTCGGAGGTTTGGTAGCTGTCGTAGACCGCGACGCCGGTCTCCGGGTCGGCCACCGCGGAGACATCCGTGACGGCCCGCTGGTCGCAGCCGGTGTCCTTCTGGAACGCCGGTTTGGGCTCGTAGAGGGAACATCCGCTGCCCGGGCCGCCGTACGAGTTGTTCCACACCGACTCGGTCCAGCCGCGGGAACTGGAGTCCTTCGTCAGCGAGGTGCCGCCGACGGAGGTGACGTACTGCGAGGCGGCCGGGTACGAGACGCCGTACTCGTCGTCACCCGAGCTGGCGACCATCGCGACGCCGGGGTGGTTGTAGAACGGGTCCATGTCGGTGGTCTCGGACGGGTCCTCGCCGCTGCCGGGTGCCGAGGTATATCCGGAGCCGTACGAGTTGGAGACGTACTTCGCGCCGAGGTCGACCGCCTTGTCGACGGCCGCGCCCAGGTCGCTGAACTCGGCCGAATCGGCCTCGACGAGCAGGATATTGGCGGCCGGCGCGGCCGCGGACACCATGTCCAGGTCGAGCGAGATCTCGCCGGACCAGTCCGCGTCGGGGGTCGGATAGTCGGTGCCGCCGCGCTGGTCGACCTTGCGGAACTGGCCGTCAGCCAATGCCGGCAGGCCGTACTGCTCGCGGTAGACGGCCAGGTCGGCGGCTGCGTTCGGGTCGTCGAAGGCGTCCACGATGGCCACTGTCTCGCCCGCGCCGCCGTTCGCCGGCAGGTTGTACGCGCTGTGCAGGTCGGCCGGGCCGTAGCCGGCCGGCGTCGCGTTCGGCGCGATCGACTTGGCCGCGCCGTCGTTGCGGCGCAACGCGAAGCAGCGCGCGACCCCACTGCTCCGGGGCTCTGCGCACAGCGGCGTCACCGAGTGTTTCTGCTGACTGGGTGCGGCCGTGCGTACCGGCGCTCCGGTACGCGGGACGGCCTGCGCGGTGCCCTGCAGGGCCATTCCGCCGAGTGCCGCCGCGGAACCAGCCGCGATGAGCCATCGGACGGCAGTGCCTGTCCGCCTTCTGGACCGGGAACTGTGCATGAAGATCCTCCGACTTCCCCCAAGCCGATCCCCAGCGGCCGGCCGGGTAGGCGAGCCGAAGCGGGACCAGCAATGTCTGCTGTGGGATCAATTTCCGGAAGATCGGTAGAAAGAGTCAAGAAATTGTCATGGCGGAACCATGACATGGCCGCATTACGCCAGGTGATCCCGTACCTGATGGGCGTTACGGCCCATTCAACTGGCCCAGTTCCTTGATCCTTATGGTCGGGAATCTTGGCACCCGTTTTGCTATCTCCGGAACCCGGACCCGTACGGACGAATGAGGCATTAAGGTCCGTACAGGCATGTCTTGGGGACGGGGAACGGATGCTGGAGCTTGCCGGGCTGGAGGCTCGGGAGGAACGTGCGTACCGGGAGCTGGTGCGCCTTCCGGCCGCGTCCGCCGGTGATCTCGCGGAGCTCCTCGCCATCGACAGCGACGAGATCGGTGTCGTGCTGGCCGCGTTGGAGGCGAAGGGCCTGGTGAGTCAGGCACCCGGGCCGGATCGGAAATTCCGGGCCACCGCGCCGGAGCGGGCCTTCGGGCCGCTGCTGCTGCAACACCGGCAACATCTGGCCGCCGTCGAGTCGGCGGTCGGCCGGCTGGCCGACGAATACCGGAGCCGGACCGCCCTGCGCGGCGCCGGCGAGCTGGTCGAGGTCATCTATGGAGCGCCGGCGATCGGCCGGCAGATCGAGCAGATGCAGCGGGCCGCCCGGGCGGAGGTGCGGTGGCTGGTCAAGCCGCCGACCGTCGCGGTGTTCGCCGAGGACAACGCCGCCCAGCTCGCCGCGATGTCGACCGGCGTGCACTACCGGGCGATCTACGAGCTGTCGTTGCTCGAGCTGCCCGGCGATCCGCACGGTATGGCCGCCGGAGCCGCCAATGGCGAGGAATCGCGGGTGCTGCCCGAGCTGCCGGTGAAGATGGTGGTCGCCGACCGCGACCTCGCGATCGTGCCGGTCGCGCCGACCGAGACCCCGGACGAACCGTCCGCGATCGTTGTTCATGCCAGCGGATTGCTGAACGCGCTGATCGCTCTCTTCGAGCAGTTGTGGGATGCCGCGTCACCGCTGCTGTTCACCGCGGACGGCGCGATGCAGGAGGAACGCGCCGCCGACGGGCCGTCCGCGGCCGATCTGCATCTGCTGTCGCTCATCGTCGCCGGCCTCACCGACCACGCGATCGCCGCGCAGTTGGGGATGTCGACCCGCACAGTGCAGCGCCGGATCCGGGTGTTGCTGGAGTTGACCGGGGTGCAGACCCGCCTGCAGTTGGTCTGGCAGGCCGCCCGCCGCGGCTGGCTGTAACTGGCGCCTCCCGGCTTTCGCTGGCCTCAGATAGTCAGCATCTGGGCGAGGACGTGCCGAACCTCGGCCAGGTCATTCTCGGCCAGCCTGATATCCGGCGCAGGTCGGCGGAATCGGTTGGCCGAGACGGTGCGGATTTGTTCGGTAATGACCCAGCCGGGGCCCGTGGTGACGGCGATTCGATGGGTCCAGCCGGGCCGCTCGACGCTGGTGAGGGGCAGGACCGTTACGAGTTGGCCCATCGTGATGGCCAGATGGAACGGCGAGGAGACCACCAGCGCAGCGCGATCCCTACCCTGCTCGCGGCCACGTACCGGTTCGAAGTCAACGAACCAGATTTCGCCGGGTTGGATCGGTCGACGGGGGTTGGGCACGCCTACCCGTCGCTCCCGATCCACGGATCGACGATCGGCGGGTCGGCGTCAGCGAATTCGTCGGCTTCGGCCAGATAGTCAGCCCAACCCTGCGGATTGGTTTCGTGATAGCGGCGCACTGCTGCGATCGCGGTCGCCTGCCAATGCTCATCGGCCAGGCGGCGAACGGTCTCATCGGCGGACGCGCCGTCGAATTCCTCTCGGCCGATCCGCAGAATCCGTTTGCGGGTTTCCTCGCTTACGCGCAGCATCTCGCCATGGTACCTCGCCGTAAACCATGATGTTTACGGTCTCGTTTACGGCTTCTAGCCGCGCCTCGCCGCCTCCGGCCCGTTCCATGATCGTGATCGGTGGTTGGGGCTGGAGCAACCAAAAACCGATCACGATCATGGACGAGGTCGGCGGCCTTCGAGGCTGCCGTTGCCGACCGAGGTGAGCCAGCCGCCGGTGCCGCCGAGGGCGAGCAGTTCCGTACGCAGGGTGGCGGATGTCGGGTCGAGGGTCACCGGCTCGGTGTCGGCGACCGGCCAGCTGGAACGCAGGTCGTAGCCGGCCCGGAAGAACGGCTCGAGGTCGTCCCGGTCCAGGGCCTCACCGGCTTCGGTGAGTTTCTGTACGGCCTCGGCCAGGGCGAGGCGCAATGCGTTCCGGTTGCCCCGGCACATGGCGGTCGACAGTTCGGGGCGGGTGCCGGCGACCCGGGTCCCGTCCCGGAACGACCCGGCCGCCAGGGACCGGGCCAACGGTTCGTCGGCGACCTGCGTCAGCGCGGCGGCGAGCAGGTGCGGCAGATGGCTGATCCGGGCGACTGCCGCGTCATGGGCCTCGCTGGTGGTCGGCAGCACCCGGGCGCCGATGGAGGTGACCAGCGCGGCAAGCTCCAACCAGCCGGCGAGATCCGTCTCCTCCTCCAGGCAGAGCACCCAGACGGCACCGTCGAAGAGTTGTGGGTCGGCCGCGGCGAAGCCGGATTTCTCGGTGCCGGCCATGGGATGTCCACCGACGAAGCGGACCGGACCGGCGACCAATTCAGCGACCGGACCTTTGACCGAGGCCATATCGGTGAGCAGGGTGCCTGGGCGCGCTGCCTTACCGACCTCGGCGAGCAGCCCCGGCATTGCCGGCAGCGGCACCGCGACGATCACGAGATCGGCCATTCGTACGGCCTCGGCCACGGTGTCGGCGACGGTGAATCCGGCCGCGCGGGCGGCGTCCCGGGTTTCCGGGTCGGCGTCGTAGCCGGGCTGGCCCGCCGCGCCGAGCCGGCGCAGCAGCGAGCCGCCGATCAGACCCAGCCCGAGAATCGCGACGCTCCGTGACATGCCCGCGACCTTAACGCAGTCAATTCCAGCCGAGCACTAATGCCCGCGCCGGCCTGCTTTGCGCTGTCCTCGACGAGTAACAGACGTAAAGACCAGTTGAAGAATTCGGATGATCAATAACCAAATGTCATACAAGGGTAGCGCTCGGCCCGGACCAGCTGAAAGGTTACGCACTGACGATGGACGTTCGGTAAGGACAGACACTGTCGGCGCAAGGGAGTCACGATGCGTAAGTCCCTGCTCATCCTGATCGCGATCGCCGCCCTGCTCGGGTTCACCATCCAGTCGGCGACGGCCGCACCACCCACTCCACCGAGCCTCACCCAGGCCCGGGCCCAGCTCGCCGCCCTGACGGTCGCGACCCCGCATTCGATGGACGGCTACTCGCGCGACAAATTCCCGCACTGGATCACCGAATCCGACGGCTGCACCAGCCGCGAGGAGGTGCTGAAACGGGACGGCACCGGTGTGAAGGTCGACTCCGACTGCTACCCGACGGCGGGCAGTTGGCACATTGCGTACGACGGCACCACGGTCACCGTGCCGTCGAAGGTGCAGATCGACCACCTGGTGCCGCTTGCCGACGCATGGCGGTCCGGCGCCGACACCTGGACCACGGCGAAACGGCAGGATTTCGCCAACGACCTCACCGATCCGCAGCTGATCGCGTCGTCGGTGCAGCAGAACGAGTCGAAGGGCGATGACGACCCGTCATTGTGGAAGCCGGCGCTGCAGAGTTACTGGTGCCTGTACTCGCGGGACTGGATCGACGACAAGACGGTCTGGAACCTGACCATCACCAGCGACGAGAAGACCGCGCTCTCCTCGATGCTCGACACCTGCTGACCTGACCGGGATGGTTCGGGGATCTGCCGACCCATGCATGGCACCCACCTCCGATCGAAGCGCGCTTTACCCGGGTGCGCCTGTCCCACCTCCGATCGAAGCGCGCTTTACCCCGCGGATTTGGCGTCTGGGCCAGGTAAAGCGCGCTTTGATCGGTGGTGTCCCGCACCGCTTCCGATCGGAGTGCGCTTTACCCGAGGCCCGTCCGGTGCGGCACAGCTGAGGCGCACGTGGATCGAGCCGTGGAATGCAGCTCTCGTTCGGTGATGATGTTTGCGTTATGCCGGCTATGGCCGGCATAACGCGGTCACGATCATGGACGAGAGCCCAAGCAACCGGCATATCGCGGTCATGATCATGGAACGGACGCCACCTGCCCCGTCTCCGATCAAAGCGCGCTTTACCCCGCGAATTTGGCGTCTGAGCCGGGTAAAGCGCGCTTTGATCGGTCGGGGTGCGCATGGTGAGCGATGAAAGCGCGCTTCGATCAGACCAGCCCGGAGCGGCCTGCGGTTGGCGGTTGGCGGCTATTCGACCAGGAGTACGTCGAGGGTGCGGGGGCCGTGGACGCCCTCGACCCGGTTGAGCTCGATGTCGCTGGTGGCCGACGGGCCGCTGATCAGTGTGGTCGGCCGGGACGGATCCAGCCGGCGCACCGCCTCGGGCACCGACCCGACGACCTGGTCGGCCTCGATGATGCACAGGTGATAATCGGGCACCAGGCTCAGCAGCCGCCGGCCCTGCCCGGCCGAGGCGTCCAGGATCAGTGTTCCGGTGCTGGCGATCCCGACCGCGGCGCGGGTCACCGCCCCATCCATGGCGTCGAGGTCGGCGCTGGTGAGCTGGCCGCTGTCGAAGCTGACCTCGAGCCCAGCCGGCAACCAGTCGCGTGGCAGGTCGGCCGGTACGGCGATCCGTTCCAATCCACGGCCGGCCAGGATCTCGTCGATAGCCGCGATTCGGTCAGCGGCCGGCACCCGCCGTACCGTCGCCTTGTAGTCGGCCACAGTCTCGGCGAACAGTTCCAACACGCCCTCGTGATCCAGCCCGGAGCTGCGCTGGTAATTCCGTTCGATATCGCGGTCGTCGGGCTCGTCGCGCGGAACATCCTTCAACGCGCCCCGGATGCGGCCGAGAATCTCCTCGCGGGCGTTCATCGGGTCCGCCTCCACCATTCGCGGAATGATTCGGCCGGCACCGCCGGCGCGTCCCGGGTATCCGTCCAACCGTGCAAAGGTCCCGGCATGCGGCCGATTACACCGTCGCGGGCAAAGACGCCAGATCCGCGACGGGCCGCTTTCTGCGCGCGTTCCAGCCGTTCCGGCGAATCGAACACCCAGGCCATCGCCTTCATCGCGACCGCTTCGGGGGTGGGAATTCGCCGTTCCCGCTTCTGGTCGACCACCTCGGCGCGTAAATGCACCAGCACCTCGGGAATGTCGATTTTCACTGGACAGACGTCATAACACGCGCCGCACAGCGAGGACGCGTACGGCAGGGTCGGCGCATTCTCGACGCCCTGCATCGCCGGGGTGAGAATGGCGCCGATCGGCCCGGGATACACCGAGTTGTACGACTGCCCGCCGGTGCGTTCGTAGACCGGGCAGACATTGAGGCAGGCTGAGCAGCGAATACAGGCCAACGTCTGCCGGCTCACCTCGTCCCGCAAAACCTTGGTGCGGCCGTTGTCCAGCAAGATCAGGTGGAATTCCTGCGGTCCGTCGCCGGGCGTGACGCCAGACCACAATGAGGTGTACGGATTCATCCGTTCCGCGGTGGATGAACGCGGCAGGAGTTGCAGGAACACCTCAAGGTCGTTCCAGGTCGGCACGACCTTCTCGATACCCACCACACTGATCAGGGTTTCCGGGAGGGTCAGGCACATTCGGCCATTACCCTCGGACTCCACCACGGTCAGCGTGCCGGTCTCCGCGACCGCGAAATTCGCCCCGGAAATACCAACCTTGGCGGACAGGAATTTCTTGCGCAGGTATTTCCGGGCCGCCATCGCCAACTCGACCGGGTCGTCCGACAAATCCTTGTCGACGTTCGGCATTTCGCGGAGAAAGATTTCCCGGATCTCGCTGCGGTTCTTGTGGATCGCCGGCACCAGAATGTGCGACTGCTTGTCATGTCCTAGTTGGACTATCAATTCGGCGAGGTCGGTCTCGTAGGCGGAGATTCCGTTCCCGGCGAGCGCCTCGTTGAGGCCGATCTCGTCGGTGGCCATCGATTTGACCTTGACGACCTCGGTCTCGCCCTTGGCCTGGACCAGTTCGGTGACGATCCGGCAGGCCTCCTCGGCGTCCCGGGCCCAGTGCACGTGGCCGCCGCGTTCGGTGACCGCGCGTTCGAGCTGTTCCAGGTGGGTGTCGAGGTGGCGCAGGGTCCGTTCCTTGATGGCCCGGCCGGCCTCGCGCAGCTCCTCCCAGTCGGGCAGCTCGCCGACGGCCTTGGCGCGCTTCGTGCGGATCGTGGTGGTGGCCTTGCGCAGATTGCGGCGCAGCTGGCCGTCGGCCAACGCATGATGCGCGGCCGCCGGAAAACCCTTGTCCCGGTGCCTGGGCAGCCCGAGAAATGTCCCGCTCACGCCGCGTCCACCGCCGCCCACTTTGCGCCAATGTGCCGTTGGGGCAATCTAGTCACCACAACGGCACATTGGCGGGAAACGGCGGCGGAAACGGCGGCGGCGGAAACGGCGGGGGTGATCGGCGCGGATCTCGGATTCATGCGGACTCCTCGGTCGAGGCGAGGATCTCGGCGAGATGGACGCCGCGGACCCCGGTGCGCAGCCGGGACAGACCGCCGCCGATGTGGGTGAGGCAGGAATTGTCGCCGGCCGTACAGACCTCGGCTCCGGTGTCGAGCACCCCGCGTACCTTGTCGGCGAGCATCGCGGTCGAGGTCTCGGAGTTCTTCAGCGCGAACGTCCCGCCGAATCCGCAACACGTATCTGCGTTCGGCAGCTCGACCAGATCGATGCCGCGGACCGCGCGTAGCAGCCGCATCGGCTTGTCGCCGACCCGGATCAGCCGCAGCGAATGGCAGGTCGGGTGATACGTGACCCGGTGCGGGTAATAGGCCCCGACATCGACCACCCCGAGCACGTCGACGAGCAACTCCGACAGCTCGTACGTCTTGGCGGCCACCGCCGCGGCCCGCTCGGCCAGCGCCTCGTCCCCGGACTCACGGGCCAGCCGTACGTGCTGGTCGCGGACCAGACCGACGCACGATCCGGACGGCGCCAGCACCGCCTCGTACGGCTCGAACGTCTCGACGTACCGCCGGACCAGGCCGTACGCCTCCGGCCGATAGCCGGTGTTGACGTGCATCTGACCGCAGCAGGTCTGCTCGAGCGGAAAGTCGATCTCGTGCCCGAGCCGCTCGATGAGCGAGACGACCGCTTTCCCGGTGTCCGGGTACATCGTGTCGTTGATGCAGGTCAAGAAAAGTCCGATGCGCACCGGCGCCACCTCCCGATTCGGGTGTCGGCATTTCTCATGGTTGGCAATCTCTCATGATCGGTACCGGCGGGCGATACCCGGTGTGGAGTTCTCCGGTGCCCGTTTCGGCCGCCGCCGAGGGTTGACAGCCAGTGGCCGCCATCCCTAGCGTCGCAGCGTATCTTGAAACGATTCACAGCGGGGTGGCGGACGGGTCGGTCGGAACGGGTACGGCGGCATTGGAGGAGCACAGGTGGAACGGGTCTGTTTCCTGTTGCGGGTCAAGGCCGGGAAGGTGGCCGAATACCGCGAGCGGCACGCCGCGGTCTGGCCCGAGATGCGCGCTGAGTTGGCCCGCACCGGCTGGCACAACTACTCGATCTTCGTGCAGGACGACGGCCTGGTCGTCGGCTATCTGGAGGCCGAAGATTTCGCCGCCACGCAGGCCGCCATGGCCGAGACCGGCGTGAACGCACGCTGGCAGGCGGAGATGGCAGAGTTCTTCGAGGGACTGGACGACAAGCGGCCCGACGAGGGCTTCACCCGACTGCCGGAGGCGTTCCACCTTGACTGACCCAGCGACCGACCCAGCGACTGAGCCAGCGACCGAGCTGCATCCCGCTGTGCAGACCCTGCTCGACCGCAGTCACGAGCTCGGCGCCGACCCGCGCAACACCAACTATGCGGGCGGAAACACCTCGGCCAAGGGCATCGCCATCGACCCGGTCACCGGCACCGACGTCCAGCTGCTGTGGGTCAAGGGCTCCGGCGGCGACCTCGGCACGCTCAAGGCGGCGGGCCTGGCCGCGCTGCGACTGGACCGGCTGCGGTCCCTCGTCGACGTCTATCCCGGCATCGACCGCGAGGACGAGATGGTCGCCGCGTTCGATTACTGCCTGCACGGCAAGGGCGGCGCGGCGCCGTCGATCGACACTGCGATGCACGGGCTGGTCGAGCGCGACCACGTCGACCACCTGCACCCGGACTCGATCATCGCCTTCGCCACCGCCGCGGACGGTGAGAAGCTGACCCGCGACTGCTTCGGCGACCGGATCGTCTGGGTGCCGTGGCGCCGGCCCGGATTCCAGCTGGGGCTGGACATCGCAGCCATCGCGGCCGAGCACCCCGAGGCCGAGGGGGCCATCCTCGGCGGGCACGGACTGACCACCTGGGGCGACACCTCCGACGAGTCGCGGGACCGGTCGCTGGCCGCGATCGCGCAGGCCGCGGACTACATCGCCGAGCACGGCCGCAGCGACCCGTTCGGCCCGGTGGTTCACCAACCGCGGGCCGAAATCGACCGGCGCGCCCGGGCGGCCGCCCTCGCCCCGCTGCTGCGCGGCCTGGCCTCGACCGACAAACCGCAGATCGGCCACTTCAGCGATTCCGACGCCGTCCTCGATTTCATCTCTCGCGCGCGGCACCCGGAATTGGCCGCGCTCGGCACCTCCTGCCCGGACCACTTTCTCCGCACGAAGGTCCGCCCGCTCGTGCTGGACCTGCCCCCGACCGCGCCGCTGGAGCAGGTGACCGAACGGCTACGCGAGCTGCACACCGAATACCGGGCGGAATACGCCGCCTATTACCAGCGCCACGCGGCCGCCGATTCGCCGGCGATGCGTGGCGCGGATCCCGCGATCGTGCTGATCCCCGGCGTGGGCATGTTCTCGTACGGCAAGGACAAGCAGACTGCCCGCGTGGCCGGTGAGTTCTACACCAATGCCATCAATGTGATGCGCGGCGCCGAGGCGCTCTCCACCTACGCCCCGATCCCGGAATCGGAGAAATTCCGGATCGAATACTGGGCACTGGAGGAAGCCAAACTGCAGCGGATGCCGAAACCGAAACCGCTGGCCACCCGGATCGCGCTCGTGACCGGGGGTGGCTCGGGGATCGGCAAGGCGACGGCGGAGCGGCTGGCCGCGGAGGGCGCGTGTGTCGTCGTCGCCGACCTCAACGCCGGTACGGCGGCCGAGGTGGCCGCCGAGCTCGGCGGACCGGATGTCGCGGCCGCGGTGACGGTCGATGTCACCGATGAGCAGGCGATCGAGGCGGCAATGGCCGAGGCGGTGTTGGCCTTCGGTGGTGTCGATCTGATCGTCAACAATGCCGGACTCTCGATTTCCAAGAGCCTCCTGGACACCACCGTCGAGGACTGGGATCTGCAGCACCGGGTGATGGCGCGCGGCTCGTTCCTGGTCTCGAAAGCCGCCGCCCGGGTGATGATCGAGCAGGGAATCGGCGGCGACATCATCTACATCGCCAGCAAGAATGCGGTTTTCGCCGGCCCCAACAATGTCGCCTACGGTGCGGCGAAAGCCGATCAGGCCCACCAGGTCCGGCTACTCGCGGCCGAACTCGGCGAACACCAGATCCGGGTCAACGGCATCAATCCGGACGGGGTGGTGCGCGGCTCCGGAATCTTCGCCTCCGGCTGGGGCGCCAAGCGGGCGGCGGTCTACGGCGTGCCGGAGGAGAAACTGGGTGAGTACTACGCACAGCGGACGTTGCTCAAACGCGAGGTGCTGCCGGCGAACGTCGCGGCCGCCGTCGTCGCCATCACCGGCGGCGATCTCACCCACACAACGGGATTACTCGTACCGGTCGATGCCGGTGTGGCGGCAGCCTTCCTCCGATGAGCCGGACGGATAGGCTGGTCAGCTGTGACGGTCACAATTCGACGGGCCCGGACCACCGATGTGGGCGCGATCCACGCGCTGGTCGAGGAGTATCCCGGCATTCTGCTCGACAAGGCGACAGTGGCGTTGTACGAGGACGTACAGGAATTCTGGGTCGCGGAACGGGACGGGCAAATCGCCGGCTGCGGGGCGATGCACGTGATGTGGGAGGACCTGGCCGAGGTACGCACGGTGGCGGTGCTTCCAGCGCACCGCAAGGCCGGTATCGGGCACCAGATCCTCGACCGGCTGCTGGAGACGGCGCGCGACATCGGGGTTTCCCGGGTTTTCGTGCTGACCTTCGAGGTCGATTTCTTCGCGGCGCACGGATTTCGGGAAATCGACGGAACGCCGGTGCCGCAGGATGTTTACGCGGAACTGCTGCGCTCGTACGACGAGGGTGTCGCGGAATTCCTCAACCTGGAACGGGTGAAGCCCAACACCCTTGGCAACACCCGCATGCTCTGCGTGCTGTGAGCCGGCCGTGAGCAGCCATATCGTCGCGGTGGACCTCGGCGCGTCCAGCGCGCGCATCCTGGCGGCGGAGGTTTCGGCCGATTCGCTGGAGCTGACCGAGCTGCACCGGGTCAGCAACGACCCGGTGACCGTGCGCGGCGCGCTGCACTGGGATGTGCTGTATCTCTATGCGGCGATCCTCACCGGACTGCGTGCCGCGGCCCGGGACGGGCTCGAGGTCGCCAGCATCGGGGTGGATTCGTGGGCGGTCGACTACGGGCTGCTCGACGCCGACGGCTCGCTGCTGGGAAATCCGGTGCACTACCGGGATTCCCGCACCGACAGCGTGTTCCCGGAGGTGGTCGAGGAGATCGGGAAGGACCGGCTCTACCAGACCACCGGCATCCAGCTGATGCCGTTCAACACCATCTTCCAACTGGTGGCGGCCCGCGGCACGGCCACGCTCGACGCCGCCGAGACGTTGCTGCTGCTCCCGGACCTGATTGGCTACTGGCTCACCGGCGAGATCGGGGCCGAGCTCACCAACGCCTCCACCACCCAGCTGCTCAGCCTCGACACCGGCGGCTGGGCCTACGACCTGATCGACCGACTCGCCCTGCCGCGGCGGATTTTCCCGGCGTTGCGGGCCCCGGGCGATCGGGTCGGTGAGCTGACCGCCGACGCCGGTGTGGCGAAGGGGACCCCGGTCATCGCGGTCGGATCGCACGACACCGCCTCGGCCGTGGTGGCCGTGCCGGCGACCGACGAACGATTCGGCTATATCTCCTGTGGCACCTGGTCGCTGGTCGGCGTCGAGCTGGATCAGCCGGTGCGCAGCGCGGCCGGGCAGTCCGCCAACTTCACCAACGAGCGCGGCATCGACGGCACGATCCGCTACCTGCGCAACGTGATGGGACTGTGGCTGCTGCAGGAGAGCATCCGGATCTGGCGCGAGCAGGGGCAGCGGATCGAATTGGCAGAGCTGCTGGCTCAGGCTGGGCGGGAAAAGGCGTTCGCCTCGGTGGTCGACCCGGACGCCGCGGAATTC
>DATAVB010000044.1:0-4154 GCA_036267955.1 Mycobacteriales bacterium | reverse complement strand
ACCGGACTCGAGCGACACGGTCCGCGCCTGGCCCAGGTCGTTCTGGTCGGTTCGCTGCGCCCGGGGCCGGCGGCCGGCCGGATCGCGCTGGACCGCTTCGGTCGCCATGCCGGCGGCGGCAGCGGCGGACGCCACGGTGGCGGCGCGGGGTCCCCTGGGCCGGGACGGCGGCCTCGGTGTCGGAGAGGGTGTCGGAGAGGGTGTCGGCCGGGCGGCCTGCTCACCCGGCTCCTCGCCCGTCCGCCAGGTCCGGGTGTCCGACCCGGGCGGCTCGGTGGACTCGGGGATCCGCTGCCACGGCGGCGGCAAGGCAGCCGTCGGGGCCTCGGGCTGGCCGTTGATCGCGCCGGCCGCCGGCTCCGGGCCCGCTCCGGCCGAGGCCGTGTCGTGCTGCGACGATGCCGGCCAGGTGACCGGCGGATCGGCCAGCGCCTGCTCGGCCTCATGGTCGAACACGGCATCGGACGTCGGGCCGGCGTCCGAGACCGAAGCGTCCGAAGCATCCGAGACAGGAGCCCCGGACAGCGAACTGTCAGCGCTGTCAGCACTCGGATAGCCCGGCACGGCGCTGTCCGGCCTCGGGCTATCGGGCCGCGCGCTGTCCGGGTCGGGAGCCTCGAACGACGACGACGCCGGGGCCGGGGCTTCGGGCACCGCCGCATCGGGCGCCGGGACGACCCCGGCGTCGGTGGGCGGCGGCCCGGGCCGGGGCACGCGGGGTCTCGGGGACGGTCGGACTGTCCCGTTGCCCGCGCCCTGCGCCGCGCCGGTGACGGTGCGCGCCGGTTCGGCGGCGGGGTCCGACGCGGGAGAGCCGGCCGCTTCGGGGTCGCCGTTGACGGCTCCGGCCGCGGTCCGGGTCGAGTCCTGGGGGTCGGTCGGCTTGGTCACGAGCTGCCTCGCACCTCCTCGGTGCACACGTGGACGGACTACCAGAGCCTAGGGTCCTGGGAACGAGGTTTCTGCTCCCAGGACCCTAGTGTCGTGAGTCCGTCCTAGCCGGCTGTGCCGTTGCCGGTGCCATTCTCGCCGGTGCCGTTCTCGTCAGGGTCGTCGAGCGCCTCGGCGTTGCGGGCGATCGCCAACAGCGTGGCGCCCTCACCGAGGTTCATCAGCCGCACGCCCTTGGTCTGACGGCCGGCCTTGCGCACCTCGCGCGCCGTGGTGCGAATCACCCCGCCGCTGGACGTGATGGCGTAGATCTCGTCCGCCACGTCCACGATCAGGGCACCGACCAGGGTGCCACGGCGCCGGTCGTACTGGATGGTCAGCACACCCTTGCCGCCCCGACCCTGGACCGGGTAGTCCTCCATCGGGGTCCGCTTGGCGTAGCCACCACCCGTGGCGACCAGCACAAACGTGTCGGCCAGCACGACGCCGAGGGACAGCAGCCGGTCATCGCCGTTGAACCGCATACCGAACACACCCGAGGTGGCCCGGCCCATCGGCCGCAGCGTCTCGTCGTCGGCGTGGAACCGGATCGACTGGCCCTCGGCGGAGACCAGCAGCAGGTCGTCGTCCGGCCCGCACAGCACGGCGCCGACCAGCTCGTCGTCGTCGCGCAGGTTGATCCCGATCAGGCCGCCGGTGCGGTTGGAGTCGAAGTCCTCCAGCTTGGTCTTCTTGACCAGGCCGTTCTTGGTGGCCAGCACCAGGTACGGCGCCGCGCTGTAGTCCTTGATCTGCATGACCTGGGCGATCTGCTCGTCCGGCTGCAGGGCGAGCAGGTTGGCCACGTGCTGACCCCGGGCGGCCCGGTTGGCCTCGGGCAGCTCGTAGGCCTTGAGCCGGTAGACCCGGCCCTTGTTGGTGAAGAACAGCATCCAGTCGTGCGTGGAGCACACGAAGAAGTGCGCCACGATGTCGTCCTGCTTGAGCGCCGCGCCCTGCACGCCCTTGCCGCCGCGCTTCTGCGCCCGGTACAGGTCGGTCTTGGTGCGCTTGGCGTAGCCGGTCTGGGTGATCGTGACGACAACGTCCTCGACGGCGATCAGGTCTTCGTCGGTGACCTCGCCGTCGTCGGCGATGATCTGGGTGCGCCGGTCGTCGCCGTGCTTCTCCACGATCTCGATCAGCTCGTCACGGACGATCTGGCGCTGCCGCTCCGGGCGGTCCAGGATGTCCTGCAGGTCGGCGATGATGACCTCGAGCTCGGCCAGCTCGTCGATGATCTTCTGGCGCTCCAGGGCGGCCAGGCGGCGCAGCTGCATGTCCAGGATGGCCTGCGCCTGGATGTCGTCGACCTCGAGCAGCTCGATCAGGCCGGTGCGCGCGACGTCGACCGTCGCCGACGCCCTGATCAGCGCGATAACCTCGTCGAGGGCATCCAGTGCCTTGACCAGACCACGCAGGATGTGGGCCCGTTCCTCGGCCTTGCGCAGCCGGAACCGGGTCCGCCGGACGATGACCTCGATCTGGTGCCGGATGTAGTGCCGCACCACCTGGTCCAGCCGCAGGGTGCGCGGCACCCCGTCGACGATGGCCAGCATGTTGACGCCGAAGCTGTACTGCAGCTGGGTGTGCTTGTAGAGGTTGTTCAGCACCACCTTGGCCACCGCGTCACGCTTGAGCGTGACGACGATTCGCATGCCGATCCGGTCCGACGACTCGTCGTTGATCTCGGCGATGCCGGCCAGCCGGCCGTCCCGGACCAGCCCGGCGATCGACTCGATCACGTTGTCCGGGTTGACCTGGTAGGGCAGCTCGGTGGCCACCAGGATGACCCGGCCCTTGACGTCTTCCTCGACCTCGACGACCGCGCGCATCCGGACCGAGCCCCGCCCGGTGCGATAGGCCGAGTCGATGCCGCTGCGCCCGACGATCAGGCCCGAGGTGGGGAAGTCCGGGCCCTTGATCCGCTCCATGAGAGCGGCCAGCAACTCCTCGTCGCTGGCCTCGTAGTTCTCCAGCGCCCACACCACGCCGGCGCCGACCTCGCGCAGGTTGTGCGGCGGGATGTTGGTCGCCATGCCGACCGCGATGCCGGAGCTGCCGTTGATCAGCAGGTTCGGCACCCGGGCCGGCAGCACCAACGGCTCTTGCGTCTTGCCGTCGTAGTTGTCGGCGAAGTCGACGGTGTCCTCGTCGATGTCCTGCAACATCGCCATGGCCAGCGGGGAGAGCCGGCACTCGGTGTACCGCATGGCGGCGGCCGGGTCGTTGCCCGGCGAGCCGAAGTTGCCCTGGCCGTCGATCAGCGGGTACCGCATCGACCACGGCTGGGCCAGCCGCACCAGCGCGTCGTAGATCGACGAGTCGCCGTGCGGGTGGTAGTTACCCATCACCTCGCCGACCACGCGGGCGCACTTGACGTAGCTGCGGTCCGGCCGGAAGCCGTTCTCGCCCATCGAGTACAGCACCCGGCGGTGCACCGGCTTGAGCCCGTCCTCGACCAGCGGCAGCGCCCGGCCGACGATCACGCTCATCGCGTAGTCGATGTAGGAGCGCTGCATCTCCTGCTGGATGTCGACCGGCTCTATCCGGTCACCGCCACCGGGGGGTGGGGCGGTGGGGTCAATGGTGTCCGTCACGTAGTCCTTCTTCTACTCGTACGGCTGGCTCTGCTGATGGCGCGGTTCGGCGCGCGGACCTACCGGCCCGTCACACGTCGAGGAACCGGACATCCTTCGCGTTGCGGGTGATGAACGAACGCCGCGACTCCACGTCCTCGCCCATCAGGATCGAGAACAGCTCGTCCGCGGTGGCCGCGTCGTCGAGGGTGACGCGCATGAGCAGCCGGACCGCCGGGTCCATGGTGGTCTCCCACAGCTCCTTGGCGTTCATCTCGCCGAGGCCCTTGTAGCGCTGCACACCCTCTTCCTTGGGGATCCTCTTGCCGGCCGCGCGCCCGGCCTCGATCAGCCCGTCGCGCTCCCGGTCGGAGTAGGCGAACTCCGGCTCGGATCCCCGACCGCCCCACTTGATCTTGTAGAGCGGCGGCTTGGCGAGGAACACGTGGCCGTGCTCGATCAGCGGACGCATGAACCGGAACAGCAGGGTCAGCAGCAGGGTCTGGATGTGCTGGCCGTCCACGTCGGCGTCGGCCATCAGCACGATCTTGTGGTAGCGCAGCTTGGCCAGGTCGAACTCGTCGTGGATGCCGGTGCCCAGCGCGGTGATGATGGCCTGGACCTCGGTGTTCTTCAGCACCCGGT
>DATAVB010000043.1:0-17371 GCA_036267955.1 Mycobacteriales bacterium | reverse complement strand
CACCGGAGCGGCTGCGCTCGGTGGCCGTGGCCGCAGACCGGGCCGGCCTGGAACAGTTGTGGGTGTGGGAAGACTGTTTCAAGGAGAGCGGGATTGCCGCCTCGGCGGCCATTCTGGGCTGGACGGAGCAGTTGGCGGTGGGCATTGGCCTGATGCCCGTTCCGCTGCGTAACGTCGCTCTGACCGCGATGGAGATCGCGACCCTGGAGCGCCTGTTTCCCGGGCGGATCGTGCCCGGCGTGGGCCATGGAGTGCTGGACTGGATGGGGCAGGTCGGGGTGCGGGCCGCGTCGCCGATGACCCTGCTCCGCGAATACACCTCCGCACTCCGGTCGCTGCTGCACGGCGAGACGGTGACGACCGCCGGACGGTACGTGCAGCTCACCGACGTCGCCCTCGACTGGCCACCCGCCGCGCCGCCGAAGGTGCTGGTCGGCGGAGTGCGGGAACGGACCGTGGCCCTGGCCGGCGAGCTCGGCGACGGCGTGATCTTCACCGGCGACACGACGCCGGACGTGCTGCGTGACGCTCTGCCGCATTTCCGCGCCGGCCAGGCGGCCGCGGATCGCGACGATTCGGCCGACCTCGTGGTGTTCATGACCGTCGAGGGCCGGCCGGCCGCGAATGACGTCGCCGACCGGGTCGGCCGCTTCGTCGAGTTGGGCGCGACGCACGTCATCCTGCACTCGCTTGGTGACGGCGGCCCGGCATTGGAGGAGTTCGTCGAGTTCGTGGCGCACGAAGTCCGCCCGCTCGTCGGTTAGGAATTCGCCGCTCGTTTCCAAGATCGTGTCCGCGTTATGCCGGTCATAGCCGGCATAACGCGGACATCATCGTGAGGTGAGGTTGGACGAGCGGCAAGGTCAGCTGACGCGGCGGTGCAGCCACCAGATGGTCGCGCCGGCCAACATGAGGGATACCACCAGGTAGGCCGAGGCTTCGACGACCTGGAAATGCCAGAACCTGTTGCCGGGCTGGTACGAGATCCAGTTGGTGTAGTGATGCCGGGCGAGCCAGTCGTCCAGCTGTTGCGGCGAGATGACATTGTCCCGCCGCGCCTGGTTCGTGAGACTGTTGAACTCGTTTTGGCTCAGGTGATGTCCCGACGCGCTCTGCGTCCAGGAGTCGGTCACTTCGGCCTGGCGGATGTTGAGATCGGGGCGGTCCGGTGCGACGATCGGGCTCATGATCAACGGCCGCAGATAGATCACGGACGGCCAGACGACAGCAACCCAGACTGCCGCGGTGGCGGCCATGGCCGGAACGGCGCGCCGGATGAGCAGGCCGAGCAGCGCGCCGAGGGTGAAAGCGAACACCGTGCGGCCGGCGAAGACCAGACCCTCGTTCTCGTACGCCTCCCCGCCTCTCATCCGGCCCGACAACAGGTGCCACGGCCCGTACCACCAGGCGAAAACAGCCGAGAAGGCGAGCGCGAGTCCACACAGGACGATGCTGAGCAGCACCAGTTTCACGGTGATCCACTGGACCCGGCTGCGGCCCTGGGTCCAGGCGAACCGGAAGGTGCCGGTCTCTATTTCCCGGGCTATCAGCGGAGCACCGAGAAATACACCACTCAGCATTGGCAGAAAGGTGAGGAATCGAGGAAGGTACTGCACCCAGGTCTGATAATTGTGGGTGAAGTTCTCGTATGCGGTCTGGCAGCCGGGCGTCCCGAGACAGGTGTTGAGCCCAGCGTTGGTGTAGGCGCGGTGCATGCCGAGGCCGTTGATCAGCATGAAGATGCTCACGCCGCCGAGCAGTACGGCGATGCCGGCCACCGCCATCCGGTGCTGTCGCCAGGTGACCCACGGCAGACCGTGCAGGCGCGGGAGCTTCCAGCGGGCCGGTCTCCGCCCGACCGTGGCCGCGGTCATGCCGACATCTCGTCGACCGCCGGGCCACGGCTCGCGGCCGGACCGGGGAGAGCGCTGGCATGGGGGAGACGCAGGTAGGACAGCACAATCTCCTCCAGATTCGTCTCGGCGACGTGCCATCCAGGTGGCGGTACGACCGGTTTCGCGGTCCGTACGAGCAGGGTGGCCTGCCGGTCGGTGCGGTGGTCACTGACGACCGTCGCTCCGCCGGCCGCCACGTCGGCGTCCGCGACCGGTCCGGTGAGCACCTGGTGAGTGGCCACGAGGTCCTCGACATCGCCGATGACCTGGGGTCGGCCATCGGACAGGACGACCAGGTGATCGCAGACTCGCTGCAATTCGGAGACGACATGCGATGACAGCAGCACCGAGATCCCGTCCTCGGCCACTGCCACCATGAGGGTCGCCATGAACTCATGGCGGGCGAGCGGATCGAGCCGGGCAACCGGTTCGTCGAGGATCAGCAGCTCCGGATGCCGGGCGAGCGCCACGGCCAGGGCGACCTGGGAGCGCTGTCCGCCGGAGAGCTGGCCGACCTTGCGGTTCAGCGGAATGTCGATGTCCACGAGCCGGGCCCGGGCATTCGCCTCGTCCCAGCGCGAGCTGAGACTCGCGACCAGCCGCAGCGTGTCGGCAACGCTCAGCGTGGGGTACAGCGGGGTGTCCTGGGCGACGAATCCGATCCGGGTCAATGCCTCGTCGCTGCCGGGCCGCACGCCGTCGAGCACCGCGATGGTGCCGTCGCTCGGCGCGGTCAGGCCGACCGCCAGATGCAGCAGGGTCGTCTTGCCGGCGCCGTTCGGGCCGACCAGCGCCACCACCCGGCCGGCCGGGATCGCCAGCGTGCAGTCGCGCAGCGCCCAGGAGCGGCCGTACCGTTTGCCGACGCCGTGCGCCTCGATGACGTTCATGACGCGGCCTGGTTGCGCTCGCGGGCCTGGTCGTGCAGGGCGCTGCCGAACATGGCCCGGATGCCCTCATCGTCGAGCCCGGCGGCCGATGCGTCGGCGAGCCAGCGCAGCAGTCCGCGACGCAATGCCTGCTGGTCGCGCAACGGCACCACATCGAGCGTCCCGTCGATGAAGGTGCCCTGACCGGGGCGACCCACGGCAAGGCCCTTGTGTTCCAGGTCGCGGTAGGCCTTCAGGACCGTGTTCGGATTGATCGCCAGGGAAGCCACCACCTCCTTGACCTTGGGCAGCTGGTCGCCGGGAACGAGGATGCCGAGCCGCAGCGCGTGCTCGACCTGCTGGACGAGCTGCAGGTACGTCGGAACCCCGGACCCGCTGTCGAGGCGAAATTCGATCGCCGAGCTTGTCGCCTTATCTAGCTCCATAGTTAAGGAGCATGACAGTGCTGGACCGGGACGTCAACGTCGGGTCCTACGCCCGTGGTCCGCCGGCTACGTAGATCACCTGTCCGGAGACGTAGCCGGCGTCCTCGCGTACGAAAAACGCTGCTGTGGCGGCGATGTCGTCCGGCTTGCCGATGCGGCCGACCGGTATCTCGGCCGCGGCCGCCTTCTTGAAATCGTCGAAGCTGACGCCGATCCGGGCCGCGGTGGCGGCGGTCATGTCGGTCTCGATGAAGCCCGGCGCAATCGCGTTGACCGTGACGCCGAACCGGCCGAGCTCGATCGCCAGGGTCTTCGTGAAACCCTGCATTCCGGCCTTGGCCGCTGCGTAGTTGGCCTGACCGCGGTTGCCGAGAGCCGAGGTCGATGACAGGTTGACGATGCGGCCCCAGCCGGCCGCGGTCATGTGCTGCTGGACCGCCCGGGACATCAGGAATGCGCCGCGGAGGTGGACACCCAGCACGGCGTCCCAGTCCTGGACGGTCATTTTGAACAGCAGGTTGTCCCGGATGATGCCGGCGTTGTTGACCAGCACGGTGGGCGCGCCCAGCTCCGCCGCGACCCGCTCGACGGCGGCCACGGCCGAGGCCTCGTCGGCGACATCCGCGGCGACCGCGAGCGCGTCGCCGCCGGCCGACCTGATCTCGCCGACGACCCGGGCGCAGGCGGCCTCGTCGAGATCGAGGACGGCGATCGCGAACCCGTCGGCGGCGAGGCGCTTGGCGACGGCGGCGCCGATGCCGCGAGCGGCCCCGGTGACGATGGCGGTACGCCTGGCGGCGGTGGTCATTGGTCCTCCAGCTTGCGTCGACTGCGGCCGGTTTCATGGCCGTGTCCGGAGCCTGCCACGGTGACCGTGGAGCATGTGGACGTACCTCGGCGCAGTGTGTCACCGGTACGGTGCTGGCCTGGGCGCAAAGATGCGTCGTCTCGGTGTGTCGACGGGGGGTACGGGGTCTTGAGCGCTCGATTCGAAGAACTTGCCTGGTGCGAGACACCGATGGGGGCGATCAGCCTACGACGGCGCCTCGAGCCGTCCCTCAAGGTGGATGTCTACGAGGTGAAGCTCGGCGAGGAATTCCTCATGTCGAGCCTGTTCACGGTGGCCGAGATCGAGCTCGCGACGCTGGGTCTGGCGGAGATTCCCGGCCCGGACATCGACGTCGTCGTCGGGGGACTGGGTCTCGGGTATACCGCGCGTGCCGTACTGGCGGATCCACGGGTCCGTTCGCTCGTCGTGGTGGAGGCTCTGGGTGAGGTCATCCGGTGGCACGTGGACGGGCTGCTTCCCGACACCGCAGGCTTGGCGTCGGACTCGCGAATTCGCCTGCAGAACGGCGATTTCTTTGCGATGACGGCCGGCGCCACCGGGTTTGACCCGGTGGCGCCGGGCCGCCGATTCCACGCGATCCTGCTGGACGTCGACCACACGCCACGGCATGTCCTGCACCCGAGCCATGCCGCGTTCTACACCACCGCCGGCCTGCGCCGCCTCAGCCGGCACCTGCGCCCGGGCGGTGTCTTCGCGCTGTGGTCGGACGATGCACCCGACGACGCGTTCTGCGCCGTACTGGCAGAGGTCTTCGCCAGTGCGGCGGCGCAGGTGATCACGTTCCCCAACCCGCTCACCAGCGGAACGTCGGCCAACACCGTTTATCTCGCGATGGCGGCTGAATCCGCTGCGCCTCAGGCGTAGTAGGTGTCGTAGCGCTTCTGGATCGTCTCCACACCCTTCCGTAGCTTGGCTCGTCGAGGTCGCGGTGCACGGTCATCGTGCTCACGCCGAACTGCTCGACCAGCTCGGCAACTGTCGCCGCGCCGTGCGCCAGGACGTAGGCGGCGAGCGCATCGTGTCGCGACCGGCGGGACAACGCGCGATTCGGCGAGTGCACCATGACGGCATTCTGTCCTATCGGGGCCCTGACGCAGCACCGGGATGGGAGAAAATTACCGCCCGGGCGTGCCGGACCGGCGCCGGCCGGCTCGCGTACCGTCCGGCCAGCGAGCTGCTCCGACGGGCGATAGCCGGTGCCCGGATCGCCAGGAAGCCGAAAAATTTCGACCTGCTCGACGGCCGATCCCGGACAGATTTCGGACCCGAAATTGAACTCCGGCTGGCGTAGCCTGACATGCGCGGCACCGCGACAATCGTTGTCCAGGTCCGGAAAGTTTCGGTATTTCTGAAGGGAATCGAATGCCAGCACCAGTTCGCTTTGCGGCGATAGGGCTAGACCACGCGCACATCTTCGGCCAGATAGCCGGCCTGCTGCGGCAGGGCTGCATCTTCGCCGGATATCACAGCGATCTCGCCGACTCCTCGGTCTATGCGAAGGTGGCCGCCGATTATCCGGACGTCCCCGATGTCCCGACCCAGGCGCTGCTGGAGGATCCGGCGATCGACCTCGTCGTCACGGCGGCCGTGCCCAGCGAACGGGCCGGGATAGCGATCGCCGCGATGGAACACGGCAAGGACGTGATCGCCGACAAGCCAGGCTGCACCAGCCTCGAAGACCTCGAGCGGCTGCGTACGACGGTGGCCGCCACGAAGCGGTTCTGGTCGGTCACTTTCTCCGAAAGGTTCGAGGTCCGCTGCGTCAGCAAGGCGACCGAGTTGGTACAGGCCGGCCGGATCGGAAAGGTGATCCAGACCCTGGGCCTCGGCCCGCACCGGATCGGCTCCCACCTCTCCGGCGGCCGCGGCCGGCCCGACTGGTTCTGGGATCCCAACCGTTTCGGCGGGATTCTCACCGACATCGCGTCGCACCAGATCGACCAGTTCCTGTGGTTCACCGGGTCGACCCGGGGCGAGGTTGTGGCCAGCACGGTCGGAAATTTCGGCAATCCGGAGCACCCCGATATGCAGGATTTCGGTGAGGTGTTGCTGCGCAGCGACAATGCTCAGGGGTACATCCGGTGCGACTGGTTCACCCCGGACGGGCTGCCTACCTGGGGCGACGGTCGGCTGACAATTCTCGGCACCGAGGGTTATCTCGAGATGCGTAAGTACGTCGACATCGCCGGCCGGCCAGGCGGCAACCATCTGTTCTTTGTGGACAAGTCCAATACGGAATACATCGACTGCTCCGAGACGCCGCTGAGCTATTACGGCGACCTCGTCAACGACGTGCTCAACCGGACCGAGACGGCGTGCCCGCAGGAGCACACCTTCGAGACGATGCGACTGGCCCTGCAGGCCCAACAGAATGCGACGGTGCGAAAAGCATGAGCTCCCTGAAAGTAGCGGTCGTCGGAAACGGTGGCATATCCTCCCGGCACTCCGAGGGCTATCGCGACACCGGCCTCACCACACTGGTCGGAGTCGCCGACATCATCCCCGAGCGGGCGCAGGCCTTCGGCGAGAAATACGGTACGGAGAATCGCTACACCTCGGTTACCGACCTGCTCGCCGAGCAGTCGCCAGATCTCGTGTCGATCTGTACGCCGCCGGGCACGCACGCCGAAATTGCGATCGAGGTGCTGCGGGCCGGCCATTCCGTACTGATGGAAAAGCCGCCGTGCATCAGCCTCGCCGAGTTCGACGCGATCGCTGAGGCCGAGGCGGCGAGCGCCGGAAATGCGTACGTGGTTTTCCAGCATCGGCACGGTTCGGGGGCGCAGCGGGCGCGTCGGCTGATTGCCGACGGCTCCCTGGGTCGGCCGCAGGTCGCGCTCTGCGAGACGATGTGGTTCCGCGCGGACTCGTACTTCGATCTGGACTGGCGCGGCACCTGGGTCGGCGAGGGCGGCGGGCCGACGCTCGGCCACGGCATCCACCAGATCGACCTGCTGATGCACCTGTTCGGCGACTGGACCTCGATCACCGCCATCGCGGCTCGGGTGGCCCGACCGGTGGAATTCGAGGATGTCTCGATGGCCGCGGTCGCCTTCGCCAACGGCGCGGTGGCGTCGTTGGTCAACAGCCTGCTGTCGCCGCGGGAGGAGAGCCGGCTGCGGTTCGACTTCACCGGTGGCACTCTCGAGGTCGAGCACCTCTACGGCTATTCCGACAGCGACTGGCACTTCACCCCGGCGCCGGACAAGAAGAAGGCGGCGACGTTCGGGCGCGATCCGGGTGTGGCGAAGCCCGGTCCGAGCGCTCCGGAGCCCACCGGTCTTGATCCGTGGACGGAGTCGGCCGGCGAGGACGTACGCAGCAACCACGCCGCGCAGATCAACACCCTGGTAGCCGATCTCGCCGCCGGCAAGCAGTCGCAGAACCGGCTCGCCGACACCCGGGCGACGGTCGAGATCGTGACGGCGCTCTATGCGTCGTCGCTGACCGGCCGTACGGTGCGGCGGGACGAGCTCACCCCGGACAATCCGTTCTACGCACACCTGGCCGGCGACCTGTCCCTGGACGAGATCAGCCGACGGATGGATCCACAGCATCTCGGCGCCTGACCGCGCAACCCTGGCTGACCGGCGCACCCCCGTGCTCCGGCCATGATCGTGATGGCGTTGTGCCGGCTATGGGCGGCATGACGCGATCACGATCACCTGGGACTCGGGGCGCGGCGCTGATCCAGGGCTTCGACCCTGCGCCGGATGACAGGCGAGTTAGGGTGCTCTTCAGTGCTCGACTGGGCGACCGAAAGGACCTGACCGCACATGCACCTCGGCATGAGTTCGTACAGTTTCTCCTCCGCCATCGCGGCCGGTGACCTCGACATTCTGGGCGTCATCGACTGGATCGGGACATCGAAGGCCGAACATCTGGAGATCGCCACCGTCGGTCTCGGCGCCGATCTGCTGACCCAGCCCGAGCTGATCGACACGATCCGGCAGCGGGCCGCGGACCGTGGCGTGAAGCTGGCGAGCTACGTGGTGGGTGCGAGCTTCCGCGGCCCGGACGCGGCCGAGCAGATCGCCGAGGTGAAGGCGCAACTCGACGTGGCGCATCGGCTCGGGATCACCCGGCTCCGGCACGACGTCGTGGAGTGGGCGTGGCGGGAGAGCGATCTGGCCGAGTTGGAGAAGACGTTCACCCAGATCGTCCCGGCCTGCCAGGAGATCGCCGATTACGCGGCCGAACGTGGCATCGAAACCAGCGTGGAGAATCACGGCTTCTGCATCAACAACAGCGAGCGGGTGCGGCGGCTGATTCACCAGGTCGACCGGCCGAACTTCGGCACGACGTTGGACATCGGCAACTTCCTCTGCGTCGATGACTCGCCCGTGGCCGCTGTCGCGCAGAACGTGCAGTACGCCTCGGTCGTACACCTGAAGGACTTCTACGTACGCCGGACCGAGCCGGGCCGCGGCTGGTTAAAAACCCTCGCCGGTAATTACATCCGCGGATCGATTCTCGGCTTCGGTGATCTGGAGATCCAGCGGATCCTGCGGATCATCAAGGAGTCGGGCTACGACGGCCCACTGTCCATCGAATTCGAGGGCCTTGAGAACCCGTTGGTGGCCGCTGAGATCGCCCTGGAGAACGCGGAACGGATCTGGGCCGAGGTGTGACCTGAGTGCCCGTCAAGTGGCCCGGCCCGGTTGCCGTCGTACGGCGGCGGCCGGCTCGGCCACTACCGGCCATAGCGTAGCGATACGCCGAATGCCGACGGTTGGACAGCGCTTACCGCTGTCTGTCACTCGCGCCGCAGGTCGACTCAGTCGGGCGGACCAAAGAGAGTGACATATAAAAGCAATAAGCACAAGATTGCGATCTTCCAACGTAACGGGCAACCTGTCTCCATCGTTCCGCTTCGGCGTGAATGCTTTGACAGCAACGTGCTTTTAGCTAATCCATGTAATAATGAACGAAATTCGTGCGCCGAGTTGATTTGGATCTTGCGTTTTCCTCGCTGCTCATGGCCTCTACCTCAAGGCGGCAAACCATGACAGACCGTGCGATCAATCGATTTTCCGGTGATCCGATGATCATCCACCGACTGAGGTCGGAGTAGTTCGTGGCAGGTGTCGTCGCGGTTGCCGCGACCACCAGTGAAGTGTCCGCAGAGCCGATCCAGCAGCCCAAGGTGCGAGAGATCCTGAAGCATCTCGCCCTGAGCCTGTTGATGGCTAACGTGATTCCCGGTCTGTTGTTCTACCTGGCGCTGCGGATCGAGAGCATCTGGGTCGCGCTGATCATCGCGCTGGTCTGGTGTTATGGCGCCATTGCGTGGCGGTTTGTCACGAAGCGGCCGCCCTCGGGGCTGCTGTTGATCAGCGTTGTCGGGCTTACCGCGAAGACAATATTCGCCTTCGCCAGCGGCAGTACGTTCATCTATTTCCTGCAACCCGCGGTGAATGACGCAATTGTTGCATCACTGTTCCTGCTGTCGCTGGCAACTGCTCGGCCGATCGTGGCCCGGCTGGCGACCGACTTCTTCCCGATGAGCCCGGAAGTGGCTGGCCGGCCGAGGATCCAGCGCCTCTTCTGGCATCTCACCGTGCTGTGGGCCGTGATCTGCCTGACCAAATGCGGCGTCACTCTGTACCTGCTCGAGTCGATGCCACCGGTGCAGTTCGTCGCGATCAAGTCGATCCTCATCCTTGTGGTCATAGTCACCGGGACCGCGGTAACCGTGGAGGCGGCCCGACGGGTCGCCAAGAGCGAGGGCCTGCTGTACAAGCAACCTGCCTAGCGTCGATCCCTAGTGGGACAGGGCCCGGCCGAGTGAGAACGCCCCGGCGAACTTCGGGGCGTTGTCCTCGTAGAACGTGTCCAGCTCGGTCAGCGTGAAGCCCGCGCCGGTGAGCAGTTCGGCGATGGGCCGGGTGAAATGGCAGCCGCCGACGAGCCGCCGTTCGAGGGGATCGAGCCGGCGCTGCCAGCGGCGGACGGACTCGTCCGGAGCCAGTCCGTGTTCGAGGAAATGCAGGCTTCCACCCGGTTTGAGCACTCGCCGCAGCTCGGCCAGGGCGAGCGTCGGGTCGGGGATCGTACACAGCGTCCAGGTGGACAACGCCGCGTCGTAGCTGTGGTCCGGGAACGGCAGCGTCTGACCGTCCAGGCCGGACCGTTCGATCGGCACGCCAGCGGTCTTGAGCCGATCGGCGGCCAGCCGCCAGCCGAGATCGGCCGGCTCGACGGCGACTATCCGGGCCACCGCCGGCGGGTAGAAGGGGATGTTGAGCCCGGAGCCGAAGCCGATCTCGATGACGTCGTCGCGCAGCCCGACACAGACCCGGCGGCGCAGCGGATCGAGCGTCTTCGTCCCGCAGGCGAAGTTGACGATTCTCGGCACGATCCGCTCGGCGTAGAACCCCATCATCATCACCCCTGTCGTCGTCTGATGACGATGCTAGGCGGAGTGACGGGTGGGAAGGGCCGGCAGCGGGTTCAACGCCGCCGGCCCGCCGCCTCAGTTCTCGTCGGTCATCTGCGGGATGTCGGTCAGGCCACGCTCGGCGAGCCAGTCCTTCAGCGGCGTATCGGGGGCCTTCGGCTCCTGGTAGCCGACATATCCGTCCTCTATGTCGCTGAAGTCGTAGCCCAGGAGCTGCTTCAACACCGGACTGGCCGCGTCATATACGGCCTCGTCCTGGAAGTAGTAGTCGAACGGGCGCAGCCACCGCTGCGCGTACTCGAGGTAGAGGTTCTTCCGGGCGATCGAGGAGTAGTTCGGCGAGGTCGAGTGCCACAGCCGGTTGTCGAACAGTACGGCGCTGCCCGCCTTGACCAGCAGCTCGTACATGCCGAAGGGCCGATCGGTCTCCCGGTTCCAGGCCGGCCGGCCGGCGGTGCGGTGGCTGCCCGGAACGACGTACAGCGAGCCCATCATCGGCTCGTCGGCGGGGGAGAAGAAGTAGCCGACCCGGGTCGCCAGGTGCGGATAGCGGCCGTTCACCGGAGTCGCGGTCCGCATGAGGTCCCGGTGCCATCCGAACAGGCCCTGTGCCGTCTCGCCGGCGTCCTTTTCGAAACCGGGCCGGATGAATGCGTGCGAATTGCCGAGCTGAATGTTGTAACCCAGCAGAAATGCCAGCAGCGTCAGAATGTCGGGCCGGTCCACGAGCTCCATGAACTCCGGTGCCTTCTTGATGCAGCTGCGCAGCTCCAGGCCATCTCCGGGCTTGCGCGACCGCTGCCGCGCGCCGTGGGTCAGGGTCTGGTCAAGTCTGTCCAGGACGCCGATGTACTTGTCGCACTCTTCCTGGGTAAGAACATCCGGCAGGATCAGGAACCCGTTCTCCCTGAATTCGTCCCGCCACAGCTCCAGCTGCTTGACGTCCACCGAATCTATCGACTGCATGGTCGTTGCTCCCTTGCTGTTCCGAGCTCCCGGTCCCTGTTGCTCCTCGCTTAGTCAACGTTGTCGTTCCTGAGCGAGCAGCCTTGTTGCCTATCTTCGTCGCAGATCGGAATGACGGCAGAGCGGCGACCGGTAGCGGTCAGGTCGCAGCGACGAGGATCACGGTGCGACGGGCCATCTCCCGATCGAAGTGCGCTTTACCCGGAGGCACCTGTGTCTGGTCCGATCGGAGTGCGCTTTACCCGTCAGAAGTCGCCGCAGAGCGGGGTAAAGCGCACTTCGATCGGCGCACCGCGGCCGTGGATCGCGGCCATCGAGTCGGCCAGGAGAGATCCGGGAGTTGGTGATCATGCAGAAAGGGCTCGTCTCCACGGCGTGTCGCGGACCTTTTCTGCATGATCACGGCAGTGGGCAGTGGGCAGTGGGCGGCGGGCAGTGGGCGGCGGGCGGCGGGCGGCGGGACGGGCTCATGGTGCGACCTCAATGCGCCGGCCGGTGTCGAACGACCGGATGATGCCGTCCGCCAGTTGCAGCGCCCGGTAGCCGGCCCGCGCATCGACGGGCGGTGGCCCGCCGGCCCGGAATGCCGCGAGCAGCGCGTCCACATGTTTGTCGAAGGTGCGGTGGAATTCCCGGTCGACGTCGTTGAAATAGCCGGCCTCCCAGACCGTGCGCGCCTCGTCGCCGGCCCGGGCGAGGGTCAGCCGCTTGACCGTGTCCTCGATGAGTGCCAGCCCTCTGGTGCCGTTGACCTCGATGCGCTGCGTCTCGGGATAGGCGTACGACGAGTCGTAGCTCCCGACGAGGCTCCCGACCGCGCCATTGGTGAATCGGAGCGCTACGGCCAGAGTGGTGTAGAGCCCCGGTTTCGGATCGGTCAGCTGAGCCATCACCGACTCGATCGGGCCGCAGAGGTGCTCGAGCATGTCGAGGCCGTGGCACTGGGTTTCGATGAGATTGGCGTGCGGATGGGTGCTGCTGCCCTCACCGCCGAAACGCCAGGACGCGAAAACCAGATCGCCCAGCTCGCCATTGTCGATGGCCTGCTTGGCCCGCCGCACCGGTTCGGCGTACCGGTGGTTGAAATTGATGGCGAAGAACAGATCGCGTTCGGCGGCCGATTGCACGAGCTGCGAAGCCTCGGTGAGATCGAATACCAGCGGTTTCTCCACCAACAGCGGGAATCCCGCCTCGATGACCTCCAACGTCGGCGCGAAATGGGCCTCGTTGGGCAGGCAGATCGTCACCAGGTCGGGGCGTTCGGCGCCGAGCATTTCCGAGATGCTGTGATAGCCGCGGGTGCCCCACTGCTCGGCCCGCGCCGCCGCGGTCTCCTGCCGTCGGGCGACGACAGCGCACAGGTCGACATCGTCGCGGCCGCCGAAGACGCGTGCGTGCTGAGCGCCCCAACCGCCCGCCCCGATGATGGCGACCCGGGTCCGGTCGCTCACGCGTCGCCGTCCTGGGTGATGACGACCTTGCCGGTCTCACCGGACAGGAAGAGCTCGAAGCCGCGGGTGATGTCGCCGACCGGAAACGTATGGGTGACCACCTTCCCGACCAGATCCCGATGTTCGCGGAGCAGGCGCAGATTGCCGGCCAGGTCGTCGTACCGGAAGTACTCGCTGCCCAGGATGGCGTGCTCGGGCGTGATCAGATCGCCGGAGACATCCAGCACCAGCCCTTCGCCGTGCCCGACGCAGACGAGCACACCGCGTTTGCCCAGCACGTCCAGCGCCGCCCGGCGAGCCGCCTGCTTGCCGGTGGAGTCGAATGCGGCGTCCGGCGGCGGAATCGCGGCCATGGCGTTCCCGTCGGTGGGGTCCACGGCGATCCCGCCCAGCTCCGCGGCCAGGTCACGCCGCCAGGGGGACAGGTCGCTGACATAGACCGGTACCCGGTCGGGCAAGCGAATCTTCGCCATCGCCAGCAGGCCCAGCCCGACCGGCCCGGCGCCGGCGATGTAGACCGACTCGATGTCGGGGTGCACCAGCCCGGCGCGGTCCAGCGCGTGCCCGCTCGTACCCATGACGTCCAGCAGCATCGTCGCGGTGGCGAACGGAATGTCCTCATCGACCGGGAAGAAGACGGACTCGTGGATCAGCTCGTACGGCCCGTAGCCGCCGTCGTGGGTGAACCCCATGTCGGCTCGTTTGCCCAGACACTGGTTGGTCGCGCCGAGCAGGCAGCTGCGGCACCGGCCGCAGAAGTCCATCAGGAACACCACTCCGTGGGTGCCCTCCGGCGTGGTCGTGCCGGGGCCGGCGGCGATGACCTCCCCGGCCGCCTCGTGGCCGGGGATGCAGGCCGATCCGTCGAAATACTGGCCGCGTTCGCTGCCGCAGACCGCGTTGGCGCGGACCCGCAGCAGCAGCTGCCCCGGACCGGGATCGGCGTACTCACGGTCGACGAACTCGACGCGTCGCTCCCCGATGAAGCGGGGAGCCGGGGCGGTGATCGGCATGCAACGTCCTTCCGAGACCCGATGGTAGGAAAAGTGCACACCACTCTGTCCATATGCAACAGTCCGGCGGCGTAAACCGGCCAGCGGATCGGCGGCGGGCTGAGACGGGCATCGACGTCAGAGGTCGACGTGCGAGCCCATCACGACGGTGCGGTCGTCCGGCAGGTGGAAGTATTCGGCCGGGTTGGCGGCGTTGTGAGCCAGCCCGATGAAGAGCCGCTTGCGCCAGGTCGACAGGGCCCCGTTGGCGCCACGGCGGAGGCTGATCCGGGACAGGAAATAGGTCGCCGAATCCGGGTCGATATCGAGCTCGGTGCTCTTGTCCCGCGCGTGGCTCAACGTCGCGGGGATGTCCTGCTCGTCCTGAAATCCAAACCGGACGGTCAGATGCACGACGCCGTCGTCCGCGTATCCCAACTCGTCGATGCTGATCCGCTCGGCCGGCGGCACGTACGGAACGCTCTCCGGCCGTACCAGCACGATGACGACCCGTTCGTGCATGACGTGGTTGTAACGGACGTTGGCCCGCAGCGCCAGCGGGACGGTTTCCTTGGTGGGATGAAGAAACACCGCCGTTCCCGGCACCCGGGGCACCTCATGCCGGTGCAGGTGCTCGATGAAATCGGCCAGCGGGCCCTCGAGATCGGTGCGGCGGCTGGTGACGAGTTCCCGACCGCGTTGCCAGGTCGTCATCACCACGAAAATGGCGGTGGCGATCAGCAACGGCAGCCAACCACCGTGCAGCACCTTGGTGAGGTTTGCGGCGAAGAAGGTCACCTCGACGACGCCGAACACGACGCCGGCCGCGATGAGCTTCCGGCGCGACCAGTGCCAGGCGGCTCCGGCGACGATCAGGAAGAGAGTTGTGGTGATGATCAGGGTGCCGGTCACCGCCACGCCGTACGCGGTGGCCAACCGGGCCGAGGACCGGAAACCGAACATCAGGATGAGCACCCCGACGAACAGCAGCCAGTTGACTGCGGGCACGTAGATCTGGCCACTCTCCACTGTGGAGGTCTGCCGTACGGTCAGCTGCGGCAGGAAGCCGAGCCGTACGGCCTGCCGCGACACCGAGAAGGCGCCGGAGATGACGGCCTGCGACGCGATGACGGTCGCGAGCGTGGCCAGCACGACCATCGGAATCCGGGCCCAGTGCGGGACGAGCAGATAGAACGGATTCTGTACGGCGCCGGGGCGATGCAGGATCAGCGCGCCCTGCCCGAGATAGTTGATGGTCAGGGCCGGGAAGACGACCGCGAACCAGGCCCGGCGGATGGGGGACCGGCCGAAATGGCCCATGTCCGCGTAGAGCGCCTCGGCTCCGGTGATGGCCAGCACGACGGCACCCATGGCGATGAACGTGATGTACGGATGGTCGAACACGAAGGTCACCACGTACGTCGGCGACAGGCCGCGCAGAATGCCCGGGTGGGCGACGATCTGGGGGAGTCCGGCCACGGCGAGGGTCACGAACCAGATGACCATGATCGGCCCGAAGAGCCGCCCGACCCGGTGCGTGCCCCAGCGTTGGACCGCGAACAGCAACCCCAGGATCACCGCCCCGATCGGCAACACCAGATCGGACAGGCTCGGTGCGGCAACCTTGAGCCCCTCGACCGCGGAGAGCACCGAGATCGCCGGGGTGATCACGCTGTCGCCGTAGAACAGGGAGGCACCGAACACGCCGAGCAGCACCACCAGGACCGCCCGCCGACCCGCGCCGCTCACCAGCCGGCGCATCAGCGCCGCCAGCGCCAGCACCCCGCCCTCGCCGTCGTTGTCGGCCCGCAGCACGAACACCACGTACTTCACCGACACGACCAGGGTGATCGACCAGAACACCATGGAGATCACGCCGTACACGTCGCCCGGGCTGGGGCGGACCGCTCCGTGGTCGATCGAGAACACCGTCTGCAGGGCGTACAGCGGGCTGGTCCCGATGTCGCCGAAGACGATGCCGAGGGCGCCCAGTGCCAGCCCGACCGCGCCGGCCCCGTGCGCGGCCGGGTGCGCCGGGTTGCCCTGGCCCGCCGGCGGCCCTTCTTCGATGACGGTCTCTGTCACGGAGGCAGTCTGACCGATCAACGGGCCGTCACCAGATGCGGGTTGCCGCGGCGGTGTCCGAAATCGACAAGACCGGAACGGGCCGGTCGCGCATCATCGGAGCACCTGAGCGATACGAAACGAGAAGAGTTGTGCCCATGGCGCGTGAACGGGGCGAAGCCCGGGAGTTGCTGGACCTGATGAACGTCGGTGCCGCGGTGGCACGGTATTTCGAGCGCATCGGGATCACCCGGATCAGCCAGCTGGCCGGGCAGGACCCGGTCGAGTTGTACGACCGGATGTGCGACACGGACGGCCGGCGACACGACCCGTGCCTGCTCGACACGGTGATGTCCGCCGTCGAGCAGGCCGACGGTGGTCCGGCCCGGCCGTGGTGGGACTACACCGCGCGACGCAAGAGCCTGCTGGCCGGGTAGGCCAGCGTACGTGTCAGACCCGGCTTACGGCGTCGGGAACTGATGCGCGCCGGGCTGCAGATCCCAGTTGTACAAGGCGTCCAGCGCGTCGTGGTAACCGCCGACGTAGCGCAGATCGCGGCGGGCGACCAGCCGGCCGTTGGTCGCGTGGGTGATCAACGCGACCGCGCAGGTGCGGGTGTCCGGCGCGGAGAAACCCAGCTCCACCTCGACCGGAGGCCCGACCGTCGGGTAGAAGGTCACCGTGCCGCGGGCTGGGCTGAGGTCGCTGGACGTGCCGATGACCAGGGGATAGCGGTAGACGTAGATCAGGATCCGGCGAATCCGATTCGCGTAGTCGAGGTTGACGAACAGGTTCTCCCCGGCCGCCGAGCCGTACCGGTCGTCACTGCCGTGCGTGATGTACGGCGGGCGGTTGAAGTCGCCGCGCTGGTTTCCCTTCGCCTGGACGACGCCGCGGGCACCGTTGGTCAGCTCGTAGAAGCAGCCGAGGTCCAGGTCGATCATGGGTTGGAAGACGTGCTGATCCACCTCGATCTGCATGGGCGGGAACAGCCGCCGCCACACCGACGGACGCCCGGCCTTGGGATCGGCGGGCATGATGTCCCAGCGGTGGTTGACCCGCAGGGTGCCGGTGTCAGCGCCGGGCTGCGTCAGCACGATCGGGCGGCCCTGAGCCTCCTGCCCCGGATCCTGGGAGACCGGATCCCCCGCATGCTCGGCCATGGCGCCTCCCTCACCCCGATGGTGCCACGAGAGCGGACACCTCCGGACTGTTATCGCGGAGCCAACCAACCGGAAACCAGTCCGGCCGATCTTGACCTTGTGGCTGGACAAATCGGACGGGAGCCCGCCATAAGGTCAAGATCGGCGAAGAATGGGGCGGCGCCGGAGCGTCAGCCGGATACCGGCAGGACCACCCGGCGGTCGTATCTGACGTGAATGCTGTTGCCCAACCGCAGAATGTCCGCGCCGTAGACGTGCAGCGAGATGGCGCGGTG
>DATAVB010000042.1:0-4950 GCA_036267955.1 Mycobacteriales bacterium | reverse complement strand
GTCAGCGCCGCAGTATCTACGGTCTATATCGCCGTTACATTGCTCGTTCTGGACTGGCCGATGGGCCTGGCCGCGCTGGCCGCCATCGCGCCCGTGGCTCTCACGATGCTGTCCTTCCGTCGACGCACGGCGCCGCTCTACCGGCTACGTTCCAGCGCCATCGCGGATGTCGTTATCAAGTTCAGCGAGACATTAGGCGGAATCCGCGTCGTTCAAGCCTTCAGACGAGAGCGGCCCAACGACACCGCGTTCAGCACGATCAACGCCCGACACGAACAGATCAGCGGAGCTACCGGCCTGGAAATGGCGCGCTACGTAACCTTGTCACGACTGGTCGCGAATATCGCTGTCGCCGTACTGGTTCTCTGGGGAGCCTACCGAGTCGCGTCCGGCGGAATCGAGCTGGGCGTGTTCGCCGCAGTGGCGCTGTATCTGCGCCGCCTGTATGACAACCCGCTGAGACTCGGCGGAGTCCTCGACGCATACCAGTCAGCCAGCGCGTCTCTGGAAAAGGTCGCGGCATTACTCGCCCAACAACCCACGGTGCCCGAACCACACAAACCCGCACACCTCCCACCACCCCGGTCCAGCGACGGCGGGCGCGACGTAACCTTCGATCACGTTACCTTCGGCTACCGCGCCAACGTCCAGATTCTGCCGCCGCTCACCCTCACGATCCCGGCCGGGCAGACGATTGCTGTCGTCGGCCCCACCGGCGCAGGCAAGTCCACCATCGCCAAGCTGCTGGCCCGCTTCTACGATCCGACCAGCGGCTCGGTTCTTCTCGACGGAATAGATCTCTGCGACCTCGCCGACGCCGACCTGCGCAATGCCATCACGACCGTCACCCAGGACCCTTTTGTTTTCTCCGGAACAATCGCCGACAACATCGGGATCGGCCGACCCGGCGCCAACCTTGACGAAATCCATGATGCGGCCCGCGCAGTCGGCGCCCACGAATTCATCTCCGACCTCGTCGACGGATACGAGACCGATGTATGCAAACGAGGCGGACACCTGTCCGCTGGTCAGCGGCAATTGATCTCGCTGGCTCGAGTTTTCCTCGCCAGCCCATCTCTCGTCATCCTCGACGAAGCCACCGCGTCCCTGGACATCCCCAGCGAACGGGCGATTCAACACGCCATGCACACGGTCCTGCAAAATCGTACGGCGCTCATCATCGCCCATCGGCTCTCTACCGTGCAGATCGCAGACCGCGTCATCGCACTCGCCGACGGACACGTGATCGAAGACGGCCCGCCCAACGAGCTACTCGTTAACCAGGGCCCCTTCGCCAAACTTCACCAAGCCTGGCTGGCCAGCAACGGCTGATAACCCGGCGTCCGGCCGGTAGGGCAAGATTCGCCGACTGCGCCGAGCCCTACCTAAATGATCGTCACCCTGCTGCCTGCCTGCCAGCCGATAAATGCTGCGTGCCGGCCTGGGCGTTCGCGATACGGTGCGGCTCGTACCACGGAGAGCGGAGCGGAGATGAGCGAGTCGGCGCCCGCTGAAGGGCTTGCGGCCGGTGCACCGGTCCTGCTGCGGCGCAACCGGCCGTTCGTGTTCTTCTGGGCGGCACAACTGATATCGAATGCCGGAACCCAGGTCAGCGAACTCGCCATCCCGCTAACCGCTGTGCTCGTGCTGTCGGCGACACCGACGGAAATGGGTTGGCTGACAGCGATGGAGCCGCTTCCGAGCCTGGCCCTCGGATTGTTCCTGGGTGTCCTGGTCGATCGGGTGCGCCGCGGGCGGCTGCTGTTCTGGTGCAATCTGGGGCAGGGCCTGGCAATCGGCACGATCCCGGTCGCGAAGCTGTTCGGCGTGCTGACGCTTCCTCAGTTGTATGTCGTGACGTTCGTGGCAGCTGGGCTGGCGCTGGCCTATGGGCTCGCCCATACCGCGTTCGTGCCCGTGCTGGTCACCGACCGGCAGCAACTGCCGGCCGCCAACAGCAGCATTGCGCTGAGTGACTCGGTTGCCGCCGTCGGTGGTCCGGGCCTCGGCGGGGTGCTCGTTCAGGTGTTGACCGCGCCAATCGCAGCCGCGGTCGACGCCGTGTCCTTCGTTGTCGCGGCGACGCTTCAGTTGGGCGGCCTGCGAGTCGATCCGCTGCCGGCACCGGCTGGCCGCATCGGGTTGTCGTTGCGTGAAGGGTTCGCTGCGTTCAGGCGTCACCGCGGCGTCGTCGCGCTCACCGTGGCGAAGGCGATCCCGGACTTCTTTCACTGGGGTGCCATGGCGCTCTACGTGCTCTACGCCGTGCGTGAGCTGCACCTGTCGCCGGCCACGATCGGTCTGGTCGCGATGATCGGCTCGCTCGGCCCCGTAGTCGCCGGCTTCATCGCAGCACCGGTCGGCGGCCGGTTCGGCGCCGCCTGGACCTCGGTGCTCGCGACCGTATTGTTCAGCGGTGCCGCACTGGTGACCCCATTGGCTGCCGGCCCGTCCTGGCTGGTGATCACGACGCTGACGCTCGGACAGTTCCTGGGCGGGCTGGGCGTCGTCTACCTCATCATCGTGCGCGCGACGATGCTCCAACAGTTGGTGGCACCGCACCTGCTCGGCCGAGTCGGGGCGGTGATTCAGTTGATCGAATGGGGACCCGGACCAGTCGGCGGAATCGTCGGTGGGCTGCTCGGTGCGGCGCTCGGCCTGCGTACCGGGCTGCTCGTCATCGCCCTCGGCGGCCTGCTAGCCGTGCCCTGGATCGCAGTCGAGGCCGCCCGAGGACACTTGTCCGCGGTGCGCGCGGACGGCTGCACGAGGCCAATCTCGTCATAGTGATGCAGTGTGCGGACGCTCACCCCGGCCAGTTCGGCCACACGTCCCACGATCAGGTGCTCCTCCATGCCGCCGACTATGCGGCATGACGCCACGTGAGGGTCAAGCGGCTTCGCCCGTGGTAGCGCGGGTGGCTGACCCATGACCTGTTAATGGGCTGTGGTGATTGCGTGCCCAGGTTATGCTGCCTGTCGTGGCGTGAATCAGCAGTGTCGTACTGACAGTTTCTCGGGCCTTCGTCTGCCCAATTCTCCAACACCCTGCCCAATGAGATGAGCCACGCCATGTTCAAGCAGGACGTCCAAATCATTGCCGATGCCATCAGTGAGCATTGGGATCTCCCAGGCCCAGCGACCCTGACCGACAGCCTCATCCGAGGCGTGACCGCCGACGTCTGGCTGGTCGACGACGGTGCCGGCACCCGCTACGTTGCCAAATTCGCCTACGAGAATCAGGCCTATTTCGAGTCTGGCCTGTCGATTGCCGAACACGTCGAACGCAGCACCGGCCTGACGACCGGACGCCCCGTTCGCGACCGAGCCGGCGAGCTGACCGTGATGCTCCCCAGCGTCCCCGGGCAGAAGCATCCGCTCGCGCTACTCACCTACATTGCGGGAACTCCCACTCAGTTGGAGCCGGACGCCACCGCGGCATTGCTCGCCCGTGTCCACTCCGGACTCCGCGACACCGATCCGGCGGCCACGGCCGACCCATTCGGCTATCTCACTGATGACTCCATCGACATCGCGCACGCCGACGTCATCCGGCCCGTATTGCACAAAGCGGCCGGCGACGTGCTCGCCTGCCGTGGCCTCACATGGGGCACCTGCTACGGCGATGGACCAGAACCTATCCGCACCTCGTCCGGCTCGATCGCCCTTGTCGACTGGGGTGGCGTTCTGCATGCGCCTTTGCTCTGGGATGTCGCCGAATGGGTCGAGACCTACAGCGACCCACAGGACCGGCAAGCCTTTATTGCCGAATGCCGAACCCTGCGCTTCATTGATACTGCCGAATTCGTGCATCTCGACCGGCTCGCCCGGCTCCGCGATGCCCGGGCGCTCCGCTACCGCGCCCACCGGGTGCTGCACGCCGACCACTACACCGATACCCGGCTGCGCGACGCTCAGGCGCTGCAGCAGCTCGCAGCGCGATTCGACATTCAGCTCTAGACCCGAGACCAGGGCACGAAGAGATGAGCCGAGCGGCTCAGGTCAGATACCGGTCAATGGGAGGGGGCCGCGTTCGAAGACGTCGGCGAGACGTCGGGCCCTGGCGGTGAGTATTTCCTGGTCGTCGGTCCATAGGTCCCATCCCAGACGGGTGAAGCCGATATGCAACTCATAGCAGTGGTGGCGTACGGCGGCATCGACGAGGGCGCTGCGGTCGGCCCGGATAGCCGGGTCCTGGAGCAGTCCGGACAGCGGATCGATAGCGGCGATCCCCGGGTAGTAGACCGGTGCCCAGAAGGTGCACCAGGCGGCATCGAAGAGAAAATCGCCGCGCACTGAACATTTCCACGAGAGCACGGCTTCGACCCGCTGAGCGTCTGGACTTATCAGCACGTTTCCGTGCAGGAGATCGCCGTGTACCAGGTCCCGGCGCTCTGGGCACGCGTCCACGAGGGATCTCACGCGCTCGGAGACCGCTGCGGAAAGCGCGGCCAGCTCGCGGTCGGCCGCCAGGGCAGCGCTCCATCCGTGCTCCAATTTCGTGGGGTCGTCGAGGCCGGACCGGAGGAATTCCCGCCAACTGGAGGCGGGCCGGGCAGCTTGATGCCAGATCACTGGCGTATCCGGCGGTGCCGGTACGCGGTAGAGAGCGAGGAGCAGGCGGGTGAGGGTGGGACCGATGGCATCGGCCTGCTCCACCGGAGTGTCCTCCAGGAACAGCCCGGGATGCCGTACCGAGATGGCGTAGGCCCGTCCGGACGGCGTGGTGCCCACCTCCCGAACTTCCGGCACCGGCAGGTCCGGACCGTCGAAGGCCATAGCCATCCGGTCGGCCTCGTACCAGGACCTTTCCCGACCGAACCGGACCACCAGGTCTTCCCCGCCGGCCCGGTAAGCCCACGCCGACGACCACGCCCCGCCCGAAAGCGCCTCCAGGTCCCGCGGCTCGCCCGGCCGGCCGGCGAGAAACGCCACGACCTCCCCGTGCCTC
>DATAVB010000041.1:0-51975 GCA_036267955.1 Mycobacteriales bacterium | reverse complement strand
GCCGATCTTGAAGTTATCGCCCATCAATGTCCACTATGTGGGGCTTTATCGTCAAGATCGACGCGGGATAGCGCTTTCCAAGGTGGGGGGTCGGCCCAGTGACCACCGAGGGACCGACCCATTGGCGCGCGACCACCCCAGCCGGTCACCGCCCATCCGCACCACGGCGTCGCACTTC
Source organism: Mycobacteriales bacterium (assembly GCA_036267955.1). Lineage (GTDB taxonomy): Bacteria > Actinomycetota > Actinomycetes > Mycobacteriales > QHCD01 > DATAVB01. The sequence goes on along the minus strand of DATAVB010000041.1, from coordinate 51,797 downwards.
GGAGACGCCCCACAGCGCCGCAGATTTTCGTCTACCATACGATCGTATGAGCAGACAATACAGTCGTATAGTAGTCCCGTTCATCGGCGCTTCGATCGCTTTCGCCGCCCTGCAATGGCTCCAGTGGGCGGCGACCGGCGGCCCGTCCCGGCACGGGATGCCGAGCCCGGTCTGGTGGTGCGTCGGGCTGACCGCGAACGTCGTCCTCACCCTGGCGAGTCACCGCTGGAAACGGTTCGTGTTCCGGCTGTTCCAGAAATACCTGCTCAACCCGCCGATCCGACTGCTGCTGCACCTGGGCCTGATGCCTCTCGGCTTCGCGTTGTTGGAGACCCGTGGCCGCAAAACCGGCCAGGCACGGCGTAATCCGGTCGGAAACGGGTTGGCCGGCGACACGTTCTGGATCATCGCCGAGCACGGCGAGACGAAACTGCTGACCGTACGGGTCGATCTCAGTCCCGCGGCGGATCGGAGAACCGGGTCGCGTTCTGCTGCCGGAACGCTGCCGGAGTCATCCCCCATCGCCGCCGGAACGCCGTCGTGAAATGCCGTACATCGGGATAACCGCAGGAGTGTGCGACCTCCTTGACCGACAATTCGTGCTCGGCCAGCCGGGTCCCGGCCACCTCCAGCCGGAGCCGCTGCAAATAGGCACGGATCGGCGTTCCGGTGGCCTGCCGGAAGAGCCGACCGGCGTGCCGCTCGCTCATGTGCACCTGCGCGGCGACGTCGCGCACCACCAGTTCGCGCTCGTAATTGTCGTGTAGATACCGGATCATCGACCGGGCCGCGGCGGCTCCACGCCGGCCGACAATATCGTCGACACCCGGCAGCAGCAGGGTGTTCTGCAGCACCGCGGTGGAGTCCAGCACGGCCCGGGCGGTGGCGAGTACGAGAGCGGACGCAAGCGCCGAGGCCGACTCCCGCAGCCCCGCCTCATGGCTGGCTGCCTCCCGATCCAACAATTCCAATAGTGCGGGAATCGAACCCGTCCGGGTCGAGATCATCCGCCCGTTCGGATTAATGAAAGCCCGCAGCAGATCCGATCCGTCGTCGAAACCGTCGCCGGCCGCGCCGGGCTCGGGCAGCAGGGTGTGCGCCCAGAAATAGATGCCCAACGGGTCGGCGTCATCGGAGACGATCTCGTGCAGTTCACCGGGCCGGGCGACGAAAAGATCGCCCTGGCGCACCGGATGCGCCACCCCACGGTTGGTGAAGGTGCCGCGTCCGGCGTAGGCGAAACAGATCTCGAAAAAGGAATGCGTATGCGGGTAATTGCGCCAGGGCCGGGCCTCGAAGAATCCCCAGTTGAGGAATTCGGCACGATATCCCGCCACCCGCACCGCGATCCGGGTGGCGCTCAGGTCGACCAGCTGGCCGGGAGTCATGCCGCGGTCGGACCTCCTGCGGTCGGGTCGATGCCTCGTAGCATCATGCCCTGACCGCGGGACCGATGCGTGTCGACGGTCGGCGCGTCAGCCGCGTCGCGGTACTGGATCAGCAGGGTGGTGCGCGCCTCGGAGCTGGTGTTGACGCCGGAGCCGTGCACTGTCATGTAGCTGAAGAACAGCGCGTCGCCGGCCTCGGCCTCGCAGGACACCGCAGCCGAGAGCGGCCACTTGTCCAGCGGCAGGTGGTATCCGCCGTCGGAGACGTGCTCCAGCGGCCCGTTCTTGTAGCTACCGGGCACGACCCGGACGCAGCCCTTCTCCTCCGGCGCGTCGTCGAAATGCAGGATGACCGCGCCCATGGTGCCGGTGGTGTGCGGGAAGTACGGATAGTCCTGGTGCATCGGGAAGGGCGAGCCCTTGGCCGGCGGCTTCACGAACATCTTCGTGTGGTGCAGCTGCACATTCGGGCTGCCGATGATGTCGGCGATGACCCCGGTGACGCGGTCGTCGACGATCAGCCTGGTGAACGCCGCCGACTGGAACTGCACGTCGTGGCAGTGCTGGAGGCTGGTCTTGCCGGCGCCGCCGAGCTCGCGGGCGCTGCCCCACGTCGGGTCGTCCGCGTCCGTACGACCCAGTCGCTCGATCAGCGTGTGGCTCTCGGCCCGGTAAGCCTTGGCCTCCTCCTTGGACAGCAGTCCCTTGACGAGGATGAAGCCGTTCTCGCGGTAGGACTCGAGCTGCGTGTCGTCGAGCATGCCCACTCCTTGGTGGTCAGGTGTTTTAGCGTCCGTGGACAACGCTACGCAGCGGCCGGGACCCCGGAAAGCTCGTCGACGGACACGATTGTTGACAAGGCGGACATCGACCGGGACAGGTCGGTCAGATGCGACGGTAGTCGCGCGGCGCGACCTTGGGTCCGCGCGCCGGCGGCGCCGATCCGGCCAGCTCGATCAGCCGGACCGCCTGGTAGCGGTGACCGGCGTACGGCTTGAGCAGTTCCAGCATCCCGTCGTCGTCGACGATCCGGCCGGCGAGGGTCCAGCCGACGAGACGGGCCAGGTGGAAGTCACCGACCGACACCGCGTCCAGGTCGCCGAGGGCGCGCTGCCGGATCTCGGCCGAGGTCCAGACCCCGATACCACGGATCGTGCGCAGCCGGCGGTCGGTCTCGACCGGGTCATGGCCATCCAGCCGGTCGGCCACCCCGGCGGCCGCGATGATGGTGCGGGCCCGGACGGCCTCGACGCCGGCCCGGTGCCACTCCCAGGACGGCACCCGTTGCCAGTCCCGCGGCGACGGCGGGACGTACAGGTCCGGTCCGGGACCGGGTGCCGGCGTGCCGTACCGGCGGACCAGCAGCCGCCAGGCCCGGCGGGCCTCACTGCCGACCACCTTCTGCTCCAGCACGGCGGGGACCAGTGCCTCGAACAGCCGGCCGGTCCGGCCGATCCGGACCGCGTGCAGCAGCCGCCCGGCTCGGCGCAGGAACGGGTGTTCCGGCGCGAAGTCGCTGCGGTCGTCGGCGGCGCCCAGCAGGTCCGGCACCCGCTCCAGCAGCCATTCCGCGCCACTGCCGTACGCCCGGGCGTGCACCGTGCCGTCCGCCGAGACCGTTTGCAGGCAGAGCGAGCCAGGGCCGTCCGGGGTCAGGGAGGCCCGCCAGACGAGTCCGTCGGGCGTGTGTCGCTGGGTCGGGTCTCCGGTCCCCCGGCGGTGCGGCGCCAGCGTGCGGGCCAGGTCCAGCGGGCCGTCGGGTCGCCATCGCCGCTCCAGCACTCCGACCGCCACGCCGGCAATATTACGTTCGGCCCGCAACCGATCCGGCCGTGTCCCGCTTGGCGACCTCCTCGCGAACGATCGGGATCACGTACCGACCGAAGTCGATGGTGTCGCCGAGCAGGTCGTACCCGCGCGCGGAGATGATGTCGACGCCCAGGTCGTAGTAATCCAGCAGGGCCTGGGCCACCGTCTCCGGCGTTCCCACCAGCGCGTTGGAGTTGCCGCCGCCGCCGGTGGCCGCGGCGGTCGGGGTCCACAGCGCCCGGTCGAACCGCTCGCCCTGCTCGGCGATCGCCAGCAGCCGTTGCGAGCCGGTGTTCTCCGGGCCCTGCCCGGCGACGCCGCGGCGGCGGCCGAGCTGCTCTCCGGCGGCCTTGCGCGCGTTGATGGTGTCGACGCTTCGGTACGCCTTCTCCCAGGCCAGCTCCTCGGTGGGCGCGATGATCGGGCGGAACGCCACCTGGATCCGGGGCACGTCGGTGCGGCCGGCGGCCCGCGCGGCCGCCCGGACCGACTCGATCTGGGCCGCGGTCTCGGCCAACGGTTCGCCCCACAGGCAGTAGATGTCGGCGACCGCGCCACCGGCGGCGTACGCGGCCGGTGACGATCCGCCGAAGGACACGTTCGGCCGCGGCTGCTGCGCCGGGAACACGTCGCTGGCGAAGTCGGCGAACCGGAAGTACTCGCCCTCGTGGTTGAACGGTTCGTGCGATGTCCAGGCCTGTTTGACGATCTCGATGTATTCGCGGGTGCGGGCGTAGCGCTGATCCTTGGTGAGGTAGTCGCCCTCGCGCTGTTGTTCGTGATCGTTTCCGCCGGTGATGAAATGCACCGTGAGACGGCCGCCGCTGAGCTGGTCGAGCGTCGCGAAGGTCTTGGCGGCGAAGGTCGGGTACGACACGTTGGGCCGGTGTGCCAGCAGCAGCTGGATCTTGTCCAGCCGCGACCCGATGAAGGCCGCCGCCTGGGCCGGGTCCGGCGAACCCGAGCCGTACGCGGTGAGAACCCGGGTCCAGCCGAAGTCCTCGTGGGCGCGGGCAAGCTTGAGTGTGTAGTCGGAATCGAAACTCGGGCCCGAACGCGGTGTCGTCTCCGACCCGTCGTTCGTGGCGGCGATACCGAGGAATTCAACCGGCACGGGGAACACCTTTCGCAGACCGGTGCAAGAGACCGGGCCGAGCCCGGCGGGACAATTGCGGAAGCCGGCGACGGCCGCTGAGGGAGGCGGGCCCGACGAATCGGCGAAGAGAAAGGGCTACCGGAGAATCAACACGACGAGGACCACACTCGACCGAAGTCGATGTGGTCCCGGGTGACCAGTCGCAGCCCGTAATTCACAAATCAACAGTACGAGCGCATTCTCGAGGCGTCAATAAATTCATGCTGTGGGAATTTCCCGCGCTGGCCCACGGTTGCGCCGGATCGACGTGCGGGTTGAGGGACCCGCTCCGCCCCAAGCCAGCCCGTTCACGAGCGGAAACGGACACCTCGGTGGAAGACGACAGCATCCCTCAGATCGCCATCATCGGCGCCGGCCCGCGGGGCACCGGTCTGCTCGAGCGGATCGTGGCCAATCACCCGGACCTGACGCCCGGCAGCGCACTGCACATCCATCTCATCGATCCTTTCCCACCCGGCGCGGGAAAGGTCTGGCGGTACGAGCAGTCGCCCGTCGTGAAGATGAATTCGATGGCCGAGGACGTCACGATGTTCACCGACGACACGGTCGTCTGCGACGGGCCGATCACGCCGGGTCCGACCCTGCAGGCGTGGGCAGCCGGCTCGGATCAGCTGGAACAGCAGACGCTGGCCGGACAACGGGCCGCCGTCGACGGATTCACCTTTCCCACCAGGCAATTGCAGAGCGAGTACCTGTCCTGGGTCTTCCGCCGGATCAGCGCCGCGCTCACCGACGAGGTCGGGCTCACTGTGCATCGCGCCGCGGCCACCGACATCACCGATGGTTTCGACGGCCGGCAGCATGTCTGGCTCGAGGGTCGGGATCGGCCGCTCGTGGTCGACACGGTGATCCTGGCGATGGGCCACCTGGACAGCCGGCCGGGTGGGGAATACGCGCAGTTAGGGGAATTCGCCCTCTACCACGGGCTCTATCACCAGCCGCCGGCCTTCTTCGAGGAGACCGACACCGCCGCAATCGCGCCCGGAGACAACGTCGTGCTGCGCGGTTTCGGCCTGGCCTTCATCGATCTGATGGCGATGCTCACCGAGGGCCGTGGCGGCCGTTTCCGGACCGCCGCGGACGGCCGGCTGGAATACGTCGCATCCGGCGCCGAACCCGTTCTCTACGTGGGGTCACGCCGCGGCGTGCCCTACCAGGCGAAACTCGAATACCATCTGCCGTCCCCACTGGCCACGCTGCCGCGTTTTCTCACCCCGACGGCGCTGCGCGCACTCGGCGACCGGGTCGAATTTGACCGGGACGTCCTTCCGCTGATCCGGAAAGAGCTGGGCTGGGCCTATTACCACCAACTGTTCACCGCGCATTCCGGCCGGATCCGGACCGACTGGGCGACTTTCGCCGCAGCGTACGAAAGCCTCGATTGGGACAGCGACCGGCGGGTGGACCTGGTGGCCCGGGCCGTTCCGGACCCGGCCGACCGACTCGATCTCGACCGGCTCGATCGACCGCTGGACAACCTGCGGTTCGCCTCGTTCGAGGAATTGCAGGATCATCTCCGGACGTACCTGTCGGCAAATCGGCAGCGGCACACCGATCCCGCTTTCAGCGCGGATCTCGCGCTTTTCGAGGCTTTTCTCGCCGCGGTCGGGCTGGTAGCGCCGATCCTGCCCGCTCTCACGGCCCGGTCCCGGGCGGTCGAATTCCCGGCCTGGTTCGACCTCTTCAATTACGTGGACAGCGGGCCGCCCGGCCATCGCCTGGACCAGCTCGTGGCCCTGTCCGAGGCCGGCGTGGTCCACTTTCTCGGAGCCGACATGTGGGTCGACACCGACTGTCAGCGCGGGGTTTATCGCGCCGGCTCGGCGAGTTGGTCCGGCTCGATCGAGGCGACCGCGCTGATCGAGGCCAGGCTCCCCAAGCCAAATGTGAACGACAGCCGCGATCAACTGGTGCGCAACCTCCACCAGCGCGGCGAGTGTGCCGAGGAGACGCTCGTCGAAGAGTCCACCGGAATCACGTACAGCACCGGGCTGATCCGGGTGGACCGGGACACCGCGCAGTTACTGGGTCGCAGCGGGAGTCCGCATCCGCGCCGCCTGGCTTTCGGGATCTTCACCAATGGCGGCAGTTCCAGCGGTTTCACCCGGCCGCGGCGCAATGGGTTGTTCTTCCGGCAGAACGACGCCGCCGCCCGCCAACTGCTGGCCGATGTGGCGTCAGTGTCTGTACTCTCTGGTCCATGGCAGATCACGACGTCCAGCAACGACCGAAGAGCGCTCCCGCGCCGGGACGTCGCAGCGCGGATCGGTTACCGGCCACGGTCCGCGGCCGGCGTAGCCGGGCCGCAATCGTCGAGGCAGCCGCCACCCTGATGTACGAGCGGGGCATCGCCGCGACCAGTCTCGACGAGGTGCTGGCCCACTGCGGCGCCGGCAAATCCCAGCTGTACCACTACTTTGGCAACAAACAGGATCTCGTGCGGGCGGTCATCGCCTACCAGCTCGAGCAGGTGCTCGCCGGTCAACCGGGCCTGCACGGGCTGCACAGCTGGGACGACTTCGACGCCTGGGCCGCCGCACTGCTCGCCCGGCACAGCACCGCCGAGGGCCCGCTGGCCTGCCGGCTCGGCGGTTTCGCCGGCGAGTTGGACACCGACGACGTGCTGCGTGGCCACCTCTCCGAGGCGTTCAGCGGCTGGCAGTCCTATCTGGAACGCGGCCTGGTCGGGCTGCGCGACCGGGGCGAGTTGCGCGCGGACGCCGATCCGGCGCTGCTCGCCGCCGCGACGATGGCCGCGGTCCAGGGCGGCCTGCTCTTGTCCCGGGTGCACCGCGACGTCACCCCGCTGCGCGAAGCGTTGAGCATGGCCATCTCGCACCTGCACACCTTCCAGGCACCGGCCGGTCGGACCGCCCGCAAAGGGCACTGATCGGCCGGTCTTGCGTTTCTGTACTAGCTGGTACTATCTTCCTGCTGATCGCGTAGTACGCCTGGAAAGGGATTTCTGAGTGAACGTCGAGTTCGTCGGGATGATCGGCACGCACGAGGTGTCGGAGATCCACGGCCGTTCCGGCGATTTCATCCAGCCCGATTTCGTCCGGGACATCGCCCGCGCCCACGAGGAGGCCGGGTTCGACAAGGTCCTGGTCGGCTACGGGTCGTCGTCTCCGGACGGCACCCAGGTGGCCGCCCATGCGGCGGCGCACACCGAACGGCTCGGTTTCCTGATCGCCCACCGGCCGGGTTTCGTCTTCCCCACGCTGGCCGCGCGCACCTTCGCCACCCTCGATCAGTTCACCCGGGGCCGGGTCGCCGTGCACATCGTCACCGGCGGCACGGATGCCGACCAGCGGCGCGAGGGCGACTACCTCACCAAGGACGAACGTTACGCCCGTACGGACGAATATCTCGACGTACTCAAGGCGGCCTGGACCAGCGACGAGCCGGTCAGCTATTCCGGCGAGCATTACCGGTTCGAGGGTTTTCAGAGTGACGTACGGCCCTGGCAGCAGCCGAGGATTCCGCTGTATTTCGGCGGATCCTCCGCCGCGGCCTACCGGGTCGGCAGCAAGCAGGCCGACATCTTCATGCTCTGGGGCGAGCCGCTGGCCGAGACCGCCGAGCAGATCGCCACGGTGCGCGCGGCCGCGCTGGCGGCTGGCCGGACCGAGCCGCCGCGATTCTCAGTGTCGTTCCGCCCCATTCTCGGCCCGACCGAGGAGCTCGCCTGGGAACGGGCCCACAACATCCTCGACACGATCCGCGGCAGTGGCGGCGGCAAGGGCGCGTTCGTCTCGTCCGCGGCTCTGGTCGGTGGCACCGACAACGCGCCACAGAGCGTCGCCTCCCAGCGCCTGCTCGCCGCGGCGGCCAAGGGCGAGCTGCATGACCGTGCACTGTGGACACCGACCGCTGCCGCGACGAATGCGTCCGGCAACACCACAGCGCTGGTCGGCACCCCGGAGACCGTCGCCCAGGCGATCCTCGATTACGTCGACATCGGCGTGACCACCATCCTGATCAGGGGTTTCGACCCGCTCGACGACGCCGTCGACTACGGAAAGCGGCTGCTGCCGCTGGTCCACAGTGAAATTGCCCGCCGCTCTCTATAAGGAAGCAGCGAAGTGTCATCCAGGATCGGTACCAAAAGAACGCTGGTCGCCGCGCTGTGCCTGGCGTTGGTGACGATGTTGTCCGGTTGCGTCGTCACCTCGTACGCCTTCGACGGCGCTCATCCCGGCAAGACGACGATCACCCTGTGGTCGGACGTAGGCGTCGACCCCAGTTTCGTCCAGCTCGACAAGATCTTCCACGAGAAGTACCCGAACATCATCGTCCGGCACGCCGCGGTGGACATGAACAACTTCGGGCCGAAGCTGGTCGCCGCGGCGGGCGAGAAGGACGGCCCGGACGTCATCATCGGCAACCCGGTCGTCGACTTCCCATTGACCGCGGCCGGCAAGGTCTACGCGGACGTTTCGAAATACTGGGCGAAATCGCCGGCCCGCAAGGAATATCCGGAGGCCGGGCTGTGGAAGCAGAACGGGAAGCTGCTGGAATTCATGTGGCGCTTCGCCGACCTCGGCTTCTGGTACAACAAGACGATCCTCGACGAGTTCCACCTCAAGCCGCCGACGACCGTGGCCGAGGTCAACCAGGACATGGCGATCGTCACCAAAAGCGGGAAATACAAGGGAATCGCGCTCTCCGGTGACGCGACGGTGCAGAGCACCTGGATCTTCATGATGTGGCTGCTCGCGCAGGGCGTGAACTACTGCAACATCGACTCGCCGCAGACGCCCGGCGTCTTCTCGATGATCGACGGCTGGCGCAAGAAGGGGTATCTCCCGCCGGACGTGTCCACGCTGAACATGAACGACGCGTTCATGCGATTCCTCACCGGGCAGTACGCGTTCGCCGAGGGTGGCAGCTGGGAGCTGCCGACCGTTGCCGAGGCCGACCCGAAATTCCAGATCGGCACCTCGGTGATGCCGGCCGGGAAGGGCGGCAGCCACGTCTCGTTCGCGGGCGAGTCGATCGCGATGGGCGCCTTCAGCAAGCACAAGGACGCCGCGTGGAAATACATCGAAACCGCGTTCCTGTCGAACGCGGGCGAGTTGGCCACGTTCAAGGCATCGGGCCAGATCCCGCCACGTAAGGACACCCGCACGTCCAAAGCGGTGACCGATACCAAATACTCCGGCCCGTTCATCACCGAGCTACAGCCGAAATATCTGAAGCCGTGGCCAAACAACACCAAGACCCTCGACGCGCAGACCGACCTCGGCGTGGTGCAGAGCAACATGCTGGCCGGCGCGTACGGGTCGGCGAAGGCGGCCAAGGAAGCGGTCAAGCGGGTCAAGCAGGACTTCAAGGAGGGCGGCGGTGGCTGCTGACATCGAGCTCGACGTCCGCCGGGCGCGACGCGAGCGCACCCCCAGCGCGTCGCGCGGGCGGCGCACGATCCACCGCCCCGGTGGCATGGGAATGGGTTGGTTCCTGCTTCCGGCCGCACTGATCCTGATCGTCTTCTCGGTCTACCCGCTGGTCACGCTGATCCGGATGGCGTTCTCCGACGTGGGGCCGACCAACCTGCTCGGCGGCTGGCACTGGGTCGGCTTCCACAACTTCGGTCCCGTACTCTCCTCGACCGAATTCTGGGGATCGCTCAAGACCACCGTCTATTTCACCGCCGGCGTCGCCGTGGTGGACCTGGTGGTGGGGTTCTTCTTCGCCACCTGGCTGTCCTACCGGACGGCTGACGCGAAATTCGTGCAAGCGCTGATGGTCTTCGTCTGGGCCCTGCCCTCCGCTGTCGTCGGCAACATCTGGCGATTCCTCTTCGCCGACAACGGTTTCGTCAACAAGATGCTGGGCGGCCTCAGTATCGGACCGGTCAACTGGCTCGGCAGTGCGCAATTGTCGATCTGGACGGTGTCGCTGATCGCCTGCTGGGCCAGCCTGCCGTTGTCGGTGGTGATGTTTCGCGCGGCGCTGCTCAACATCCCGACCGAACTGCTCGACGCCGCCGCCGTCGACGGCGCCACGGCCTGGCAGACCAAGGTCCGGATCGTACTGCCGTTGCTGCGCCCGACGTTCCTGATCCTGACGATCCTCAACCTGATGTACGGCTTCCGCAGCTTCGACTACATCTACGTCATCACCCACGGCGGACCGGGAACGGCGACCGCGACGCTGCCCTATCTGTCCTATCGGGACGCCTTCATCAAATTCGACTTCAGCCGTGGCGCCGTGGAGGCGATCCTGTCGATGATCATCGTGGCCGCACTCGGCTTCGCCTATCTGCAGGCCAGCCGGAAGGAGGCCTGACATGGCCGCAAATACCTTGCCGCGCAGCCGATCCGCCGGCCGGGCCCGGGCCGGCGCCCTCGCCTACAACCGGCAGGGAATCACGCCCCGGATCGGCCGGTTCGTCATTTTCCTGCTGTACGGCATCCCGCTCGCCTGGGTCGTCGCGACGTCCTTCAAGCCGGAGTCGACGATCCTCAAGGACCCGTCCGGCCTGATGTTCACCCCGACCCTGGAGCAGTACCGCGGCGTCGTCGGCCAGGTCTGGCCGGCGATGCTCAACTCGCTGCAGATCGGCATCGGGACCACCGTGCTGACGCTCCTGGTCGCCGTTCCCGCGGCCTACGGGATGGCGCGGCGGCGGACGAAATGGTGGACCCGCGTCGTCGGGATCACCCTGGGGCTGATGATCATCCTGCAGATGGTGCCGCAGGCGATGACCATCATGCCGCTCTACAGCATTCTCGCGCAGTGGCACCTGACCAACACGATCCTCGGCATCGTGCTGGCGACCAGCGCGCTGGTGATGCCGTTCGCCATTCTGCTGATCCGGCCGTTCTTCCTGACGATCCCGCCGGAACTGGAAGAGGCGGCGACGATGGACGGCGCTTCGGTCTGGTCGGCGTTCCGCCGGGTCGTCATGCCGCTGGCGCGCAACGGTATCGTCACCGTCGGCATCATGGTATTCATGCAGTCGTGGGGCGAGTTGCTCTACGGGACGACGTTCCTGTCCAAACCGGACGCCTATCCGGTCGGAGCGCTGCTCGCGCTGCAGACCACGCTGTACGGCACCGAATGGGGGCATCTGATGGCGCTCGGCGTGCTGATCACGCTGCCCATCCTGGTGCTCTTCATCTTCAGCCAGCGCCGACTGATGCAGGGCATGCTCAGCGGTGCGGTGAAATAGGAAGGGAAAGGGACCTCAGCAGCATGAGTCGCCAGCAGATTCTGGAGTCGTTCCGGGCCAAGGTCGAGGCCGGCCACCCAATCATCGGCGGCGGCGCCGGCGTCGGGATATCGGCGAAATGCGCCGAGGAGGCCGGGCTGGACTTTCTGGTCATCTACAACTCCGGCCGCTACCGGATGGCCGGGCGCAGTTCGATGGCCGGGCTCATGCCGTACGGGGACGCCAACCAGATCGTCTGGGAAATGGCGACCGAAACGCTGACCGTGGTCAATTCGGTGCCGGTGGTGGCCGGGGTCTGCGGCACCGATCCATTCCGGGTCATCCCCTATTTCCTGCGGCAGCTCAAGGACCTGGGCTGCGCCGGCGTGCAGAACTACCCGACCGTCTGCCTCTTCGACGGCATCATCCGGGCCAACCTCGAGGAGACCGGGCTCGGTTTCGACAAGGAGGTCGAGCTCATCCGGGAGGCGCGGGCGCTCGACCTGCTCACCGTCGCGTACGTGCACGACGAGGACGAGGCCCGGGCAATGGCCGAGGGCGGCGCGGACGCCGTCGTGGCCCATGCCGGGCTGACCACGTCGGGCACCATCGGCGCCAAAACCGCGCTGTCGCTGGACGAGGCGATCGAATTCGTCGGCCGCATCCGGGACGCGGCCAGGTCGGTCAATCCCGACGGTTTCGTCTTCGCCCACGGCGGGCCGATCGCCACACCGGCCGACGCGGGCCGGGTGCTGTCCGAGGTGCCCGGCATCCACGGCTTCCTCGGCGCCTCCAGCATGGAACGGCTACCGACCGAGGTGGCGATGACCGACCACATGCGCAATTTCGTCTCACTCCCCCTGGGCGGCTGACCTATGTACAAAGAGATAGTCCTTTATGGAAATCCCGTTGATCCGGCCGCTTTCGACGAGTACTACGAGACAATTCACATCCCGATCGCCAAGAAGATGCGCGGGCTGACCGGCTGGACCATTTCGAAGCTCGACCCCGGCGCGGACGGCGCCCCGCCGCCGTACTACCTGGTCGCCGAGCTCTACGCCCCCACCCGCGAGGCACTGCTGGCCGTCTTCGCCTCCCCCGAAGGGCAGGCGGCGATCGCGGACGTCCCGAAATTCGCCACCGGCGGCGCCACCTTCCTCTTCGGCACGGTGCAGACCATCACGCCCGTGCAGGTGGATTCCGAATGATCGATATCGCGGTCGTCGGCGCCCGGTTCGGCAGCGAATTCGTCCCGATCTACCGCAGCCATCCCGAGGTGGGCCGGGTCGCGATCGTCGACGTCAGCCAGCAGGTGCTCGACGACGTCGGCGAGCGGTACGGGGTCCAGGACCGGTTCGACAGCCTCGAGGCGCTGCTCGCCACCGACCGGTACGACGCGGTCCACATCGCAACGCCGGTGCGATTCCACGTCGACCAGTGTGTGGCGGTGCTGGAGAGCGGCCGGCACGTCGCCTGCGCGGTGCCGATGGCCACCAGCTTCGAGGGCATCCGCCGGATCATCGAGGCGCAGCAGGCCGCCGGCAAGAAATACATGATGATGGAGACGATGGTTTTCGGGCGGGAATTCCTCTTCGCCCGCGACCTGGTGCAGCAGGGCCGGCTCGGGCCGTTGACCTATCTGCGCGGCACCCATATCCAGGACCTGGACGGATACGCCCGCTACTGGTGGGGCTATCCGCCGATGACCTACTCGACCCACGCCCTCTCCCCGCTGCTGGCCCTCGCCGGCGCCCGGGTGGAGAAGGCGCACGGAATGGGATCGGGCCGGCTCACCGCCGACCGGGTCGGCGATTTCGACAATCCGTATCCGCTGGAGACCTCGCTGTTCCGATTGGACCGCGACGATCTGGTCGCCGAGGTGACCGTCTCGTTCTTCCAGGTTGCCCGGAAATACCAGGAAGGATTCTCGGTGTACGGCCAGGACCGCGGCCTGGAATGGCCCACCGTCGCCAACGAGGACGAATTCACCCTCTTCGAGTTGGCGCCGCGCGATCCCCAGTTGCACGGCCGGCCCGCCACCGCGACGACCGTGGCCACCCCCGACCGCCCCGAGCTGCTCCCGCCGGAATTGGCCGCGTTCACCCGGCGGCATGACTACCAGCCGGGCGGCGGGCGCCCCGCCGTCGATCTCGGCAGCGCGCACTCGGGCTCGCACCCGCACCTGGTACACGAATTCGTCACCAGCATCGTCGAGGATCGGCGTCCGCTGGTGGACACCGTCACCGCCGCGACCTGGACCGCTCCTGGCATCGCCGGGCACGAGTCCGCGATGCACGGCGGCGACGCGGTCGAGGTGCCGGATTACGGCGTGCCGAGCACGCTGGTGCATCCGCGGTAATAGCCGCGCACGGGACGAAACTCCACCGGCAGCCGGGGGTTATCCGCCCCCGGTGTCGGGGTGCTGGACCGCTGGGCGGGACAACCACGGCTGCATACCGTCGAGACCACTGATGACGTGGATCTCGAAGGAGCGCGACAATGCCGGTTGCCCAGCTCGCCCCGCCAGCGCGACCGACCGGATCGGATTTCACGCCGCTCAAACAGGCCGTGCAGGCCCATGGATTGCTCGATCGACGGCGTCGTCACTACAGCGCCAATATCGGCCTGAATCTGGTCCTGCTCGCCGCCGCGTGGAGCGCCGTGGGCTGGCTCGGGAACAGCTGGTGGCAATTGCTTCTCGCCTTTCCGGCCGCCCTGCTGACGATCCGCACCACCTTCTTCGGCCATGACGCGTGCCATCAACAGATAGCGCGGACCCGGCCGGTGAATCACGCGATCGGCCTGGTGCTGGGCAATCTGCTCGTCGGAATGAGCTACGGCTGGTGGGCCGACAAGCACAACCGGCACCATGCCAATCCCAACCACACCGACAAGGATCCCGATGTGGGGGTTGGAATTCTCGCCTGGACCGAGGCGCAGGCGGCTGGCCGGCGCGGCATCGGCGGCTGGTTCACCCGGCACCAGGCGCAGTTGTTCTTTCCGCTGCTCACACTCGAGGGCATCAATCTGAAGATCTCCAGCGTGCGCTACCTGCTGGGCGGCAAGCGCCCGGGCCGGACGCTGGAATGCGTCCTGCTCGCAACCCATCTGGCCGGCTACCTGACGCTGCCGTTTCTGGTCATGTCACCGGGCAGGGCCGTTGCGTTCCTGCTGCTGCACCAGGCGCTGATCGGACTGCATCTCGGCGCCGCGTTCGCGCCGAATCACAAGGGAATGCCGATGCCCGAGCCGGGCGTACGGTGGGGCCACCTGCAGCGGCAGGTGCTCACCTCACGCAACGTCCGCGGCGGCGCGGTCGTCGACTGGCTCCTCGGCGGGCTGAACTACCAGGTGGAGCACCACCTGTTCCCGAACATGCCACGGCCCAATCTGCGCCGGGCCCAGCCGCTGGTCCGGGCGCACTGCGTATCGGTCGGCATCCCGTACACCGAGACCGGCCTGCTCGATTCGTACCGGCAGGCGCTGCGGCACATGCACCGGGTCGGCCGGCTCAGGCCTGCTCGCCGGTCGTCATGACCGGCCCGGCCCAGCGCAGCTCGGGAAGGTTGACGACGATCGCCTCCTGGGTGGTCCGCGCGATCACCACCACCGCCTCGTCGTCCGGATCCGGATTCTCCTCGCGGTGCGGCACGAACGGCGGGACGAAGACGTAGTCGCCGGCTTTGGTGACGATGCGCACCTCTTCCGGCTCGTCGGACTCGATGTCGAGAAAGACGAATTCCGGGTGGCCGCTGACGATGTAGATCGCGGTCTCGGAGTGACCGTGATGATGGTTCGCCGAGCTGGTCTTCGCCGCGACGTGGGTCTGGCCCATCCACAGATTGCGGGCACCGACGCTGGAGCCGCTGATCGCCTCGACCCGGCGCATGCCGGAGGTCTGCGCCGTATCGGTGGTGAACAGGTCCGGACCGATGTGATGCAGCTTGCGATGGAACGGATCGTCGGGGATATGAAGACCGGAATCGGCATCCCGGCGGTAGTCCTCAGTCATGTACTGGAGGGTACACAATGCGGCCGCATCGGTTGACTCGACACTTTCGTCGTGTAACGATTCCCGGTATGAATGGCAACGTCCCGCTGGTGGCTCGCCGCTACGTGGACCTTGAGCGCCTCTGCAGCGCCGCGTGTCGACCGTGAAACGTCCCTGACCGCTCCATCGCACAGTCTCCATCGCACAGTGACGTGCTGCCCGGCCGAGACCGCCGCTCACGCAAAGGACCGCGATGACCGCCTCGACGTTGCACCAGGCCATGACAGGAATTGACGAACACAGCTACCGGAGCGTTTTCCGCCGGCATCCCGGCGGGATCGTGGTGGTGACCGCGGACGGCGGTCGCGGCCCGGCCGGCTTCACCGTCACCTCGCTCGTCTCGGCCTCGCTCGATCCACCGCTCGTCTCGTTCTCCGTCGCCCGCACGTCATCGACCTGGCCACACATCCGCGACGCCCGCTCGGCCGCCGTACATTTCCTCGGCGCCCATCAGGACGGAATTGCGCGCAGATTTGCCACCAGCGGAATTTCCCGTTTCGACCATCCGACGCGCTGGCACCGGCTGCCGACCGGCGAGCCGGTCCTGGACGATGTGCCCGCAATTCTGCGGATCACCATCCAGAATCGGATTCCGGTGGGAGACCATTTCATGGTGATCGGCGAAGTGGTCGACATCGCCGAGGGCGATGGCACTGCGCCGCTGGTCTACCACAGCGGCGGATACCACCGGCTGGACAACCACAGTCGGCTCGATCCCTAGAAACGGAAAAGCACCCGCGACGACCGCGGATGCTTTTCCGTTCGATCAGCTGAACTGCGGGATGACCTCGGCCGCGTAACGCTGCAGCGGCTCGTGGTCGTATGCGACACCGGGAATGTAGTTGATGACATAGTCGGCGCCGGCCTCGGCGACCGCGGTCACCTTCGCCGCGATCTCATCCGACGTGCCGATGATGACGCCGTCGGAGAAGTCCTCGAAGCTGGTGCGGCCGCGGGCCTTCTCGGTCGCCTTCACCGGGTCGTCGCCCTTGCCGATCGGGAAGACGTTGAGGCTCGTCGACTTGATGATGTCGTCGTAGCTACGCTCGGCGCGGTCGGCGTGGCCCTTGAGGATCGCCAGCTTCTGCTTGATCACCTCGGGGTCACCGCCGCCCACGTTGCAGGCGTCCGCGTACAGGGCAACGAGTTTCAGCGTGACCTTCTCGCCGCCGCCACCGATCCACAACGATGGGTGCGGTTTACGGACACCCTTGGGCTCGTTGATCGGCTTGTCGATCGTGTAGTACTTCCCGCTGAACTGGACCTCGTCCTCGGTCCACAGCCGGGAAATGATCTCCACGGCCTCGCGGAACGCGCCCATGCGGTCCTTCAGCTCCGGCCACTCGTAGCCGTACGCCTTCCACTCGTGCTCGTACCAGCCGGCGCCGATTCCGGCGTAGAGCCGGCCGTGGCTGGCGACGTCCACGGTCGAGGCGATCTTGGCGTAGAGCGCCGGGTTGCGGTATCCGTTGCAGCCGACCATCTGTCCGATGTTGACCCGCTGGGTGTCCCGGGCCAGCGTCGCCGTCGCGGTCCAGCATTCGAAGACGGCTTCCTGCGTCGGCTTCGGGACGGTATGGAAATGGTCGAAGAGCCAGATCGAGTCCCAGGGACCGGAATCGGCCGCCTTGGCCACCGCGGTCATCGCCTCGTATTTCTCCACCGGGTCGGCGATCTCGACAAGATCCATCTTCCAACCCTGCGGTACGAAAACACCGAAACGTACGCTCATCGTGCGCGTTCCTCTCATCGTGTCTGTCCACACTGTGTGGGTCCGCGATGAGCCTACTGTCGCCCGGACCGGGCCGGAATATTCGACGGCCGCCAATCTTGCGGCGACGGTCAGGCCGTATAATCGGCCGTCCCGAACCCGCCGATCGGCGGACCGATCCCACCGAACGACCGTCGCGGCGCACCGGCGCCGGCTGTCAGGTTGGGATCATGCAGACAGTGGCGGTGGCGCCGACCGCCCTCCCCGGCGGTTCGGACGAAGAGGCTCTCACTGCACTCACCGCGCTCTATACGACGCACTACCGCAAGCTGGTACGGCTGGCGATGGTGCTGCTGGATGACACCGGGCGGTCGGAAGAGGTCGTGCAGGACGCGTACCTGAAGATGCACCGGTCCTGGCACCGGATCCGCGACCAGCGCGCCGCCGAGGCCTACCTGCGGATCACCGTCGTCAACCTGGCCCGCTCGCGGCTGCGGCGCCGGCTGGTGGCACAGAAACATGCCCCCAAGCCGATGCCCGACGCGCCATCAGCCGAGTACGGCGCGCTGGAGATCCTGGAACGCGAGCGGGTCTCGGTGGCGCTGCGCGGCCTGCCCCGGCGGCAGCGTGAGTGTCTGACCCTGCGCTATTACGCCGATCTCACCGAGACCCAGATCGCCAAGACGCTCGGTATCAGCGCCGGAGCGGTGAAGACCCACTGCCACCGCGGCATGGGGACGATGCGGGCCCGGCTGCTGGAGCCGGCCGCGGACGTGGCGGTGTAGAAAGGGGCGGACCTGGCGATTCCTATCGAGGCGGCCCGATGAACGACCACCACAGCAAGCACGACCGCGACCGCGAGGAGTTGCTGCGCACGATCGTCGAGTACGGCTACGACGACCCGACCCATGCCGCGCAGCGCCTCGGCTCCGCTGAGACCACCCAGGTCGTCGCCGCCGCGCTCACCGTGGCCGCGGGACGGAAGTTCGGTCCGCAGCCGTCGACCCAGGCGGTCGAGGATTACGTGAGCGGGCTGCGGGACTCCTCCGATGCCTTCCGCGACACCGTGGCGCCGGGGATCGGCGAGGCACTCATCCGCGGCATGCTCGGCGAGCCGGACCTGCTGGACAAGGTGCATCCGGACATTTTCATCCACGCCGCCGTGCTGATCAGCTACTCGATCATGACCGAGAATCCGCTGGACGCCGACGGACAGGCCCAGTACATCCGGGAGACTGAGGACCTGGTTGCCGGCTGGGAAGGCGAGAAGACGTCGCGTTGATGCGGCGTTCATCCGTACCTTTATCCACAGAGCGGTACAGAACGGCCACCGGCGGCCAGCCGGACGAATTCCAGCGCGACGTCGAGCGGATAGTTGCCGCCCAGCGACGCTGGGGCGACTGACAACCACATCGCACCCGAGGTTGCGTGACGTCCTCCGTGCGGCTAGAATCGAACGTATGTTCGCATCATCGACCGGCGCCGCCGTTCTCGACCCGTCAGCAGACTGGGTCGACCAGTGTGCGTGGATCGATCCCGCGTCCGATGACCCCGCGACCGATGATCTGGGTCTGCTGGACGAGTTGACCTTCGCCGAGCTGGCGGAGCTCAGCTCCGAGCGGCCTGACGACCCCGACAATTACCATCCCGCGCCGGGGGCATCCGCGGCCGACTTATTCGAGCGGACCGATATTTCCCGGCTGGATCCCGATCAACTGGTCGACGCCATGATCGGTCTGGGGCGGTTGGCTTCCTGGGCGCAGGCGCGGCAGTCCCAGGTCATTGCCGAGCTCGCCGGCCGACGACCCCCGGCCTATATTCACGACGGAGGATTCGCCGGCCGGGAGACGATCAGCCGATATGTCAGCGATGAGGTTTCCTGTGCTCTGTCGGTGACAACACGCAGCGCCGGCGACCGTGTCGAGTTGGCTCTACGGCTTGCCGAGGCGCTACCGGACACCCTGGCAGCCTGGGGGCGTGGTGATCTTGATTGGCCGCGGGTCTCGGTGATAGCCGAGCGCACCGCGATGCTGAGTCCCGAGCAGGCCCATGAAGTGGAGCAGACGCTGCTCCCCCGTCTGGTCGGCAAGACCACCGGGCAGACCCGTCGCATGGTCGACCGCGCCGTGATAGCCGCTTATCCGGCGGCCGCCACCAAGCGACACGAGGAAGCCCGCCTGCGCCGAGACGTCATCACCCGACCCGCCGATGACGGCATGGCCACCCTCACCGCGACTCTCGCCGCGGAGGAGGCCGCACTCACCCACGGAGTGCTCGGCCGGATCGCCGCCATGGCACCAAAAGACGATCCTCGGACCATCGGACAACGCCGCGCCGACGCACTGCTGGGCCTGATCACCGGCCGAATCCGATTCCCCTCCGGTCCGGCAGATCCCGATCCAGCCGCCGACGCCGACGACGACGACGCCGCAATCACGCTGTCCACGACATTGCCCGAGCTACTCGCCGGCAGCAGACCGCTCATCCAGGTCATTGTCGGCGCCGGCACACTCGCCGGCACGGACGAATGCTCAGCCGAAATAGTCGGCCACGGACCGATTCCACCCGAGGTTGCCCGCCGCCTCGCCGCAGACGGAACCTGGCGGCGCATCCTCACCGACCCAGCTTCGGGAAGCGTTCTCGATTACGGCCGGACCCGATACCGACCGCCAGCCGCGCTAGTTGACTTCGTCCGTGCCCGCGATCAGGTCTGCACCTTTCCACCCTGCCGAATATCCGCGCGGCACTGCCAGATCGACCACGCAATTCCGTACGACAAGAACGGCCAGACAAGCTCCGCCAACACCGGCCCACTGTGCGTGCGGCACCACTTACTGAAAACCCACACCGGCTGGACAATCAGCCGACACGCCAACGGAACAGTCGTCTGGACATCGCCAACCGGCCACCAATACACCAACTATCCCGACGACTACCGGGAATTCCTCGCCCCAACCATCCCACCCCAAGCCGAACCCCAAGACCCACCCGACCCGCCCGACCCGCCGTTCTGAACTCAGAGCCGGTCCAACACCGCGGGAAGCATCCCACGATCGTCGATTCCGATTTCACCGAGCGCTCGTTTTACCTGCCCGGGATCGCTGACATCGCAGTCGAGTTCATGGAGCGCACGAACGATCGTGGAGGTCAGGGCGTCACCCAATATCAATCGGTCGAGGGGCAGCTCAAGAGTCGGATCCGTACTCAAGGCCGCTAATTGTTGAGTCACACCGCCGGGTAGATCCAATCCCCGGGATTGCCAGGCGGCCGACCGGCCGGCCATTCCCGCATACTCGGCCTTGGCCGGTTCGACGACCAGCCACGGCACCCCCGCGGCCGACAACTGCTCCAACAGGTGCCGAATGGTCGCGACTTTCCCGCCCCGGTGGCCCCGGCGACGAAGGTGTGCCGGTTCAGCGTCTCCCGGGACACCGTCATCGCCCCGGACCACTGTCCGGAGCCGTCGATCACGTACCCCAATTCAATATCGCCTGAGCTCTCCGGCGTCTGGTCGAACCGGCCTGCTCGACAACCCGGATCCCCGCGATCTCCCGGACGGGCGGCCGCGCGATCGCGCTCAACAGCGCGCCGCTGGCGAGCCCGGTCAACCCCGACTCCGCATCCGAAGCCCCGGGCTCGAGCACATATCCGGTGCCGTGCAGGTCCGCGGTCGCGCTCAGCACCCCGGCCAGCATCGCCGCGGACTCCGCGTCCTCGGCGCCGACGTCGACCCGCACCCGCCACAACCCGCCGGCCTGCTGCGCGAGCTCGCGGTACAGCGCCCGCTGCCGTTCCGCAGCGACGGCGTGTTCCCCGGACAGCGTCTCCCGCCCATGCGAGTAGGCCAGCTCCAGATCGAGGTCCTGCAGGATGTCCCTGATCTCCGGTCGGCGCACCGGCACCGCCCGCACCAACCAGCAGAACGGCACCCCCGCCACGGCGTCGACGAGATCCTCCAGGACCCCGCCGATCTCGGATGCCTCAGCCGGCTCGGTCGGCATCGTCAACACGTCATGCCGCACCGCGCAGGAAATCCAGGCGCCCAGCCCGGTCCCGCCGAGCCTGGTCGGCTCCCCGTGCGCGCCGGCGGGAACGACACCCGACCATCGCACAGCGGCCAACCCGTCAACCGCACCTGCAATTGCGCACTTCCGTACGGACGCACCCAGCCGACCGCAATCTCCCGACCGGCCGCGTGCGCGGCGAGCAGAGCGGGCAACAGCGACTGCCGCATCGCCCCCAGCCGCTCCCGCATCCGTGCCTGCGGCCCGGCGATCAACGGCACGTCGAACAGCCGAACGTCAAGCAGTGGAACGTCGAACAGCGGCACCGACGTCAGCGGCGAACCCGGCGGATCACCAGCAGCCCGGCGAGCGCGACCGCGATGCCGGCGCCGGCGATCCCGGCGGGTGAGCGGACCGCACCGGCGAGGGTGTCCTTCGCGCGGCCGGCCAGCGTCTTCGGACTGGTCCGATCGGCCAGCTTGTCCAGGGTCGAGGCCAGCGCATCACGGGCCTCTTCGATCTCGCGCTGGATCGTCTGCGGATCCCGAGCCACGTGTCCTCCTTCGACCGGTTGTCACCCAACGCAGGCCGGAGCCGTCGTTGATCCACTCACCGTAGCGGTGCTTCGACCCATCGGCGAACAGCCCACACCGGCACGGTGCGCCGGCATGTCAGCGGGGCAGGTTAGATTCCATCCATGAGCGAGACATCCCGACTGTCCCCCGGAGACCGTGCCCCGGACTTCGCGCTGACCGACGCCGGCGGTCAGACGGTGTCCCTGTCAGACTTCCGCGGCAGGAATCTGCTGCTCTACTTCTACCCGGCCGCGATGACCCCCGGCTGCACCAAAGAGGCCGTCGACTTCCAGGACAGCTCGGCGGAGCTGTCCGCGGCCGGCTATCAGGTCATCGGCGTCTCACCGGACACCCCGGAGAAGCTGGCCCGCTTCCGCGACGCCGAGCACCTGACCTTCCCCCTGCTGTCGGATCCCGACCGGGCGACGCTGCTGGCGTACGGCGCGTACGGAGAGAAGAAGCTGTACGGCAAGACCGTCACCGGCGTGATCCGCTCCACCTTCGTCATCGACGGCGACGGAACGGTGCGCTCGGCCCAGTACAACGTGCGGGCGACGGGCCACGTGGCCAAGATCCGCCGCGAACTCGGCGTCTGATCCCACCGAACACAAAACGATAAAAGCCGGAATTTCGCGAGATTCGCCGACGACTCGCCTGATCGGGCCTATCGTTCCCGTACGCGCCCAGGTAGACGTAACACGACAGGCGGCACACGAAACCACCGACGAGCGGCCCCGGCAGGGGTCGCTCGGCCCATGAGGGGAGAACCATGCATCGTCGCACGGTGCGGAGATCACTAGCAGCGCTCGGCGTCGGCGCCGCGGGAATCGCGGCCGCCACGTTCGCTGCCGGACCGGCGCTCGGCGCCCCGGATCCGACTCCGGCGAAAGCCAGCGTCGCCGGCACCGCGCCCTCGTGGGCGGCCTCGGCCACCGTGGTCGGCAAGCCCGCCGCCACCGCGAACGTGACGTTCTCCGTCGTGCTGCCGCTGCGCAGCGCCCAGACGGTCGATCAGTTGGCTCGCGCGGTCTCCGATCCCACGAGCCTGCAGTATCACCAGTACCTCACGCCAAAGCAGTTCAACGCGCAATTCGCGCCGAAGGACTCGTCGGTCAAGAGCGTCTCGTCCTACCTGAAATCCCAGGGTCTGAAGGTCACCGGCGTCGCCGCCGGCAACCGCTGGGTCAACGCCTCGGGCAGCGTGGCCGCGGTCAACAAGGCGTTCGGCACCTCGATGACCACGTTCTCGCACCAGGGCACCCGGGTGACCGCGCCGGCGCACGCCGCGTCCGTCCCCACCTCGGTCAAGCCACAGATCGTCGGCATCACCGGCCTGGACAGCGGCAGCATCGCCAGGACCAACCACGTCACCGTCGCCAAGACCAACCCGTCGGCGAAGGCGGCCCCGAAGGCGAAGGCGCCGACGCCATCGCTCTGCTCGGGCTACTGGGCCCAGCACAGCCAGACGGTGCCGCAGGCCTACTCCGGCAAGGACAGCTATCCGACCTACATCTGCGGCTACACGCCGGACCAGCTGCAGAGCGCGTACAACCTGAAGAAGTCGATCCTGAACGGTACGGACGGCAAGGGCGTCACGGTGGCGATCACCGACGCCTACGGGTCGCCGACGATGCTCGCCGACGCCAACCAGTACGCGACCAACCAGGACCAGCCCACCTTCGCCAAGGGCCAGTACACCCAGAAGCTCTTCAAACCGTTCACCATGCAGGACGAGTGCGGCGGCGAGGCCGGTTGGAACGGCGAGGAGACACTGGATGTCGAGGCGGTGCACGCCGTCGCGCCAGGAGCGAAGATCGCCTACTACGGCGCGCAGAACTGCGACCAGGGCCTCAACGACGCGCTGAACTACATCGTCCAGAACCACTCGGCCGACATCGTCAGCAACTCCTGGAGCTCGATCGAGGCGCTCAACACGGCCGCCGACCTGTCCCAGGAGCACTCGATCTTCCTGCAGGGCGCGATCGAGGGCATCGGCTTCTACGCCTCCACCGGTGACAACGGCGACAACCTCAGTGCCGGCGCACCGCAGGCATCCCCCGGCTACCCGGCCTCCGACCCGTACGTCACGGGTGTGGGCGGCACCAGCCTGGGCATTGACGCCGCCGGCAACTACGAGTTCGAGAGCGGCTGGGGCAGCGACATCGACCGGGTCGACACCACCAACTACGAGACCTACACCGAGCCGCTGCCCGGCGAGTTCTCGATCGGCGCGGGTGGCGGCACGAGCGGCGCCTGGGATCAGCCCTGGTACCAGAAGAAGACCGTCCCGGCCGCGCTGTCCAAGAAGTACGGCGGCGACGCGGCCCGGGTCAGCCCGGACGTGGCGATGAACGCCGACCCGTACACCGGCTTCCTCATCGGGGAGACCACTGACGGCACCTACGGCGAGTCCTCGATCGGCGGCACCAGCCTGTCCACCCCGCTGTTCGCGGGTCTGCAGGCGCTGGCCAGTCAGGACCTGGGCACCTCGATCGGCTCGGCCAACCCGACGCTGTACGCGCTGGGCGCCAAGGCCTTCCGGGACATCATGCCCACCAAGGAACCGGTCGCGATCGCCAATCCGTCCGGCAGCTACCTGCTCACGTTCGACCGTGACTCGAGCCTGCTCACCACGTACGGGTACGACGACGTGACCGGCATCGGCTCGCCCAACGGCCCGTCCTTCCTGAAGGCCGAGGGCCGGATCGCGGCCCGCTAGATCTGCGGAGGGCCGCCCCGGACATCATGTCCGGGGCGGCTTTTTCGTACCCTAGGATCGGCGACATCGCGGGAGTGGCGTAATGGCAGCCGCGCCAGGTTTAGGTCCTGGTGTCCGTAAGGACGTAGGGGTTCGAATCCCCTCTCCCGCACCACCTATTGAGCGCAGAAATGCCGGGCGTCATCGCTGGGCGCGAGACTCCAGCAGCGCGTCCACCCGGACGGCGGCCGCGTAGTCGTACTCCCGTGTCTCCCCGGACAGCGTGGCCCGCAGCTCCTGCAATTCCCGCACGAGCGCGTCGATCCCATCGATCGCATCGTTCGCGGCTGCCCTCGCTATCGGGTCCGCGACGTCAGCCCGGTCCGCCCAGGTGCGCGCGCACGCCTGGAGTACGACAACCCGACAGCGCACAGCCGCGGCCCGGTCGACGACGCTCGCACCAGCACGGCGGCGGCCGCGCCTGGGCACGGCTCAGCCCTCCCCATCGTCGTCGATATCGACACCGTCCACCGCGTCACCAGCACGGGACCGTGCCCGCCACTGCGCCATGGTGCTGACCGGAGTCTCGGCGGCCGCGAGTCGCCCGATCCACAGCGGTGCGGACCGTTGTGGATCGGTGGGACGATCGATCACGGCTGGACCTCCACTGTCCGGTCGCAGCCCGGTCGGTGTTCACAGCATCGGCCGGGCGCTTACCCTTTCAGACAACACACTAGGCCAGTGCAGTTGGCATAGCAAGTTGGCATGGCTTGTTGGCTTAAGAATTTGGCCAACGTGCTATGCCATAATCAGCGGCATGGACGACACGTTGGAACGCGTCAGCAGGGCCGTGCACGCGTTCCGCACCGCCGAGCGCCGCGCCGAGGACACGCGCCGACTGCTGCACGCCGCGATTGTGGAGGCGCTGCACGCGGGGGTCCGCCAGGTCGATCTGGTGCGGGTGACGGGCTACACCCGCGAGCGCATCCGCCAGCTCGCCAGATCGGACGAATTCTCATCCGACGATGACACCGGCGCGTGACGTTACGGCCGTCGATGTATCGGCGACGTCCGGCCCGAAAATAATGCCGGTCCGCGCCGGCCCGACGCCCAGCGGGTCGCCGCGCCGGCGTCACTCCCTCCGGCATCGCGCGGACACGGGCCAGTGCCAGCGCCCGGTGTCCAGCCAAGTCCGCGGACTCCGGCGGCTCCAACAGCATGTCGGTCCCGACGAAACCGGAGGCCAGCAAGGCCTGCGCGTTGGCCGGGCCCAACTCCTCCATGAGGGCCGCTCTGCCGGACTGCCGCACACTCTCTAACAGCTCGGCATCCAGCGGGTCAGGTTGGAAGGCCACGTCGCGATACCACCCACGAAACTCCCGGGCGACCGGTCGATGCCGAGCAGCGTCTCCTGAGGCACTTCCTTCGGCACCAGGGACAGCTGAACCGGTCGCCGATTGGGCGGCTTCTTCCTTCGGTTCCGTCGCGATCCAGTCGTCGTGCCATGGTGGCATGCTTCGGAGCGGCGGTATTCGGGTGGCCCTTGGAGCGTGCACACGATGGACAAGGTTGATGAGCGGATCATCGCGGCGCTGTCGGCCGACGCCCGGACCAGTTTCGCGGTCATCGGAGCGGCGGTCGGACTGTCGGCCACCGCGGTGAAACGCCGGGTGGACCGGCTGCGGGCCAGCGGCGTGATCCGCCGCTTCACCGTCGTCGTCGACCCCGACGCGCTCGGTCAGACAACCGAGGCGTTCGTCGAGGTCTACTGCCGGGAGCGCACCGCCCCGGCTGACATTCTGGCCGCCGTACGCAAGCTGCCGGAGGTCGTCGCCGCCTACACGGTCACCGGCGACCCCGATGCTCTCGTGCACCTGCGCACCAGCAGCATGCGGCATCTGGAGGAGGCGCTGGAACGGCTGCGCCGCGAGCCCGGCGTGCTGCGCAGCCGCAGCACGGTCGTCCTCAGCACGCTGTTGAGCGACGATTGACGCGACGCAGCATTGCTGCGTCGAACCCATGATCAACGCAGTGATTCGCCGGTCACACGCATCGTTCACGCATTGCTGGCCGGGTCAGCGCTTCCTAACCTGAAGGCAGGCGGCGCCGTCAGCAGCGCCGGTAGGAATCGAGCCTCTGTTGACGATCTCCGCGCCCGACCCGGTCACCACCGACCGGGCGGCCACCGCCCGGCACTATGCGATGTGTCCGCCCGACTTCTTTGCCGTCACCTACGCGATCAACCCCTGGATGGACCCGGGCAACCCAGTCGACCGGGAGCTGGCCCGGGCCCAGTGGCAATCGCTGAAATCCTGCTACGAACAACTCGGCCACCGGGTCAGCGAGGTCGTCCCCGACCCGACGTTGCCCGACATGGTCTTCGCCGCCAACGGCGCGCTGGTCTCGGCCGGTCGCGCCGTTGCGGCCCGTTTCCGGTACGCCGAGCGGCAGGCCGAGTCGGCCCACTATTCCGCGGCCCTGCGCCAATTGGGCATCAACGATATTTACCAGCCGGAATTCGTGAACGAGGGCGAAGGCGATTTCCTGCACACCGGACGCGGCATCCTGGCCGGGCACGGATTCCGGTCGGACGTACGCAGCCACTCCGAAATCCAGGAGCAGCTGGGCCTTCCGGTGACCTCCCTGCGCCTGATCGACCCGCGTTTCTACCATCTCGACACCGCACTCGGGGTGCTCGACGCCGAAACGGTCGCCTATTTCCCGGATGCGTTCTCGGCCGGCAGCCTGCAGGTGCTCCGGTCGCTCTTCCCGGACGCGATCATCGCCGATTTCGCCGATGCGGAGGTCCTGGGCCTCAACCTGGTCAGCGACGGCCGCAATGTCGTGCTGCCGGCCAAGGCCACCGGCCTGGCCACCCAACTGGCCGACCGCGGATTCCACCCGGTCGGGGTCGAGCTTTCCGAGCTGCTCAAGGCGGGCGGCGGACCGAAATGCTGCACTCTCGAGATCCGGAGCGTAACCAGATGAGCATCTCCGACACCGCGTACGACACGGCCTCCGCCATCGCCGAGGCGGCGGAACACGCGGCCCACAACTACCATCCGCTCCCGGTCGTGATCGCCGCCGGTGAGGGCGCCTGGGTCACCGACATCACCGGTCGGTCCTATGTGGACATGCTGGCCGGCTACAGCAGCCTGAATTTCGGCCACCGCCACCCGGCCCTGGTCCAGGCGGCGATCGACCAGCTCGGCCTGGTGACGCTGACCAGCCGGGCCTTCCACCACGACAAGTTCGCCCAATTCACCGGCGAGCTGGCCGAGCTGTGCGGGATGGACATGGTGCTCCCGATGAACACCGGCGCCGAGGCGGTCGAGACCGGCCTGAAAACCGCGCGGAAATGGGGTTATCAGGTCAAGGGCGTGCCAGCCAATCAGGCGACGATCATCGTCTGCGGCGGCAATTTCCATGGCCGCACGATCAGCATCGTCAGCTTCTCCGACGACCCGTCGGCGCGGGACGGATTCGGGCCGTTCACCCCGGGATTCGTGCAGGTGCCGTACGACGACCTGGAGGCGGTCGCCGCCGCGATCGACGACACCACGGTCGCGGTCCTGGTCGAGCCGATCCAGGGTGAGTCCGGTGTGGTCATTCCCGGGCCGGGCTATCTCCGCGGTCTGCGCGACCTGTGCAGCGCCAACAATGTGCTGTTCATTGCCGATGAGATCCAGTCCGGGCTGGGCCGGACCGGAATGACATTCGCCTGCGACCACGAGAATGTCCGGCCCGACATGTATCTGCTCGGCAAGGCGCTCGGCGGTGGGATCGTTCCCGTCTCGGCCGTCGTCGCCAACAGGGACGTGCTCGGAGTCTTCGCCCCCGGTGAGCACGGCAGCACCTTCGGCGGTAATCCGATGGCCTGCGCGGTGGGGCTCGCGGTGGTCCGCCTGGTGCGCACCGGGGAATTCCAGGAACGGGCCCGGGAGCTGGGCGCCGTGCTGGCCGAACGGCTCTCCCACCTGGCCGGCATCACCAGCTTCCGCAGCCGAGGCCTGTGGGCCGGGGTCGACATTGCCGGCCGGACCGGTCGCGACGTCTGCGAGGGACTGCTCACCCGCGGCATTCTGGCCAAGGACACGCACGGCTCGACCATCCGGCTGGCCCCGCCTCTGGTGATCACCAGGCACGACCTGGAATGGGCGCTGGACCAGCTCGCCACCGAGCTGCGATAACGCCGCCTGCCGCGCTTTTAGCGTAGTCAGGACCCGACGCAGCGTGCGGGGGTGGTCGCAATCGGTTGAGTGCCGCTCGCTATTTTCCTCGCCATGCCCTCAGGGAGCGCCGGCGACGCTGACGACGAGCCGCCAGACTGCGACCACGGCATACCCAGGCGATGGCTGGAAAAGCCGGAGCCGTACGGCTGGCGTGGTTGGTTCTGCGCCGCCGATGTGCCGTCCGACGAGCTGTGCCTGCCGATCTTCATCGGGCGGGCCCACCAGTACGACCACCGGCACCGGCTGCGGCCACCCTGGCGGGGCAAGAAGGACCGCTGATCCTCAGCCCGGGAGCCGATGGCGGGCGGCCGCGAACTCCTCGGCGGTGGGCGGATCGGCACCCGGCCGTTCACAGGTCAGCGCCGCGACGAGGCCGGCCTCGTCGAGGATCTCGGCGAGCCGTTCCGCGGTCAGGTCAGCGGCCGCGCCCGGGTGGTCCAACTGCCGGCGGGTCAGCGCGGTGAGCAGCCCGGCCGTGAAGGCGTCGCCGGCGCCCATCGTGTCGGCCAGCGTGATCGGCACCGCTGCCCGGCGTACCCGCAGGCCGCCGGCGGTCTGGGCGATCATGCCGTCGCCGCCCAGCGTGATCACGACCAGATCGGGTCCCGACGCGGACCAGTCCGCCGCCACCTGCGGCGGGGTCCGGTCCGGATAAAGCCAGCCGATGTCCTCCTCGCTGGCCTTCACGACGTGCGCGGCGGCGACCGATCGTTCGATTAGCGGCCTGGCCTGCGCCGGCGTCCCCAGCAGCCGGGGCCGGATGTTCGGGTCGTAGCTGATCAGCACGTCGGCGCGGACCCGATCGACCAGCGCGGCAATCGCCCCTTCCCCCGGCGCGATCCAGGACGCCAGCGAGCCGGTGTGCAGGATCGCGGTCTGCTCCGGCAGCGCCGCCAATTCCGCGTCGGTCCACTGCCAGTCCGCGGTGCCCTCGACGTAGAAGTCGTAGTCGGCGTGCCCGACCTCGTCGACCGTCACCACCGCCAGCGTGGTCGGTTCGTCGGCCGGGGCGGCCGCGCGCAGATCGAGCCCACTGGCCTCGGCATGCCGACGCAGCATCCGGCCGAAGGCATCGCGCCCGAGCCGGACCATGACGGCCGTCGGTTCGCCGAGCCGGCGGATGCCCACCGCGGTGTTGAGCGGACTGCCACCCGGTAGCGCGTCGAACCTCCGTCCCTCGACATTGACCAGATCGATGAGGGCCTCGCCTACGACAGTGATCACAGCACGTCAGGCTATCGGTCAGCCGCGGGCCAGCAGCTCGCTGATCCGGTAGGCGTTGGCCAGGATGGTCAGCACCGGGTTCACCCCGCCGTTGGTGACGTGCACTGATCCGTCGGCGATGCGCAGGTTGTCGTGTCCCCAGACCCGGCCGTGCGGGTCGGTGACCGAGGTCGCCGGGTCATCGCCCATCCGGCAGGTCCCGGCCTGGTGCTGGCCGCCGCTCGGGCCGCCGCCGCGACCGGGTCGGGACAGCGGCACCACCTTGCGGGCACCGCTGGCATGCAGCCATTCGACCGCCCGCTCGGAGAGAAAGGCTGCCGCCGCCACGTCCGGCTCGAGGATGTCGCCGGTGAGCCGGGCCGCCGGCAGGCCGAGTGAATCGGTCACCGAATCCTCGACCGTCACCCTCGACCGCGGATTGGGTATTTCCTGGATCGGACCCATCACCACGGAGGTCCGGGAATACAGCTCCCGTATTCCCTGCTTTCCGGCCGCGCCCCAGGTCGGCACCAGACCCAGTCCGGTCAGGATGGCGTAATTGTTGAGCGGTGTCGGCACGAATTCATTGGCCAGCATTCCGCCGCCGATGAGATCGCCGTTGTGGTGCCGGAAGTCGTTCGTGGAAATGGTCGGCCCGGGCCCGACACACTCCTGCACGACGTCGTCGAAGAGCCCGAGCGCGCCGTTGTAGACGTGGCCCTGCAAATTGCGGCCGACCTGATCGCGGTTGTTTCCCAGCCCGTACGGTTCACGGTCGGATCGGCTGATCAGCAACAGCCGCGCGGTCTCCACCGCACCGGCACACAGCACGACCTGCCCGGCCTCGATCTCGCGGCGCCCGTCGGGCCCGTTGAGCGCGACACCGGTGACCGTCCCGGTGGCGTCCGTCACGACCCGCTCGACCCGGGTCTGCACCAGCAGATCGCAGTTTCCGGTCGCCAACGCACGCGGAATCACCGTGTTGTGGCTGCCATTCTTCGCGTCAACCTGGCAACTGAACCCGACGCAGGTCCCGCAGTTGGCGCACGCCGGGCGGCCGTTGTAGTGCGCGGAATTCACCAGCAGCGGTACCGGCCCGACGGTCCAGCCGAGCTTGGCCGCGCCGGCGGCGAGCACGTCACCGGACACTGTGGACGGAAGCGGCGGCATCGGGTAGTCGCGGCGGCGCGGTCCATCCGCGCTGTTTCCGCCGACGCTCCCGGAGACGCCCCATTCCCATTCCGCCCGGTCGTAATAGGGCTCCAGGTCGGCATAACTGATGGGCCAGTCCGACAGCGAACTGCCCTCGGGCACCCCGTAGGTGCTCGCCATCCGGAAGTCCTCCGGGCTGAAGCGCCACGCCTGGGCGCCGAATACCCGGGTGCCGCCGCCAAGCACCATCGCATTGTTGTTCCACCGTGCGTCGCTCGGCGGCACCGCGATCGACCGGCCGTCCGCCGCCGTGACCAGGCGCGGGTTGCCGTGCACCGGCGGACCGGCCGGCGTTTCGTACCCGTAGATCGAGCGCTGATTGCGCAGGTGGTCCGGCCGTTCGTCCAGGTCCAGCGCCGGACCGCGTTCGACCAGGAGCACCCGGAAGCCGTTCTCGGCCAGCACACAGGCGGTGACACCGCCGCCGGCTCCGGCGCCGACCACCACCGCGTCATAGCGCGCCGCGGCGTCGGGCAGCCCGATCGTCGGCAGCCCACTGTCGGACCGCTCCGGCCAGACCGTGCCGGGCAGCGTCTCCCGGTAGCCGATCATCCGCCAACTGACCGCGTCCCGGTTGCCACCGGCGCCCGGATCACCGTAATAGCTCTGGATCACCAGGGTGCGCAGCAATTCGGCGAACTCGACGCCCGCGGGGACAGCTGTGCGGCCGTGCAGCAGGTCGTCGATGAGCTCGTCCTGGGCCGCCGCGTCGAGAGCTGCGAAGGCGAGGCCGGCGTGCCGCGCCGCCGCCTCCGTGTCGAGGCCCTCGAGGCCCGCCGCGAGCAGCGGAACCGCGTCGGCCCGGTCGGCGGCAAGCAGCCGACGCAGGAAGTCGCCGAAGCCCGCCGCCGACGCCGACGGGAAGTCGTCGGCGGGCACGATCCGGTCGGCAAAGGCTTGCAGGGCAGGGTGTTCGGTTAGATTCTCCGGCATCCGGTCATCCTCACACGGCGAGCTGAACACCGTGCCGCCTCGGCGCGACCGGACACGGACAACTACTGATACGTTTGTTCCGGTAGTTCCTGACAGCGAAGGTGCCGACCGATGACTCTGTTGCACCTCTTTGGCCGTGCCTGAAGGCGTCGACGGGCGGCGGGCCCGGGGCGACCGGCGCCGGGCCGAGCTGATCGACGCGACCCTCCGGGTCATCGAGCGGTCCGGCGTCGCCGGCGTCACGCATCGGGCGGTCGCCGCCGCGGCCGGGGTGCCACCCGCCGCCGCGACGTACCACTTCGGCGGCATCGACGATCTGCTGCTCGCGGCTCTGCGGGACGCCAACGAACGGACCGGCCGGGCGCTGCGCGAGTTGGCCGACTCCGGCGGCGGCGCGGCGGCTCTGGCCGCCTTCCTGGCCCGGGTCTGCCGCGAGCATCGCGGCCGGTTGGTGGCCGAGTACGAGCTCTACCTGCTGGCCGCGCGCCGGCCCGCGCTGCGCCGGGAAGCCGCGCAGTGGACGGAGATCCTCTGTGGATACCTGCGCGGCTGCAGCTCCGACGACACCGCTGTACGGGCGGCCGCGGCGGCGGTGGACGGGCTGCTGGCGGCGGCACTCCTCGCGCCGGAAGCACCACCCGCGGAACGTTTTCACGAGGTCCTGGACCACATCCTGCGGCGCTGAACCTGCGATGATGACCATCGGCAGAATCCCGCCTACCGATCGGAGAATCCCCGGTGCCGTACGGAAAGCTCTACGAGAAGCTCGACGATCGGTTCGGCCCGTGCATGGACGGCGATGTCCGGCTCGAGCAGCTCTACGGGGACTGCAGATGGGCCGAGGGGCCGGTATATGTGCCGGCCGGGCGCTATCTGGCCTGGAGCGACATTCCCAACGACCGCATGCTGCGCTGGGACGAGATCACCGGCGAGGTCGGGGTGCTGCGCAGCCCGGCCGGCAACACCAACGGCCACACGCTGGACCGCTCAGGTCGGCTGGTCAGCTGCGAGCACGGCAACCGGCGGGTCAGCCGCACCGAGTACGACGGCTCGGTCGTCACGCTCGCCGACCGGTTCGAGGGCAAGCGGTTCAACAGCCCGAACGATGTCGTGGTCCATTCCGACGACTCGATCTGGTTCACCGACCCGACGTACGGGATCAGGAGCGACTACGAGGGCTGGCAGTCCCAGGCCGAGATCGGCGCGCAGAACGTCTACCGGCTCGACCCGGCGACCGGTGAATGCCGGGTCGTCGAGGGCGATATGGCGCAGCCCAACGGATTGGCGTTCTCCCTCGACGAGAAACTGCTCTACGTCTCTGACAGCGAACGCAACGAGATGCGGCTCTTCGATGTCGGCGCCGACGGAACGCTCTCCGGCAGCCGGATCTTCGCCACCTGCACCGCCGGCTGTTTCGACGGTTTCCGGCTCGACAATGCCGGCCGGATCTGGACCAGCGCGGCCGACGGGGTGCACTGCTACGACCCGGACGGCACCCTGCTCGGCAAGATCGTGGTCCCCGAAACCGTTGCCAACGTGGTGTTTGGCGGCCTGAAGCGCAATCATCTCTTCATCTGCGCAACCACCTCGGTCTATGCCCTCAAGGTGTCGGTCACCGGCGCGAAAACCGTGTGAGCCAAGGGATCTGCCGGCGAGTGACGCCGGCAGGTCCTGTTACTATTTCCACCGGAAGTGGACGAATACCCGGCCGAAATTGTCGGAGTCCTTCTCCACCCGGTGATAGAGCGCCTTGATCTCCTTCTGCTGCAGGAAACGCAACACATGCTTCTTCAGTTGACCCGAGCCCTTGCCCGGGATGATCTCGACCAGCGCCACCTTTTTCGCCACGGCCTCGTCGATGATCCCGCGCAGCGCCGTATCGATGTCCCGGTGCTTGTTGTAGATCTCGTGCAGATCGAGCTTGAGCTTCACCGACCCACCTCTCTGTCATAGTGACCGTATGCCTGAACTGATCGCGAAGCCCACCACCGTCGCCGCCGCCGGCAACCTGCCGAAGGTCATCGAGGAGTTCGTCGGCCGGGTCAACACCGGCACCGGATCGGTGAGCGTGGCCCACATGACCAGCCCGTCGGGGTGGGTCGAGCCGGGTCAGCGACCCGAGTTCGACGAATACACGATCGTGCTGAGCGGCACGCTGGTGGTCGAAAGCGCCGCCGGTCAGCTCGAGGTGACCGCCGGCCAGGCCGTACACACCAAGCCCGGCGAATGGGTCCGTTACAGCTCCCCCGGCGCGGCGGGAGCGGACTACATCGCGGTCTGCCTCCCGGCGTTCTCCCCCGACGCCGTCCACCGCGACGCGGACTGACGGTGCCGAGCGATCCCAAGCAGGCCCTCCTCGACGCGGCCGTCGAACACATCGCGGCCCACGGCTACGGCGACATCAGCCTGCGCGCCCTGGCCGCCGCGCTCGGCACCAGCCACCGGATGCTCATCTACCACTTCGGCTCCAAGGAGGGCCTGCTGGTCGAGGTGGTGCGCGTCATGGAGGCCCGGCAGCGGGCCGTTTTCGCCGAGATGATGCCGCTGGCCGACCTCTCCCCGGCTCAGTTCGCCCGCGCGTTCTGGGCCAAGGTGGCCGACCCGGAAATGTGGCCGCGCGAGCGCCTGTTCTTCGAGATGTACGGCCTGGCCCTGCAGGGCCGGCCGGGCACCACCGCCCTGCTCGACGGCATCATCGACTCGTGGGTCGACCCGATGACCGAGTGGGGCCAGCGGGCCGGGCTGCCCGCCGACGTCGCCCGCACCTGGGCTCGGCTCGGCATCGCCGTGCCGCGGGGGCTGTTGCTCGACCTGCTGGCCACCGGCGACCGGAAGGCGGTCGATGAGGCCATGGAGGCGTTCATCGTCAGCTATGAGGCCGTTCTCGCCAGCGTTTAGATATTCGTACGCAGGCTGGAGACGAACAGTCGCTGAAAGGCGAAGAACAGGATCACCGTCGGCAACGACACGATCAGCGCACCCGCCAGCACCACCGGCGGCCCGACCGTCGAATAGCTGCCCTGCAGCCCGGCCAGCGCGGCCATCAACGGCCGGACACCCGGGCTGAAGCTCAGCGTGATGCCGAAGAGCAGGTCGTTCCAGACCCAGACGAACTGGAAGATGAACGCCGCCGCCATCGCCGGCCGGCCCAGTGGCAGGTGGATGCTCACGAATACCCGCCACCAGGGCGCTCCGTCGATCCGGGCCGCCTCGACCATGTCACGTGGCACCGATGCCAGGTAATTGCGGACCACGAAGAATCCGAACGGAATGCACATCGCGGTGTAGACGATGAACAGCCCGAGCTTGGTGTCGTAGAGATTCAGATTGGCGTAGGTGCTGAACAGCGGGCGCAGGAACATCTGCAGCGGGAACAGCGTGCCGGCGTAGATCACCCAGAACCACATCGTCCGCCGGCGCACCGGCATCACGACGACCGCGAAGGCGCCGAGCGCCGCCAGCAGTACGGCGAGGCCGCCGCTGACCACCGCGTACACCAGGCTGTTGAGCATTGCGGGGCCGAAAGACGCCGTGCTCCAAGCCTTTCCGACGTTATCGAAGAAGCCGAAGCTGGTCGGCAACCAGTGCGCGGTGCCGGTGAATCCCTTGACTGAGGCCACCCCGTTGACGATCAACAGGTACGTCGGCACCAACCACAGCAGCGCCAGCACGATGATTGCGACATTTCTGATCGATCTGCCGAGCATGTGGATTCCCCTTTCTCAGTACGACTGCCGGAGCTGGCGGCGCAGGTAGACCCAGGACACGGCGACCACCACGATGGTCAGCACCACCGCCACCGCGGCTCCCGATCCGGGGCGCTCCAGGACGAAGGTCTCCCAGTACATGCTGACCGCGAGCGTCTCGGTGGACCGGGCCGGGCCGCCCTGGGACAGCACCCAGATCAGGTCGAACGCCTTGAGCCCGTTGACGAGGCTGATGCCGACGATGACGACGGTGACCGCGCGCAATTGCGGGAAGACGATGTGCCGGAATCGCTGCCAGCCGATCGCTCCGTCCATGGCGCCGGCCTCGATCGTCTCCGGCGGAATGGCCTGCAGTCCCACCAGGAAAAGGATGACGGCGACTCCGGTGGCCTGCCAGGCATTGGCGATGATCATCACGATCGTGTTCATCGGCCAGTTCAGCAGCCAGTCGTGGGCCAATGATCCCAGGCCCATGGATTTCAGCGCCGTATTGATGGCTCCGTCGCTCTGCAGCATGAAATTCCACACCACGGCGACGGCGGAACCGGAGATCGCGTACGGGAGCACGATCGCCAGCCGGGCCACCTTCCCCCACTTCACGGCATTGGTCATCACCGCGATCGCGATGCCCAGGCCGATCGGCAGCACGACCGTGCCGACCAGCCACATCAGCGTGTTGAGCAGCGATTTCAGCACCGCGGCGTCGGAGAACATCCGCCGGTAGTTGTCGATGCCGGCGAACTGCTGGTGGATGAACCGGTCGTCGAAGAAACTCCGGTACACGGTCGAGACAAAAGGTGCCGTCAGCAGTGCCGTGACGAGCAGCACCGCCGGGAGCAGGAACATCCCGGAGGTGAGCCGCTCCTTTATCGGCGTCCGGTCGCGACCGGCCTTCGCGCGGTCCGGGTCCGAGCCGCGACGCAGCGATCCCGGCCGTACCCGGTCGATGGCGGTGCTCATCTCAGGACACCTCCTGCTTCCAGTAAGCCCATTCGGCGTCGGCCCGTTTCTGCATGCGGGACAGCACGTCGTTCGCCTTCTCGGGGTGGATCATGAAATCGCCGAGATCCTGCACATTCCCCTCCACGAGCGCCGGCGGGCTCGCCTCCCAGTAACGGTTGACCCGGGTCGGATTGGTCTGCTTCACGATGGCCTGCACGTGCCGGATCACCGGGTCGGGCGACACGACGGTCGGGTTGGGCGCGCTGTCCACCAGGAACGAGGACCAGACCTTCTGCACCGAGGGATCCAGCCAGTGCTCCATGAGCTTGCGCGACTGCGCCTTGTCCGGAGCGCGTTCGGGGACGACGAAGGTGGCGGCCTCGACGACCACGGACTTCTTCGCTCCCGGCTGCACCGTCGGCATGATGAACGCGTCGAAATCGGTGCCGGATTTCAGCCCCGAGGCCTGAATGGCCTGGTTGTTCCAGGTGCCACACGGATACATGGCGACCGAGCCGGCGTGCAGCATCGCCGGAACGGCGGTCAGATCGGTGTCCGGGCTGGTGAAATAGCCCTTCTCGATCATCTCCTGCCAGAGCTTCAACGCCTCTTTCGCCTTCGGGTCGGTGTAGGACGCCTTACCCGAGGTCAGTTGCTGGTAGAACTCGACGTCGAGCTTGCTGATCATCTCCTCGAACCACACGAATGACCACGGGTAGCTCTGCGTCGAGACGAACGGCGTGACGCCGCCCTTCTTCACCTTTGCGGCCGCGGCCATGAATTCGTCCCAGGTGGACGGTGGCTGGATGTCGTACTTGGCGAAGACCTTCTTGCTGTAGAACACGACGTAATAGGACTCGTGCAGTGGAAGCCCGTAGACCTTGTTGTCGTAGCTGCAGTCCGGTCTGATCGCCGGGTCGATCCAACCCTTGCGCAGGGCCGTATCCCAGATGTCGGTGAGGTCGGTGAGCTGGCCGATCCGGGCCAGGTCCTGCAGCCGGTAGCCGTTCCACCATTTCAGCAGATCCGGCGACCGCGAGGTCTGCAGTTGCGACTTGATCACCTGCTCGTACGAGGTGACCGACGGCACGGACAGCACATCCAGGCCGACGCCGGACGCCTTCGTCAGTTGCCGGCTGGCGTCCTCGAATCCCGACTTCCAGGTCGGGTTGTCACTGTAGAAGCTGATCGTGCCCGGCGGGGACTGCAGCCCCTTGCCGCAACCCTCCAGCAGCAGACCGGCGCCCGCGGCGCCAAGGCCGGCCAGGAACTCCCGTCGTTTCATTGTCAGCACTCCAAAGTAGACCGGGACGTACGGGCTATTTCTTCGCTGTCGTCAGGTTGTCGGTCCGTTCGGCGAGCCGCGCGGCGACGACGTCGCGCACCTCCGTCAGGTGCGCCGTCATCAGCCGGCGGGCCCGCTGTGGATGTCGCCCGCTGATCGCGGCCAGCAATTCACGGTGCTCCCGCTGGTCGAGCTGCGGATCGTTGAACAGCCGGCCGATGTCCACCTGATGGTCGATATACAACTCGGTTATCGCCCGCACCGATTCGGCCAGCACGGCATTTCCGGCCAGGTCGGCGATCGCGCCGTGAAACCGCATGGTGGCCGCGCCCATCCGCTCCTCGTCGCCGGCCGCGATAGCTGCGTCGGCCTCGTCGAGAACGGTCTGCAGCGCGCCGGAATCGGCCGCCGTGCAGCGCACGGCGGCGCGGGCGGCGAGCGTCGGCTCCACCAGCAGCCGGGCATCCAGCACGTCCAGCGCCGTCTGCCCGGCGGTCTGCAGCCGGGCCGGGTTGGCGATCAGCAGCCGCGGCGCGTCCTCGGCCAGATAGACACCCGAGCCGTGCCGGATCACCACCGCGCCGGTCGCCTCCAGCCGACGCAACACCTCACGCATAGTCGGCGTGGCAACGCCGAACCGCTCGGCCATCGCCCGGGTCGAGGGCAGCCGGCCGCCCTTGCCCAGGCCCGCTTCGCGCGCGTACTCGAGCAGGGCGGCCGTCACGTCGTCGAGCAGGCTGGGGCGGCGTCGCGGGCGGCCCACACTCGCGCCCCGATCGACCTGCACCATGTGGTCCTCAAGTCATCAGATGTCTGGTGATCGGTAATCAAACTACACAGACCGTCAGCCGGCAACCACTAAATGCCGCGCCGGTCCAACTCCTTCATCAATGACGGGCGTCTCCCGAACCGGGCTCTGATATCGGCGATATACGCGGTGAATGTCGCCTGCTCATCCACTCTGGCGTAGAGACCACGCATGATCACGAGCAGCTTCGCCGCGGGCGGGTAATTCCTTGTATTGCTGATTTGCAATAGCCGCTCGATCTCCGGTCGATACAATTCGGCGGCGGCGACCGGCAGTTCATCGGCGCTGTCCTCGGCGAGGCGGCGCCACGAGCCGCCGGGGCCGAACCGCTCGGCTGCCGACCAGGCCGCCACCAGATCGCCCTCCGCCAACGCGATCTCGATGAGCGCCGACCCGCTGCCGAATGGAGCCGACGCGGCTTTCTCAGCCGCTGATATCGCCCAGGCCCGCTCCGCGTCCGCGGTGCCCAACGAGCCGGCGATTTGCAGCAGTAGCCGAAGGCTCGCCGGGTCCTGTCGTTGAACGAATTCCGCCCGCGCCACCGCGACCGCGTCCTCGGCGCGTCCCACGCCGAGATAGCTGTTGGCAGCGTCTTCGGGCGAGATCCAATAGTCGTTACCGTTCTGGCCGAATCCGCTGACCCGACCCTCGGCGACCGCACGGTCGATCCACTGCAACGCGTCAGCGGGACGACCGGCGGTCCGCAGCCTGGCGACAATTGCGCCGAACTGTGGGTGCTCCTCGGACGACAGCAGCCGGATCGCCTCTTCCAGATCGCCGCCATGGTCGGCCAATTCCAGGAGCATCCGATCGATCTCAAACCGGTGCCAATGGTCGATGCCGCGCTTGGCCTGATCCTCCTGCTGTACGGCCGCCCGATACGCCGACATGGCCTTCTCGTCGAATGCGTCGACATACATGTCCAGCGTCACGTCCGGCCAGCCGGGCGAATCGATACGGAACTTCGCCAGCCAACGGCCCAGCCGTACCCCGTCCGGCCGGCCGGCGCAGGCAGCCTGCGCATGTAGGTCGACGGCCCGCTGGCAGGCGTCGCCGATCACACCGCCGGAGTCATCGGCGTTGAGGATGATCTTGCGCAACCGGGTGGCGGCCCGCTCCAGCGCCGGCAGAACGGCATCGGCCGCTCCCGAATCCAGGATCTCCTGCAGGCTGTCGAGCACGTTCTGGGCTTCCTGTGCCACCTCGAACGAGCGCTGGTATTCGACGAAACCGACTCGCAGCGACGCATTGACCATGGTCACCAGTTCGGCCGAATCGATTGCATCGGCCGAACCCGAGGCCAATGCCCGGGTCTGCACGACCCGCAACGCGGACTCGTCGCGATCGACGAGTGCCAGCACCAGGTCCCGCAGGGCGTCCCGGTCGAGGTGCTCCAGATAGTCCCCGATCTCCACGTCGTCGGGCCGGCCGTCGGAGGAGTAACCGAGCGCGCTGAGTCCCACCGCAACGAGATGCTTGCAGAAATTGCCCTCCGCATTGTGCGGGCAGGTGCAGGTCCCGCTGATCCTGCCGCCGGTCCAGTCGAGCAGCACATCGTAGGCCCGCGTCGCCCGAACGCTCGCCCGTGCCCGACTGTCGTCGACGCGCAGGTCGCGGACATGCCGCACATAGTCCTCGCCGCGCGCGAACACCACGTCACCGGCGGCATCTCGGAGGTCGTCCGCACTGAACTCCATGCTCTCAACCATGGGATCAGGGTCTCACTGCTGTCACTGCCCCGGCACAACTGGCCCCGGTCAGCGACAGCTCGTCACCCGAGTCGAAGTGAGAGATTAATTCACCAACTTTGCCCGAAATATCGAGAAGGTGGGCGGATTTCGGCAACGTTCTTATCGGTCGCGCCGGTTCCGAACCCGGGCGCTATTGCGACGGTCGAGCGTTCCGGCGCCGGATTCAGCCGCCGAGCAGCTCGCCGATGTGCTTCGCCAGCTCACGGAAGGCTCGGCCGCGATGGCTGATCGCGTCCTTCTCCGCCGGCGCCA
Source organism: Mycobacteriales bacterium (assembly GCA_036267955.1). GTDB lineage: Bacteria > Actinomycetota > Actinomycetes > Mycobacteriales > QHCD01 > DATAVB01. Next base: position 10,924 of record DATAVB010000041.1, on the reverse strand, counting down.
TTTCCGCGGTAGTCAGTGATTCGCCGTGTGGCAGGAAGATCGGGTCGTACCCGAAGCCATTCGCCCCGCGCGGCGCACGCAGCAGCATCCCGTCGATCTGACCGTGCACCACCCGCTCGACCCCGGACGGCAATACCAACGCGGCGGCGCAGACGAACGCCGCCCCGCGCCGCTCGTCCGGCACGTCGGCCACCTGGTCCAGCACGAGCTGCAGGTTCGCGGCGTCCTCCCCGTGACCGCCGGCCCAGCGCGCCGACAGCACGCCGGGCATCCCATTGAGCGCGTCGACCGTCAGGCCGCTGTCGTCGGCGACCGCCGGCAGGCCGGTGTGCGTTACGGCCTCCCGCGCCTTCAGCAGTGCGTTGTCGGCGAAGGTTTCCCCCGTCTCGGGCACTTCGTCGTAGGCCGGCACGTCGGCCAGGCCGACCAGCTCGATGTCGGCGACCGACTCCACGATGCGCCGCAGCTCTATCAGCTTGGCCGCGTTCCGGGTGGCAAGGACCAGGCGCCGGCTCACCGAGCCAGGGCCTCGAGCTGGATCGCCTTCAGCTGGTCGCAGCCGGCAACCGCGAGGTCGAGCAGCTTGTCCAGGGTGGCCCGGTCGAACGTCGCGCCCTCCGCGGTGCCCTGCACCTCGACGAACTCGCCGTCGGCGGTGCAGACGACATTCACGTCGCTGTGCGCGCGCACGTCCTCCTCGTAACAGAGATCCAGTCGCGGCTCACCGTCGATGACGCCGACGCTCACCGCGGAGATCGAGGTGTGCAGCGCATCCGGCTTGGCCAGCGAACCGCGTTCGCCGAGCCAGCTGACCGCGTCGGACAGCGCCACGTACGCGCCGGTGACCGCGGCCGTCCGGGTGCCGCCGTCGGCCTGCAGGACATCGCAGTCGATGGCGATCGTGTTCTCCCCCAGGGCTTTCAGGTCGATGGCGGCCCGGAGGGACCGGCCGATCAGGCGGCTGATCTCGTGGGTGCGGCCACCGATCCGACCGCGCACCGACTCCCGGTCGCCGCGGGTGTTGGTGGCCCGCGGCAGCATCGCGTACTCGGCGGTCACCCAGCCCAGGCCGCTGCCCTTGCGCCACCGCGGAACGCCCTCGGTGACACTCGCGGCGCAGAGCACCCGGGTCACTCCGAAGTCGATCAGCGCGGAGCCCTCGGCCCACCGCTGCCAACCGCGGGTGATCGTGACATCTCGAAGCTGGTCGGGCGTACGCCCATCAGGTCGACTCATGTGGTCGACCCTATTGCCCGGGCGATCGCTCTCGTTCCCGGGGCGGGCCCCTGCCCAGCCACACACAACCGTCCATGATCATGATCGGTTATTGGTTGCTATAGCCCCAACGGCCGATCACGATCATGAAAAAGGGGTCGCGAAAAGCGTCGCTCAGAGCTGATATTTGGCGCCGGCCACGGCCACCTCGGTCAGCCCACCAAATGCGGAGCACGCCTCGCCCAGGGTCGCGATCCGGTCGCCCCACGGCGGAATGTGGGTCAGCAGCAGTCGTTCAACCCCGGCCCGTTCGGCATGCTCGCCGGCCTCCCGGCCGGTCAGGTGCAGATCCGGCGGCGTGTCCGCGCCGTCGGGGAAGGTCGCCTCGCACAGCAGCAGGTCGCTGCCCATCGCCAGCTCCACCAGGGCCTTCGACCGGCCGGTGTCCGCGGAGTAGGTGACCGACCGGCCGCCGGCCGAGACCCGGATCGCGTAGGTCTCCACCGGGTGGTTGACCCGGGCGGTACGGACCTCGAACGGCCCGATCTCCCACTGCCCGGCCACCAGATCGGAGAAGGCGAAAACGTCGTCGAGCCGGGACTCCGGGCCGTACGCCGCGGCGATCCGCTGCGCCGCACCGGCCGGCGCGACCACCGGCACCGGCGGCGGCGGCCCGGCCGGCCCGAACCGGCGGGCCACCGCGTACGCGCACAGGTCCAGGCAGTGGTCGGCGTGCAGGTGGGACAGCAGGACCACGTCGATGTCGACCGGGTCGACGTACCGGTAGAGCGGTCCGAGCGCACCGCTGCCGAGATCCAGCAGCAGCCGCACCCCGTCGTGTTCGACCAGGTACGCCGAGGCGGGGCCGTCCGGTCCGGGAACGCTGCCGGAGCAGCCGACGACGGTGAGCTTCATCCGACTGAGTCAAAGGCGGAAGGCTGAGCCCGGCTGATCCGGTCGATCTCCGGGCCGAGGAAACGCCGCCCCAGCCGGACGAACGGCTCCGGGTCACCGGTCGCGGCGAAGTCGTGCCGCGGCGGCGGAGCGTCGGCCGGGCGGAGCAGGTCGGCCTCGGTCAGCCCGCGGTAGACGTCCTTCGCGGTCTCCTCCGCGCTGCTCACCAGCGTCACCCCGTCGCCCATGACCAGCGAGATCACCCCGGTCAGCAACGGATAGTGGGTGCAACCGAGCACCAGCGTGTCGACGCCGGCGGCCTGCAGTGGCTCCAGGTACGACTGCGCCATACCGAGGATCTGCCGGCCACTGGTCATCCCGCGTTCCACGAAATCCACGAACCGCGGGCACGCCACCCCGGTCACCTCGACGGCCGGCACGGCGGCGAAGGCGTCGTCGTACGACCGGCTGGCGATGGTCGCCGCGGTGCCGATCACCCCGATCCGGCCGTTGCGGGTCGCCGCCGCGGCCCGCCGGACAGCCGGCACGATCACCTCGACCACCGGCACGTCGTACCGTTCCCGGGCGTCGTGCAGGCAGGCCGAACTGGCCGTGTTGCAGGCGATCACCAGCATTTTCACCCCGGATTCGGCGAGCTGGTCCAGGCAGTCCAGCGCATACCGGCGGACCTCGGCGATCGGGCGTGGGCCGTACGGGACATGCCCGGTGTCGCCAACGTAGTGCAGCCGTTCGGCCGGCAACTGGTCGATGACCGCCCTGGCGACGGTTAGCCCGCCCACCCCGGAGTCGAAAATTCCGATCGGCGCGTCGGCGGATACGGCGCTGCGCTGTGGCACGGTTGGCGCTCCTGTCCCGGATGTGTCGGTCCCGATCCTCGCACGGAGGACCGGCGGCGCTACGCCGGTGCCGGGCCGGTGCTCTTGCGTACGGTCAGTTGCGGGCGCAACATCGTCGCGGCCTCGACGTCCTTGCCGTCGAGCTTCGCCATCACCAGGTCGACCGCGGTGTGGCCGACAGCGTCGACCGGCAGCGCGACACCGGACAGGTCGAACCGGCTCACCAGGTCGTCCGGGCCGACCGCAACCACCGACACGTCCTCGGGCACCCGCCGGCCGCAGTCGTGCAGGGCCTGCAGCAGCGGGCCCATGATCGGCTCGTTGTGCACGATCACCCCGGTCAGGTCGGGATGTTCCTCGAGCAACCGGCGCACGGTCGAGAAGACCTCGTCCCGGCCGCCGTCGATCGGGTGCGTCGTCGCCGCGACACCGTGCCGCGCGGCCGCGTCCCGGAAGCCCTGCGCGACGCGGGTGGCGTATCCGGCCCGCCGCTCGTACACCCGGTGCGGGCTGCCGAGCAGCGCGACCCGGCGGTGCCCCAGGCCGTGCAGGTAGTCCACGCACAGTTCGCCGACCGCGATGAAGTCCAGGTCGACACAGGTCACACCGGTCGTGTCGGACGGAAATCCGATCAGCACCGAGGGGGTGCTCAGCTCCCGCAACGCCGGCAGCCGGGGATCGTCCAACTCGATGTCCATGATGATCAGCGCATCGGCCAGTGAGCTGCCGGAAACCCGGCGCAGCCCGCTCTCCCCCTCGTCCTGGGTCAGCAGCAGCACGTCATGGTCGTAGCGGCGGGCGCTGGTCACCACCGAGGTCACGAACTGCATCTGCACCGGCACGTGCACCCCGGAGCGCAGCGGTACGACGAGCGCGATGACGTTCGAACGCCGGCTGGCCAGCGACCGGGCGCCGGCGTGCGGGTGGTAGCCGAGCGTCTTGATGCTCTCCTGCACCCGCTGCCGCACCTCCGCGGAGATGGGGCGCTTGCCGCTGAGCACGTACGACACCGTGCTGGCCGAGACCTGCGCATGCCGGGCGACGTCGGCTATCTTCACCATGGCGCGCGCCTCCCATCCGAACCGAGATCGAAGCGATTCGATGGAATGTAGGGCCGAACCGGCCGGATGCGCAAGGTCCGCACGGTGTCCAGGCCGCGTGTCGGCCCGCCGCTCACGCCCAGAGGTGGCCCTCCAGCGCCTTCTCGGCGTCCGCGACCGTCCCGGCGTAGGCGCCGGTGGAGAGGTACTTCCAGCCCGCATCGGCTACCACAAAGGCGATGTCGGCCCGCTGGCCGGCCTCGACCGCACGGTGCGCCACGGCCAGCGCGGCGTGCAGGATCGCCCCGGACGAGATGCCGGCGAAGATACCCTCCACCTCGACCAGCTGGCGGGTCCGCAACAGCGCGTCCCGGGAGCCGACAGAGAACCGCGAGGTCAGCACCGACGGGTCGTACAGCTCGGGTACGAAACCCTCGTCGACGTTGCGCAGGCCGTAGACCAGCTCGCCGTACCGCGGCTCGGCGGCGATGATCTGGATGCCCGGCACCTTCTCCCGCAGAAACCGGCCGGTGCCCATCAGGGTGCCGGTGGTGCCCAGGCCGGCGACGAAGTGGGTGATCGAGGGCAGGTCGGCCAGCAATTCCGGGCCGGTCCCCTCGTAGTGCGCCTGGGCGTTGGCCGGATTGCCGTACTGGTAGAGCATCACCCAGTCCGGATGCTCGGCGGCGAGCTGCTTCGCCAGCGCCACCGCCTGATTCGAGCCACCGGCGGCCGGCGACGGCACGATCTCCGCGCCGTACATCTCCAGCAGTTGCTTGCGCTCGATCGAGGTGTTCTCCGGCATCACGCAGATCAACCGGTAGCCGCGTAGCCGGGCCACCATCGCCAGCGAGATCCCGGTGTTGCCGCTGGTCGGCTCCAGGATCGTCGCGCCCGGCCGCAGCCGCCCGTCCTTCTCGGCGGCGGTGATCATGAACAGCGCCGCCCGGTCCTTGATCGAGCCGGTCGGGTTGCGGTCCTCGAGCTTGGCCCACAGCCGCACGTCCTCGGTGGGCGAGAGCCGCGGCAACCCCACCAGCGGCGTGCCACCGAGAGCGTCGACCAACGAGTCGTACCGCATCCGGGTCAGCCGCCGGCGACCGCGGGCAGGATCGTCACCGAGTCGCCGTCCTTGAGCTCGGTGTCCAGCGAGCCGGTGAAGCGGACGTCCTCGTCGTTGACGTAGATGTTGACGAAACGGTGCAGCCCGCCGTCCTCGGTGATCAGCCGACCCTTGAGGCCACCGTGCCGCGAGTCCAGGTCGTCGATCAGTGCGGACAGCTTGCTCCCCGCACCCTCGACGGACTTCGCCCCGCCGGTGTAGGTGCGCAGGATGGTCGGGATCCGAACGTCAATCGCCATTACGGGGGCTCCTTGGAAGGTCAGTACGGTTTTCAGCTGGCTGCAACGCGAAGGTCAGCGCGACGATTCCGCCGCCGCTTCGGCCGAGCCGATCTGCACCTGTTCCTCGCTGGCGATGCCATCCACGATCCGGAACGAGCGGAACTCGGTGGTGTCCTCGTCCCGCGTGGAAACCAGCACATAATGGGCATCCGGCTCGGCAGCGAGTGAGATGTCGGTCCGGGACGGATGGGCCTCGGTCGCCGTGTGCGAGTGGTAAATCACGATCGGAGCCTCGTCCAGGTCGTCCATCTCCCGCCACACCCGCAACTGCTCGGCGGAGTCGAACCGGTAGAACGTCGGCGACCGCTCGGCGTTGAGCATCGGGACGATCCGCCGTGGCCGGTCCGAGCCGACCGGTCCGGCGACGATGCCGCAGGCCTCGTCGGGATGGTCCCGCCTGGCGTGCGCCACGATCGCGTCGTAGATGGCCTGATCGAGTCTCAGCACGGGGCAAGCCTACCTGCCGCTCCGTGCCGCTTTCGGCCTCAGTACAGGCATCAGTGCAGGCATCAGTGCAGGAGCGTGCTCACCAGGTCGTCCTGCAGCCCGGTGAGCCAGTGGTAGATGGCGAACGGGGCGGCGGCCGGGTCGTCCGGGCTCATCCCGCCGAACGGCTCGATGTCCTCGGAAATGTCCAACCGGGTGCCGAGCACCAGCCGCAGATCGTTGAGCGCCGCGGCCCACGCCATCACGTCGTCCACCTCCAAGCGCACCTTGCCGCCGTCGGGCGGCAGCATCTCCAGGAGGTGGGCGGCGGTGCGTTTCTTGGCGTTCCGGATCTCCGGGTGGGTCAGCCGGCGCAGCTCGGCGGCGGATTCCGGATCGTCCCGGTAGCCGTCCGGTAGCAGCCGGGCCAGGGCCGGGTCGCTGGGCGGTGCGGTGGCGGCGTCGGTCGCCGAGCTCAGCCCGGTGAGCTGCTCCAGCGGATCCGGCTCGAGGCCGTCGTCCTGATCGGCCTCGGCCAGCAGCGTCCGCAGGTCGGTGGTCAGCACCTGCAGCAGGCGCACCTCCTCGGCCTGCAGCGCGGCAGTCACCCGGGAACCACGACGACGTACGGAAGCCATTTCGCAGACCTTACTGGTGATCAGTCCTGAGCCAGGGTGGCCCACAGGCCGGCGGTGTGCAGCCGCGACACGTCGTGCTCCATCTGTTCCCGGGTGCCGGAGGAGACGGTGGCTCGGCCCTTGTGATGCACGTCCAGCATCAGCGCCGTCGCCTTCTCGGTCGAATAGCCGAAGAGCGACTGGAAGACGTACGTCACGTACGACATGAGGTTGATCGGGTCGTTCCACACGATCGTCACCCAGGGGCGATCGGGGTCGACCTGCTCGTCGACGTCGGGCTGTTCGGTCCGCTCCGGGGCCACGGTTCCGCCAGATGTCATGTGTCCATGCTGCCACCACCGCTGGCTACGCTGCAGTGGTGGAGTCCACCGCACTGCTCACCGACCAGTACGAGCTGACGATGCTCGACGCCGCCCTGCGCGAGGGGACGGCCGACCGGCAGTGCGTCTTCGAGGTGTTCGCCCGGCACCTGCCCGACGGGCGGCGGTACGGCGTCGTCGCCGGCATCGACCGGGTGCTCGACGCGGTCGAGGCGTTCCGCTTCGGCCCGGACGAGCTGGATTTCCTCGGCGACCGGGTCAGCCGTCCGGCCCGCGACTGGTTGCGCGGGCACGTCTTCGCCGGCGACATCGACGGGTACGCCGAGGGCGAGCTCTACTTGCCCGGCTCGCCGATCCTCACCGTCAGCGGCACCTTCGCCGAGACCATCCTGCTCGAAACGGTGGTGTTGTCGATCCTCAACCACGACAGCGCCGTCGCGTCCGCGGCGGCCCGGATGTCGGTGGCCGCCGGCGACCGGCCGCTGATCGAGATGGGCTCCCGGCGCACTCATGAGGAGGCAGCCGTCAGTGCCGCCAGAGCCGCCTATCTGGCCGGGTTCGCGGCGACCTCCAACCTCGCCGCCGGCCGCCGGTACGGCATCCCGACCACCGGTACGGCCGCGCATTCGTTCACCCTGCTGCACGACCGGGAGGTCGACGCGTTCCGCGCCCAGGTGCGGGCCTTGGGGCCGCAGACGACGCTGCTGGTCGACACGTACGACATCACCGAAGGGATCCGGGCCGCGGTCGAGGCGGCGGGACCGGAGCTCGGCGCGATCCGGATCGACTCCGGCGAGCTGGGCGTACTGGCCAAGCAGGCCCGGCAGCAGCTGGATTCGCTCGGCGCGATCGGGACCCGAATCGTGGTCACCAGCGACCTGGACGAGTTCGCGATCGCCGCGCTGGCCGCCGCGCCGGTCGACTCCTACGGTGTCGGTACGAAACTGGTGGTCGGCTCCGGCGCGCCGACGGCCAGCATGGTCTACAAGCTGGTCGAGGTGGCGGGCCGGCCGGTGGCGAAGCGGTCGGAGAACAAGGGCTCCCGCGGCGGCCGAAAGACCGCCGTCCGCCGGCATCGGTCGACCGGCACCGCCACCGAGGAGCGGGTCGGCTCGCCCCGACCGGAGACCGGCGACCGGGCGCTGCAGTTGCCGCTGATCCGCGACGGCAAACGGGTCGACGGGCTGCCGACGCTGGCCGAGTCCCGGGCCCGGCACGCCGAGCGGATGGTCACCATCCCGTGGGACGGGCTGAAGCTGTCGCACGGCGAACCGGCGATCCCGACCGTCTTCGACTCAGAGGCGTCCAATGGCTAAAGCGATCATCGTGGTCGACGTACAGAACGACTTCTGCGAAGGCGGTTCGTTGGCCGTGGCCGGCGGCGCCACGGTGGCGGCCGGCATCTCGCGGTGGCTCGCCGGCGGCGTCGGCGAGCATGTGGTTGCCACCCGGGACCACCACATCGATCCGGGCGGGCATTTCTCCGACCACCCGGATTTCGTTCGGACCTGGCCCCCGCACTGCGTCGTGGGCACCACCGGGGTTGAGTTGCATCCGCGGCTGGACACCGACCGGATCGAGGCCGTCTTCGACAAGGGCGGGTACGAGGCCGCGTACTCCGGGTTCGAGGGCCGCAGCGACGGCATCGCCCTGGCGGACTGGCTGCGGCAGCACGACGTCGAGGAGGTCGAGGTGGCCGGGATCGCCACCGACCACTGCGTACGGGCGACCGCTCTGGACTCCGCGCTGGAAGGATTCCGGACCACCGTACGGCTGGACCTGACCGCCGGGGTGGCCCGCGCCACCACGGAGAGCGCGCTGCGGCAGCTCGCCGACGCCGGCGTCACCCTGCTCGGCGACCCGAGACTCCCGCCGGGTTGATGCGCCAGCCCGCCAGCCCGCCCCGAGCTGTCGATCATGAAGTTTCCGACGCCAAGCCCGGCATGTCGTCGGCGTGTCGCGCAGGAAGCTTCATGATCGACAATTCACCACGGCGCGACTCCGCGTCTAGCGATGGAACAGGGCCGTGAAGATGGCCGACCAGCGCCGCCGGTGGTCCTCGTCCCGGACCGCATAGACCGGCGTGAAGCCCAGCCGCAGATAGCTGCGCAGCGCGGGATGCCGGAAGTCGTCGGTCTCCAACACCGCGGTCAGCCGGCCCTGCTCGGCGAACTGTCGGAGCAGTTCGATCAGCAGCGCCGCCGCGAGGCCGCGGCGGGTGTGCTCCGGCGCGGTGCCGACCCAGTGGACGTACCCGGCGTCGGGAAAGCGGTCGGGCACCCAGCGATTGGAGGCGGTGGCCACCGCCCGGCCGCCGTGAGTGATGACGAAGGTCGCCACGACGTCTTCGGCGTCGAGCAGGTCGCGCCGTACCCGGTCAACCGACCAGGTCTCGGCGAAAGCGGCGGTGAGCGTCGCGGCGAGCGCGTCGGTGTCGGAGTCGACTGCCGGCCGCAGCTTGTAGCCGTCGGGCAACCGCGGGCGCGGCGGCAGGTGGTCCAGGGAAGGTCGAAGCAGGACCAGGTTGGTGGGCCGGCTCATGCCGAGGCCGCGATGCTGCCGGCCCCGTCCGCCTCATCCGCCTCGATCGCCTCTTCGATCTCGTCCCGGGTCACACCGAGCACGAACAGGATCGCGTCGAGGTAGGGCTGGCGCAGCTCGGTGTCAGCCACCTCGACCAGCGCCGGCTTGGCGTTGAACGCGATGCCCAGCCCGGCTGCGGCCAGCATGTCGATGTCGTTGGCGCCGTCGCCGACCGCGACGGTCTGGCTGAGCGGCACCCCGGCCTCAGCGGCGAACCGGCGCAGCGCCCGGGCCTTGCCGGCCCGGTCGACGATGTCGCCGACCACTCGTCCGGTGAGCCGGCCGTCGCGGATCTCCAGGGTGTTGGCGGTGGCGAAGTCCAGCCCCAGCTCCGCCGCGAGACCGTCGATCACCTGGGTGAAGCCGCCACTGACCACCCCGCACCGGTAACCCATCCGCTTCAGGGTCCGCACCAGGGTGCGGGCCCCCGGGGTGAGCTGCAGCTCGGCGCGGACCTCGTCGCAGACGCTCGCGTCCAGCCCGGCCAGCAGCGCGACCCTGGCCCGGAGCGACTCGGCGAAGTCCAGCTCGCCGGCCATCGCATCGGCGGTGATGCGGGCCACCTGCTCGGCGCAGCCGGCGCGGGCAGCGAGCATCTCGATCACCTCGCCCTGGACGAGAGTCGAGTCGACGTCCAGCACGACCAGCCGCTTGGAGCGGCGGTGCAGGCCGGCCCGCTCGACCGCGATGTCGGTCGCCGTCTCCTTGGCCGCGGTCGCCAGGGCGATCCGCAGGGCGGCGGGGTCGGCGCCACTGACCATCAGCTCGAGGCTGGTCACCGGGTAGTGCGAGAGCTTACGGATCGTGTCGATGTTGCCGCCGACCTCGGCCAGCCGGCGGGACAGCTCGCCGACGGCACCGGCCCGCAGCGGCCGGCCGATCACGATCACGTGGTGCCGTTCGGACCGGGCGCCCATCATGTCGTCGGTGCCCTCGCCGACGGCGACGTCGATCTCCATGCCCAGCACGGTCGCGGCGTGTAACACCGACTTCTGCAGCGGGCCCGGCTCACCACGGAGCGTGAGCTGGACACCGAGCACGAGCCGGCCGCGGATGACCACCTGCTCGACATCGAGGACCTCGACGTCGTAGGCGGCCAGCGCGGAGAAGAGCGCTGAGGTGACCCCCGGCCGATCCCGGCCGGACACCGTCAGAAGCACAGAGTGTTCTCGCATGTCGCCTCGACCCTAGCTCGCCTGAGCGCCGAACACCTCAGTTGGTTGGTCAGCGGACCGTGCTGCGCTCAGCTGGCGTCGGGATCGTTGCGACCCTGTCTCCCACCCTGTCCGAGCACGCCGTCGGCATCGGCGCCGGGCGTAGACCCGGATGCCGCCAGCGGCACCTTGTGCTTCCGGCCGGCGTGCGCCTCGGCCTCGAGGCGGTCGACCAGATGCGGATAGTGCAGTTCGAACGCGGGTCGTTCGGACCGGATGCGCGGCATCGAGGTGAAGTTGTGCCGCGGCGGCGGGCAGGACGTCGCCCACTCCAGCGAGTTGGCGTAGCCCCACGGATCGTCCGCGGTCGCCACCTCACCGAACCGATAGGAC
>DATAVB010000040.1:0-50819 GCA_036267955.1 Mycobacteriales bacterium | reverse complement strand
TTACCCGACCGGCTCGAGCGAGTGCGGCTGCTGCGCCACCACCGCGCGGGTTTTACGGCCGAGCTTCGACGGCCACCAGTTGGCGCGGCCCAGCAGGACCATCAGGGACGGCAGCACCACGATCCGGACCACCAGCGCGTCGACCAGAACCGCCGCCGCAAGGCCGATGCCGAGCTGCTTCATCTCAATCATCGACAGCGTCGCGAAGATCGCGAACACCGACACCATCACGATGGCCGCGCTGGTGACCACACCGGCAGACCGGGTGATCCCCCGCCGGACAGCTTCCTTTGTGGACAGACCAGCCTCTACACCCTCGCGGATCCGACTGACCACGAAGACGTGATAGTCCATCGACAGTCCAAACAGGACTGCGAAGAGGAACAGCGGGATCCACGAGACGATCGATCCGTTCGAATGGAATTTCAGCAGCCCCTCCGCCCAGGTGTGCTGGAAAACGCCGACCAGGATGCCGAAGGCCGCACCGGCGGACAGCAGGTTGATCGCGATCGCGGTGAGCGCCACCATGATCGACCGGAACGTGATGGCCATCATGAGGAAGGTCAGCGCGAGTACGAAACCGACCACCAGCGGCAGCTTGTCACGTTGGTGCACCGCATAGTCCTGGCTCTCGGCGACATCACCACCGACGGCGTACTGCGATCCGGTAACCGAACCGACCGTCGACGGAATGATGTCGCTGCGGAGTTTGGTCAAACCCTGTACCGCGAGCTTCGAATTCTCGTTGTACGGCGTGGCAACCTCGATCGTGGTCACCCGGCCGTCGGTCGAGGTCTTCACCGTGGGCGCCTTGTCGTGCGTATAGAGCGGATCTTTGGCGATCCGGCTGTTCAGCGCCGTCAGTTCATTCGCAATGGCGGCGGGCTGACCCTTGACCACTACCTGGTAGTCCGAACCCTCGCTCGGGAATTCGTGCACCATGCGCTCGTAGCTCTGCACCACCGGAATCGACCGCGGCAGGTCATCGGCGCTGCTGTCGTGCAGGCTCATTCCCAGCGCTGGGGCGGCGAGCGCCAGCAGAGCCAGTACCGAGATGGTCAACGTACGGCCGGGGTGGCGCAAAGCGGGACGCAGCAGTGCCGGCCACAGGCGTGGGCCACCCTCCCGGACGGCGGTGAGCCGCCAGAGGAACGGAACCTTGGGCCGGTCGACCGCCCGGCCCAACTTCGCCAGCAGCGCCGGCAACACGGTGACCGAGCCGATCATCGCCACCGCCACGACGATGACTCCGCCGGTGGCGATCGAGGAGAAGATCGCGTCGTCGGCGAGGTACAGGCCCGCCATGGAGACGATGACGGCCATCGCCGAGACCACAATGGAGTGGCCGGAGGTCGCTGCTGCCACCTCGATGGCGTCGATCCGGCCCCGGTTGCGGGCCCGTTCCTCCCGTTCTCGTTTGAGATAGAACAACGAATAGTCCACGCCGACAGCCATTCCCATCAGCAGGATGACCTCGCTGACCGAGCCATTGCTGGGAATCAGGTGAGTGGCGAGTGTGGACAGACCCATCGCCGCACCGACGGCCGACAACGCCAGCAGGACAGGTACTCCGGCCGCCACGATCGCGCCGAATGCAACAAGCAGAATGATCAACGTGACCGGCACGCTCATTTTCTCTGATTTGCCGAAGTCATTGCTGAGCTGCTTGTTCACGCCCTTGTCGATCGAGGCGCCGCCGACCTCCTCCATTCGCAGCTTCGGGTGGTCGGCGGCCACCGACGCGGTCGCCGCCTGCAGTGGATCCACTCTGTCGCCGGCGGTGTCCGGGTCACCCTTCATCGTGACCGGGACCAGCATCGCCTTGCCGTCCTTAGCGGTGACGGAACTGTCCACCTTGGACACAGCCGGCAGGGAATGCATCCGGGAGGCGATGTCCGCCGCCGCCGCTCTCGCGTCGGACCGGTCGAGCGATCCGGACCGCGACGTGATGAGCACGTTCTCGGTCGCCGGATCGTCGAGTCCCGCGTCGTGCACCATCTTGGTGGCCCGACCGGACTCGCCGACACCCATGTCGACGTTCGTTGCCTTCTTCTCGCCCGACAGCTGCCCGAGGACCGAGCAGAGTGCGACGAACGCGACCCACAAAGCGATTGCCCGCCATGGATGGGTGGCGCTCCAGCGCGCGACACGGACGGTCGCTGATCGCTTTTTCACGGTACTGTTCTCCTTGGGCCGGAGTTATCGGTTGACGGGATCAAGACTGCTCGTGCAGGCCCGCGCAGACACTGGTCACACAGCCCCGATCAGGGTGGTGTTAGGTCCACTTCCCGGTGCTGCTCACCACCCCTGAAGAACGCGGCAGCGGACCGCACAATGGTTGGTGCAGGAGCACCTATCGGAAGAGGTACAGGCCCATGAGCACAACGATCAGCGACCGTCGCCCGGGACGGTTCGCTCTGCTCGGATGGGCGTTCCTGTTCATCTTCTTCACCGTCGCGGCCATCGTGCTTTTCACGGTCGAGGTCTATTCGGCCGCGTTGCTGTGGGTCGGGTTGTTCATTCCGGTGTTCTTTGGCATGACCGGCCTGGTCCGCAGCTTCGCCAACTGGCACCGCTGGTGGGCCGGCCGGATGCTCGGCGAGGAGATCCGCCGTCCCTACCTGCCGCGCCGCGAGGGCAGTTGGTCGACCCGGCTCAGGGACACCATCGCCGACCCCGCGACCTGGCGGGACGTGCTGTGGCTGCTGGTGTCCGCGACGCTCGGCCTGACCACCTTCTGTGTCGTCGTCTCCTTCTTCGCCGCCGGCCTGCTGTACCTGGTCTATCCGCTCCTGTGGGCGGTCACCCCGCGCGGCGTCTTCGATGACCTGTGGGGATTCATCCACATCTCCAGTCTCGGCGCGGCGTTCATCACCTATCCGGTCGCCGCCCTGTCCTTCGGATTGTGGTGGCGGACCACTCCGGCGCTGATGCGCTGCTACGCCCGGGTCAGCCGGTCGCTGCTCGCCCCGACGGAGCGGTCACTGCTGCGGCAGCGGGTCAGCCAGTTGGCGGAGTCGCGGGCCGACACCGTCGACACGCAGGCCGCCGAACTGCGCCGGATCGAACGGGACCTGCACGACGGCGCGCAGGCCAGGCTCGTCTCGCTCGGTATGAGCCTGGGTCTGGCCGACGACATCGTGGACCGCGACCCCGCCGCGGCCAAGGAACTGCTGGCCGAGGCGCGGGCGTCGACGACCCAGGCGCTGGCCGAACTGCGCGACCTGGTCCGCGGCATCCATCCGCCGGTGCTGGCCGACCGCGGCCTGGACGGCGCGGTCCGGGCGTTGTGCCTGGCCTGCCCATTGCCCACCGACGTCGAGATCGACCTGCCCGGCCGGCTGCCCGCCCCGGTCGAGTCGGCGGCGTACTTCGCGGTCGCGGAGAACATCACCAACGTCATCAAGCATGCCGGCGCCAGCAAGGCGTGGGTCCAGCTCAAATACGACGCCGGCACCCTCTCGATGCTGGTCAGCGACGACGGGCACGGCGGCGCCGACACCGACGGGGGCACCGGCCTGCGCGGCATCGAGCGGCGCCTGGCAGCATTTGACGGCACCCTGGTTGTGACCAGTCCGCCTGGCGGACCCACCGTCGTAGTTATGGAGCTTCCGTGCGAGTTGTTATCGGCGAAGACCTCGCCCTCCTCCGAGACGGCCTGATCAGGATCCTGGAGGCGCACAGGTTCGAGGTGGTGGAGGCGGTCGACAACGGGCCGTCTCTGCTGCGGGCGCTGGTGACGCAGAAGCCCGACGTGGCGGTCGTCGACGTACGACTGCCCCCGACATTCACCGATGAGGGCCTGCGGGCGGCGATCGAGGCCCGGCAGCAGGTGCCCGGCCTGCCGGTGCTGGTGCTCTCCCAGTACGTCGAACAGCTCTACGCCCGCGAGCTGCTGTCCGACAACACCGGCGGCGTTGGTTACCTGCTCAAGGACCGCGTCTCGAACGTCGCCCAGTTCATCGACGCGGTGAACCGGGTCTCGGCCGGCGGCACGGCGATGGACCCGGATGTCATCTCCCAGCTGCTGTCCAGCCACTCCCGGGATGAGCCGCTGCGTGGACTCACCGCACGGGAGACCGAGGTGCTGTCGCTGATGGCCGAAGGGCGTACGAACGCCGCCATCGCCGGCCGGATGTTCATCACCGAGAAGGCCGTCAGCAAGCACACCAACAACATCTTCTCCAAGCTCGGCCTGCCGCCGTCGGAGGACGACAACCGCCGCGTGCTGGCCGTTCTGACCTACCTCAAGGGCTGACCCACCTCGCGCGGCACGCAGGACCGGGATCAGGCGTCGTGGACGGCGTCCGGCCGGTCGACCACCGGCGGGGACTC
Source organism: Mycobacteriales bacterium (assembly GCA_036267955.1). GTDB lineage: Bacteria > Actinomycetota > Actinomycetes > Mycobacteriales > QHCD01 > DATAVB01. Next base: position 46,484 of record DATAVB010000040.1, on the reverse strand, counting down.
CGACCAGGGGAAGTTGATCCACCGGTCGGTGCGCCGCCATACGTACTCGCACCGCACCTCCGACTCCGGCTTCTCATAGATGACGGCGCACCGAACCTCGGCGACATGGTCGATGCAGAAGTCGCGGACCAGTTTCAGGGTCGCGCCGGTGTCTGCCACGTCATCGGCCACCAGGACCCGGGCGCCCGCGAGATCCACCACGCTGGGCACCGGTGGCAGCATCACCGGCATGTCGAGCCGCTTGCCGACGCCGGTGTAGAACTCGACGTTCATCACATGCAGGTTCTTCACGTCCAGCGCGTAGCCGAGCGCGCCCGCGGCGAAGAGCCCACCCCGCGCGATGGACAGGATCAGGTCGGGTTGATAGCCGCTGGCGGCGACCTGCTCGGCCAACTCCCGGCTGGCCCGGCCGAAGTCCGACCAACTCAGCACCTCGCGCGGCGTCTCCCGCACCCGGGCCGGAGCCGGCGGCGCTGCCAGCCATTGCGCCAGCCACTGCCGTACCTCGCCCAGCAGCTGCCGGAGGTGGGCCGCTTCGCGGATCGCGTGCGGCTCCCGCGGATAGCTGACCAGCCGCACCGGACTCGGGCCGTCCCGCAGCGCGCGTTCAAAGCCGGTGCCCTGCGGATGCGGCACCCGCGCATCGTTGGCGCCGTGCAGGATCAGTACGGGGGTACGGGCGGCCGCGGCAAAGGAGATCGGCGAGCGGGCGTCGGCCGAATGCGGTCCGGGTCCATCCCACGGCAGACTCTCGACCAGGCCGGCCTCCATCGTAGGCAGGTCGCCCTCCAGCACCATGCCGCGCCAGTCGCTGACCCCGGCACCCATCACCGCGGCAGCGAACCGGTCGGTCTGGGTCACCGCCCAGGCGGTGAGGAAGCCGCCCTGACTCCAGCCAGCTATGGCCAGCCGCTCCGGGTCGGCGATGCCCCGTTCCACCACGGCGTCGACCGCGGACATAACGTCGTCGAATTCGCCGCCGCCGACCCCACCGCGGGCCATCGCGGCGAACCGCTCACCATGGCCGAGACCGCCGCGGTAGTTGGGCAGCAGGACGGCGTAGCCGGCGGTGGCGAGCCATTGGCCCCAGTCCAGCGTTCCGGCGTGCAGGGTGCGACCAGACCTCCCGTACGGCCCGCCGTGCGGGAGCACGACGGTCGGCAACGGGTCGGGGCCGGCCTGCGGCGGCCGGATCAGGATGCCGTCCAGGTCGAGTCCGTCGGACCGCCAGCAGAAGTCCTCGACGGTCCCCCACGACACGTCCACCACCGAAGCGCCGTGCCGGCTGATCATCGCCGGCCGGTCCGCGGGTCCGGCGCACACCTCGAAGACCCGCTCCCGGGTGCCCTCGACGTACGCCAGAATCAGCCCGGCCGGAGTCTGCGCACCAGCCACGGCGCGGAGATCGCCCGGGCTGTCGTAGACCGTCCTCGCCTCGCCGGTCACCGGATCGCGCAACTCCAGCCGGCTGTCCAGACCGTCGGCGATGGCGATCAGGACGCGGCGTTCCCCCGGCACGATGGCCAACGCTGTCACGCAGAATGGGTCGCCGGCGCTCGGCCCGATCAGCACCGGGTCGCCGGCGTCCGGGTCGACCGACCACACGGAGACCGCGGCGACCGAGGCACCGCCGTGCTGACCGGTGAAGACCAACACGGCACCGTCCGTACTGAAGCTCAGCCCGCCTGACCACGGTGCGCCGCAGACCCGGCGCGACTCGCCACCGGAGCTGCCGACGACGACGATCTCGGCCCGGGCCAGGGAATCCAGCTCCGGCGTCGGCGTACAGAGGCAGCCCAGCCGGCTGCCGTCCGGTGACCAGGTGAGCTCCTGGACGTGTCGGTCACCGTCCAGAACGGTACGGACCTCGCCGGTCCCGACCGTCACGATCTTCAGCCGGGCGTACGGCCAACTGTCGCCGCGGACCTCCGCATCGTCCGCCTTATCGGACTCCTCGGAGTCGTCCTTGTCCGCCTGCAGGTAGGCGATCTCGGTGCCGTCGGGCGACCAGCGGAAGTCCTCGACGCCGACCGGGCCGACCACCAGCGGGGCGGCCTCACCGCCGGCGACCGGCGCCACGTACAGCCCGGCGACGCCGCGACGGGCCCGGTCGGAGAGAAAGGCCAGGTTCGCCCCGTCCGGCGAGAAGGCCGGCGCCCGGTCGTCGCCACCGTGGGTCCACTGCCGGGGCGGGCGCGAACCGTCGACCGGAGCGAGGAATACGGCCGCGAGGCCGTGCGCCTCGGGACGGCCGAGCGGGGCGGCCGACCAGGCAACCGTCGCACCGTCCGGCGAAAGGTCGACGCTGTTCGGTTGCCAGAGATCGACAAGCAGGTCCGCGGTCAGCGTGGTCGGCATGTCCGCAGGCTATCTGGCCGGCGTACCCGTGACGTCGTAGACGTGATGCACCAGATCGTGCAGCAGGTAGCGGGCAAAGGTGTCGACGGTGAAGTGCGAGCCGTCACTGCGGTTGCCGGTCCGGTCCCATTCCGCGCCGGACACCCCGTTGAACCGGTCCGCCAGCGGGGCAGCCGCGGCGACCAGTTCGGCGGCGACGGTCGCCGGGTCCTGTTCGGAATACCGGTTCGCGATCGCCGTCTCGTCCTGGTCCCAGTTGGCGAACCGGGGCGCGTCCTCGGTGAGCATCAGATCCAGCCGTTCGAGGAAAAGTCGGTACACATCCCGTACGTGACAGCCATATTCCGCGGTGGACCAGACGTCTGGCTTCGGCCGGCGCCTGATCTCTGCAGCGCCGCGCAGCAGGTCCGCCCAGGTTGCGGCATTCTGCGCCACCAGGCGGCCCACCTGGGTGCGGTCGATCGTCAATGGGTCGAAGCCGCATTCCGGGCAGCGCCGCTCGATGACCCAGGTCCAGTCCTTGGTGTCAGGGGTGATCGTCACGAGCGTGATCCTAGGCCGCGCGGCATGGTCGGGTGAATTGTCGGGCGGCGGGAATTCGCGCTAGGCGTTCTGCCAGGCCGTGAAGGTCGAGTCGATCTCGGTGATGAGCCGGGATTTCGCGGCGTCGTCGAGGAATGACGCCTGTACGCCGTTGCGGGCCAGTTGGGTCAGCACGTCCGCGCCGAGACCCAGGCTGTGCACGGCCCGGTACTCACCGAGCAGATCGGTGCCGAACATCGGCGGATCGTCGGAGTTGAGCGTCACCAGCAGGCCGGCCTCCAACATCTGCGGCAGTGGGTGTTCGGCGAGCCGGCCGACGATCCGGGTGCGCAGGTTGGAGGTGGGGCAGACGTCCACCGGCAGCTGGCGGTCCCGCAGGTACGCCACCAGCTCCGGATCGGTCATCGAGCCGATGCCGTGGCCGATCCGATCGGCGCCCAGAGCCCGGATCGCCAACCAGACCTGTTCCGGCCCCTCGGTCTCCCCCGCATGCGGAACGCTGCGCAGTCCGGCGCTCCTGGCCCGCTGGAACAGCTCGCCGAACTGCTCGCGGTCGACCTCCAGCCCGCCGACGTTGAATCCGATGATGCTTTCCAATCCCGCGGCCAACACCAGGTCCAGGGCCCGTTCGCCGTCGGCGAGGCCGAAATTGCCCGGGAAGTCCGGCAGCCAGCGCAGCACGATCCCGTGTTCCCGTTCGGCTTGCCGGCGGCCGTGTTCGATCCCGGCGAAGACAACCTCGGCGGGCACGCCGCGTTGGGTGTGCAGGGTCGGGGTGAAGGTCACCTCGGCATAGCGCACATTCTGCGCCGCCAACAATGCCGCCGTCTCGGTGACCAGAAGCGAGAAATCCTCCTCGTCGAGGAGCCCGTTGACCGCCTGCAGATATACGTCGATGAAATGCTGGAAATCGCGGAACTCGTACCATTCCGCGATCGCCTCCAACGACTGCGGCAGGCCGGTCAGGCCGTGCTTGCGGGCAAGTTTCAGCAGCAGCTCGGGCGGCATGGAGCCCTCGAGGTGCACGTGCAACTCGGCCTTCGGCAGTGCGGCGATGAGATCGTTGATCGACGGCGCGACAGGCATACGCTGACGCTAGCAAGCCCGATTCCAGGTTGTGCTGCCGGTCGCTACGCCACCGCTGGAACCTCGCCCCCAGGGTCTAGAACGTCAGCTTCATTCCGGCATGGCTGTGCCGGAAGCCCAGCCGTTCATAGAACCGGCGGGCCCGCTCCCGGCGCAGGTCGGTGGTGAGCTGCACGAGCGCGCAGCCGCGGGCCCGTGCCTCCTCGATGGCGACCCGCATCAGTTCGCCACCAAGCCCGCTCCCCCGACGGCCGGCGGCGACCCGTACCGCCTCGATCTGCCCTCGCAGCGCGCCATGCCGGGCCAGCCCGGGCAGAACGCTCAGCTGCAGCGTCCCGACCACCTCGCCGTCCTCGTCGGCCACCAGCAGGAGGTGGGCCGGGTCGGCGTCGATGGCCTCGAACGCCGACAGGTAGGCGGAATCCGGCTCGGTCGAGTCACGCTCGGCCCCGAGCTGGTCATCGACCAAGAGCGCCAGCAGCGCCGGCAGATCGTCCTTGCGGGCGGGTCGGAAGACCGTCATCGGGCTGCCTCCAGGTAGGGGTCAAGGACATGGTCGATGCTCCACACCGCGGCCGTGTCCCCGCGGAAGAATTCCATCAGCCGCCGCGCGTGGTCGGCCAGCGCCGTCTCGTAATTCCAGCGGTGCTCGGCGAGCACGGCGGCCGCATCGAGGATCTCGTCCATATCGGCGCGAATGCGCTCGGCGCACATGCTCGGCGAGCGCGGCCCGTCATCCTCGACCAACGGCGGATCGGGGTTCATCCCGGTATAGCAGGGAAATCGCTCCGGATCGGGCAGTACGGAATAGAATGGGGTCCCGTTGAAATAGAATTCCTGCCATTTGTTTCCGGCAATGGAAAGCCATGGCGTGCCGACCGCGAGCGCCGCCATTCCGAAGCCTGAGTGCGGGCTGAGCAGCAGGTCGCATTCGGCCACGACAGCGAGTTGGTCGACGATCGGCCGGTCGAGCGCCGGCACCGTCCGCGGCACACGTTCGGCGAGTCGGTCGAACTCGGCCCGGTTGACCGTCGTTCTGGTCCGGCCGTCGTCGGCCAGTTTTCCGGTCAGGCACAGGGTCATTTCCGGAAACCGGTCGGCGAGGGCATCCAGTACGAGCTCCCACGAAGCGACCGTCGGGTAGTGCGAACGCGGGCCACTGCCGCCGGGAAGCAGCGCGATCCGCGGTCGGCCGGAGCCGAGCAGGCGGGTCGCGGCGGTCCGCGATTCCGATGGCAGCGGGAGCCGGAAATGCGTGCCCCGGTGGTATGCGGGTGGTTGCGCACCGGCGTACCCGATGGGCCGGGCGGTACGGAAATGGTCCCGCGCCGCGTCGTAGTAGCGCGCCATTCCTGGGAAGGCGGCCCGCTGGGCGGGTTGGTCGGCCCGCCCGTCGGTGACCACCCAATCCCAGTCCGGCGGGATCGGTGACAACAGCTCGTCGGTCGGCAATTGTGGGTCGAAGAGGTCGATATCCACCGGATAGACCTCGTCGATGAACGGGCAGAGGCGCGCCAGCTCAATAGGTGTCGCGCGGTTGAGCGCCACACTGATCCGGAGGTCGGGATCGGCCTGGTGGTAACCGGCGCAGGCGTGCAACGCCTCGATCGCGTGGCCGACCGGCTGTGCATACACGAAATTGACCAGCAGGGACGTCATGACGCCACCCTGCCCTACCCGGAAGTGCCGGCTCCACTGGGTTTTCCGTCGACCACGGCGGCGAGCGGCACGGCCTCGCTCATGGCCTGGTATCCGGCGTCGTTGGGATGCAGGTGGTCGCCGGAGTCGTAGCTGCGGCGGAGGCGTTCGGGGTGCGCCGGGTCACGTAGCGCGCGGTCGAAATCCACGACGGCGTCGAAGTCCCGGGTGTGCCGGATCCAGGTGTTGATCGCGGAGCGGGCCGATTCCACTTGTGGCCGGGCGCCGAATGAGTCGCCGAACGGGGTCAGCGTCCCGCCGACGACTCGGATTCCGCGGGCGTGCGCGCGGGCCGCCAACTCGGCCAGCCCGGCCTCGATGCGCACCGGGACCAGCTGTTGCGGTGCCAGCCGGAGGTCGTTGACTCCTTCGAGCAGGATCACTGTCCGTACGCCCGGCCGGGACAGCACGTCGCGGTCGAACCGGGTGAGGGCACTCTGCCCGGACGCCGCGCCCGGGCCGCCCGGCGCGTCGCCGTCGAGCAACACCCGGTTGCCGCTGATCCCGGCGTTGAGCACGCCGATCCGCAGCGGTGCCAGCCGGCGGGCCAGATCGTCCGGCCAGCGCCGGTTGGCGCCGGTGGTCGATCGGAACCCGTCGGTGATCGAGTCGCCGAAGGCCACCACCGCGCCCTCGGATTCCGGCTGCCGAACGTCGACGCCGTCGACCAGGTACCAGCGCCGGACCGTCGCGTTGTACGACCGCCCGGATTCGTCCGTGGCGTGGTCGCCGGACCGCGCCACGAAGCTGGTCTGCTCGGCCGATGAGTGGAATGTCAATGGCTGCGGATCCGTGGTGAAGGTGCTGACCAGCAGCGTGCTCCCGGCGCCGACGCGCAGGGGCACCGGGTCGCTCACCAGGTCCGCGCCGACAGGGATGGTCGGCGTCCGCGATCCGTCGAAGGTGAGTGGGCGCAGCGTGCCGTAGAGGGCCTGCGGCGAGCTCGGCGCGGCCGCCACCGCGACCGTGGCGTTGCCGACGTGCAGCGGTGCCCGGCCGAAGAGGTTGGACAGATGGACCCGCAGCGCGTTCCCGCCAACACTCAGGTGCACGACGTTCCGCACCGTGACGTTCGGAAAGCCTTCCGGATCCTGCGCCGTCGAGCTCGCCGGAGCGGCTTCCCAACTGCCGACCCAGGTGCCACCGGCGACCGCCGGGCTCGCCGGGCCGGCGACGGCGAGGGCAACCGCGGCGACGCCTACCCCGACCGCTCCCAGGAACGCGAGCCCGACATGTGTGCGGCGCATCGGGCTCCTTCACGGGTTGGTGCGCTGGTGCGTTCCACGGTACGTCTCCAGCGGCGTTTTGGTAGGCGGTGCGCAGTTCTGAGACTCAGCGTTCACACAGGATCGGTGGCGTAGTGCGGCCGGCTCAGCGGACGGCCAACCGGACCCGGTACGTCCACCACCAGGTGCGCGTCGTCGGGATCCGCTCGGCGGCGACCGCACGCAACTGGGCCAGGCCGATGTCGCTCTCGGCCACGCCGGCCGCCAGGAGTGCCACCGTGCCGCCCTGGCTCCGGGCGACGTCGACCAGTCTGGCCGCGTCACCGTCGTCCCGTTTGTGTACGGCGATGTCGACGACGTGCCGGAACAGACCGCTGGCCCGCAGCCGAGCCGGATGCTCCTGCTTGGCGGCATACGCCGGCCGCAGCCCGCGCCGGATCTCCTCGGCCCGCAGCAGTTCGTCGAATTCGGCGTACGCGCGGTCCACCTCGGGATCGATCGTGGGCGGCCACTGGCTGTCGTACGCGGCGAACACGCCGCCGGGCCGCAGCAACCGCGCGATCTCCGGCAGCGCCCGGTCGGCGTCGAACCAGTGCAGCGCCTGGCTGGCCGTCACCAGATCCGCCGAACCCGATGGCAGCCCGGTCGCCTCCGCGGTCGCGTCGACCACCCGGAATCCGGGCCGGCCGGCGACCCGTTGCTCGGTCACGACTCGCATGTCGGCCGATGGCTCGACCGCCACCACCGACGCCGCCCGGCCGGACCACAACACGGTGGACAGCCCGGTCCCCGCACCGAGGTCGACGACATCGGGGCGTTCGACTCCGCACCAGGCGGTGAGGAGCTCCACCAATTCGGTCGGGGGTGTCGGCCGAGCCGCATCGTAAAGGTCGGCGAAGCCGGAGAAACGCCTGCTTGCGGCGGTGTCTGCCATTTCGAAAATCCTTCCGCAAAGTATCTCGACGTCAAATTACCATAAGTTATCTCGATATCGAACTAACTGCGTTCCGGTACGGTCCGGGAATGACGCCAGAGACAATCACTCCAGAGACAATCCGAATCGTGTATCGGAAGTACGACGGGAGCCTGCACTGGCATATGAAAGGCCTACGCCTCGGCGAGGACGAGCACGGGGTCTGGGTCGGCTGCCCGGCCGGCACGGTCGGCCAGCGCGGCACCGAGCCGGCGGTCACCTGGGACACCGCGTACGTCGTCTGCTTTCCGCGCGACGCCTGGTGGACCGCGCTGTTCAACGCCCCGCCGCGGTGGACCGAGCTCTACTGCGACATCTCGACCGTGCCGGAATGGCGGGGCGACGAGGTGACGATGGTCGATCTCGACCTGGATGTGCTGCGCCGCCGGGACGGCACCGTCGAGGTCGTCGACGAGGACGAATTCGCCGAACACCAGGTGCGGTACGGCTATTCGCATTCAGTTATCGAGCAGGCGCAGCAGTCGTGCGACCGGCTGGCCAAGGCGGCCGGCGACGGCACCGAGCCGTTCGCCACCGCATTCCGCCCATGGCTGGACCGCACCATCGAACTGTCCTGATCAGCCCCGACACCTTCCATGATCGACATCGGCTAAGTGTCGCCATAGCAACCCTTAGCTGATGTCGATCATGGAAGGGTGGTGGGCGATCCGCCCGGCGCGTCAGTTGGCGGTGCGGGTCCGGGCCGAGGTCCAGTTGTGGTCGAGGAAGCGGACCGCGCCGGGCAGTTCGCGGTCCCAGGTGCGCTGATCGTGCCCGCCGACCGGATGCCGCACGTCCGCGGTGACGCCACGCTGGCGGACCAGTGCGGCGAACCGGTCGGCCTCGCCGTGCACGGTGCCGTACTGCAGCGGTGTCGCCTCCTGCGTCCCCTCGGCCAGGAAGTAACGCTGGTGCTGCACCGCGGCCGCACCGATCAGCTGGTCCGGTGTGTGGCCCGGCGCGTCGCCGGCGAAGACGCCGTCCGGGTCGTACATCCGGTACCACCCGCCGAACGACGCGATCTGGGTATAGAGCGTGGTGTGCCGCAGCGCGATCGAGGTGGCGCCGAAACCGCCCATGCCGAAACCGCCGATGGCCCGCAGCGCGGCCGGTCGGCGGTGGCTGCCTTCGACGAGGTGGATGACCGTTGCGGTGACGAACTGCTCGAGGGCGAACCGGCCGTCGGAGGCGTCCCCCCATTCCGGGTCCGGGGCACCCTGCACACTCCCGTCCGGCACCGCCACGACGAACGGGATGCCGGTCCGGCACATCTCCCGGTCCAACAGGCGGCCGAGGTGCGCCGCGGCGGCGGTCCGGTCGGTGGTCCCCCGGTCGCCGAGGAGGTAGAGCACCGGCAGCCGCGCACTGTCGTGGCCGGCCGGCCGGTGGATCCAGATCTCGCGGGCGCCGCCGGGCGCGGACAGGTCGGCGACCTTGCGGTACTGATCCACGCCCGGAGTGGTGCATTCGCTGGTGACCGGGGCCGCCCGGGTCGGAGTCGGGGTCGCCGGCGGAGCCGCGAGCGTGGCGGGGGCCTGCGTGGTCGGCCGGGAATCGTGCGGCCGCGGCCACACCGAGGCAACCACGAAGACGCAGAAGCCGAGCAGGGCAACGAGGGCTAGACCGGTTCGCAGCTGTCGCACCGGGTTACCGTAGCGATGCCCACGGTCACGCCGGCCGGGGCCCGTGGCATCTCCGATATTGGCCACAGTCGGTGAGATTTCGGGCTTCCGACTGCTCCCTGACAGAGCCAATGTCCGACGCTCATTACGTACGGTAGTTCTTGTTGACAGGATGTCGTCGGACGGCAATATTCAGCCGTGCACCCGCTGTACGGCTTTATCGCCGCCACATTGGAACTGCCGAAAGGTAAACGACCGTGCCAGAGCCCGCGAGCCTCGTCAGCCACCTGGCTGCCGCGCTCGCGCCGGCCGCACGCTGCGTTTCCCGCCGAAAATAGCTTTCTCGGAAAGAGGCCGTGGGTCGGTTGGCTCTCGCAGCCCGCCGGCCCACGGCCTGACCAATCTTCAGGACTGGATGTAGCTCAGCACGGCCGGTACCCGGCGGTGTTCGGCCTCCGAGGGCGGCAGATCCCATTTGGCGGAGAAGTTCGGGACGTGTTTCTCCACCGCCCGTCCGGAAACCACCAGTCCACCGGCCATCGCCGCGTTCGTACGACCCTCCGCCATCAGCGCCAGCACCTCGCGTTCCCGCGGTGTGAGTCTCGCCAATCCGTCCGAACGCCGGCTGGCCCCGGACAGCTGGGTCACGACCTCCGGATCCAGCGCCGTGCCACCGGCCGCGATCCGGGTCAGCGCGTCGACGAACTCGTCGATGTCGGCGACCCGTTCCTTCAGCAGGTAACCGACCCCGGCAGACCGGCCGGCCAGCAGTTCGGTGGCGTAGCGGGTCTCGATGTACTGCGAAAAGAGCAGTACGCCGGTCTCGGGCTGGCGCGTCCGTAGCTCCAGCGCGGCGCGCAGCCCCTCGTCGGTGTGCGTGGGCGGCATCCGGATGTCGACAACGGCCACATCCGGACGATGCTCGGCGACCGCGGACGGCAGGGCGGTGCCGTCGCCGACCTCTGCCACCACCTCGTGTCCGCGGCTCTGCAGGAGCTGGGCCAGGCCGGCACCCAGGATCGCCGTGTCCTCGGCGATGGCGATGCGCCCGCGATAAGCGGCAGCCCGACGAAGGTCAGCGACAGTACGGTGCCGGCGGCCAGCAGCGGGATGGTGAGATAGCCGCCGAGCACGCCGAAAACCAGGCCGAGCAATGCGTACAGCATCGCCGCCCAGATTGACTTTCTGTCCACATCGGACACCAGCAGGCCCCGTCCAGTTTCGGGTCGGCAGCCTTCATGATGTCAACCCGATCCGACGCGCACCACCGTGTGCTCACCCGGCCGGAGGTTCGGCGTACCCCACCGCCGGGGACAGCAGGTCGAGATCCGCGGGCAGGTGGCGGGCGGCGGCGCGGGCGGCATCGGCCTCCCCGCCCGGAGAGAAGGCGCCGCGCAACAGATCCACAGCGGCGGCGCGCGCCCGTGCGCCGCCCGATGCCGCGCTCTCCCATTCGACAAGGACGTCCTGGACCACCCGCTCGCAGCGGAAGTACGTGAGAGCCGCCCAGTCGACGTCGCCCGCCGCGATGCCGTAGCCATTCAGGAATTCCGCATCGAGGGGAAGGGGGCCGGTGTCGGTCGGCCGGTCGTCGTGCGGCACGAAGATGAAGTCGCGTTCCTTCGCCGACAGCAGCACGTCGTCCCAGTCGATGAGGTGGGGTCTGTTGCCCGCGAGCAGGATGTTGCCCGGATGCAGGTCGCCGTGGCACAGCACGGCCGTCCCGGGTCGGCTCCGCTGTTGCAGCGCCCGCATCTGTTCGAGCATCGCGGCGGTCGCGGGGCGGTACTGCCGCCAGAAGTCGGCGAGTTCGGGGTCCTCCCGCAGCCGCCGGTCCCAGCGCGGGAGCACGTCGTACGGCGTCACATCCCTGTCCGGACAGCGCATCCCGGTGAACGGCCCGGGATCGACGCCGTGCACGGCCCGGAGCGTCTCGCCCAGCCGGCGCCAATCACCCCCGGACAGCGCGCGGGTCCAGCCGTCGACACCATCAATGAACGGATACAACGACCAGGTGACGCCTGCGGCGTGGACAAACAGCGCACCCGTACCGGCGGGCAGCGGCGCGACCACATCGTCCACACCGGACAGACGCACCTCGTACGGGACGGCGTACACCTCCCGGCGGGGCCGTCCCAGGCTCACCCGGAGCACCAGATCCGGGCCCGACTCCGGCTCGATCCGGAAGGTCTGGGCCGCCCGGTCCAGACCGCCGGTGAGCGGCGCCAGTCCGGTCGCGGTAACCCCGTAATGCGTGCGCAGGACATGCCGTAACTGCTCAGGAGCGGTCGGCAGCTCGGTCGCGGAATCGGCCGTCATGCGGTGATTCTGTCCGACGGGCAGACACCGCCCAACCGGTTATCGCCGCGGATGATCCGGTCTGGCCTCGACCGGACGGCGCCGACGGACGCGGGCGCGCACCTGGGCAACCAGCTGCTTTCCCCGGGTCCTGGCCCACCGCAACAGCCTGGCCGCCCAGGTGAACTCGGTGGCGAGCAGCCCGAGACCGGCGAAGATGACGAGAACGCCGGGGCCCGGCAGCACGAGCAGCACGACGCCGCCGAGCATCAGAGCCACGCCGACGATCAACACCAGACCGCGGCGCAGGGCGCGGGCAACCGGCAACACGGACAACTGAAAGCACCTCCACGGGTGGACGTTGCCCACTCTTCCCGGCCGGGCGACCGGCCGGCAGGGCTCGTCCCGGCTATTGTCGATCGTGGCTTGCTGCCGGGTCCCGGCAACAAATGTCGACCGGGCGGCCGCGATGGGAAGGTCGGGCATGGTTGCCGCAGCGCAGTTGCACCGGGTCGCGGCTGCCGCCAGCCGCGAAGCAGGCGGCGTGCCGGTCGAACTGCTCGGCGACTACCTGGCCATCGTGGTCGACGCGGCAGCGACCGGGCGCCGGTTGACCGCCGCCGAGCTGTCGGCCTGCCGGGACCGCGGCGCCGACGCCGCCCGGGCCCAGGTCGCGCTGCGCGAGCTCGTCGACCTGTATCTCTCCGCCACGTGGCGACTGTGGCGGCTACTTCCGACCAGTCGGTCAGGCGGCGTGCGGGACCTCGGCGAGGCGGTGCTGCGGGCCGCCGACGACGCTGTCGCCAGCGCCACCGACGGATATCAGCAGGCCCGCCGCGCGCTCGTCCGGCACGAGATCACCGACCGTCGCGAGTTCGTCGACGACCTGCTCTCCGGCCGGGCCGACGTGGCCGGGATGGTCGAGCGGGCCGAGCGCCACGGCCTCAACCTGGCCGGCCAGCACACCGTCAGCGTGGTCGTTTCCCGCGACCCGATCACCGATGCCAGCCCGGTGATCGCCCGACTCGAACGCGCGCTCAGCACCGCCCAGATCAGCGCTCTGGTCGCGAGCAAGGAGGGACGACTGGTCTGCGTCGCCGCGGATGACACCGACCGGGTCACCGCCGCCCTGACCAGGACGGTGCGTTCCGGGGCGGGTACCCGGATCGGGATCGGCCGGGCGTACGCGGGACCAGCGGGCGTGCTGCGGTCCTACGACGAGGCGTGCAATGCCCTGGAGGTGGCGGCCCGCCTCGAGCTGCCCGGCCCGGCGGCCCGGGCGGCCGACCTGTTGGTGTACCAGGTGCTCGGGCGCGATCGGGCCGCGCTCGTCGACCTGGTCCGGGCAGTGCTCGAGCCGCTGACTCGGGCCCGGGACGGCGCCGAGCCGCTGTTGCACACGCTCGATGTCTACTTCGCTTCCGCCGCCGTTGCCGCCGAGGCCGCCCGCCGGCTGCACCTGTCGGTACGGGCCGTGACCTACCGGCTGGCCCGGGTGCGGGCGCTGACCGACCACGACGCCGACGACCCAGCCCAGCGGTACACCCTGCAGACCGCCGTGCTCGGCGCCCGGCTGCTCGACTGGCCGGCCGAGCCACTGCCCGACCAGACCTGAGATTGCCGGCTCCCGGCAATCGCACGGGAGCGCAGACAGCCGGGATTCGACCTGCCCGCGGCCGGCGGACGACCGTACCTTCGGATGAACATCCACTGTGGAGGGAGGCCGACAGGTCCATCCGCACCCGCTGTGCGGACATGCGTCGAGTCCCGAGGAGCACACGCGTTGGACGTGCCATTTCTGGTCTGGGGCGGACTCGCCGCGGCCATTGTCGTGTTCGTCGTGATCGATCTCTTCGTCCTGCATCGCGGCCATCACAAGGTGTCATTGCGTGAGGCCGCGATCGGCACGGTCGGCTGGACGGTGCTCGGGCTCGCCTTTACCGGCGTGGTGGCGCTTCTCGGTGACCGCGAGAACGCCACGGAATACGTCACTGGATACCTGCTGGAAAAGACACTCTCGCTGGACAATGTCGCCGTATTCGCGGTGTTGTTCACCGGATTCGCCGTGCCGGAGTTGCTGCGCAGCAGGCTGCTCAGCATCGGGGTGCTTGCGGCACTGGCGTTACGGATTGTCTTCATCGCCGCCGGACTGGTCGTGCTCAATGCCGCGCACGCCGTTCTCTACGGTTTCGGTGCCCTGCTGGTGGTGACGGGCGTACGGATGATGGCTCGGCGTGGTCACGAGGAATCGCCACCGCGGGACAGTCGCGTGCTGGCGTTGCTCGGCCGGGTCATACCGCTCACCCCGGACTACGACGGCGACCGCTATCTCACCCGCCGTCGTAGCCCGGGCGGGCGGTTGCGCCGGCACGCGACCCCGCTGCTCGCGGCGATCATCGCCATCGCCGCCGCTGACGTGGTCTTCGCGGTCGACTCGATTCCCGCTGTCTTCGGAGTGACGACCGAGCCATTCCTGGTCGTGTCGGCGAACGCGTTCGCCGTGCTCGGACTCCGCCCGACCTATTTCCTGCTCGCCGGCGCCATGGACCGGTTCGTACATCTGCAGACGGGGCTGGCGATCGTGCTGCTCGGTGTCGGGGCGAAAATGCTGCTGGCCGACGTGGTGCACATTCCGGTCTGGGTCAACCTGGCCGGCGTCGTCACGGTCCTGGGGGTCTCGATCCTGACCTCGCTGCGCAGCACCGCGGGCTCAGCGCAGTCCGGCCGCCACCGCCAGGCCGTAGATGGCGGCCTCGACGGCGTCCGCGGTGTCCGGGCCGCTGGACTCGATGAGCTGCCGGAGCCCGTCGACGAGCGACTCCGCGGCGTCGGCCGGTCCTAGGGTCTTGGTCTGCAATGCGATGCCGCGCACCACATGGCTGACCTGCAACTGGGTGCCGGCCTTGCCCGGAGCTGAGAAGGCGCGGTCGCCGAGGCCGAGCCGGCTGGGCTCAGCGCGCCGCAGGAAACCGCCCGGCTGGGGCGGTGTGTAGTCGGCACCGGGCAGCGCACCGAGCTGCCCGATCACGGTCTCGGCGCCGCCGGTCTGACCGAGCACGGCGGTCAACACCCGGACCGTCTCCCCGCTGTCGAGGCCCGCACTCATCGGAGCGGCAGGACCTGGCTCGGGGCGGGCATCCGGGCCTCGCCAACTCGACGCACCGCGGTCCCGGCCGCATAAAACTCCATGGTGTGCGGGCCCCAGACGAACTCGCTCGTGTCGAGACTGACCCCGACGACACCGTGGGCACCGTCCCGCTCGGCCTCGGCCTGCATCCGCGCCATCGCGATTTCCCGGGCGTCGTAGTACGCCTGCGTCCACTGTGGCATCTCGACGTTCTGCCCCATCTGACTCAGCGTCTGCATGAATCCCTGGGCGGCGACGTGATAGACGCAGTTGCCGAGTACGAAGGCGACCGGCGCCCAGCCGACGCCGAGCAGGGTGTAGAAATCCTGCCCGGAAAGATGCGAGGAGAACGCCCGGCCGTCGGGCCGTTTGAAACTCCCATTGCCGCTCTTCTCCCGTACCGCCGTACCCACCGCGACGAACTCGATGTGTTCGGCGCTGATGCCGTGCGGCCGCCAACTCAGCCGGACCCCGACGATGCCGTCGGCGTGCAGCGAATCCGCCTCGGCCTGCATCCGGGACATCGCGTTCTCCCGGGCGGTGTACATCGCGCTGGTCAGCACGCTCAGTTCCTGGCTGACCTGACGCCGCTGCGGCTGCCAGCCGATGTGGTAGACCGATGTGCCCATCACGAGGTCGATGGGCGTGAAGTTCATGGTGTCCAGCAGGGCGAATTCGGCGATCGACAGATCCGAGGTGAAGACCCGGCCGGCCTCCCGGAGTCGGGCTTGGGAGGCTTCGCTGAGCGGTCCGGTCACAGGGGCACTCCGGCGTGATTCGAGCTGGGTTGCGGGCTCCGCCAGCATAGCCACGCCCGCACGGCAGGGAGCCCGGACGGGTGCATCGACCAGGCGGCGCAGGGTGCAACTGCGCGTCGGGCGGCTGCGTCCGGATTGGCATGATGCCGGTATGAAGCGTCGCGCACAGTTGTTCGCCCTTGCCGTCCTCGCGCCGGTGCTGGCGACGGGCGCCTGTGGAGGTCCGAGCGTTGCCGACGGTACGGCGACCGCGAAGCAGGTTCGCGCGTCCACCGCCCGGACGTACTGGAAGATCCGGAACAGCCTGCCCGGCCCGCTGGATGTCGCCCACGGACAGGGCGCCTTCCAGAAATGTCGGAAGACGGCGGGGGCGGTGGCGTACAACATCGAGGACTACCTGTATCCGTTGCAGAGCAAGACGACGATGAAGCAGTTGCTGGCCGAGGTGAAGACCACGGTGGCACCCCAGGGTTGGAAACTCGCGCCGCTGGCGCTGCCACCGGATACGCAGGCCGACCCGGTGAACGAGAAGCTCCACGCGTGGATCGCCCATCAGAACGGACTGACGATCCAGCTGACCCTGCACGAACGTGCGGGCAAGGAGCCGGCCGGCGGGTATCTCGGGGTCTTTGGTGCCTGCAAGAAGTACGGCAGGGCGCAGAAGGGTCTGCTTGCAAAGTATGCGGACGGCCGGGATACCTACAAACCGTCGAAGACCTCCCGCGATCCGATTCCGACCGGCTTTCCCAGCTATCCGGCCTGACTTCACCGCGACCGAGCCGGTGGACGGTTACCGATCTCACGCGCCGGCCACGCCCTGACTGTGTGACGATGCGTGAGTGCTGACTTCCTCCGCCGTCCTCGGCGTTCTCGCGGTGGCGCTGGCGATGGTGTTGACGCCGGGGCCGAACATGATCTACCTGGTCTCCCGCACCATCACCCAGGGCCGCCGCGCCGGCGTGGTCTCGCTGGGCGGTGTGGCCGTGGGTTTCCTGATCTATCTGACCGCTACCAACCTCGGGCTCTCGGCGCTGTTCGTGGCGGTGCCCGAGCTGTATCTGACGGTGAAGCTCGCCGGCGCCTGCTACCTGGGATGGCTGGCATTCAAGGCTTTGCGGCCAGGCGGGCTCTCGGTGTTCGAGCCGACAAAGCTGGCTCCGGACTCGCGTCGTCGGCTCTTCGTGATGGGGCTGACCACCAATCTGCTCAACCCGAAGATCGCGGTCATGTATCTCTCGCTGATTCCACAGTTCGAGCATCCCGCCGCCGGGCACCTCGCGTTGCAGGGCTTCACGCTGGGTGCCGTCCAGATCGTGGTCGCGTTGACCGTCAACCTGCTGATCGTGCTGGCCGCGGCTACTATCAGCGGGTTCCTCGGCGGCCGGCCCGTCTGGCTGCGGGTGCAGCGTTATCTCATGGGCACGGTGCTCGGGGCACTCGCGGTCAAGCTGGCAACCGATCACTCCCGCCCAAGCCTGGCCTAGCGGCGGCTCACAACAGCGTGAGTTGCTGACTGGCCGGCGGCGCAGCCACCGCCGGAGGGTCGAGCACCCGCCGCGCGGCGCCCGATCCCATACGCCGCAGTCCATGGCGCTCGGCCCGTTCCTCGACGTACTCCCGGATCGCGGTCTGATAGGACCGTTGCGCGTACGAGCCCTTGCCGTAGAGGGCCCGGTAATCCTCCAGCAGCTCGGGATGGTGCCGCCGCAGCCAGGCCTGGTACCACTCGCGGGCACCGGGCCGCAGGTGCAGCACCAGCGGAGTGACCGATTCCGCGCCGGATGCGGCGATCGCGGCCACGGCGGCATCGAGTTGCTCCGGGCTGTCGGTCAGGAATGGCAGGATCGGCGCCATCAGCACCCCACAGCGCAGGCCGGCGTCGGACAGCTCCCGCACCACCTGCAGTCGGCGAGCCGGGCTCGGGGTGCCCGGCTCGACGGACCGCCAGACCTCGCGGTCGAGCAGCCCGATCGAGACGCTGACCGACACATCGGTGACCGCGTGCGCCTGGCGCAGCAGATCGAGATCGCGCAGCACCAGGGCGCCCTTCGTGAGGATCGAGAACGGATTCTCCGCGTCCCGCAGCGCGGCCAGAATACCTGGCATCAGGCGATATCGGCCCTCTGCCCGCTGGTAACAGTCCACATTGGTGCCCATCGCGACGTGCTCACCACCCCAGCTCGGCGCGGCCAACTCGTGCCGCAACCGCTCCGCGGCGTTGACCTTGACCACGATCTGGGTGTCGAAGTCCGCGCCGGAGTCGAACTCCAGGTAGGTGTGCGTGTTGCGGGCGAAGCAGTAGACGCAGGCATGCGAGCAGCCGCGGTACGGGTTGATCGTCCAGCGGAACGGGACCCGCGACGGCTTGGGCACCTCGTTCAGAACGGTGCGCGCCCGTACCTCGTAGAAGGTGATGCCGCGGAACCGGGGCGTGTCGAATGTCCGGACCACCACGTCCGAGCCGAACAGCGTCGCCGGCCCGCTACAGCTGCCGTCGCCGGTGTCGACCCGTTGCCCGTCCCAGCGCATGAAGCTCCCTCCACCACACCCATGGGAACATACGTTCGACCTCTGGGCAATGGTGCAGGTCAGACTTTCTGGCGGTCTTTCGCGCTGAGCTGTGTCTGAGCCAGGTCTGAGCTACGTCAATGTCCGGTCAGCTCGGCGACAACGGGGGCGAGCGCGTCGGCGGCGTTGGCGCCGATGACGAAGTAGGAGAAGCCGCCCTCCTCTCGTCGTCTCAGGATTTCCTCGGCGGCCGCCGAGGGGTCACTGGGAAGTGCCAATAGCGAGTCCGCCGCGTGCAGGGCGGCAGGGTCCGTGTCCGGGGCTGCCATGAACGGGGACACGGCGTCGCCAACCACGGACACGTGGAGCGCGAGCTCGACGTCTCGGATAGCGCGGAAATCGGTCGCCAGCCGCGCGATGTCGGCCCGCGAGTCGCCCGGCATCCCAGCG
This sequence comes from Mycobacteriales bacterium, assembly GCA_036267955.1. Taxonomy (GTDB): domain Bacteria; phylum Actinomycetota; class Actinomycetes; order Mycobacteriales; family QHCD01; genus DATAVB01. The sequence continues at coordinate 27,837 of DATAVB010000040.1, read as the reverse complement.
AACGTGACCGTATCCGCAAGGTCGGCCGCCAACGCCCGGGATTTCGGCCCGCGGACGGCCATCGCTACCGGTGTATGGAGGTCAGGTCCGTCGAGGTCCCTCAGCGTCGTAACGGCGTCACGCATCCGCGACAGCCGCTCGCCCGGCGTCACCACGGGCAGGCCCAACTGGCGCAGCTCGTCTTCGATCCCGGGTCTCCCGGTGCCGATGCCCATCTCGAAACGGCCCTCGGTTAGCAGCGACAGTGAGTGCGCTTCCCACGCCACACTCCGGGACGTGCGCAGCGGAGAGGCGTACACCCAGGTACCCACCCGCAGGTTGGCGGCGAGAGTCGCCGCGACAGCCAGCGTGGGTCCCGGTGCCGGCTGCCACTGCTGCACGTCGGGCATCAGAAGGGTCGAGTAACCGCTGTCGGCGATACGGCGCACCTGGTCTCGCCATACCGGTAGCTCAGTCCTGATAGGGGCGACGACCCCGAATCGCAGTGGTCTCGCTCCGCCGGTCGCCTCATTGTCGGCCATCGTCGCTGTCCTTTCGTTGCCGCCCGATCCCTGTGCCGGGCTTTCTCAATGACCTCGAACGGGCCCGGGCGGATCCGACAATCACATCGGCGCATGTGCCGGCGTTCGGTCAGGGACCAGTACGCCGAGCCGGTCGTAGAGCCGAAGGGCCTTGAGCGACAACCGGCACCGCCGCGCGAAGGTCCCGATGCCCACCAACCCATTGCAGTCCCCGGACCCGGCCCTGGCCTGGGTCTGCCAACGCTGCACCAGCGCGCCCACGTCGTCGAGCTCCATCCCCGCATTCTGCCGGCCGGCACCGTCGGAAGGGATCACTGGCGCGGGACTCGTCCGGACGATGGAGCACCAGGACGGGCCGGTGTGATCGACCTCAGGAGGTCGAGCGGGTTGTCATCGATCCATCGACCGGTGTTCGTCCTCGAGCATCGCGAACACCCGCTCGTCGCACCATTCGCCTTTCACGAATTCGTTGCTGCGGAAATGCGCCTCGACGCGCATTCCGAGTCGCTTCATCAACAGGGCGGAAGAGGTATTGCGGGCATCGCAGCGGCCGATTACCCGGTGCATGCCGAACGTGTCGAACGCCATTGCCAGCAGGGCCGCGGCCGACTCCCCCGCATATCCCTGACCGTGGTGGTCGGGATGGAAAATGAAGCCGATCTCGGCGCCGCGGTTGGCCGCGTCGAAGACGTGCAGATTGAGCTCGCCGACGAATTCACCGTCCGCATTCCTGGTGACGGCGAGATTGACCGAGGTTGCATCGGCCGTTGCGGCATTGGCAATCTTGCGTTCCAGCGCCGCCCGGGATTCCTCCATCGAACGTGGCTCCCAGTAGAGATACCGCGCCACGTCGACCCGCGCGTGCATGTCGACGTACACCTCAAGGTCGTCGATTGTGAGATCACGCAGGGTGGTGCGCGCCAGTTGGACCGGCAGCGGGATCGGCGACATCATGATCGAAGTCTGACACCCCGGTCCGCTACCGCGTCGCCGGGCAGGCGAGACTGCCGGGGTGAGCCCGGACTATCCGTTCCTGCAGACCTCCCGTCCGATTGCTTTCGCGCACCGCGGCGGCGCCGCCGGCGGGGTGGAGAACTCGATGGCCGCGTTCGAAGCGGCGATCCGGCTCGGCTACCGGTATCTGGAGACCGATGTGCACGCCACCGCTGACGGCCGGCTGGTGGCGTTTCACGACTCGAGCCTGGACCGGGTCACCGACCGGACCGGATTGATCGCCGAACTGCCGTACCGCGAGGTGGCTCGGGCCCGCATCGGCGGCCGGGAACCGATTCCGCTGCTGGAGGAGCTACTCGGCGCCTGGTCAGAAGCGCGGTTCAACATCGATGTGAAGGTGCCCGGCGCGATCGCGCCGCTGGCCGAGGTGATCCGCCGGACCGGAACGATCGACCGGGTCTGTGTCGGCGCGTTCTCCGACTCCCGCATCGCCCGCACCCGCGCCGCTCTCGGGCCGCGGCTGTGCACCGCGCTGGGACCACGTGGAGTGGCGCGGCTGCGGGCGTCCTCGTACCTGCGGCCGAGAGTGGTCGGACCGGCCGTGTGTGCGCAGGTGCCGGTGGGTTTCCGGGCACTGCGCATCGTCGACCGCCGATTCGTAGCCGCCGCGCACCGACTCGGCCTGCAGGTGCACGTGTGGACGATCGACGACCCGGTCGAGATGCACCGGCTGCTCGATCTCGGTGTCGACGGCATCATGACCGACCGGATCGACACACTGCGGGACGTCCTGCTGCAGCGCGGCCAGTGGCACTGAATTCGCTGCGTCGGCTGACTGTCCACAGCCCGAGCCCGAGGCAGCTGAACGCGGCGCCCAGTACGCATACGGCACCCCAGCCGCCGACGCAGTGAGCGGGGCCGAGGCGACCAGCAAGCTGCGGGCGATTGGCCGATCAGGCGCGGTCGTGGAGGGTGACGTGGTAGCCGTCCGGGTCGGCGAAGGTGAAGGTCCGACCGAAGGGGCCGTCGATCGGCGCCGACACGACGGTGTGACCGTCGGCGACGAGAGCATCGTGAATGACCTGGACGTCGGTGGCGTGGAGCCAGATCGCGGCACCGATGCCAGGCTGAGCAACGGATGCGAGATCGGTGCCGGGAATGACCTCGCGGAGTGCGAACGCGATCGGCTTCGTCTCGAAGACCACGGCGTGTGGAGGTCCCGTCTGCGAGCGGACGAGGCCGAGGTACTGCTCGTAGAACGCCTGCGAAGCGTCGAGGTCGCGCGCTTGAAGTGAGATGAAGTCAGGGCCGGTGGCGGGCATGATGGTGCTCCTTCTTTTCGTGTCAGCTTTCTGACACGAAACAATCTATGTCAGAATGCTGACATGAGTCAAGACGGTGTCGGCGTCGACCTGGAGACGTCACTGGGCTACCTGCTGAAAGAGGCGTCGAGCGCCCTCCGCGCTGCCATGGAGGAGGTGCTGCGGCCACTCGGGATGAGCGTGACGCACTACTCCTGCCTTGAACTGCTGGCTCAACGACCGGGCTTGTCGAACTCCGAGCTCGCGCGGGGCGCCTTCGTGACCCGGCAGTCGATGAACGTGCTGCTCCAGGCCCTGGAACGAGACGGCTACGTGACCAGGCCGGCGGCGGCGCCGGTCGGGAAAGTCCTTCCGACCCGGCTCACGCCTCGCGGCCGACGGAGTCTGGAGAAGGCGACCGTAGCGGTCCGGTCTGTCGAGGTCAGAATGCTGGCCGGCATGACCGAGACCGAGCAGTCAGGCGCGTTCCAGATCCTGCAGCGGATGATCCATTCCCTGCGCGATGGCAACGACGGCGCATAGCTCGTTCCGGGCGCACCGCTCGCCGCACCCGGATCGGAGGGTTAATTAGCGTCGATCGACCCGAATTCGGTCTCCTGGACCGTCCATTCCGCCGCCTTGTGGCTGAGCGTCAGGCCGAGACCGGGACGGTCGGGCACCAGCATTCGGCCGTCCCGTACCTCCAGCCGTTCGTTGAAAAGCGGCTCGAGCCAGTCGAAATGCTCGACCCAGGTGCCGTGCGGATAAGCGGCGGCAAGATGCACATGCAATTCCATCGCGAAATGCGGCGCGACATTGAGTCGCCTGTGGTCGGCCAGTGCACAGATCTTGAGGAATGGCGTTATGCCGCCGACCCGCGGCGCGTCCGGCTGCAGAATATCGGCCGCGCCAGCCGATATCAGCGCGACGTGCTCGGCGACACTGGTCAACATTTCACCGGTTGCGATCGGGGTGTCCAGCGCCGCCGCAAGCGCCGCGTGACCCTCGGCGTCATAGGCGTCCAGCGGCTCCTCGATCCAGGTGAGGTCAAAGCGTTCCAGGATCCGGCCGATGCGCAGAGCCGTGGCCCGATCCCACTGTTGATTGGCGTCGACCATCAGCGGAACGCCGTCGCCGAGGGCCGTCCGGACCGCCTCGACCCGCGCCAGGTCGACCGCGGAGTCGGGATGCCCGACCTTGATCTTGATGCCACCGATGCCCGTTGCGAGCGAGCGCCGGCTGTTGTCCAGCACCTCATCCAGCGAGGCCGACAGAAAACCGCCCGACGTGTTGTAGCAGGGCACCGAATCACGGTACGCGCCAAGCAATTTCGCCAGCGGCAACCCGGCTCGTTTCGCCTTCAGATCCCAGAGTGCGACGTCGAACGCGGCGATCGCCTGGGTCGCCAGACCGCTGCGTCCCACCGACGCGCCGGCCCAGACCAGTTGGTCCCAGAGCCGGCCGATGTCATTGGCATCCGCACCGATCAGGTCGGCACCGATCTCGACCGCATGCGCATAAAGGCCCGGCCCGCCGGCCCGTTTGGAATAGCTGAATCCCAGCCCGCGCCGGCCGTCCTCGGTGGCAATGTCGGCGAACAGGAACGCCACCCGGGTCAGCGGTTTCTGCCGGCCGGTGAAGACCTTCGCGTCACTGATCGGAGTGCGCAGCGGAAGGTACGCCGACGCGAGCCGGGTCCAGCGGATGCGGCTCGCGGAGGTGTCGGCAGGCACGGATGCTCCTCACGTCGGGTTCGTGATCAGGGACAACCCTACGTACGCGCCGGCGCCGGTAATTCGTTGGCGTCCGACCGTACTGTCGTAGTCATGCCGCGCACCGTCACACTGGAACTGGTCGACGGCGCCGGCCGCCCACTCGGCGCGCTCGCGCCGTTCGAGGTCGAATCGCCGTGGTGGCTGGACACCGGACCGGCCGTGCGGCGGGCCGACGAGCTGTTCCAGGTCGATGTCCGGGTGCTGCACCTGCTCGACGGCGAAGCCGGCCGCAACACGGTTGGCGGCCGGGTGCGGTATCTCGCGGAATTGCTGTCCGGCGCGACGCCCCGTGATGCGGCTGGCCAGCCCGAGCCGGACGATCCGCACCGGCCGCAGTGGGCCCGGCCCGGTGGCACGGCCCAGATCATCCGGTGGACCGACAGCGTGCTGGAGACGCTCAACCGGCCGCGGATCGGCCCGGTGCAGCAGATTCGCGCCTGGAATTTGTCCAGCATTCTGCGAATCGACACCGCTGCCGGACCGGTCTGGTGCAAGTCGGTGCCGCCGTTCTTCGCCCACGAGGGCGCGGTGATCGAATGGCTGCCGGCGATAGCCCCGCCGGACCTGCCACCGCGGCTGCTCGGTCGGAACGGCGGCAATATCCTGCTCGACGACATTCCGGGCGAGGATCTGTACGACTGTCCCGAGCCGGTCGCCGTGACGATGATCGAGCGCATCGTCGACCTGCATTGCGGCTCGATCGGGCGGGTCGACGACCTGTTGGCGTTGCGCCTGCCGGACTGGCGGGGCTCGGCTCTGGGCGCGTCGGTACGCCGGCTGCGTACCACCGTCGGATTGACGCCCGGCGAGGTCGCCGCATTGGATGAACTCGTCGACGGGCTGCCGGAACGCTTCGCCGCGCTCAGCGCCTGCGGAATGCCCGACACCCTCGTGCACGGCGATCCACATCCGGGCAACTGGCGCTCGGACGGCCGATCGCTGGTCCTGCTGGACTGGGGCGACTGCGGTGTCGGCCATCCGCTGCTCGACGTCGCGCCGTTTGTCGAACAGGTCGAGGACGACGCCCGGCGTGGTCGACTGGTCGACGCATTCGTCGCCAGTTGGCGTCGCCGGCTGCCGGATTCCGATCCGGCGGCCGCGCTCCGGCTGGTTCAACCGATCTCCGCGTTGCGGCAGGCATTGGTCTATCAGACGTTTCTCGATGGCATCGAGGTGGCCGAACAGGTCCACCACCGCAACGATGTGCCGGACCGGATCCGCCGCGCCATCGGTTAGGCCGGATTGGGCCGAAACGCCGCCCACGCCACCCCGGCAGAACGCCGAAAGCCCGCTCGCTGGGTCTTTACAACGTTGAAACAATCGGCTTGGATGAACCAAATCCAGCTTCCTGGCCCAGCGATTCCTGCTCATCCGGAGGTGTCGATGTTCAACCGCCACGCCGATCCTGGCTCACCACCGAGGACGAAACGCCGCACCCGACTGCTCGCGGTCGCCGGCGCGGCGGTCGCGGTGGCCGGTATCGCGCCCGCCCTGAATGCCTCGGCCGCGGGCCATGCGACAGCTACCCAAACGGCAGCTACCCGAACGGCAGCCACCCGAACAGCGGCGACCCACCCGGCCGGCACCCAGGCGCAGCCGCATGCCGCGGCGACCTACACCAACGCGGTGACTGACGGCTATTCGATCGACTTCCCGGATCCGAGCCTGATCAAGGGCAAGGACGGCTACTGGTATGCCTACGGCACCGGCGGTCCGTACGACGAGACCGGCGCCGGCGATAGCGCGAAGATCGCCCGGTCGTCGGATCTGACCCATTGGCAGAAGGTCGGCCCGCTCTTCACCGCCGCCACGTTGCCGTCCTGGGCAGCGCCCGGCACCGGCTTCTGGGCCTCCGACATCCGTTATGTGAACGGAAAATACCTGCTCTACTACGTCGTCCCGGACACGACGGTCAGCACCAGCACCGGCGACCCGGGTGTCGGCGTCGCCACCGCGCCGAGCCCGGCCGGTCCGTGGAAGGACTCCGGCGCACCCCTGCTGGCCCCGGAGCCCGTCGGCACCGGATTCAACAGCGTCATCGATCCGGCCGAGTTCACCGACTCCAACGGCGACCGGTATCTCTACTGGGGCAGCTACGGCAGCGGGATCCGGGTCGTACCGCTCAGTGACGACGGCATGAAGGTGACCGGCCCGGCCACCCAGGTGGCCAGCACCCGGTTCGAGGGCAGCTACGTGATCCACCGCGACGGCTGGTACTACATGTTCGCCTCGTCGGCGAACTGCTGCGCCGGACCCACCACCGGATACACCGTCTTCACCGGCCGCTCGCGCAGTCCGCTCGGGCCCTTCCTCGACAGGGAAGGCACTTCGCTCAACGCGTCCCGGTCCGGCGGCACGATCGTGCTGGCGCAGAACGGAAACACGTTCGTCGGCGTCGGGCACAACGCGATCGCCACCGACGTGTCCGGGCAGACCTGGATCGTCTATCACGGCGTGCTGCGCGACCACCCGTATCTCGACGGTTCGCCGGGATTCACGATGCGCCCAATGCTCATCGACCGGCTGGACTGGATCGGCGGCTGGCCGCTGGCCCGCGGCGGTCAGGGTCCGTCGGACACTCCGCAGACCGCACCGGTCACGACCGGCCTGGTCGCGGAGGACTTCACGAACGGCAGCACCGGGTTGCGGTCCGCGGGCGGCACGCTCACTGTCGAGAAGTCCGACCCGGCCTCCGACGCCGGCGGATTCGGCCGGCTGAGCGGCGCGACCGCGGTCGGCACCAAGAAGCTTCCGGCCGACGAGCACGTCGAGGCAGACGTCCGTACGTCGAGCTCGGCTGGAGTGGTCGCTCGCTACGGCGACCGCGGCGACAACGTCTCGGCGACCGTCGACGCGGCCCACCACACCCTGCGGGTCACCACCACCGTTCACGGGGCTCCGATCACCCGCTCCGCCACATTGCCGGCCGACTTCGACCCCACGGTGTGGCACAACGTCGCACTCGACGTACGGGGTGACAGCGCGACCGCGAGCGTCACCGACGGACGCCTCGGCGATCCGTACGCCACGGTCAGCGTCATCGCGCCGCGCTCACTGTCCGGCCGGCAGGCCGGCGTGGTCGGCACCGGCGACGTGGACAACCTCGAGGCCGCCGCGCTCTACACGCCGCACACATCGGTGGCTCCCCCGCCGCGCACCGGGAAACTCGACAAGTCCGCCTCCGACGAGTTCGGCAACGGCCTCGGCGCCGGCTGGACCTGGAAGAACGAGGACAAGGCCGCCACGGTGAGCGCCGGCCGGCTGAACTGGCCGACCGAGGACACCGACCTGTCCAACCCCGCCTCGGTCGCCACCTCCGGGATGTTGCTGCGCGACGCACCCAGCGGCAACTACACGGTCGAGACGAAACTGACCATCGACACCGGGACGGACACGGTACGGAACTTCCAGCAGGCCGGCCTGGTCGTCTACGCGAACGACAACGAACTGCTCCGGTACGACAACGTCGCCGCCGGAACGACGCGGTTCATGGAGTTCGGCAAGGTGACGATGTCCAGCGGGGTCAGGGCCTGGGGCGGCGCGATCATCGGCCCGCCGGCGGCCACGACCTGGCTGCGGCTCGCACACACCACCGACCCGAAGACCGGCGAAAGCGACTTCCGGGCCGGCTCCAGCCGGGACGGCAAGCACTGGGTCTGGGGCGCTGTCTGGACCATGCCCGCCGGCAGCAACCCGAAGATCGGCCTGGTGTCGCAGGGTTCCAGCGCCGCCACGGATGCCGCGGTAGGCAAGGCGAACGCCCAGTTCGACTATTTCCACATCTACCGCTAACCGCCCAACCACAACCAGATCACCCGCCCCGCCGCCCCACGGCCCAACCGCACCACCCTGGGCCGAAACGCAGACCCACCGATCGGAGTGCGCTCTACCCGTCCACGAAGCCATCAGGGTCGGGTAAAGCACGCTCCGATCGGCAGGAGGTGGGTCGGCGGCCCGGTCCATGATCAGGAACGCGAAATGCCGGCCATAGCCGGCGCAACGCAGACACCACCAGCATTTGCCGACGCCCCCGCCCTCGATGCCCCCGCCCCGGCAGCCCGCCCCGGCAGCCCGCCCGGCAGCCCGCTCCGGCCCGATCGAAGCGCGCTTTACCCCGCAAAACAGCCCCGCCGGCCGGGTAAAGCGCACTTCGGTCGGAGACAACGGCGGGCTGGATCAGCTGGCCAGGTCGATGGCGAGTTGATCGAGGTGGGACAGCACCTCGGGCACCGCGGCCGGTTCGTGGCGAAGCTTGAACTCCACGATGAAGAACGCCGCCACCGTGGCACACACCGCGAGCACCGCCGGGCCCGCGACAGCCTCGGCCGCGCGGTGGATCCGCGCCGAAACCGCCGATCCGTACCCCTCGACGTAGCACTCCCGCAGCAGGCAGGCGTAGTCGATGACCCGGGTCCCACTGCCGAGACCGTCCAGGTCGATCACACCACTGACCCGGCCCTCCCGCAGCAGGATGTTGCAGCTGTTGAAGTCGCCGTGCGCGAGGTCGCCGCCAGGTAGACCGACCGGCCCGTATCCCGCCAAAAGCTCGTCGTAGCGCCGGATCAGCGCCCGTCCGGGAGCGCCAAGCTCGTTCAGGACCTGGCGCGGCCGATCCGCGACAGCCGCCGCGGCCACCTCCACCGAACGGTCCGTCGCCGGATCCGGGTCGAGTCCGGCCTGCGTATCCAGCACCTCGAGCAGCAACGCGGTCTTGGCCGGAGTCAGCGGCGTCGAAGGCTCCCCCGGAACGAATTCCTGTACGCAGTAGGCGAATCCGTCTTCCGTCGCGCCGGCCGCCAGCCAGGCCGGAGTCGGATATCCGGCCGCCCGGGCCCGGCCGACGGCGGCACTGCGCTGTCGCATTCGGGCCGCCGAGTCGTGTCGATTCCATTTGAGGACCACGGGCCGGTCCCGGGCGTCGGCAACGAGCCACGCGCCGCCCTGCAGACCGGCCGCAAACCGACGGCGCGCGGTCAACTCGAGGCCGTGAACACGCCGGATCTCGGCCAGGACGTCCTCGGTCGCAGCGACATCGTGCTCCATCACAGTCGTTCTCACTTTCTGGCAGGTCGAGACCGCGCCGGATGACGACGCGAGTCAGAAAATCGGGATAAGGGCAATCCGAGATGCTGTGCCGGGATTGCGGCGCCGGCCGTGAGTCAGTCGGCATTGCCGCAGAAAAGCCGTCTCAGGTCGATGCCCGAGGGATGTGGCAAGAATACCCCGAGTCGACGGAACAACGGACGTTTGCACAATCGACGCAATCCTTTTACCCGCTAATGGTGTACTTTCCGGCCTCCATTCGTACGATTCCGGCATGGGCCTTCCAACCGCACCGATTGCACGCATTCGTCGTATCGCAGTGGTCGCCCTGCTGGCGATCACCGGGATCCTGCTGATCGGCGCCGGCTCCGCCGGTGCCCTCGCGACATCACCCGCGGCCAGCAAGGCGAGCATCTCGTCCTGTTCGCTGGCCGACCTGCCGTCCCAGGCGACGGACACCGTCAACCTCATCCAGGCCGGCGGCCCGTTCCCGTACCCGAAGAACGATGGCGTCGTCTTCGACAACCGGGAGGGCATCCTGCCAGCGGAGTCCGCCAGCTACTACCACGAGTACACCGTCCCGACGCCGGGAGCGAGCAACCGCGGCACCCGCCGCATCATCACCGGCAGCGCCGACGAGTACTACTACACCGGCGACCATTACGCCACGTTCTGCCTGATCAACGACGTCCCAGGCGGCGGAGGCGGCGGCCCGGTGCCGGCCTGCACCTCAGTGCCGTCGCAGGTGACCGACACGATCGCGCTGGCCGCGGCCGGCGGCCCGTTCCCGTACACCCAGGACGGTGCGGTCTACCAGAACCGCGAGGCCGAGCTGCCGGCTGAATCGGCCAGCTACTACCACCTCTACACGGTGCCGACGCCGGGTACATCCGGACGCGGCGACCGCCGCCTGGTCACCGGCAGCGGCGGCGAGGACTACTACAGCGCCGACAACTTCGCCTCCTTCTGCGACGTCGCCGCCGGCTGACCCCTACCATCGGCGGCCATGCCCGAGAAGCTGCCGCAGTCACAGGCACAACAGTTCGTCCGGGATCGGTACGGCGACCGAGCCGGTGCCCTGACCCTTGTGGGCGCCGGCGAGTGGTCACAGGCGTACGCGTTCACCCTCGACGGACGGGAGCTGGTGGTCCGGTTCGGCGGCTACGTCGCGGACTTCCGCAAGGACCGGCTGATGGCCGGGTACAGCTCGGCAGGCCTGCCGATCCCCCGCGTGGTCGAACTTGGCGAGGCGCCGGGTGGCTTCTTCGTCGTCGCGCAGCGGGCCCACGGGCAGTTCCTGGATGACCTCGACGCCGCTGGATTCCGGGCGGCCCTGCCCGCGCTGCTCTCGGCGTTGGACAGCGCCCGGGACATCGACGTGTCGGGCACGACCGGGTACGGCGGCTGGCAGCCGGACCGAACCGCGCCGCATCAGAGCTGGGCCGACACCCTGCTGCACGGATTCCAGGACCAGCCCGGCAGCCGTACGCACGGCTGGCGGGCCAGGTTGGAGGACTCCCCGACCGGCGCCGGACCGTTCGACCAGGGCCTCGCGGCGATGCGCAGCCTCGTGCGGTCCTGTCCCGACGGCCGGCAGATCATCCACGGCGATCTGCTCAACCGCAACGTGCTCGTTGACGGCGGCCGGGTCAGCGCGGTGCTGGACTGGGGCAACTCGATGTACGGCGACGGTCTCTACGACCTGGCCTGGCTGCTGTTCTGGCAGCCCTGGTATCCGGCGTGGCACGAGGTCGATCTGCACGGGATCATCGACGAACACCTCGAGGCCCGACCGGCGGCGGAACGAGCCGGGCTGGACGAGCGGTTGCGCTGCTACCAGGTCCACATCGGCCTGGATTCGCAGACCTACAACGCGTTCACCGGCCGCTGGGACAATCTCGCCCAGGTCACTGAGCAGACCCTGGCGCTGCTCTGATCGCGTTCACCGGCGGCGAAAGCCCTATGCAGCAGCCAATCCTCCTGCCACCGTGAGTTGCGAGCGCGGGAGGACACATGCATCAGCTGGCGGAAACCCCAGCGGTACGGCGGTTGCAGTGGATTCTCGACGGTCTCGACGGGGTCGCCGGCTGGGGCACCGACGCGGCCGGGGTGCTGGCGCCGGCGCTCGCCACCGTCGTAGCTCCGGAACAGTATGTCGACTTCTGCCGGGCGAGATCGACGTTGTCGCCTGTCAGGTCGAGAGCGAGCCGCCCCATCGGATCACCTCCGAATCGATGCAGAAGCTGGTGCCTGCGGGTCTGACACCGCGGCTGCCAAAGGATTTCAGCGACTACGACCTCGACAGCAGGGGCGGCCTACTCGTTGTCGTTGCCGGCCTTCCCGGCAGCGGGAAGAGCACGCTGGCCGACGGTCTCGGCCGCTCACTCGGCATCCCGGTGTTCGCGATCGACTGGATTCTGGGTGCGCTGACGCCCTTCGGCGGCCGGCATTTCGACGATCTGCGCGGTGTCGGAGCCGAGCAGCTCACCACGTTGGCGCTGCGGCAAATGTCGCTGGGCCAGTCGGTCATCCTCGACACCCCAGCCGAGGACGCGACGAGCCGGGAGCGGTGGCGGAGCCTGGCCACGCGGGCCGGTGCCCGGTTCGCCGTGATCGACTGTGTCTGTTCCGATCCGGCCCTACACCGGGACAGGCTGGAGAACCGCGAGCGCGGCATTCCCGGCTGGCACTCACGCGGAGACTGGGCCAATGTCCAACAGCGGCTGCGGAAGTATCCAGCATGGCCCGAGGACGTACTCCGGCTGGACGCCGTACGACCGCCGGAGGAGAATCTGCGGACGGCCCTGGACTATCTCAGTGCAGGGCGATCTTCAGTGTCACCATGAGCAGCCCGACGACACCCGCGCCGAGCGCCGTGCCAATCCGGGCCATCCGGGTCAGGCCCAGCCGCCAGCCCGCCAGCAATCCGAATCCGGCCAGCAGCAGCATCGTCACGGCCGACGCGACCGTGCTGGCCGCCGCCAGCGACAGGCCGGCGGCCACGCCCAGAGCGACCACCACCAGGGGCAGTACGGACAGCTCGATCATCGCGAGGCCTCGCCGCAGGGCGGCGGCGATCCCGGCACGCCCGAGCCGCTCGCCGGCCGCGTGGTGGCCCAACACGTCGGCGTACATTTCGGCGAGCCAGTAGACAACGAGCGCCGCACCCACCTCGGCCTCGATGACGCCGAGGGAGCTCTCCCCTCCGGCGGCAACGAGGACCGCGTCGCCGATCACCAGCCCGTAGATCCCGGCCGCGAGGCGCTGCGGGGTAACCGGACCAAACCAGCGATGCAGGCGCGAATCAGCCGAATCTTCCACCGGCCCATCATCGCGCATCGGTCCCCGATCGGTGAGATGCATCATGTCGGGATGCGATCTTGCGTCATAGTCCGGGACCATCGGGGTCACAGCGTCGTGAACAGTCCATCCGTCCGATGCCGGCCAGCCAGGCTCACGGGCGCGCGGGAATCATCCACCCGGGCGCCACGTTAGGTACACGAACAAGCCAGCACATGCAGGCACGGCCCACCCATCCCGGGAGGGAACACATCATGGCAGAGCGCACGCTCCGCGGCAGCCGCCTCGGGTCAGTAAGCTACGAAACAGACCGTAACACTGAGCTAGCTCCACGTCAGCACGCGGATTACCGGTGCCCACAGGGACATCTCTTCAGCGTTCCATTGTCCGGCGAGGCCGACGCTCCCCCCACCTGGGAGTGCCGCCTGGACGGCACCGTCGGACGTCTCGTCGGTGGCGACGAGCCTGAGGCGAAGAGCGGCAAGGCCCCGCGTACCCACTGGGACATGCTGATGGAGCGCCGTTCCATCGCCGATCTCGAGGTCGTCCTGGAGGAGCGGCTGGAGATGCTCCGCGGCCGCCGGTCCCCGAAGAAATCCGCCTGAGCTAACAGCATCCGAGACCGCGCTCCCGAAATGGGGGCGCGGTTTCGCTGTGCCTGGGCCAGATCAGCCGCCGGAGACCGCCAGCAGCTCGGACTCGACCGGTACGCGCGGGTCGTCCCGATCCCGCAGCCACCCGTCGGGCAACGCCACCTTCCGCGGCGCTCCGCTGGTACGCCCGCGCGGCGCGGCGGCCACGCCAGGCGGGAACGGCTGACCGGCGGGCAGCCCGGCCAGCAGCTCGTCCAACTGCTCGAACGAGCTGGTCAACCCGAACTGGCGGCGGATCTCGCCGCCCAACTCGAAGCCCTTCAGATACCAACCCGCGTGTTTACGAAAGTCGGTCAGCCCGCGTTCCTCGCCCTTCCACGCAGCCAGCAGGGTCGCGTGCCGGCGCATCGTCGCGGCGACGGTGCCCAGGTTGGGTTCGGCCGGCGCGGGCACACCGTCGAACGCGGCCGCGAGCTCACCGAACAGCCACGGTCGACCCATGCAACCGCGCCCGACAACCACGCCGGCACAGCCGGTTTCGCGCATCATCCGCAGCGCGTCGGCCGCGGTCCAGATGTCGCCGTTGCCAAGCACCGGGACGCTCAGGTCGGCCGCCAATTCGCCGATCGGCTCCCACCGGGCCAGCCCCGAATAATGTTGTGCGGCGGTCCTTCCGTGCAGCGCGACCGCAGCCGCGCCTTCGGCCTGAGCGATCCGGCCGGCCTCGCGATAGGTCAGATGCTCCTCGTCGATTCCGAGCCGCATCTTCACGGTCACCGGGATCGGGCCGGCCGCGGCGATGGCGGCGCGGACGACGGCCGCGAAGAGCCCACGTTTCCAGGGCAGCGCCGATCCGCCCCCGCGGCGGGTCACCTTGGGCACCGGACAGCCGAAGTTGAGGTCGATGTGGTCGACCCGGTCCTCGCCGACGAGCATCGCCACCGCCGCACCGACCACGGTCGGGTCGGTGGCGTAGAGCTGCAGGCTGCGCGGCGACTCCTCCGGCGCGAACTCGATCATCGCCATCGTGGTGACGTGCCGCTCCACCACGGCGCGGGCGGTGATCATCTCGCTGACGTACAGTCCAGCGCCGTACTCCCGGCACAGCCGGCGGAACGGCGCGTCGGTGACACCCGCCATCGGCGCCAGCACCACCGGCGGCCAGACCTCAATCGGGCCCATCTTCAGCGCGCCCGTCGTCCGTTCATCGGTCACTCGTTGCTGTCCCTGTCGGTCGGTCCGTCCGGGTGGCTGTCGAGCTCACCGTCGATCACCGGGTGTCCGCGGGTGGCGCGCACCCGGATCGGCTGCTGCGGCAGGTTGACCCGACGCAGCGCCTGCGGCATCAACAACCGGACCGCCAGGCCGCGCAGCAACATCCGGGTCGGCGGGAAGAGGCACACCAGCCCGAAAGCAGCGGTCACGAAGCCCGGGATCACCAACAACACACTGCCCAGCACCGACAGGGCGCCACCGCCGGCGGCCCGCTGCGGCACCTTCTGATTGGCGACTGCTTCGGTGAACGACCGCCAGGCCCGGGTGCTCTCGTACCGCAGCAGCCAGCCGCCGGCCAGCGACAGCAGGATCAGCGCGCCGAGAGTCGGCAGCACCCCGATCTGGCCGGCCACCTCGATCGCGACCCAGATCTCCAGCACGGGGAGACCGAGGCACAGCGCAATTAACAGAACGGGCATGTGGTGTCAACGCCTGGCGAGAGTCCGAGGTTTCCCCCGGCTGGTCAGGCCCCACCAGGTGACCCGCCACAGCGCCTCCGCGACGATGCGGCCGCTCATCTTGCTCTGCCCGCGTTCGCGTTCGGTAAAGGTGATCGGCACCTCGACGATCCGGAAGCCGGCCCGCCACGACTGCCAGGCCAGGTCGACCTGGAAGCAGTAGCCCTGCGAGGAGGTGCTGTCCAGCGGCAGTTTCTCCAGCACCTGCGAGCGGTAGACCCGGTAGCCGCCGGTCGCGTCCCGGAACGGAAGACCGAGCGCGAGGCGGGTGTACAGGTTGCCGCCGCGGGACAGCGCGAGTCGGCTGCGCGGCCAGTTGCGCACCTCACCGCCGGCGACCCAACGCGAGCCCAGCACCAGGTCCGCGTCGTGCAGCGCGGACAGCAGCCGCGGCAGCTCCTCCGGGGCGTGTGACCCGTCGGCGTCCATTTCGACGACGGCCTCGTAACCCTCCTCCAGAGCCCAACCGAAGCCCGCGACGTAGGCGGCGCCGAGGCCGGCCTTCGCGGTGCGGTGCAGAACGTGGACCTGCGGGTCGGCGGCCGCCATCCGATCGGCGAGCTCGCCCGTGCCGTCCGGGCTGCCGTCGTCGACCACCAGCGCGTGGGCCTCCGGCACCGCGGCCCGCAGCCGGCCCATGATCAGCTCGAGATTGTCGACCTCGTTGTACGTCGGGATGACGACCAGCACCCGGCCGTACTCGACGGCGGTCACGCCGGAACGTCCGCGGCGGTGCTCATACCCGCTCCTTCTCCCGGTCCTCGGCGCCGTCGGCGCCCTTCTTCATCCGCTCCGGCAGCGCCTCCCACACCCGCAGCCCCGCGACCGTCAGCAACGCTCCCACGCCGACGGCCGTCAGCAGCCACTCCGGCAGCGCCCCGAGGCGGGTGGCCAGGGTCGTGCCACTCTGGATGGGTACGGGGCCGTCCAGAATGGCCGAGGTGAAGATGCCCGTTTTCTTCAAGACCTTGCCGTTCGGGGCGATCACCGCACTGATGCCGCTGGTCGAGGCGACCAGGTTGGCCCGATTGTGCTCGACCGCGCGCACCCTCGCGATGGCGACCTGCTGGGGGCTCTCGCCGGTCCGGCCGAACGTCGCGTTGTTGGTCTGGGTCAGCAGGATCTTGGCGCCGTGCGTCACGTCGCTGCGGACCAGCCCGTCGTAGGCGACCTCGAAGCAGATCACGTCGCCGACCGTGAGGCCGCCGATCTGCAGGGCGCCCACCTTGTCGCCGGCGACCATGTCGCGCGGCACGAGATCGACCTTGTTCGTGACCTTACGGGCCAACGATCGCAGTGGGATGTATTCGCCGAACGGCACCGGGTGCCGTTTGAGGTACATCTCGCCCGGTCCGGTACGAGGGTCCCAGACGATGCCGGCGTTGCGTACGTGGTTGCCCGGCCCGTCCAGGATCGCGCCGACCAGGATCGGTGCGCCGACGGCCTGGGCCGCATGGGTGATCAGCGCCTTGGCAGCGGGATCGTCGAGCGGGTCGATGTCCGAGGCGTTCTCCGGCCAGACTACGATCTTCGGTTTTGGCGCCTGTCCGGCACGAATCTGGCGGGCCAGCTTCAGCGTCTCGTTGACGTGGTTGTGCAGCACCGCTTCCCGCTGCGAGTCGAAATCCAGTCCCAGCCGCGGCACGTTGCCCTGGATGACCGCGATGTTCTCGTGCGGCGCCTGGTCGCCGGAATGCACCGTCAGGCTGAGTGCGACCCCGATCAGCGGCACTTCCAGGACCCCGGCTGCGGCCAACGCGATGAGCTTCAACTGGCCACGGCTCAGGCTGGCCTCGAAGGCACGGGCAGCCAGACAACCGGTCAAGGCGACCACGAAGGTCAGCAGCGGCGCGCCGCCGATCGCCGCGTACGGCAGGAACAGGCCCTGCGGCTGGCTGAACGCGAGCCGCCCCCAGGGCAACCCGCCGAACGGGAACCGGTCCCGGAACGCCTCCTCGGCGACCCACATCGCCGCCGCCCATGCGGGCCAGAAGGGCAGCCGCTGCACGATGGCCAGACCGGCGCCGAGCAGACAGAAGAACGCCGACTCAAGCAGACCGAGCAACAGCCACGGCACCAGCCCGACATACGTGCCGGCCCAGTGCAGCAACGGCAGGCAGAACGCGAGGCCGAAGATCCAGCCGTACCAGGATCCCGACTTCGCGGACCGCCCGTGCACGATCAGGCTGAGCATCGCCACCGCGACCGGCGCCGCCGGCCAGAAACCGAACGGGGGAAAGGCGAACACAAGCAGGCCGCCACTCGCCGCCGCCGCGAGGAACGCGTACCGGTCGAAGACCGGCTCGGATCTCGCGACTCTGCTCACGAGCCGCTCCGCAGCCGAACTCATGGCTGCGCTCCAAAGTCGCTCCGCAGCCGAACCCATGGCTGCGCTCCAAAGTCGCTCCGCAATGGCCGCACGCTGCCCTGAGATCCCTTCGACCGGCTGCTCCCGCGCCCGACGCGGGCGGCCGTCGACCGCGGCCTTCACCTACTCTACGGCTGCGCGTCGAAATGTCAGCCGGGCGACCGTACCGGATTGTGGGCAAACTGCCCCGGCTGCGGGGGTGCAGGCGGTGGGTCGGCTCGGGGGTGGAGTGCGGACACTCCATCCCCGAGCCGAGCGTGCGCGGGACTGCGGGAAACCGTGATCGTGACCTTCGGACCGACCGACCGCCTGCTGGCTGCGGGCATCTGCGCCGTTGTCTACTGGCCCGACTTGCCTCCCAAGCAGCTCACCCGTCGCCGATCCGGTGGCTTCTCCGGCGCGCCGTCGCCAAGCCGGACCTGGCGAGTGCCCGAGGTCAAATCGGCGGCGGCTCGGGACGTTGTCCCGCACCTCGTCAGACGCACTGGCACGAACCGGTTCGACGGCGTGGACCGACCCCGTGGTCGACGTTCCCGGAGAAACTTGCCATCCGACCCGCCCACGTTCCGCTGCCGCTACAGGCCGCGACTTCGAGACGAGGACTGGCGCACCATACCGACTGCGGTCCACCTCCTGTCAACCTCCCATTTCCCACTCATCGGAGTGAATTCGCAGGTCGGTGAGGTAGTCCGGCTCGACAATATTTTCTTGGCCGCCAAGGTTTCCGGCGTGTCGCCCCGGTGTGTCGATCACCGGGTCGAATTGCCGGATCGAAATCGTTGGGTCAGCCGACCGGTGTTCCGGACACGACGGTCAGCCGGCAGACCGGGTTCGGCTCCCCCGCGGCCAGATCCGGCATCTCACCGGTATCCCAAACCGCGAACGTGGCTGGCGCGCCGACCGCGAGTCGGCCGGATCCCGGTCGCCGCGCCGCTGTCCAGCCGCCCGAGGTCGCGGCGGCGAACGCAGTCTCCTGCGACAGCCGGGCCGTCGGTTCGTGATGCAGCACCGCCGCCCGGATCCCGCCCCACGGATCCATCGGGGTGACCGGCGAATCCGAACCGAACGCCAGGGCGACCCCGGCCGCCGCGTAACCGGCGAACGGATTGAGCGCGGCGGCCCGCGCCGTACCCAGTCTGGTCTCGTACATCCCGCCGGGTCCGCCCCAGCGGGCATCGAAGGCCGGCTGTACGGAAGCGACCGCGGCGAGGTCGGCGAAGGTCGAGATGGCGTCGGGCTCGGCCAGTTCGGCGTGCTCGACCCGGTGCCGGCCGGCCCGGATCCGGTCGGTGCCGACCGCCGCGGCCGCCTTGCGCAGGCCGCCGGCGACGGCGGCCAGAGCACGGTCGCCGATCGCGTGAAAGCCGGCCTGCAAACCGGCTTCAGTACAGGCGATGAGGTGCTCAGCCACCGCGCTGTCGTCCTGGTAAAGGTGACCACTGGTCGGTCGGTCGGCGTACGGCTCCCACAGGGCGGCGGTGCGCGACCCGATCGCACCGTCGCAGAACAGGTCGCCGCCGGCCTGGACACCGAGCCGACGTGGGGTATCGATGTCGTCGAGAGCGCCCCAGTAACCCACGATCTCTGGTCCGGGCTCGGCCGCGGCGAGAGCCAGCAGGCTGCTGAGGTCGGCCGCACCGGACACCTCCGGACCGGCCATCTCGTGCAGGCAGCCGATCCCGAGCGATGCGGCATGTCGTCGGGTCCGGCGCTGCGCGGCGGCGCGGTGCTCGTCCGTCACGGCCGCCAGCGCCGCCTGGCGTACGGCGTGATGCGCGTCGCGATACATCAGTCCACTATGGACATATCCGGCGTGACCGCCGACTCCCGGACAGCGGGCGAGCAGCGCCCGCGAGGCGAGAGCGGAATGCACGTCGACCCGCGACAGGTAAACCGGCCGGCCGGCGGCGGCTTGGTCCAGTTCGTCCGCGGTGGGAGGTCGCGGGTCGCTCCACGCCGACTCGTCCCATCCGGTGCCGAGAATGACGGAATCGCCCGTGCGGCGGGCATATTCGGCGACCGCATCGAGGACCGCCTGCCGGGACCCGGCCGCATGCAGGTCGAGGCCGTCCAGCGCCAGCCCGGTTGCGGTGGCGTGCACGTGCGCGTCGACAAATGCCGGTGTGACCAGAGCGCCACCGAGGTCGACCTGCTGCGCCCGATCGGCCTCGGTGGGAGCGTCGCCCGCGTCGGAACCGAGCCAGCCGATGGCCCCGTCCGCCACCAGGATCGCGGCATGGCCCGGAATGAGACCGGGCAGCCGACAGTGGCGGTACAGAACACGTGACACCCGTCAATTCTGACGGGAGGCGGACCGGACAGATCCGGCGGGGTGTGCCACGGCCTCACCACCGTTAGTAACGAAATTGCCAGAATTCCCTGCGTGTCGGTTGCGGGCGGCATAGGTGCTGCGTACGTTTTGATCATCCACGAGCGCCGCGTTCCGCGCGGCGATCCGCTCGTGGGTGCCTCGATGTAGTGAGGAGAGTGCCAGCGTGGGCACCTTGCCTAGCCGCCGGTCCAGGCTGCGCCGACCCGGACGAGCCGTCGCCTGTTCAGCCGCGGTGATAACCCTGACCTCCGTGCTGGCCGCCTGTGGGGGCAGCAGCTCCAGCGGACCGGTCACCATCAACTTCTACGACCAACCCGGCAGCGCGGCCGCCACCCAGCTGAATGCGGACGCCTGCACCAAACAGGCTGCCGGCAAATACAAGGTCAATTACATCAAGCTGCCGACCGCCGCCGACCAGCAGCGACTGCAATTGGTGCGCCGGATGGCCGCCAAGGACAGCACCGTCGACGTGATGGGCCTGGACGTCACCTGGGAAGCGGAATTCGCCGAAGCCGGCTGGGCGCTGCCCTGGACCGGCGACAACGAGACGAAGGCGAAGGACGACCAGCTCGCCGGACCGCTGGACACCGCGACCTGGCAGGGAAAGCTGTATGCGGTGCCGTACAACTCGAATACCCAGCTGTTGTGGTACCGCAAGGACCTCGTACCCAATCCGCCGAAGACCTGGGACGACATGATTTCCCAGGCTCAAAAGCTCAAAGCGCAGCACAAGCCCTACTACGTCGAGGAGCAGGGCGCCCAGTACGAGGGCGTCACCGTCTGGTTCAACTCGATGGTGGCCAGCGCCGGCGGTTCGATCCTGAATTCCGCCAGCACCAAGCCGTCCCTGGGTGCGCCGGCCCTTACCGCGCTGCAGACGATGCACAAGATGGCGACAACCGTCGGGGATCCGTCATTGGGAACCTCGCAGGAGGACCAGGGGCGGCTGCAGTTCGAGTCCGGCGCCGCGGCCTTCGAAATCAACTATCCGTACGTTTGGTCGTCGATGATCGCCGACCAGCCGAAGGTCGGCGGGGTCGATCTGGCCAAGGAGTTCGGCTATGCGCCGTTCCCGACCGTGAAGGCGGGTCAGCAGGCGCGGTCCACCATCGGCGGCATCGACCTGGCGATCAGCCCGTTCAGCAAGCACCGGCAGCTGGCGTTCGAGGCCGCATTGTGTCTGGCCGGCAAGAGCAATCAGCTGGTCGGTGCAACCCAGGGCGGTCTGCCGCCGACGCTGAAGAGCGTCTACACCAACCCGAGCGCGGACTTCAAAAAGCAGTACCCGTTCTACAACCTGATTTACACCCAGCTGCAGAACGCGGCGGTCCGGCCCAAGACGCCCGCCTACCAGAGCGTGTCGATCGCGATCTCGCACACCGTCTCGCCGGTGGCGAAAATCAATCCCTCCAAAACCCTCAAATCGCTGACGAGTCAGATATCCGACGCCCTGCAGTCGAAGGGACTGGTCCCGTGACAATCGAGGACATCCGCGCTCCGCGTGTGAGGCAACGATGAGTCACATTGCGCAGACCGCCGGCGAGGAGACGGAAGCCACCGAAACCCGGCGCAACGGTAAATCCGCGCTATCCGAGGGCGCCCGCGCCGAACGAAAGCTCGGCTGGACGCTGTGTGCCCCGGCCGTCGTGGTGATGCTGCTGGTCACCGCCTACCCGATCATCTACGCGATCTACCTGTCGCTGCGCCGCAGTGACCTGCGATTCCCCCAGCAGTCCAAATTCGTCGGCATCGACAATTACACGACCGTGCTCACCTCGAGCATCTGGTGGCATTCGCTCTGGGTGACCCTCGCCATCACGGTGATTTCGGTGATCGTCGAGTTCGCCTTCGGCCTGGCCCTGGCCCTGGTCATGCACCGCACGATCTGGGGTCGCGGCGGTGTCCGCACCGCGATCCTGATTCCGTACGGCATCGTGACGATCGCCGCCGGCCTGGGCTGGCAGTACGCCTGGACGCCGGGTATCGGCTGGATCCAACATCTCTCGGGTGGCGCGCCGCTGACCAACGAGTACCAGTCCATCGGGGCGATCATTCTCGCCGAGATCTGGAAGACCACCCCCTTCATGGCGCTGCTGTTGATGGCCGGCCTGGCGCTGGTGCCGGAGGAACTGATCAACGCGGCCAAGATGGACGGGGCCACCGCGCGGGAACGGTTCGTCAACGTCATGCTGCCGGTGATGAAACCGGCGATCCTGGTGGCGCTGTTGTTCCGTACCCTCGACGCTTTCCGGATCTTCGACAACATCTACGCGCTGACCGGTGGCGCCAACGGCACCGGTTCGGTGTCCTTCATCGGTTACGACAACCTGTTTGTCGCGCTCAACCTCGGCGTCGGCTCGGCGATCTCGGTGCTGATCTTCATCTGTGTCGCGATCATCGCATTCATCTTCATCAAAGCGTTCGGTACCGCCACACCGGGCAGCGATCTGGGCGGGAGAGGCTGATGGCTGTCACCACAGGCAAGAAGATCGGCTGGTCGGCCGGCAACATTCTGGTCATCGCGTGGGCGCTGTTCCCCGTGTGGTGGCTCGTATCGCTGTCGTTCAAAAAGCCGGCCAGCATCGCCACCGACGGCGGGAGTTTCTGGCCGACGGCCTGGTCGCTGGAGAATTACCGCGGAATCTTCAAGCTCGGCGAATTCGTCCGGTCGATCATCAACTCGATCGGGATCGCGGTGATCTCGACGGCGATCGCGGTGGCCCTGGCGACCATGGCCGCGTACGCCATCGCGCGACTCCGCTTTCCCGGCAAGGGTCTGCTGATCGGCATGTCGCTGCTGATCGCGATGTTCCCGCAGATCTCGCTGGTCAGTCCGCTGTTCAGCATCGAGCGGTCGCTGCACCTCTTCGATACCTGGTTCGGGCTGATCATCCCCTACATGACCTTCTCGCTGCCGCTGGCGATCTACACCCTTTCCGCCTTTTTCCGGGAGATTCCGTGGGATTTGGAAAAGGCCGCGAAGATGGACGGGGCGACCCCGGTGCAGGCGTTCCGACAGGTCATCGCTCCGCTGGCGGCGCCGGGCATCTTCACCACGGCGATCCTGGTATTGATCTTCTGCTGGAACGACTTCCTCTTCGCCATCTCGCTCACCTCGACCACCCGATCGCGCACCGTGCCGGCCGAGCTGGGATTCTTCACCGGAGCGTCCCAGTTCGAGCAGCCGGCGGGCTCCATCGCCGCCGCCTCGGTGATCATCACGATCCCGATCATTATTTTCGTTCTGCTCTTTCAGCGTCGTATCGTTGCCGGACTCACGTCCGGCGCCGTCAAGGGATAGGAGCCGACTGTGGCTGACATCGTGCTCGATGGGGTGACCAAGCGTTACCCGGACGGCGCCCTGGCCGTACAGGACGTCAACATCGAGATCGCCGACGGCGAATTCATCATTCTGGTTGGGCCGTCGGGTTGCGGGAAGTCGACGACGCTCAACATGATCGCGGGGCTGGAGGACATCACCTCCGGTGAGCTGCGGATCGGCGGCGAGGTCGTCAACAACAAGGCGCCGAAAGATCGCGACATCGCCATGGTCTTCCAGAACTATGCCCTTTATCCGCACATGACCGTGCGGGAGAACATGGGCTTTCCGCTCAAGCTGGCCAAGGTCGACAAGGCGACGATCAACGAAAAGGTCGAGCAGGCCGCACAGGTCCTTGAGCTGACTCAGCACCTCGACCGCAAGCCGTCGAACCTCTCCGGCGGCCAGCGCCAGCGGGTCGCCATGGGCCGGGCGATTGTCCGTGACCCCAAGGCGTTCCTGATGGACGAGCCACTGTCCAATCTGGATGCCAAACTGCGGGTACAGATGCGTACCCAGGTGTCCCGGCTGCAGAAACAGCTCGGCACCACCACCGTCTACGTGACCCATGACCAGACCGAGGCCATGACCCTCGGCGACCGCGTCGTGGTGATGCGCGGCGGTCTGGTGCAGCAGATCGGCAGCCCGCACGAGCTGTACGAATTGCCGGTCAACCTGTTCGTGGCCGGGTTCATCGGCTCGCCGTCGATGAACTTCCTGCCCGGGACGCTGGAGGAGGGCACGCTGCACTCGCCGATCGGGAATATCCCGTTGACCGACGAGATCCGCCAGACCCTCGAGGCCCGTAAGGCCGAGCGGGACGTCATCGTCGGCCTGCGCCCGGAGCACTTCGAGGACGCGAGCCTGGTCGAGGACAAGGCCGGTGGCGGCACCTTCACCGCCACCGTCGAGGTGCTGGAATCAATGGGGTCGGACATCTTCGCGTATTTCAGCGTCGAGGGGGTCGGCGCCAGCTCGGCCGAGTTGGATGAGCTGGCCCGGGACTCCGGCAGCGCCGAGGCGGCGATCGACGCCAACCAGGTGGTCACCCGGCTCGACCCGACCAGCCGGGCCCGCGAGGGCCAGCCGCTCGACCTGTGGTTCAACGCCCGCAAGATCCATATCTTCGACCCGCGGTCCGGCGAGAACCTCACGCACGCGGTGTCCTCGGCGGCCAGCGAGGCGGGCCGGCACGCCGACCCCGCCACGTAGCACGGCCGGTCAGTCCAACGCGTCCCGCAGGCGGGCGATCACCTCGTCGTTCCACTCGTGGGTACGCATCAACCGGTAACGCTCGCTCGCGACGCGGAGGTAGGCCTCCGCGTCGGTGCGCGCGCCGATCAGGTCCGCCTCGCGCAGCATCTGTACGACGGGTTGGTATTCATCCTCGTACCAGAGCCGCGCGACGGTGGCCCGGTCCAGGAATCTGCCGGCGCCCTGCAGGTAGCGGAATCCCCAGGCCTCGACCGCCTCGCCCAGCTCGGCATAACTCCATGGATCGGCGACGTGGATCGAGGCGTGCGCCGGCCGGTCGAGCGGCACCCGCGCGGCGAAGACCCGTTCATAGTCCTTGACCAGCAGATCACCGCGGCTGCGGATGTCGGTGGCGGGCAGTCGAGTGCGGATCTCGGTTACGTACGCCTCGATCGTGGATCGGTGCATGGCGTGCGCGACGGACACCCGGTGGTGACCGTCGCGGACGAAATGCAGGTCACCGATGCGGTAAACGTCGATCGGCGGCATTGATTCGCCGCGGCGCTGCGCGGTCGCGATCCGCTCCCAGCGGGCCCGCACCCGGGGCGAGGTCGGCCGGAACTTCCGGTCGAAGTCGCGGGTCTTGTCCACGCTGCCGACGATGCTGTCCAGCTCGATGACCTGCAGCCCGACATAGTGCTCGCCGACGTAGCCGAGCGCCGCCACCACCTCATCGAACGGCAGCACGAGGTTGACGTCGTCGGGCTCGAACCGCAGCCGCCGCGACAGCCGGGACAACACCTGCTGGCGCCGGAGCCGGAGAAAGTCGTTCTCCGCATCCGCGACGGGAAAACCCGTGTCACGTGCCATGCGCCCGATCCTTGCACGCAATTCAGGTCTGGCGGCCGGATCCGGCCTCCCTGGCGGCTGCGTTTCGGCTCAGTCCGGCAGGTCGATCAGTCGGTAGCCCACCACGTTGCAGACCCGGGTGGCGCCCATCATGCGGTCCGGACGCGGAATGCCGTGCGGGTGGATGTGGCCGTGCAGCAGCAGCGCCGGGCGCAGCCGTTCCACCAGGTCGTGCAGCGCGGTGAAGCCGCGGTGTGGCAGGTCTTCCTCGTCGCCCAGTCCGGCTGGCGGGGCGTGGGTGAGCAGGATGTCAACGGCCTGACCGTCCCGCCATTTCCGTGCCGCGGCCCGACGGCGCAGCGACCGGGCCCGGCCGGCGAACTGCCGCTGGCTGTACTGGTTGGGGCCGGGCCGGTAGCGCAGGCAGCCGCCGAGGCCGGCCAGCCGGAGCCCGGCCGCATCGACGATCCGCCGGTCCGCGTTGACCAGCCCGGCAGGTCCGACCGGTACGGCCGGCAGACCGTCACGCACCGGTAGCCCGGCCCGACTCTGCCGGACCCCGCCGACATCCGGATCGTGGTTGCCCGGCACAAATACCGCGGGCACATCGAGCGTGCTGACCAGATACTCGAGATAATCGAACGGAAGGTCGCCACAGGCCACCAACAGATCGGGAGCGTGCCGGCGTACCTGCTGCGACCACAGCGATTCGACGACTTCGTCGGCGACGGCCAGCACCCGTGTCATCGCCTCGACCCTAACCCGCACTATCTGGATATCCTTGTTCGGTGATCATTCGGTCACTATCAGTGGAGGTCTGCGCATGACGAGACGGCAGCTCATCGCGGCGATCGCGGCCTGCGGGCTGACGATGGCCGCGCTGGTGACGGCCGGTCTGGCGGTCTCCCGCGGTGCCGGAGCGGCCACCGGCTCGGCGGTCGACAACCGGCCCACCGCCATCGTCTCGCTCGGCGACTCGGCGATCTCGGGCGAGGGCGCCGGCAGTTACGCGGCCGGCACCGACGGGCCGGACGACTACTGCCACCGCTCGGCCGCCGCGATGATCCACGAGACCGGTGTCGCGGTCGACAAGACGGTCAACCTGGCGTGTTCCGGAGCGACCGCGGAGAACCTGCAGATCGGCGGGCCGTCGCACTACACCGAGACCTCGCAGGCCAGCCAACTGGCGCCGATAGCCGAGCGCTATCACGTGAAAATGCTCGTCGTGCAGGTCGGCGCGAACGACGATCCCGACTTCTCCGACGTCATCACGGACTGCATTCTGGCCTGGGTCAACCCACTCGGGAAGAGCTGCCAGGACAAGGACGGCGCGGCCTGGAGCCAGCGCACCCAGGCGATGATCCCGAAGGTGGAGAAGGCGATCAGTGACCTGCGCGCGGTGATGCGCGACGCCGGGTACGCCGACAGCGGCTACCAGTTCGTGCTGCTGTCGTACGCCTCGCCAGTCACCGGGGACATGGACGCGGCGCACGCAGTCGAGGGCTGTCCGCTGCGCAAGTCGGATGCCGACTGGGGCCGCAACACCGCCGTACCGCAATTGTCCTCAGCGCTCGCACAGGCCGCGTCCGCGGAGAACGTACGGTTCCTCAGCCTCGCCAGCGCGACCGCCGGGCACGAGGCGTGCAACACGTCCGGCTCGGCGGCCTGGGAGAACGGGATCAAGATCGAACTCTCCGACCTCCCGAACGGCCTCACCACGCATCTGGTGCAGCAGTCATTCCACCCCGACGCACAGGGGCACCACGAGTTCGGCGGCTGTCTCGGCGAGTTTTACGCAATGACGGCGCGGACCGGCAGCTGTGTCGCCGGGCCCGGCGGCGAGCTGCACGCCCGGTCCGGCTGAGCGCCCCGCACCGCCGCCGCACCTCCGCAACTCCGCACCGCGGCGGTTGAGCGGGTCCGGCCGTGGCAAGGTGATAGTTCATGACCCCGACCGGTGGAGGTTCCGACTCGTGCCCGCATCTCTGACTGCTCTCGTGGGCGGCCGCGTACTGCCCATCGACGCCGCGCCGATCGAACGCGGCACCGTGCTGCTGGACGGCGACCGGATCAGCGCCGTCGGCGATGCCTCGCTGCCCGTGCCCGAGCGGGCCGAGGTGATCGACACGACCGGTAGCTGGGTGCTGCCGGGCTTCATCGACGCGCATGCCCACGTCGGTGTGCACGAGGAGGCCGAGGGCTGGGCCGGTCAGGACACCAACGAGATGACCGATCCGGTCACCGCGCATGTTCGCGCGATCGACGCGATCAACCCGGCCGACCTCGGCTTCCGCGACGCGATCGGCGGCGGGGTGCTCGCCGTTAACGTCAATCCCGGCTCCGGCAACCCGATCGGCGGCCAGACCGTGGCGCTGCGCACCTGGGGCCGGACGGTCGATGAAATGGCGCTGCGCTCCCCCAGCGGCGTGAAATCGGCGCTCGGCGAGAACCCGAAACGGGTGTATGGCGACAAGAAACAGACACCAAGCACCCGGCTCGGCACCGCGGCGGTGATCCGGACCGCCTTCACCGATGCCCGCAACTACATCGCCAAA